>CAKMKG010000022.1 GCA_927441425.1 uncultured Bacillota bacterium | reverse complement strand
GCTGGAACTCATGCAAAGACCAGATCTAGCTGAAAGAGATAAAACTGGAGCGTCCGACGGATTGACGCATCTGTCCTTTTGTGTTGGAAGCAGGGAAAAGGTTGAAGCGCTAACAGAAATTCTGGTCAAAGCAGGGTTTTCTTTAAAGAGCGGGCCAAGGGAGACAGGGGACGGGTATTATGAAAGCTGCATCCTTGATCCTGATTCCAATGAAGTAGAAATTGTAGCATGATTGCAGTTGTCTCTTGATCTACTTCGTGCTGATTTAAAATCGAAGATACATCATCATATACAGGAAGGCGGCAGCAGCTCCGTTTTCCTTATGCATATTTTGTTTGATAAAAGCATTAACCTGTTTCATCGCTTCTGTCGCTTCTTCAAACATCGGAGCAAGAAGAGGAAAACAGTGGAACATGCCTTTCCAGACCTTTACGCGGACATCCACATTGAAAAAGTCGGCCTTTTCTCCAAAGCGGGTTGCGTCATCCCGCAGGACTTCATCATTGCCGACATGAATCATGATCGGTGGCAAACCTGTCAGGTCGCCAAACAACGGTGAACTATACGGGTGCATAGGATTTCCATCCCCGACATAGTAATCATAATACGTCTCGGTCATCCCTTTTGGGGTACATGGGTCAGCCTTTGCACGCGTCAGATGGGATTCACCGGAAATCGTCATATCAAGGCTCGGTGAAAAGGCGACACAAGCAGCAGGCAAAGGAATGCCGTCATCTCTTAACTTGATCAGCGTACCTAGTGCGATCCCACCGCCAGCGGAATCTCCTACAAAGATGATATTCTCCGGCAGATAACCCTGTTCCAGCATCCAGCTGTAAATAGCAGATGAATCATTGACCGCTGCAGGCGCAGGGAACTCAGGAGCAAGGCGATAGTCAAATAATAATGCTTTATATCCCACCATTTTAACAAAGTTAGAGACAATTCCTCTGTGAGATTTCACATTGCCCATGACGAAGCCCCCTCCATGGAAGTATAAGATTGCTTTGCCTTCATCGGCTCCGTCGGGCTTGATCCATTCCCCATAGCGTGGGAGATATGCCGCCTTGTCAATCGTTACGTCCTCAGGGATATTTGCCAGTCTTTCCGCTGTTTTCTCGCATTCCATCCGCAGTCTCTCGATGGAGGTATTCTTGTCAATGATTTCCCGCCTTATCTTCCCTTTCAGAAGGTGACGATATCTCATCATCAAATGTACCATTCTGCCTTTCACGCTCATAATCTAATCTCCAATCATTTTATAGTGAATCCCTTTTGAAATGGATATCCTTTAAAAACATTGCTGCAAGCAGCTTATAGTCCGGAATTGAATCTATCTCTTTCAAAGTTGCATAGTAAATTGATAAGCCGTTGATGCTGGTCCAGTATAATGTTGCCAATTCATCGGCGTCCCCGGAAACAACGCTTCCTTCCTTTTGACCCTGCAGAAAAATTTCTGCCATGATGCGGTAGGGTATCTTTCTTTTCTGAAGGATTGAATCCTGAACATCCTCGGGCAGCTCAGCCGAATTGGTGGCCTGCGCGATGAGTCGGCAAGTTTGGCGGAAACGATCGTTTTGTTCAATGGTTTGAAAAAGCTTCTGGAGAGAGAAGAGGATCTTCTCATTTGCGGAAGCATTCATATCACGGATAGCAATCACTGCCTGATTGGTTTTCTCAAGAGCATCGTCGATCATATCAATATAAATTGCTTCCTTAGAAGAGTAGTAATGATAAAGGAGTCCTTGTGACATTCCGACACCTGCGGCAATATCCTGTATTCGCGTTGCACATAAGCCTTTCATGGAGAATTGCCGCAGTGCTTCTAACCGGATCTTTTCTTTGCGTACTTCCCTGATTTGCTCGTTCTGACCCTCTGTTCTCGCCATAAAAATCCTCCGTTATATATTGAATATGAATTCAATATATAACAAAAACCAAAATATGTCAATTAAGATTCCATTAGAATTTCATTAAAATCCGGAAACCTCTAATTACAACGAAATAAGATTATCAAAGCAGATTTTATGGAATCAGTTGATTTGAAAGCAAAATTATGATATTACAATAAGAAAACTGGTTTAATTAGGAAAGGAGGGTTACATGTGAAATCCGTAGTAATTTATTACTCACTAACAGGCAACACAAGTCTCGTAGCGAAGATGATTGCCGAGAGGATCGAGGCAGATATGATCAAATTGAAGCCGGAAAAGGAAATTCCAAGCACTGGAGCCAGCAAGTATTTTTGGGGTGGTAAAAGCGTAATTCTAAATGAAAAACCGAAATTATTAAATGATAATTTAAATCTTGAAGGCTATGATAAACTCATAATCGGAACGCCGATCTGGGCTGGAAGTATTACACCGCCGATCAATGCATTCCTTTCCGAAAACGTAATTAAAGACAAACGTATTTTTCTATTTGCTACCCATAGCCCCGGAACAAATACGAACAAATGCTTCGCAAAAATGAAGGAAAAGCTGACAAGAAACAGAACCTATGAGACAGTGGGATTCGAGGATGTAAAAAAGATGAGTGCCAAGGAATTGGATGACAAGGTACGCAAATTCTGCAAAGCGATTACGGAATAATAGAATGCTAATTGAAATACGGCTTGTTCGGTTCGGCATTAGGAAAGATCACTTCTCTTTTTTGTGCATCAAAAGAGAGGATATCAGTTTTCAATTTCTCTATACTTTGATTGAAAGGAGATGATGCGATGGAATGGCTGGATCGATTGAACCAAGCAATTGGTTATATCGAAAAGAATCTGAATAATGAAATTGACTATGCTCAACTTGCAAGAATTGCGTGCTGTTCGACATTTCATTTTCAAAGAATGTTTTCCTACATTGCGAATGTTCCGCTGTCAGAGTATATTCGACGGAGAAGAATGAGTGCGGCCGCATTTGAATTGCAGAACTGCGATAGTAAGATCATTGATCTATCCCTGAAGTATGGCTATGAATCGCCGACTGCATTCAATCGGGCATTTCAGAATGTACATGGAATTTCTCCATCCGCAGCGCGCGCTCAGGGTGTTTCTCTGAAAGCATATCCACGCATCAATTTCCAAATTACAATTAAAGGAGATGTGGAAATGAATTATCGGATTGAAAAAAAGGAAGCATTTCGTATCGTAGGTGTTATGGAGCATCTGGATATGACTGTTGAGGAAAGCATGAAACGTGTGCCGCAGTTTTGGACTGAGACATTCCAAAATGGTATGTTTGAGGTGATTTGCAAGCTTTCCGATCAGAAACCCTGTGGGGTATTGGGAGTCAGCACATGTATGAACGGGAAGGATTTTGATTACTATATCGCCTGCGCAACAGACAGGAAGGCACCTGAAAATACTGTTGAACATGTGATTCCTGCTGCAACCTGGGCGATCTTTGAATGTGTCGGCCCAATGCCCCAGGCCATTCAGGAGCTACAGAAACGAGTTGTAACTGAATGGCTGCCAACCTCGGGATATGAATATGCTGATGCACCTGACATTGAAGTATACCCGGAAGGTGATACGTTATCCCAGAATTACAAAAGCGAAATCTGGTTGCCGGTCGTTAAAAAAGCGTAATAGGGTTATTCTTGTATCGCTTGAATAAGAGCAAACAAAAAAGAAGGTCCTCTTTCACAGAGGACCTTCTTTCAATTCAGCCGGCGATGCCGCCGCACAATTCAGAATAAGGGTATTGCTGACAATCGTGTAGCAGTTTTTCATAAAAAGACAGCACTTTTTTTATGGTTCCTAAGCCATGGTGTAATTCATATTCCGTATATGCTTCGGAAGAATTTTTCAATTCTATGATTCCTCGGTGAAGCGTGGGAACAAAATCAGAAGCGGTTCCAATCTTTTCTTGATTGACGATAAGCCAACCACTTGATGCTTTGATCAGATCACGATTATCCCATAGAATCTCATGGTTATCACCAACTTTTATCCAATTGCCGTCAGGAATAGTTAGACGCAAATAAAAACGATATTTCATAATCGACTCCATTTAATTTTCAATAGTGCTACTATATTTTATGCAAATTCATTATATTCTATAATATTGGTTTCGGCAATGTATATTCCTAGTATAATTATTTACATTTTATCGATTCGATATTGCTACAAATATTATATCCGATAAACCCTTTGGAAATCTAGGAGCAAATGCATCCATCATAGGACAAATTGCGTGAAAATTCTTGCAATTTGTCGAAATGAATAGTATCTTATACTTAAATCATAAAATATTGTCATACCGACCAATCGTTAGTACTGCGATCAAACAGGAGATGGTTACTATGGATGTTGAACTTTTTGTAGGATTGATCAATAATGCGGCTCTATTAATGGCACTTGTGATTGTCTATGAATTTACTTCTGTAATTCGTTTCCGAAATCAAAAGACAGTTCCTTATATAAACGGCATCCTGATCGGCCTCATCGGACTGGCGATTATGATGGTTCCTTTCCAATTAACCTCCGGAATTATCTTTGATACCCGTTCTATTCTTATCAGTGTTACCGCATTGACTTTTGGTCCGATCCCCGCTATTGTTGCGTCTATTATACTATCAGCATTCCGGATATTTTTAGGTGGTGCCGGCGTATGGATGGGAGTAGCTGTTTTAATAGAGTCAACGGTACTCGGAATTCTTTGGCGACGATATTTACTAAATAGAAAATTTAAACATCGCTGGCTTAATATCTATATTTTTGGGATTGTCGTTCATCTTGTCATGCTTGCTTGCACAGCCTTAATACCTTGGCCCCAGTCTATGGAAGTTTTGCAGGCGATTAGTTTGCCTGTTATGTTGATTTATCCCGCCGGAACTGTATTGTTAAGTATACTGCTGCTTCAGCAAAAGGAAAGAAAGGAAGCGTTGCTGCAGATAGCCGAGTCAGAAGCAAAATATACGAGTATCTATCATAACAATTACGCATGTATGCTTTTGCTTGATCCCGAGAATGGGATGATCGTTGATGCGAATCAGGCTGCTGCAAAATTTTACGGGTGGTCTGTTGATGAATTAAAATCGATGAGGATTGATCAAATTAATGTTTTGAGTACCGAAGCAGTAAAAAGGAATATGGAAAATGCGACTTCTTTTAGAGAAAATCATTTCTTTTTCCAACATGTGATTGCATCCGGAGAAGCTCTTGATGTGGAAGTTTACAGCGGACCGATCATGATAAAAGGGAAGCAATTGATTTATTCCATCATTCATGATATCTCAGAAAGAGCCGCGGCAACCAAAGCGCTTCAGGAGAGTGAAGCGCGTTTCCGCTTGTTGATTGAGAGCGCGCCGGAGGCGATCTTCATACAAACGGGTGGAGAATTCAAGTTTTTAAATCATTTTGCAGTCTCCCTTTTTGGAGCGGATTCCGTGGATGAGCTACTCGGAACGCCGGTCATGAATCGTTTTCATCCCGATTATCACGATATCATCCGAAAAAGGATCATTCAATTGAATGAAGGAAAAGAATCTGTTCCCTCCAACGAAGAAATCTTTGTAAAACTTGACGGCACACCTGTTGATGTTGATGTTACAGCAGTACCGCTGCATTATAAAAATCTTGACGGGGCCCTTGTATTCGCAAGGGACATTACAGAACGAAAAAAACTTGAAAATGAGAAGAATGAAGTGGAAGCGCAACTGAGGCAGCAGCAGAAGCTTGAGGCGATCGGAACCCTTGCCGGCGGTGTTGCCCATGAGATTAACAATCCAATCAACGGAATTATGAATTATGCCCAATTAATTCTGGATATTGATGAAAGAAAAGATGGAGAAGCGGCAAAATATGCCGGTGAGATTATCCATGAAACGGAACGTGTGGCCGTGATAGTCAGAAACCTCTTGCAGTTTTCCAGACAGGAAAAGCAGTCACATAGCTATGCAAATATCTATGATATTATCAATCAAACCATCTCTTTGATTAAAACAGTTGTGAAGCGCGATCAGATTACACTGGTACTTGACCTGGAGGAAGAACTACCGGATATTAAATGCAGAAGCCAGCAGATTCAGCAGGTTTTAATGAATTTGATGACGAATGCAAGGGATGCACTGAATGAAAAATATCCGAATTATCACGAGGATAAGGTGATTCAATTGAAATGCATTCAATTTACAGAAGAAGACAGACGCTGGATTCGGATCACGGTGGAGGATCATGGAAATGGTATTTCAAAGGAAATCCGTGACAAAATTTTTGAACCATTTTTTTCAACAAAACCGAAGGATATTGGGACTGGACTAGGATTATCCATCAGCTTCGGAATCGTAAAAGACCACCATGGAACAATCGAGATAGATTCCAAAGAGGGATACTACACAAAATTCCTGTTGGTGTTACCCGTCGATAATGGTTGGAGTTTATGAGGTAGAATGATATGAGCAAAGTCTTAATTGTTGATGACGAAAAAAGTATGCGAATCACCTTAGCCGAATTTTTAAAGAAAGAGGACTTTGAGGTTGATGTTGCTTCCGATGCATTTATGGCACTTCAAATGTTATCGATGGCGGAATATGATATTATTATTACTGATATCATCATGCCTAAGATTTCAGGCATTGAATTACTGCAGAAAATCAGAGAAAAATCACTCACTATTCAAATTATCATAATGACAGGGGAACCGACGGTAGATACTGCCGTAAAAGCAGTCCAAAGTGGTGCAAATGACTATCTTACAAAGCCAATCAATAAAGACATATTTCTGAAGACAGTCCGCCATGCAGAACAGCTAAAAGTGCTTGTGGATGAAAAGTCCAAGCTTGAAAAGTTGAATATGCTATACCAAAAGGGATTGGAAGAAATTGTTGTGATACGAACTAAGGCTCTTCAGGGAGCAATGCAAGGGATTATTTCACTGCTTTCTTCTGTAGTAGAAGCCCGGGATCCGTATACTGCCGGACATCAGAGGAGGGTAGGAAACCTTTCCGCCGCCATAGGGGAAAAGATGAATCTGGATGAAAAGACAGTGGAGTATATCAGGATGATTGGATATATTCATGATATTGGAAAGATTGCAATCCCAACTGAAATCCTGTCAAAGCCGGGAAGTCTCAATGAACTTGAAATCCTAATGATCAGAAATCATCCTCACAACGGATATGAAATGTTGATGAAGGTGGATTTGCCGAAAATGGTAGGTGAAACAATCTATCAGCATCATGAACGTTGTGATGGAAAAGGATACCCAAGAGGATTGATTGGAAAAGATATCTCTATCGAAGCACAGATTCTGATGGTTGGCGATGTCGTCGAAGCAATGATGTCTCATCGCCCATATCGTCCGGCACTGGGTTTGGAAATGGCGCTGGAAGAAATACGGAAGAATTCTGGAACGAGCTATAACGCAGAAGCCGTTTCTGCCTGCCTCAACTTGTTTAACGAAGATTGCTATGCAATTGATGATTGTGAGCATAAAGTGGTTTTCCCACTTTAGAAGAAACATGAAGAATTGGGAGCTGTAAAACAAGCAAAAAACCCCGTGGGCTATTGCCTGAAAAATTCAGCACAAATGTCCAGGGGGTAGTTAGTACGATATCTTATTTATGCAATTGCGGTCTCCAAAGCGACTTTCATCATATCGGTAAACGTTTTTTCCCTCTCTTCCGAGGTAGACTGTTCCGAAGTGATGAAGTGATCACTGATGGTAACGATACATAGAGCCTTTGCACCCAGATACGCAGCGTTCATATACAAGGCGGCAGCTTCCATTTCCACCGCCAGAACGCCCATTTGAGCCCATTTCTGCCACCAACCTTCCTGCTGTTCGTAGAATACGTCACAGGATACGATATTACCTGCATGGACCGTTAGCCCAAGCTTGTCTGCTGAGGCTTTTGCCTTTAATAGCAAATCAAAATCAGCGCATGGAGCGTAGGTTCCGTTGATTCCAAAGGTATGAACATAATTGGAATCGGTGGAGGCACTGACACCAAATACGATATCCCTGAGCTTCACCTTTTCGGTAAACGATCCTGCGGAGCCAACTCGTATGAGATTCTGTACGCCATAGTCTTTGATCAGCTCCCAGCTATAAATTCCCATGGAGGGCATGCCCATGCCGGTGCCTTGCACCGAAACGGGGACCCCTTTATAAGTACCGGTATATCCCAGCATTCCTCGGATTTCATTGTAGCATTTTGGGCTGTCCAAAAAGTTTTCGGCAATAAATTTTGCTCTAAGAGGATCTCCCGGAAGAAGTATGGACTCAGCGATTTCGCCCTTTTGTGCAGCATAAATATGTGCAGTCATAGTGAAACGACCTCCTATTTTTTTCTATTATTATATCATACCCGAAGGGAGTGTGGAAATACTTAATACTTATTTACTTACAGATTCAATTCATGTATTATATAATGTGTGATATTATATCGTATAATATAGCACATGATAATTAATACTTTATTATGTAGTAACAAAATTCTTTCAGAGGAGCATGAAATGGAAAACAAAATGAAAGCAAAGTATCATGAAATCAGAGAGATCGAGTCATTAAAGGACATGCTGAATTCCAGTGTCCGGCTTTATTCGGAACGAACGGCTTTTTTGGTCAAGAAAGAGAAGGGCGGCGATTACTTCCATATAACCTATGCTCAGGTTAAAAACGATGTGGATGCGTTGGGAACAAAATTGCGAGCCATGGGACTTGCTGATTCCAAGATTGCAATCATCGGGGAAAACTGCTATGAATGGATCGCCTCGTATTTTGCCGTCGTAAATGGAACCGGTGTCGTGGTGCCCTTGGACAAAGAACTCAGCAAGGACGAAATCTATAATCTTCTCAAACAGGCAGACTGCAGAGCAGTGTTTTTTACCCAGAGCTTCGAAGACTATTTTAAGGATTTTGATATAGAATTTAAAATAGAAATGAAGGTTTATGGGGACAGGACAGATCTTGCCGAACCTTTGCCTGTGGAAGCCGAGAACTCAATTGGGGGAATCTCTCAATGGGAAGATCTGGTTGCTGCAGGAGAAAAGCTTGTGGCGGGAGGGAACCGAGACTTTATCGATGCAGAAATCGACCCAAATGTGATGAAGATTATTTTGTTTACTTCGGGAACTACGGATGCTGCGAAAGGTGTTATGTTAAGCCATTACAATATTGCTTCCTGTATTATGGATACCTGTAAAATCGCAAATATCACGCCCGAGGACAGAACGCTGTCAATCCTTCCGATACACCATACCTTTGAATCGACCATGGGAATGTCGCTCATCCTCTATCGAGGTGCGTCCATTGCGTTTTTCGAGGGGCTGAAATATATCAACAAGAACCTCGCAGAAGCACAAGCAACCGTATTGATCGGAGTTCCGCTTATTTTTGAGTCGATCCATGACAAGATATGGAAACAGGCAGAGAAGTCTGGAAAAAGCGGTGTCTTGAGAAAGGCCATCAAGCTCAATAGAACAATGAAGGCAATGGGAATCGATGGCAGCAGAAAACTTTTCCATAGTGTTCATGAGAAGTTCGGCGGGAAATTAAGATTGATGATCACCGGAGCCGCCGCAATTGATCCCAATGTTTTAAGAGGCTTCGAAGATTTAGGATTTACGATGATGCAAGGGTATGGACTGACAGAATGCGCGCCGCTTGTATCAGGACCTCCTGATTTCTGCAATCGATATAAAAAGGCCGGATCGTCAGGACCTGCCGTAGTAAGCGGAGAAATCCGAATCATCGATAAGGACGAGGATGGCATCGGAGAGATTATTTTTAAGGGACCGAATCTTATGCTTGGTTATTATAACATGCCGGATAAAACAGATGAGGTCATTAAAGACGGCTGGTTCTACACGGGAGATCTCGGTTTTCTGGACAATGAGGGATGGCTCTATATTACCGGAAGAAAGAAGAATGTAATCGTAACGAAAACGGGGAAAAACATTTATCCGGAGGAAGTCGAGTTCTATATCAACCGGAATAAATATATTCAGGAAAGTTTAGTTCATGAATTTTTTGACGAGAGTCATGATGACACACAGGTCGGAGCGCAAATTCGTCCTAATTATGACGTAATCTATGAAGAATTCGGCGAGAGCTTTGGAGAAGACGAAGTTCAGTCACTGATAAAAAAAGTGATATCTGAGATCAATGAAAAACTTCCAATCTATAAAAGAGTTAGAAATATTGCAGTCCGAAGGGATGAGTTTATCAAGACCACTACAAAAAAAATACAAAGACACAAAAATCTATAAGCTTAGTAAAATTATTAAGCGCTGTGCATGGGTATTCTCAAGGGAATACCCTAAGCCAGCGCTTTTATTGTGTTGCCGACTCCAAGAAGGCAACCGTTCCTTTTGTCGCATCAAGCTTCGTTTTGGAGCCCATGGGAATAGTAATCTGTGGGTAAACATGTCCCGCTCTAAAGTTATTAATGGTAGGTTTACAAAAAGGCTTCACCACTTCCTCAAATATCTGGTGAAGCGTAAGATTTTTTTCCGGCGACAGGTCAGGATCTCCGCAGTCAGCCCAAGTACAAAGAATAATCCCATTGCATTCCGAAAATTTGCCTGCTAGGGAGAGGGATGTCAGACCTCTGTCTATTTTATAATTCTTTTCATCCACTTCTTCAATGAATAGGATCTTATTTTTTGTATGTATCTCATAGGGAGTACCTAAGGTTGCAACCAAAAGAGAAAGATTTCCTCCGATCATCGGTCCTGTTGCAGTACCTGGATAGATGGTTTCGATGGCTTCACCAGCGATGCTGGGCGTAAGTCCTGCGGGAATACTGGAAAAGAGGTGATCAGTCAAACTCTTAAGTGTTACGGGATCTAAGGAGCGCCATCCGCGAAAGGGCATAGGAGAATGGAGGGTCATCAAATTGCTCCGTTGATTCAAGGCAGTGTGCAATGCGGTAATATCGCTGTAGCCAATGAAAAGCTTGGGATTCTTTGAGATCATTTCAAAATCAATGCTGTTTAAGATCCGGGTAACTCCATAACCTCCACGAAGACAAAAAACACCGTCAATATCAGGGTTTTCAAAGGCATGATTGACATCGGCTGCACGGATCCAATCCGGACCGGAAAGATAGCCGTGGGTCATGGTGGCCGAAGGAAATAGGACAGGCCGTAATCCTAGAAATTTAACAGAATCAATGGCCTGAATTAATTTATCTTCATCCACAGGGGAAGATGGAGCAATCAATGCGATGCGATCCCCCGGTTTTAAATGTTTTGGCTTATTCATTGGCGACATTCAGCTCGTACCTCCTTATATTAGCTCGCTCAATTTTCGGGGAGCGGATTGATTTATAAATTTCTACTGCTATTTTCGCTCTATCAATAATATTATATTAATACAATTTTCCAATTAATACAGCAGGGAGGGAATTTCGCTTGGTTAATCTTTTGGAATTAGAGGAACTGATAAAGGAAGCTGGGAAATGGGCGACCCATTTAAGACAGGATTTTCATCGCTGGCCTGAACTTGGAAATGAGGAGTATCGAACAGCGGAAAGAATCCAATGGGAATTGAAAAACCTTGATATTGCTGTCGTCAAGATGCTTCCGACTGGTATTGTAGGGAGCTTAAAGAAAAATCAGGAAAATAAGACGGTCGCTTTGCGTGCCGATATGGACGCACTGCCGATACAGGAAACGGTATTTCTTCCATTTTCGTCGGAACGAAAAGGTATGATGCACGCATGTGGACATGATGTTCATATGGCAATAATGCTTGGAGCTGCAAGGGTTTTAAGCAAAATTAAGAATAGTATTAATGGGAATGTTAAATTTATATTTCAGCCAGCAGAGGAAACGACCGGTGGCGCTAAGCGAATGATCAAAAGAGGATGTTTAAATCCTAAGACAGATTATATTCTGGGACTCCACGTCAAGCCTGATCTTCCGGCCGGTACCATCGGTATCAAATATGGCAAGGTGCATGCATCTTCGGATACATTTCAAATTACGGTAAAAGGGAAAAACAGCCACGGAGCCTATCCCGATCTGGGAATTGACGCGATTGTCGCAGCATCACAGATCGTGACCGGAGTGCAGAGTATCACAGCACGGAATATCAGCCCCTTGAATTCTGCGGTAATCTCCATCGGAACGATTCACGGGGGAACAGCGGTCAATTTGATTGCTGATACCGTGATTTTGGAGGGAACCATCCGGGCGTTGGACCATGGAAGCAGGGGATTTTTAAGGAACAGGATAAAGGAAATGGCCCAGGGGGTTGCAAAAGCCCATGGAGCGAAGGCAGAGGTTAGATTTAGAAAAGGTTATCCTGTTCTGATGAATGATAATCTGATCGTAGATATCATAAAAAGTGTTGCTATCTGTGAGACAGCAATCGAAAAAATCGTTGAACTGAAGGAGCCTACGATGGGGGTTGAAGATTTTGCATATTATCTGGAAAGGGTTCCCGGTGCATTTTTCTTTCTGGGTAGTGGATACAAAGGAAGAGAAAATGAAGGGATTCATTCTGGGGGATTTGAGGTGGATGAAAAATGCATCTCCGTAGGGATTCAGATGGAAGTTATGTGCGTCTTAAAGCTGCTCGAATAAAAATCGCGAACGCAAAAAATAAACCATGCCACAAACCGGGAGACACCGCCGGCTTTGGCATGATCAATTTGTCTGTATTTTGTGCATTTAACTTATGCACTGTGGGGACGGGTGAGATTATTTTGTGTTTGCTTTGTTGAATCTGTTTGTCATTCTGGAAACTTTTCTGGAAGCTGCATTCTTATGAAGCGTTCCTTTGGAAGCAGCCTGCATCAGTCTCTTTTCCGCTAAAGCCAGCTTTGCTTTTGCTGTATCAAAATCTCCGGTAGCGAGTGCTCCCTCAAAGTTTTTGACGATCGCTTTCAGATGAGATTTAACTCTTCTGTTCACTGCTGTCTTTTTTGCGATAACATTGATTCTTTTCTTTGCTGATTTAATATTTGCCATTATTTCACCCCACTTTCGCAAAATATCGCAACATTAAGTATA
>CAKMKG010000021.1 GCA_927441425.1 uncultured Bacillota bacterium | reverse complement strand
TAATCCGTTACCAAATCACAAATAGTATTCCTCAATCTCGAAAAAAAATCTGCAAAACCATAATGTAATTATTAAGGTTCTGCAGATCAATCAATTTATTCTCCTATTTTCAATTCAATTCATTTATTTTGTCTTTTGTTTGGTTTCCTGCGCATTCAGTTCTCTTACAACCAGAACGGGTTTATTGACATGCATAATGATTTTATGGGCTACACTGCCCATGAGGAAACTATGCAAAGCTCCTTTTCCATGAGAGCCAATAATCACCATGTCGAAATCATTTGCATTGACGTAATCAATGATTTTTGTTGCAACACCGCCTTCCAAGTTTACAGTCTCAACCCGATCGCCTAGCGCTGACAACTTTTCCTTGCCGCCCTCCAGAATATTCATTGACATCTGTTCAAACAGTTCAATGAAGTGTTCCTCAACACCGGCATTATAATTGAACATATGCTGATGAAAATCATTTACATGTAACAGTACAACGGAGCTGCCAAACATTTCTGCAAATTCCTTTGCCTTTGCCATCGCTAAATCAGCATGTTTTGAGCCATCGATCGGTACAAGTATTTTCTTCATAAAATCACTCCCCCTTTTCATAACTGAAACAAAACAATAAAAACTGAAAGCATTTTGGTTATGGATGCTAGATTCGATTACTTGATTGTATCATCCACTTCAAGCAAAAGAACCCTGTCTTTGAAGGAGCCTCTCTGCTCTCTTCTAATCAATTGAAGGTAATCGAGATGCAACGGTTCATATTCCTTGAGCTCCACGAGGCAATCCAATACCTCATAGACGTCTGAAAGCTCTTCCTCGTTGCTGCTGATCCGGTATTCTTCAATTTCCTCAACGATCTTGTCCAGCAGCGCATCAAAATACTCTTTCTCGCTTAGGATACGCGAAGTGCAACTTCTTCCGCTATCTTTTATCAACTGTGGTATTTTATCTCTCACTAATTTATTATAGGATCGTTTCAATGGAATCATTCCCCTTTCTTCTATTTAATTAATATTGTACCCTTAATTTTCTTCGATAAAACGAATTATTTGAATCTTTCGGTAGCGAATGATGGTATAATATATCGTATGGAAAAAGTAAATTAGCAAGGAGTTCATCGTGATCCTTTTAAATGCAGATAAAATAACACGGAGCTATACAGAACAGCCTCTTCTGGAAAACATAAGCCTCAGTATACACGAAGGCGATAAAATCGGTTTGATCGGTATGAACGGAACCGGTAAATCCACATTATTAAAAATAATAGCAGGAAAAGAAGATGCTGAAGGTGGTTCTATAACGATAACAAACGGCGTAAGGATCGGCTACCTTCCGCAAAATCCTATTTTTCAAAGAGATTTGACTGTTCTTGAACAGGTCTTGCAAGATATTTCTGAGAATGAACGCGTATCATTGGAATATGAATGTAAAACTATTCTCACAAAGCTTGGAATTACAGATTTTAATAAGCCTGTTCATCACTTGTCAGGAGGCCAGAAGAAGCGAGTCGCATTAGCGGGGGTTCTCGTATGCGCGGTTGAGCTCCTCATATTAGACGAACCGACCAATCATCTTGACAACGAAATGGCTGATTGGCTTGAGCGATACTTGGCAAAATATTCGGGTGCCATTTTAATTGTCACCCATGATCGTTATTTTTTAGACCGTGTCACAAATAGAATAGCCGAGCTATCAGACCTGACGATTTATACGTATAATGGAAACTACTCCTATTATTTGGACACAAAAATCGCACGGGATGAAATGACACAGGCTACAGAACGTAAGCGTTCAACTTTATACCGTTCCGAACTGGAGTGGATAAAACGCGGCGTTCGGGCCAGAGGAACCAAATCAAAATCTCGTATAGAACGTTTTGATGAGTTAAAGAAATCGTTGTCCAAAACGAGTTCCGGCAAGCTTGAGATGCAGAGCATCAGTTCAAGACTAGGAAAAAAAATTATTGAGATGAAGCATATTTCGAAAAGTTATGGTGAACAGTGTCTCATATCAAATTTTGAGTACACGATACTGCGCAATGATCGAATCGGTATCATAGGGCCCAACGGTTATGGTAAGTCTACCCTATTAAAAATGATTATGGGGGAAGTCCTTCCGGATTCAGGAACGATCGAAATTGGGGATACGGTAAAACTAGGGTACTATTCTCAGGAAAATGAAGAGATGAATTTATCCCTTCGTGTCATAGAATATATTCAAGCCGTTGCCTACCAGATTGTAACCCCTGATGGTACAATGAGCGCATCACAAATGCTTGAGCGATTTTTATTTCCTTCCTCTACACACTCCACTGTTTTAGGCAGATTGTCCGGCGGAGAGCGCAAAAGATTGTATTTACTCAAAATTCTTATGGACGCTCCGAATGTGCTTCTTTTTGATGAGCCAACCAATGATCTGGACATTCAAACCTTAACGATTCTGGAAGATTATTTAGAAGGCTTCCCGGGAGCCGTAATTGTGGTTTCCCATGACCGTTATTTTTTAGACCGTGTTGTTCAAAGGATTTTTTCTTTAGAGGGCAACGGCTCTATTGGTCACTATCCGGGGGGGTATTCCGATTATTTAGAAATTCATCAATCAGAGGAAAAAGAACGCTTGGAAATTGATAAATCAAAGCAACTCGGTAAGAAGTCATCTCCGGACACTGAAGTACAATCGGCCGGTCTGAATAGTAAAAAGAGTACGAAATTGAAATTCTCATATAAAGAGCAGTACGAATTCGAAAGGATTGATGAGGATATTGCCGCTTTGGAACGGCAGCTATCCGAGCTGGAAGCTCAGATATCCATGGAATCAACCAATTTTGAGTATTTGCAGCAACTTCTAGATAAAAAACAGCTCGTCGAAGATGAATTAACGCACAAAATGGATCGTTGGGTATATCTCAATGATTTAGAAAATCAAATAAACAATCAATGAGTAATCCTATAGTTAGAGCCCCTATCCGGGGCTCTAACTATTTTCTACTTCTCTTTCAGATACACCGCCTTTAAGTTAAGCCAATAGTTGATATCATCCCCCTGAGGATCGACGTAGATATCGATATGATTAAAGATAAGAAGCGCGGTAACTTCCTGGGTTTCAAGGATCAGACTCATATCTTTTAACGTGGCTTCCTTTGTTTCCGAAATACCCGGCGGATATTTTTCGGCAATTTGATCAATGTAATCATTCATATCCTGTTCAAGAATAACCGCGTCATTCAGCAGGATCTTTAATGTTGGTATCCCATTCGGTGGATTCGTCATCCAATCAAGCTGATACAATCCTTTGTCACTTATGACTGTAGTTGCTTTGCTTCCTTTTATATCAGCTTCCTGTAAATCGATCTCCCATTGATAATCACTGATGTCGATGGCTTCCGGTATTAAAATCAGTGACGTATAAAGGTTGCCCGGTGAGCCGTTATGATCGTCAGATTTTGGCCATGCCTGTTCAAAGCCAAGCTTTGTCTTGAATACATCACTCTGATCTAAACGATCATCAAACCATATCGGTAGCTTCGCATCCTCTGTGTTTGCAATATAGCTGACCGCATCGGTGATCGATTCACGGACATCCAATTCCGGTTCATCGGCTGCAGGTATCAGTCGGTCGTTTTCAAGCATTCCCTGACTGACAAGCAGATTCTCCAGCCGATCAACTTGCACGGCAACCGGCAGAGCATGGTAACCGACGATCGGTAAAACTGAAATAATTGCTGCTGCACAGATCAGGCCTACGATGGCTTGATGGGCTTTGGACTTCTTTATAATCAAGAGGATAGCCGCTGCGACAGCGATGATCCAAACGAGTGTGAAATAATACTCTGTGATTTTCAGGCCTGATTTGCCCAACTGAACGAATAACGCCCATGCTTCGAAGGCAAGAATAAACAGTGCTGCAAACGGATACATCCGGCGATAAAATGTTGCCAGTCCGGTTTCATGATGGGTGACCATGATATGAAGCCATAGACCTCCGGCAGCATATGCCGTTGCAATACCGGACAGTTGATAGAATACCGGCCAATTACCGGTCACAATCATTCGTCCCGCCCAGAGAAACAGGACAATTGTCAAAGCCAATAGAATCGGAATCATGATATAACCGAAAAGGACTTCAACAAAACGTGGCTGTTTCTGTGCGATTACACGGTGATCGTCTGTTTCTCCCTTACGAAAGTCAGGGAAATACCCAACAAAAATACTAAAAGCCAGAAAACCGGTCAATGTGCCGATATACATATAAACCTTACTGCTCATGTCATGATAAAGGAGGGCTTGCACTGCACCGGCAACTCCGGAAGCGCCGCCCATGATAACCGCACCGTAAATTAGTGCGATAAAGAAGGCCTTATGTGTCATGAAAAATGATCGTGAAAAGTCAGATTGCTCTTTTGGATAACCTGCCATAATAATAAAAAGAAGAAAACTAACCAGTATGATGACACTGACACGAATTGCAGCAAGGCTTGAGACCATAGCAAAACGTGATAAGGCCAGATCAGTATTTGTTCCACCAAACTGATAGAGTATCAGAAAGGTCACTGCTACCGCCAGAAAACTGATCAGGTTCGCAATCCAAAAATCTCTTTTCTTGTTGAATCGACTTTGCGCGATCGTGATCGTGGCCAGACTGAATATAGCACCCAATGCGAATGACCAATGCAAGCAGTTGAATAGAAAATTGTACGGTTCTTGTTTCGGCCAATCGAGTTGAATTCTGATCATTGTTACGATTGCAAAGCCCAAAGCACTGAGGATAGAAGCGGGAAACGTCTCGAAAGCCTTCGCAGCGCCTCTGAAAATTTGCGAAATAGACCTGGTAAAAGAATTCATATATTGCACCACCTTATCGAAAATGTATTTTACTATATTTTACTTATGATACTTTTATACCCTCTTTCCTTGTTTGTATGCAAAATATACTAGACATAAGAAAATCAGCACCACCCTTCAAACAGGTGGTGCTGATTGAAATACTCCCAAAGTTACTTATTCAGCTCCGTAAATCGCATGAGAATTACTGCAACCTCGGCACGGGTGGCCTTTCCCTTGGGGTCAAGAATCTTGTTTTCCTTACCGGATATGATGTTGTTCGCTACCGCCCATTCCATTGCAGTCTGTGCATAACCTGTGGTCTTGCCGCCGTCGGTAAAGCTGTCCAGCTTGGTACGCTTGCTGACATCATAGCCTTTTAGTTGGGCATAGCGGTACAGAATCGCCGCCATTTGCTCACGGGTAATGGTGTTTTTGGGACCAAATAGGCCGTTGCCGTAACCTAGCACCACGCCATTTTTATTAGCCCAATCCACAGCCTTGCCGTAGTAGGCCTCTGCCGAAACATCGGCAAACGTTGTGTCCTTCATTACGGACGGCTCATTTTCCATGCGCCAGAGTACCGTGACAACCATGCCTCGAGTGGTGCTGATGCCAGGACCAAATGTGGTTGCAGTGGTGCCGGAAAACAGCCCGTTTTCATTTGCCCACGCAATGGCTTCCCTCGCCCAATGGGTTTCAGACACATCTACAAAGGGGAAGGTGCTGTCCGCCGAACCAAAGACCAGACTTACGGTTACGGCGCTGGCAGGCATAGTAAAGGTATAGGTTCCGTCGCCGTTATCGGTGAACGTGATTTGTTTACCGCTTGCGTCGATAACGGATAATCCGCTCAGTTTGTAATCCTTGTCGGGCGTGACGGTGATGGTCACTTTTTCACCGAAAACCGCCGTGCTCTTGTCCGCCTTGACGCTGCCGCCCGTAATGCCGGCAGTGTCGATGTTGACTGGGTGAGCGGACGTGCCACCACCACCACCGCCGCCGCTGCTGACACCTGTGTAGGTGACCGCATAGGTTGAGAACTGAGATGTGTACACATGGATCAGCCCATTGACTGAATCAAGGTAAAAGTTGCCGTCCGTGAAGGGGGTTACCGGTTTGTCGGTCAGCTTCGTAAAGGGAACTGCCTGTCCTCCATGGTAACGGTAGACATTGATGTCCGTCTTTCCGCTGAAGTTGAAGGGAATTACTATCTCAAGGACATTTGCCGTGCTTGTCTGCGTAACAAGACCCTTCTTTACGGTCATGTCCAGATAAATACCCACTACTTGACTGCCGGACTTCTCTTTGATAGCGAGTTGCTCCCCGTCTCCACCATCCTCCACCTTTGCGGTGATGGTCATGGTGATGTCTGCACTTTCAATGGATGCAAGTTCGTCTAACCCTCCCACGGTCAGCGGGATGATTTCCGCACTGGGATCATTCGTAACAACAAGCACGCTGTTGTTGGCAGCCGCCGCTGGTAATACCATATCTTGAGTCATATTTCCAGTGATAACCGCCAATTTAGTGACGGTCTTCCCGTCCTTGGTGGCTACGACGTTATAGCTCCCTGATCTGAGATTACCAAAGAAGTAGATGCCGTCTGCACCGGTCATGGTCTGAGCGACTATGGTGCTGCCCTGCATGAGTTTGACCGTCGCTCCGGATAGCAACGCGCCGCCGCTTTCCTTGACTGTACCGTTAAGATTATAGCGTACACTCTCGGTCCACTGGGCGTAAAGAGTGATACTGTTCGCGGTGTCACCAGGAAGATTCGTCACCTGGTGCCCATCGGCGTAGCTGAGGCCGGAGCCGTTGATGCTGGTGTTCCAACCGGTAAAGCTGTAACCGCTTCGGGTATAAACGTTTGTATTCAGTGGAGTAGCAACGCTTCTGCCGATGGTCTGAGGCAACATATCGCCACTGCCGGCGTTTGCGTCGAAGCGTACCTCGTAGGTGTTCGCCCGCCACACAGCGTAGAGTGTGATCTTACCGTCGGCAATGGTGGAGAGATTGCTGACCGACTGTCCATCGGTATAGGTTGTTGTTTCCGCCGTAGATGAAGTTGACCAGCCTAAGAAGGTGTCGCTGCCGCGGGTGAAGCTGTTGGCTGTCAGATTCTGTGACACATTATAAGTGAAGTTCTGATTGCCCATGCTTTCCGTGCCGCCGTTTGCGTTAAACACCACAGTATAGCTGTTGGCTCTCCACTTGGCATAGAGTGCCGGATTTGCGTCCGTGAGGTTGTCAAGATCCATGAGAGACGCGTTTGCCGCATAATTGGTGCCGGTGCCGTCGACTTTGGTATTCCAACCGTCAAAGGTATAACCAGGATTTACAAAGCGGTTGGCGCTCACCTTGCCGCCATCGCCGGTGGCAAAATTTTGGTTATCCATGCTGCCCACTCCATTGCTGGAATTGAAGGCCAGGGAGTAGGTCTCCGCCGTCCACTGGGCATAGAGTGTTACGCTGCCGGTCATAGCCAGATTTACTACCGATGCTTCGTCTGCATACTGCAGTCCGGTTCCGTTGGTTTGGGTATTCCATCCGCTGAAGCTGTAGCCAGAGCGGGTGAAGCCGTTTTTGGTGAGTGCCTGCGCCGCGTCATAGGTATGATTCTGGCTGCCCATGGTTCCGCTGCCGCTGGTACCCGCGTTAAAGTTTACGGTATAGGTGTTTGGTGTCCAGACGGCATAAAGAGTGACGGTGCCGTTCTGGGCAGCAGTCAGGTTCTGAACAGACTCGCCATTGTCATAGACCTTAGAACCGTTGGAAGTCGTTGCCCATCCCCCAAAGGTATAACCATCACGGGTATAGGTATTGTTTGTCAGACTCTGCGACGCACCATATGAGAAACTCTGACTTGCCATTGTCGAGCCACCGTTTGCACCATTGCCGTTGAAAACTACCCGATAGCTGTTAGCAGCCCACTGGGCGGTGAGGGTTATATTTCCTGTGGCAGTGAAACTCTGACCGTTAACATAAGTTGTTGTGCCATCCGTCCAGCCGGTGAAGGTATAACCGGTGCGGGTGAACCCGTTGGACGTCAGTTCCTGTGCAACGCCATGGAGAAAGGACTGAGGTGCCATCTCACCTGTTCCGCCGCCGTTTGCAAAACTTACAGAACAGTCTTGTGCCTGCCAGACGGCGTAGAGATCCACCGTGCCGTCCATAGCCGAGGTGAGGTTTTGTACTGTTGCGTTGACACTGTAGGCCTTTGGTCCATTCAGTGTTTCAGCCCAGCCAGAAAGCGTATAGCCGGTCTTTGCAAAGCTGCCGTTGAGCGCAGTTGCCACCGCATTATAAGTAAAGCTCTGCTCCGTCTCAGCACCGTCATTATGGAACACGACCTTGTAGGTGTTGGGGCTCCAGACGACTGTGTGGGTCACGTCAGAGGTACCCATTGTCTGATCACCCGAAACGCCCCAGCCACCAAAGGTATAGCCGGTCTTATTGAGACCGCTGCCGTCCATCATCGTATAGGTATCGCCCGCGTAGTAGGCAGCGCTGCCTAGCAGCGTTGAACCGTTGTAATAGCTGGCGGTATGCTTCGCCTCCTCTGAAAAGCTCAGGGTTAAGGCTAGGTCGGTTACATTGGAATCGGGCATGGTAAAACTGAATGTCTTGCTTGTGCTTACGTTTTGGTTCTTAGTAACATCAAAGGTCTGTGCCGCCACAGTACCGATGCCTGTGCCGGTCAGCCCCACGGTATAGGTTCCCGGCTTCTGGGCCGTTCCGGAGAGAGAGACATTCACCGTGACGGTGGCACCGTGTTTTATATTGGCGCCGGGCGAGGGGGTTGCGCTGGCTGCGATGTCTTCCGCAGTGGCAACAACGGGTGTAGTGACACTGTAGGTGGCAATCAGAGTATCTGTTTTATTTGCATCCCCTACTACAATGATTTTCGTGTTACTGCCCAGGGTGGCGGTATAAGTTCCGTTGCTCAAATAGAGATTGACATTGCCGTTAACGTCGTTTGTCGTCCACATATCCTTCGTGCCGTAGCTAAAGTTGTCGTCGCCCGACTTCGTGATGTTCAGTCTTCCACTAATATCGGTATTTTGAAGTCCGGTACTAAGGGTGACCTTGTAGACGGAGGCAGGGGCGGGGGCAGCACCGTCGGTGGGTAAGACGTTAGTGTTGATGTTTCCGTTGATACTCCCGCCTTTAATGACGTTATTGACGCCTGTATTCTTTGTTGCATTGATTGCGGCATTGACTGTGCCACCGGTTACTGTGAGATTCGACAATACTGTATTGGAACCTTGTGATACACCGCCAATAACACTTCCGTTCACGATGCCACCTGTAATAGTTATGTTTGAGGTCGTGGCTTGCCATACACCGATACCGGCACCATTGCCAGTTGCCGTAACGAAACCACTGTTAATAGTAATATTGGATGTGACTAATGCAGAATTCCCTCCCGGGTTTGCCCTTCCGATACCGGCACTGCCGACGCCACTTGCAGAGGCGGTCAGGGAGTGATTAACCGTGCCATCGACGCTTTGAATTGTAAGCGCAGCCGTGTTCTCCTTCAACAGTGCGACGGAATTTTGAGAATTCAGCTTGTTCGTGTCACTCAGAAGCAGGGTGACATGGCCAGCGGTATTTGTTATCCCAATGGCCGACCACGCAACGTTGATATCGAGATTGTTCAAAATGATCGTTGCGCCACGGGTTGCATCTATGGTGATGTTGTTCGTTGTCGATGTCCCCGTTATGGGAAATGTCTTCGTTGGGTCAATATCATCGGTGGTAATCCCGCCCTGTACAACCTTGATCTTTCCTTCGGTGTCCGAGTCCGAAATGGTAATTGAGCCGCCGCTTACATCAAAGGGTTCACCGCCATAAGGTCTATATGCCGAGGCCACTAGCGTGTAGTTCTTATCAATACTGCTTATGGTAGTGGATATCTCAGAATAGCTTTCTGATCCTTTCCAGCCGGTGAAGGTATAGTCGTTTTCTAATGTAGCATTGATATCTGCATTGCTTCCTGCAAGATAAGTGTTGCTCCCCGTAACGGAGCTGACTCCCGGTCCCGCCGTAAGGGACACGGTATAGTAGAGCAACGTCAGACCTCGCGCGGACTTGGAGACAGTCTTACCGGTGTCCGCTCCGTTGGCATACACGCTGTAAGTGACGCCCCGGTCAAGGCCGGAGAAGGTGCCGGAGGTTCCGCTGTCGGGGTTTATTGCTGTGCCGTCGTTAAGCGTGATAGACTTGACCGCGCCGCTGACAACGACAGTTGCGGTGTAGTCATTGGCCGCCTGCGCCGTAAGCGCTTGGCCGGAAATGAGGTTGGAGACGGTAAAAGTCGTACCGGTGGACAGCAAAGCGGTGCCGGAGTACCAACCAACAAATTCATAGCCGGCTGTGACGTTGTCCACCGTCAGCGTCACGGGGCTGCCTGCGAGATACACGCCCGCGCCGTTGACTGTCGCATTGGTGGCGGTCACGCTGATAGTATAGTAGTCCACCACTACGGACGATGATGCACGGCTGAGTACTCGCCCGGTGTAAGCATCACCAGCCCAAACATAATAAGTCTTTGTGGGATCCAGGTTTGCGGCGGTAAATACACCGCTTACGCCGGCTGTAGTCAGCTTACCGGCTTCTCTATCTGTACTACTAGTGGACAAAACAATGGTGGCAGTCGTAGCCGTCCATGCCTCATTGTCTTTTTTTACATTAACTGTACCGGTGTAGGTGTCAAGGGCTGCGGCGGGGTTAATGGTCTGTGCCGCGCTGATATTATTGATTGTGAATTTTCCATTCACCCAACCCGCGCCGGTAATGAGGTAATAATCCACCGGCGTAACGGTTACAGTGACGCTGCTGCCCTTGAGATAGGTGCCTGCACCCATGACAGAGGCAATGTTGCCGCTTGGTGTCACAGTCACTGTGAAATATTCCAGCTCGGCGCTTGCACCGGTTGAACTGATCTGCTTGCCCGTATAAGTCACCGTCTCAGCGTCCCAGACGTAGTAGGTTCCAGTACCTGGCAGATTAGGGAACGTATAAGTATTGCCGGAAGCAGTACCGGTGACCGTTCCCTCAAGGGCGGACGACGAAGTGGAAAGGACAATATTGCGTGGGCTCGTTGTCCAATCAGCACCGTCCTTCTTCAGCGTTACAGTGGCAGTATATTTGGTGGCTCCGCTCACTGCTGTAAGGCTGACCGCGCTGTTTACCGTAAAGGTATATGGGTTGGTAGCGGATACCATCGCGCCACCAGCGGTATTCTGCCAGCGACTGAACACATAATCCCCTGCTTGAACTGTTGCGGAAACCGTGATTTCTGTTCCCTTGAGGTAGACGCCACCGCCGGAGATGGCGGTGATGTTGGTACCGGAGGTCAAGGATACGGTATAATATTCCAACGCGACGTTTTTGTCGGTGGTTGTCACCGTCTGCCCTGTATAGTTACCGTCCATCCAGACGTAATAGGTAACCAAGGGGCTGAGAGCAGTAAAGCTGTAAACGCCGCCTGCGTCGGTGGAAACCGTTTTATACCCCACCCCTGCCACGTCAGTATCTGAGGTGGAGAGGGTAACGGTTTTACCGGAGCTTGGCCAAACCGATCCGTCCTTATTCAATGTAACGCTGCCATCATAGGTATTCAGCGTAGCGTATGCGGTTAAGTCCTTTTTGCCGTCCATACTTATCCTGCCGCTGGGCGTCGTGAGAACAACCTCTCCGCCTGTGGTGTTCGCCCACTTTTCAAAAGTGTAGCCCGGTTTCACATTTGCCTGTATATAAGCATCCGTGCCCTGAATCAGCGTGGCATTCATGAATACCCCGTCAATACCGCCCCCGGCGGTGACGTTAAGATTGTAAAAATTCACAGTAGCATCGCGAGCGCCACTGTTAACCTGCACACCAGAAGATAAAAGACCGCCCATGGTGCCGTTGCCCCAAATATAATAATCTTGGCCAGGCTTGAGCCCGGAGAACTCATACACGCCTCCCTCTTTAGCGACGTTGCCATCGGGGATGACTATATCCGCGCCCGAGACTGTGTCATTGGAGTTTAACAGCAGAACCATAAAGGGGTTGTTCCATGTTTCGCCGTTGCGCTTCACTGTCACTCGAGCTTTGTAGTTTGGCAGGACGCTGGTTTTTCCGGCGGTTATACTGCCGGAAACGTCGATGCTGCCACTTTTATAGTTGGCGGTGGCGACGGTAGCGGGTAGCCAGAGATAGATCGTGCCGCTGGCATCGGTTTTTACGCCGTTGAATCCATAGCTGACGGCAGGTGTTAGGATCAGCTCGCCGGCAGCAATGGGCGTATTCTGCGCAATTGGTGTCGAACCGTTTGTGAGTGTGATGCCATAAGAAGAAAGTGGGATTCCAGCGCTGTTTATGGGCGTTGCCCCCTGAACAGCTTTGATGGAGCCTCCATTGATAACGATGCTTCCGCTTGCGTTGCTGTTAACAGCCAGCGCGTAGGTGCCAGCATTGATCTCAATTTTGCCTGTGCTTGAATTGTATAGCTCTGCCATAGCCGCCGTCATCGTGCCGCCGTTTATTATGGCAGTGCCGGTCCCCTGATTGACCAAGGACACAGATCCGCTCGCGGTGCTGAGAACAGCGGTACCGGAAATAGTCATAGAACCCCCGGCATTGTTGACCGCACAATATCCGCTTGTACTGGAAAGTGTTCCGCCGGAGACCGTAACCATCCTGCCCACGGGGGCCTCACTGAAAAGCATTACGCCAGAGTCGGAGTTCACTGTTCCACCAGTGATGGTGAGATTATCAGTTGTGTAAATGGTGGTACCGGAGTTTGAATTTACTGTAGCCCCATTGGAAATAAGGAGATTGCCACCCACATTAGCTACAGCCATGCCGGTGTCGGTGGATACTGTTCCCCCTGAAATTTCACAGGAGTTGAAGTTAGCGATTGCCGCACTGGATTCGGAGGAAACCATGCCCCCCGTAACCTTAACCGTGTTGCCGTTACCGCTGTTTGCAATGGCATAGCCAGATATGCTTTCCACTGTGCCACCGGAGACCGTCAGTAAGGAACCGCTGCCATTATTACTGATACCGATGCTGGTTATCGAAGACACCGTGCCGCCGGAAATCTCAGCTACCCCTCGGTTTTCAATGGCATAACCAGATTCGGAGGATACCGTTCCGCTGCTCATATTCAGTTTCGCTGAGGTCAATTGATTAATGACAGCAAAGTATTTTTTCGATTCCACCGTTGCCCCTGAGAGCTTTATCGTACCGCTGCCGGTGTTAACGATGGCGCTGGCCGTCTCTGCATCCGTGGTGATGGCTCCGTCTGCCAGTTCCATGATGCCACTGCCTGTGTTTCTAAGAGCCACACTGTAAGTCTCCGATGTAGTCAGCTTTCCGTCTGTACCGGAATCCTTCACCGTAAACGTACCCGAACCGGTGAAAAGGATGCCAACCATGAGCAATTTCTTTTCGGAGTCCGTGCCCGTATAGGTCAGTGTACGACCATTCAAGTCAAGGGTTAGGCTGCTCGGCACCGTGATGGTCTCAGCAAAACTGATATCGCCGGCGAGCTGTACAATCGTACCGCTGGCGGAAGATGTCAATGCCGACTTCAGACTAGTAGCGTCTGACACCACGACAGTACTCCCAGCCGCCGCGGACGGCAGCGGGGTCAGCACCATACATACCAACAGCAGCATGCTTAATATTCTTTTCATTCTTTTTCCTCCCAAGATAATTGATAGCGCAAATTTTACTCTATGTTTATTCATTAAATCCTTTATTTCTAACGGTTGCGACATTGATACACTTTGTACTTTATCAAAAATAAGAGGCAAAACCCGTTTCTGGGGTAATTGCCATCATTTTAGGGATAATTGCCTATTTTTGATGAAAAAAGCAGCTGCCGGAGATGACGACAGCCGCTTAGGAGATCGTAATTGTCTTTTACTATTCAACAATTATTTTAATAAACCGCTTAATAACAACTGCGACCTCGGCTCTTGTGGCGCTTTCCTGAGGGACAAAACTGCCGCCTTCTCTGCCTGTTATCACTTTTGTTTCCTGGCAGTATTTAGCCCCATCAATCGCCCAGGACGAAATGCTTGAGCCATCGGCATATGCAAGGGAACTGTCTGCAACATCCGCCTTGTTTAAGAAGTCTGCAAAGTTCAGCATAATGACTGCCATTTGCTCCCGTGTTACCTTAGCCTCCGGCGCAAACTGATTTTCTCCAATGCCTTTGATAATGCCGTTTTCATTTGCCCATGCAACATACTTGGCATAGTAGGCGTTTGCATCCACATCAGAGAAGGTGCTTGTTCCTGATACGCTGTTGTAAGACCTCTCGTATAGTCTTCCGATTACCGTTACAAACATTGCTCTTGTCATGCTTTCATTTGGCCCAAACTGATCTTGTGTTATCCCAAGGAATAGTTCACGCTCTGTCACAAAGTTAATGCTTGCCTTAGCCCATGCAATCGTATTATCCGTAAAATTCTTTGGATTTTCCATGAACGCTACAGTTTCGCCCGTAGGTGCAATATATTTGTAGAGATTTCCTGCAAAGACAGAGAAACCAATGTATACCTTTCCTCCATTTTTAATGTAGTAAGGAAGTGCGCTTTCCTTTACAGAAACGGCGGCAATCGTCGATGACGCTGCACTGCTGCTTGAACCTCCGCCTGAGCTGCCCCCTGGATTATTTGGTGATGGCGTTGTATATGCAATGGCATAGGTGGAGAATTTCTTGACTGTCAGCTTGATGGTTGTGTTGTTATCAACAAGCTCAATCTTTTCGCCGTCCACAGCCGTTGTGGTGATGCGATCAACAGCGCTGCCGTGATAACGATATACGACATAGTTTGCTTTACCTTGAAGTGCGGCTGGGAGCGGAATTAACACCTCAATCAAGCTTGGAAGTTCGGTAAGAATCGCGGATTGTGTGGTAATTTCTGCTCCAACGCTGTTCTTAACCGTTTTTAGAACAGACAAGTCAATAAAGATACCCACTGTATTACCGTTCGATGTTGCAATCGCCGAAATCGTAGTCGCGTTTGCTGCAGTATCATCCTTCTTCTCAGCAATAAGCTTGATTTCAACGGAACCGCCGCCTGTTACAACCGTATTATCATCAGAAGTTACACCCTTGTCATTGTCTGTTGCAGTCGTCGAAAACTGCCCATCAAGATTGCCCACAACAATCTGAGGGGTTTCGCTGCCGTTTACCTCAACTACACTGTTGGTCTTTCCGCTTGGGAGTGTGATCGCGCTGCTAAGCGTGTTGTTGCTATTATTAATCACGACAATGGTGGTGACGGTAATACCATCCTTGCTTACTACCAGATTATATGTACCGTTTGGAACACCTGTGATCGTAAAGGTTCCGTCTGGCGCTGTGGTCACACCCTGCGTACCGATTTGTGTGTTGCCCTTCATCAGCTTCACGCTTGCACCGCTTATCGGATTGCTTTCATCCTTAACCTCACCGGAAACAGAATACGTATTTTCTGTCCACTGTGCATAAAGCGTTACGGTTGTTCCTGCTGTTTGGGATGGCACAGTGCCACCTGCCCCATAGACTGTACCGCTTCCGTTTGATGCAGTGTTCCAGCCGGCAAAGGTGAAACCTGTTTTGGTAAAGCCGTTTGTGGCAACAGTGGTGGCTGTGCCGACATTTGTGGTTTGTGATGTAACACTGCCGCTTGTCGCGCCATTGCCATTGTAGGTTACGGTGTAGGTTTGTACTGGCGGCGGGGGAACCTGCAGCCACTGTGCATAAAGCGTTACTGTTGTCCCTGCTGTTTGGGATGGTATTGTGCTGCCTGCCCCATAGGCTGTACCATTTCCGTTTGCCATAGTATTCCAACCGTTAAATGAATATCCTGTTTTGGTAAAGCCGTTTGCAGCAACTGTGGTTGCTGTGCCAATGCTTGTGCTTTGTGCCGCAACGCTGCCGCTCGTGGCGCCGTTACCGTCATATAATACGGTGTAGGCGCTTGGGGCAATACGCACGTACTTGTAGGGATTCGATAAGTAGCTCGCGTTTCCGATGGTAACGGCTGTCGCGCCGGTGCCCGCTATATTTGTCGAGGCGGTCACCAACGATCCTGCGATGCTTTTTGTGCCTCTAATATATAGCGCATATTGGTTTCCTGTGGCGGTAACAGTGGAATTTTCAATTATAAAAGGATCATTGTTGAGGGCGGCTATGCCAATATAGCTAGCGCTGTTACCAGTAACGGTGGAGTTTACACTGGTAAACTCATGTATGCATACTATGCCATAACTATCCCCCGCCGTGCCGCCGATACCAGTAACAGTAGCGTTTCTAATAGTTAAGTTCTCCCCGGAATGTATGCCCTCAGTCGAGTGTGTGGCACTGCCCGCAGTGGCGGTTACTGTGCAGGCTTCAATGGTCACATCCTTGCCAAAAAGGCCAAAGCTATAAGCAGTTGAAGGGGCACCGACGAGGGTAAGGCTTCCATTTACCGTGCTTGTAATGCTCAAATTTCCCGCAATGGAGTAAATCCCAGCTGAATCGGCTTGACCTGTAACTTCATGGATATCAACTGTGTTGGTTCCGATAAGTACGATTTTCAAGTCGCCTGTATTCCTGAAGATGCCTGCAGTGGCACTCATGGAGTTACCGTTTTGGTCGGGGCCTGTACCGGAGGGGCACAAGCTTGTGATGCTCGCGTTATCTAGCGTAAGGGTGTTGGTTCCTGCGTCGTAGGTAACGGTGCCGGTGATGCCGCCTCCGGTCACGTTGCTTGCATTGTTGCTGGTAACTTGGGTGCTGCCCACCCAAATACCGTAGTTGGTCATGGGCACGGCAAACGTCACGGTGGGTAACAGGGTGAATATCATGCACACCAAAAGCAAAATGCTTAAAAATCTTTTTATCATCTTATATTTATCCTCCTATTTTCGAACAAATAATATACCTTTATATTCTATCAACATTAACAACTCAAAACCGTTTCTGGGGTAATTGCCATCATTTTAGGGGTAATTGCCTATTTTTGACGAAAAAAAGCGGCTCTCAGAATTTCCTGACAGCCGCTTAAGACCTACCTTATTGTGGATTGTTTCAGTTCGCATTGAGCACGACTTGAGTGATGAATTTTCCGTCCGTCACCGAGAAGCCCGCCGTACCATCGTAACGTTCGGCAGTGTAGAGGATGCTTTTTGTACCCGTGCCCCCTCCTTGCTTTTGCGTTACCGGCAGCTCGCCGTCAAAAACGATACCGGGCGGGCAGGTGTTCTCCACTTGCAAACGCAGGCGGTTATCGATAAATTTAGCGGTGACGCTGATCTCTTTTTCAGCTTCCTTTGCCAGACGCAAACAACCCTCCAATGCATTTTCCAAAGCATTTCCAAGCACACAGGTGAGGTCTAGGTTATCGATGCCGATGCTTTCCGGCACACTTGCACGAAACGTCGTCTTGATCCCCTCCGCTTCCGCCCTGCGGGCGTACATGTTAAAAATACTGTTGGCAATTGGGTTTGAGCAAAAGGAGTTGGCATTGTGTGCATCCAAGGCAGCGTCAAAGCTTTTCATATAGGTCTTCAACTCGTCCGTATTACCGCTTTGCAACATCCCCATGATGACTGCATTGTGGTGGTGCATATCGTGCCGTTGCTGAAATACCAAAGCTGCTGTCGCCTTCTGGCGGGTTAGTTCTGATTCCCACAGCTTCTCCTGCTGCGCCATAAGCAGCTGCCGCTTTTCCAATGCATATTTTTCAACAATGGCATTGGCCTGTATATACAAGAGGTAATAGACCGCCAAAAATAACAGGTAGACTGTGATAATAATGAATCTGTACCAACTGTCGTTATCCCAATACCAATAGGGCGCCGGATAATATAGCACCATGATTTGCATGATTAAAAACATCAGCGGCACCAATGCTGCTGCGCGCCATTCCTTGTCCAAAGCATCCACCAGCCGACGAAAACGTGGGCGCACAAATTTGAACAGTAACGGAAGAATTACTAAGTATATTCCCAAGCGAATTGCGGTTTTTACAATCATGAATGTGTTCCCATCCATATGGATCGCTAAGGTATCGCTGGTATAGCTAATTGACACATAAATATTTACAAAGGTTATAAAACTAAATAACGACACAAAAAAATCATCATCGGAGCAAATCAAAAACCACGAAAGTTCTATCACCAGAATTGCAAGGATCGCAAAACGGTCTACCGAATCCATGCCCTGAGTAAATAGTATATAAGAAAGAATGCTTATCCCACAAAGCATTACAACAAATCCTACCATGATTCGTTTTTTGACGGGTTCTTTGAAGCGCATCACAGAGGAGGACATCAGCGTAAAGCCGATCACAGATTGCAAAAATGACAAAACCACTAAAATATTGTATAACACATTCGCCTCCTCCTTTCTTGGCATTATCCTAGCACAATACCGCGCAAAAAACTGGTTTTGGGGTATTTGCCATCTTTTTTGGGGTAATTGCCATGTTTTTAGTCTTCCGGGAACATTTGAAAGCGCAGAAACTCCGCTTTGAGCTTCTGATAAGTGCGGTAGGGGTATGCCAGGTGCTCACCGGTATCAAATGTGATGGAATCCTTGGAAATCTGGCGGATGTATTTGAGATTCAAGTTTATGGATGCACCACACCGAACGATGAATTTGTTCTGCGAGAGCAGTTCAAAAAGCTCCGAGGCGGTCATACGCACTTCCAGTTTCTTCCCTTGAATCGTATGAATGATCTGGTAGTTGTTTCGTCCTGTTTCGGTAAAAACCACATTACGCGGGGCAATTCGAGTAATACCCTCAGAAGTCTTGAGGGTAATCATTTCTCTCCGCCCTACATTATGACGCTTAATAACCTTATCCAAAGTAGTAAATATCTGCGATTCCGCATATGGCTTAATCAGATATTGTGCCGCATCCACTTCAAACGCATCAATCGCATGATCCCGGGATGTGGTGAGAAAAATAATTTCACCATCATCTCCAAGATTCCGCAATTCTCTTGCAGCCTCAGTGCCCAGCATTCCTGCCATATAGACATCAAGCAGCAGCACATCAAAGCCTCCATGCTCTGCCACATAAGATAACAGCTCGAAAGGGGCAGAAAAGGATTGTATTGTTATTTCATATTGCGGGTGCTCCTGTATGTATCGTGTAAGCAAGCTATGGGCGCGTTCAATTTCTTGCGGCTCATCATCGCAGATTGCAATATTAATCATTCACTCGCCTCCCTTCCACTCTGTACTATCGTCGCAGTCTTATTTCACCTCAGAACCATATTTCGTCATCAGAACCACACACTCCGTGTGCTTCGTATATGGGAAATTGTCAAAGGCTTTGATACTGACCACTTTGTAGCCGTAATACTGCGCAAAGCTTAGATTTTCAACGAGACTCTTCGGATTACATGAAATGTATATTATTTGATTAACCCCATAGTTAAGTATTTTTTCGAGCGCTTTTGGATGGACTCCTACTCTTGGCGGATCCAAAACGATGACATCAGGTTTTTCCTCAAGATGATCAAGCACTTCAAGGACATCACCGGCAATAAATTCACAGTTATCCAGCCCATTCATTTGTGCATTTTCTCTTGCGGCATCGACGGCCTCTTCTACAATCTCGACTCCGATCACCTTTTTTGCTCTGAGGGCCAAGGTCTGGGTGATGGTTCCAGTACCGCAGTACAGATCAAAGACAGTCTTGCCGTCCAAATCCTTGATGAGGGAAAGGGCTTCGGTATAGAGTTTTTCAACGGCAAGAATATTCGTCTGAAAAAATGAAAAAGCACTGACCTTAAATTTCAGCGTCATGATCTCTTCCATATAATAATCCCTGCCCCAGATGGGATACAGCTTTTCGCAATAAACAAAATCCGCCACTTTGTCGTTGATGGTATGCAAAATGCCGACGATCGTGTTTGTAAGAGACAGTGCGCGAATCCTATCTGCGTAATCGCCTCCGTCAAATTCCAGCTGTGAAGAAGTCACAACATTGATCAGAAGCTCATTCGTGTGCTCGCCTTTTCTGATGATGAGATTCCGCATTAGACCCAAATGCGTTTTTTTATGATAATATGAATATTCTTTTTCATTACAAAAATCCAAAGTTGCTTTTAAAATCTCATTGAAATCGGAATCAACCAGCTGGCATTCATCCACCGTGACAATAGACATAAAACGACCCTTTTTATGCATTCCAAGGGTCATTTCACCGTTTTTTATTTCGTCTCCGAAGGTATATTCCATTTTGTTTCGATAGGCGTACCGTTTCGGGCTTCCTTCGATCCCTAAATATTTCCCGTAACTGATCTTTTTTTCATCCAGAAGTCTTAAAATTTCCTTGCCTTTCAGGATGATCTGATCCTGATACGGCAGCTCCTGATAAATACAGCCTCCGCAGCCTTCGTTATGCTTGCAGATTTCCATAATTGCCTCCAATTGTCTTTATTTCTTGTTCAGGTTATCCAATTCATTCAAATCGTACGGTGTCTCCTGATAAACGTAATTCAGCCAGTTTGCAAAGAAAAGGTTTCCATGTCCGCTCCATTTCACGACGATCCCTTTTGATGGATCATCCTCCTTGAAGTAATTCCTAGGAACGTCGATTTCCAAACCTTTTTTGATATCTCTATCATATTCAAGCTTTAAGGTTTCACGATCATATTCCATATGGCCCTGAACAAAGATCATTCTCTTGTCTCTTGTAGCAATTATATGAGGGCCGGTCTCTTCTGATTCGGCCAATATCTTCAGCTCATTGTTTTTCTTGATCTCTTCCTTTCTGATTTGTGTATGTCTGGAATGAGGCGCAAAAAATTCTTCATCGAACCCTCTGGTCAACTCCGACTTCTTATCCTTCAGTTCATGTCTGAAAACGCCGAAGAGTTTTTCCGGCATGATGTACTTATTGATTCCATAGTGATAATACAGCCCAGCCTGCGCACCCCAGCAGATATGTAATGTACTGAATACGCTGGTTTTTGTATATGCAAAGATCTCCGAGAGCTCCTTCCAGTAATCCACTTCTTCGAAGGGTAGGAATTCAACCGGTGCACCTGTGATGATCATGCCGTCAAACCTTTGATTTTTGATCTCTTCAAAGGTCTTATAGAAGTTATCCAAATGTAGCTTGTCAGTATTTTTTGAGTCATGGGAATCCATGGTCAGAAGCTGAAGTTCCACTTGCAGCGGCGTATTGGCCAGCATTCTGATCAGTTGGGTTTCCGTGACCTCTTTGGTGGGCATCAGGTTCACGATTGCAATACGCAGCGGTCTGATGTCCTGTGTTGAAGCTCTCTGGACATGCATGACAAAGACGTTTTCTTCTTTTAATGTTTTATATGCCGGTAAGCCCTTTGGTATTAAAATAGGCATCTTATCTTCTCCTTACTCTTCTTATAACTTTCCGTATTTATGATAAAATTCATTCTTAAATTCCAAAAATCTGTCCTCTTCGATTGCGTTTCGCATTCCCTCCATGAGATGAATCAAAAAGTACAGGTTATGATTTGTCAGCAACATGGAAGACAATATTTCGTTGGATTTAAACAAATGTCTCAGATATGCTCTCGAATAATTTCTGCAGGTATAGCAGTCACATTCAGGGTCCAACGCAGTATAATCTCTTTCATAAGCAGCATTCTTAATGACTACCTTTCCATGGGATGTCATTGCAGTACCGTTGCGGGCAATTCGGGTTGGCAGAACACAGTCGAACATATCCACACCCCGCTCCACCCCTTCAAAGAGATAGTCGGGGCTTCCTACACCCATAAGGTATCTGGGTTTATCGACAGGAAGATAATCAACACTATACTCCAAAACCTCATACATCAATTCCTTCGGTTCTCCTACAGAAAGACCTCCTATGGCATAACCCGGAAGGTCCAGTTCGACGATCTCCATTGCGCTTTGATAGCGGAGATCCTGATACATACCGCCCTGCATGATGCCAAACAGGGACTGTATTTCTGTATTTTTATGTGCTTCCTTGCAGCGTGCAAGCCATCTGGTTGTTCTTTCCAAAGATTTTTTTACATAGTCTCGGTCTGCAGGATACGGCGCACATTCGTCAAAGGCCATCATAATGTCGGAACCCAAAGCATTCTGCACCTCTATTGATTTTTCAGGGGAAAGCATGTGCTTGGACCCATCGATATGAGAGCGAAATTCCACCCCTTCTTCCGTTATCTTACGCAAGTCGCCCAGACTAAAAACCTGGAAACCACCGCTGTCGGTGAGAATCGCTTTGTCCCAGTTCATAAATTTATGGAGCCCGCCGGCTTCCTGCACGATTTGATGACCCGGTCTTAAAAAAAGATGATAGGTATTGGAAAGAATGATCTGTGCTCCCATTTCCTTCACCTCGTCGGGGCGCATCGCCTTTACGGTTGCTGCCGTACCAACAGGCATAAAGACAGGTGTCTCGATACTGCCATGGGGAGTATGAACTCTGCCTCTTCTCGCTCTTGATCTTTGATCAGTCTTTAATAATTCATATGTTACTGCTGTCATTCTTACCTCATGTTATTTTTATTTTATGAGCATCGCATCTCCGTAGCTGAAAAAACGATACTTCTGTTCTACTGCTTCTTTATAAATCTCCAGGATTTTCTCTCTATTATACAATGCAGATATCAGCATTAGCAAGGTTGATTTTGGCAAATGGAAATTTGTAATCAGTCTGTCGATCACCTTGAAATGGTACCCCGGATAGATGAAAATATCCGTTTTTCCCCGGCCTGGGATCACGGTTCCATCCGGAGCAGCTGCACTTTCCACAGTTCTTGTGGAAGTGGTGCCCACGGAAATGATTCTACCTCCTGCTTTCTTGGTTGCATTGATGATGGTGGCATTCTCTTCGTCGATTTCATACTCCTCGAAATGCATTTTGTGTTCTTCAACCTTCTCACATTTAACGGGACGGAACGTCCCAATTCCCACATGCAGGGTTACATACGCAATTTTAATGCCCTTTTCCAGTGCATTCTCGATCAATTCTTCCGTAAAATGAAGGCCGGCCGTCGGAGCAGCAACAGATCCTTCTTCCTTGCAGTAGACGGTCTGATATCGTTCCTTGTCTTCTTCGTCACTTTCCCTTTCAATATAAGGCGGAAGTGGAATCTTACCAATCCTTTCCAAAAGTTCATGGAAATCACCTTCATATTCAAAACGAACGATTCTTGTTCCTCCCTCACCATGTTCCATGATTTTCGCTGAAAGGGAACCATCCTCCGAAAAAGAAACCCGGTCGCCGACATGGAGTTTTTTACCCGGTCGAACCATGGCTTCCCAAATATCGTCTTTGATCCTTTTAATTAATAAAAACTCTACCTTCGCTCCGGTAATTTCCTTCGTACCGAAGAGTCTTGCGGGAATGACCTTTGAATTGTTCATCACAAGGCAGTCGCCTGGATTCAAATAGTCCAATATGTTATAAAAATGCCGGTGTTCCAGTATCCCCGAATCTCTGTCGGCAACAAGAAGCCTTGATGCGTCCCTTTTATCTGTGGGATGCTGCGCAATCAGTTCTTCCGGTAAATAGTAATCAAAATCATCAATGTGCATATCGTGTCCTCATATCATTAAAATTATTTCAATCTTCTTATTTTATCTCGACGTCAGTGAAGTAATACTTCAATATTTCATCATATAGAAATCCCTGTTTTGCCATTTCAACGGCGCTGTCCTGCGGCATTCCTACGCCATGCCCGTAGCCGAAACCGCTGAAGTTTACCGATCCACCCGTCACGATTTCAGAAATTGCAGTACCTCCCAGCTTCACCGTTGAAGTTCCGTTGTAACCGTAAACCTCAGTTTTTTGCGATTTTGTTGCCCTTCCGTCTCCGGAAATAAGATAAACATTGGTTTCCGGAGTTACTGCCGTGACTCCATTGCTGATTTTCCAGACAGTGGAATCTGCGGTATCTTCGGTGTAGCTGTCTCCCAGCTGAAACATCAGCGATTTGACAATCGTGGCACCAAGCACAGTTCTTATCTTCTCCTTTTGCAAAGTGATTGTTGAACTACTTCCGACGATCTGAAGCGCTGAAACAGCGCCGGTACTGTTCCGGCTTTTGATCGAGATAGATCGGATCGATCCTGCGCCGTAGCCGGCTGTTTCCAATTTCTTGCTGATCGTATCAAAGGAAAGACTGGTACTCCATGGATAGGTTGGACAGTAATCATCTCTGACCGATCTTAGATACGCATGCCTGGAAGTCCAGACATCTTCAACATTCTGGGTATAACCGCCGCTATTTTTAAAATAAAAAGCAGTTACCGGGATTCCGTTGCTGTATAACAGTTCCCCCCTGGTTTCATCGGTGGCACGAACCGTGGATGGATACTCACCGGAATACCCTTTATATACCTGACAATGCGTCGATGTGCAAAGATCAAACCCCTCTGCAGAATGCTTATTCAAGTTCATCTCTCCGAAGCTTCTGGCAGCGACTGCCTGCGCTTTTAACGCTTCGATTGGATTGGAATAATGAAGTTCAGAATTTAATACACCGTATACATAGTGTTCTACAGTAACATAATTGATCACTGTAAGGGTTCCGTCCGCTTTTGCTTGCAGCATGATACCGCCCCGATAAGGCGTCTCTTCATAAAAAAGAATTCCTTCATCAGTATAATCCGATGGCATGATGCAACCGGAGGAACCCAAATCAGATGACAGCAGAACTCCGTTTTCATCCCTGATCACAATAGCACTGTTTTCATTCGTAACAACAAGCTTTTCATAAACAGGCAATGGCATTCCTTCTGCAAAGCCTCTGTCTTCTGCCGTGCCGAGGAGAAAGCCCTCCTCGGATTGTAAGGTACAGGAAGCGACGGAACTGCTCCCAAATTTCAATCCAATCTTAAGATAATCGTTTCGATCAGACGCTTCCGCTTTGAAATCCAGCAAATGCGGCAGCAATAGAAAAGTAAACATAATAGTTATTATTGTTATCCTTAAATATTTCATTCATTCACCCTTGTCTAAGCGTTGGCGTTCTAACGATTGTGATTCATTCTCTCTATTTCAAGCTTAATTGTTCGTCCTTGTGATTTTCAATACCCAAATGCTTGTAGGCCAGGTCGGAAGCAATTCTTCCCTTCTGTGTTCGATGCAGGAATCCAGCTTGAATTAAATATGGTTCATAAGCATCCTCTATTGTGATCCGTTCTTCCCCAATGGCGGCAGAAATTGTATCAATACCAACCGGTCCGCCATTGAACCGTTCAATGATCACCTTTAGTATCTCGCGATCCAAGCCTTCCAGTCCTTTCTTGTCGATACCCAGTGAATGCAAAGTTTTATTTGTTATGTCCATGTCGATCACGCCGCTACCCTTAACTTGGCTGAAATCCCGCACTCTCTTCAGCAGTCTGTTTGCAACTCTTGGAGTCCCTCTTGATCGTCTAGCCATCTCTGTCGTGGAGTCTTCATCGATCCCAATATTTAAAAGTTCAGACGAACGTTTTATGATCTCTTTTAATTCATCAACACTATACATTTCAAACTTACTAACGACGCCGAATCGGTCCCTAAGGGGAGCAGAAAGACTGCCCGCTCGTGTTGTGGCTCCGATTAACGTAAACTTCGACAAGTCAAGCCGAATGGAGCGTGCGGACGGACCTTTTCCTATAATAATATCCAACGCATAATCTTCCATAGCGGAATATAGTACTTCTTCCACCGATCGATTCAATCGATGGATTTCATCGATAAATAATACATCATGATCGTTAAGATTGGTTAATATTGCAGCCAAATCCCCCGCTCTTGCAATGGCAGGCCCGGAGGTGATTCTCAAATCAACGCCAAGCTCGTTGGCAATGATGCCCGCAAGGGTTGTCTTTCCAAGTCCCGGCGGCCCATAAAAGAGTACATGATCAAGAGGCTCTTTCCGAATTTGCGCTGCCTCAATAAAGACTTTAAGATTTTCAGTAACAGATTTTTGACCGATATACTCCAGCAGCCGTTTCGGCCTTAGGCTCAGCTCCATTACCTCTTCTTCTTCATTTAGATTTGATGCTGTGATTCTCTCCTCAAAGTCCATCCTTTTATCTTCCTATTCCTTTCAATGCCCTCTTTATATAGTCTTCTGCAGATAAATCCTCCTCCGTAATGATCGCAATTGCGCTGACAGCCTCACTTCTACTGTAACCGAGACTGATGAGACCGTTTATTGCCTCTGTTTTACCGGAGTCGGATACAATCATTTCAACTTTTTCTGCAAGGCCGCCTACTGCTCCCATTTTGTCTCTCAGTTCCAGCGTAATCCGCTGTGCGATTTTCTTACCAATTCCGTTTGCTTTTGTGAGGGTTGCCGTATCGTCGAACACAATTGCCTTTTTGATTTCTCCTACAGGCATAGAAGATAGGATTGCCATTGCTGCCTTCGCACCGACGCCATTTACAGTCATCAGCTTCCTGAAAAGACCTAGGGCTTCCTTGTCGTGAAAGCCGTAAATACTAACGTCATCCTCCCGTAGGATCATCACAGTATAAATTAAAACCATTTCCTTATTGTCTACAAGGTATATAGACGAATTATCCGGCACAAAGACCTCATAACCGATACCCCCTGCTTCAATCACGACACCGCCTTCAAATTTCATAGTGACATTGCCTTTTATATAATGAAACATCTTTATCTCCTCAAATCAAATCCTTCGATCATCATTTTCTTTCCAATTTCAATTGATACTTTTCCAGCTTTTTTAAGTGGCCGGCGCTGTGTCCATGGCAGATTGCGGCAGCCAGGGCGTCTGCCGTATCGTCCGGCTTCGGTACCTCGCTAAGGTTCAATATGGTCTTGACCATGGCCTGAACCTGTTTCTTTTCAGCCCTTCCATAACCTACTAGGCCCTGTTTGATCTGAAGCGGTGTATATTCTCTTATTTCTAAGCCGGAATTGGCACAGGCGAGAATCACAACTCCCCGAGCTTGTCCAACTTGAATCACCGTTTTAGAATTGGTATTGAAAAATAGTTCTTCTATGGAAACAACATCCGGTTCATATTCCTGTATGATTTCCATGATCTGAGTATAAAGATGCTTCAACCGATCGGGCATTTCCATAGAGGAATCGGTTGTAACGGCACCATATCCACATACTGAAAAATGATTCCCCTTCATATCTACAATTCCATAACCTAGAATTGCATACCCTGGATCGATTCCCAATATTCTCATCCCAAACTCCTCATTAGTATACCATACTATCATGCTGATTCCAATTTCAGTTCGGTATCATTTTACCATAAAAAACATACGTTTGTCCATGCCCTTTCCAAGTGCTTCAAAAATATGTAAATCGCATTTCTTTTTGTTGATTCGACTTGCTGTTGTGGTATAATAATTATAACTATGAATCAATAATTATTCATTTCGAAAGGAAGTGCAGCATGAGATATTCAAGGCAGAATAAGATACTTGATATTATTAATACGCACGAGGTTGAAACGCAGGAAAGGTTGGTAACGCTTTTAAGAAAAAGTGGCTATAAGGTGACCCAGGCAACCATATCCAGAGACATCAAAGAGCTGCAGCTTATTAAGACGCTTTCATCATCGGGTAAATATAAATATACCGTCGGTGCCAGTGTTGATCAGCCGGTATCAGACCGTTTTGTAAAGATTTTCAAGGAGACGATTCAGACCGTGGCATATTCAGGCAACATTATCGTCGTGAAGACCTTGAGCGGCTGTGCCAATGCTGCCGGTGAAGCAATTGACACCTTGAATTTTCCAAATGTAGTTGGTTCGATTGCCGGAGATAACACCCTCTTTCTTGTGATAAACGACCCTGCAAACGTACCTGCACTTGTAAGCAGATTTAATGAAATGATCAAATAAGGAGAAAAGCATGATTTCTCATATCCGCATAAAGGATTTCGCAATTATTGATCTCATCGATCTTGATTTTCATGATGGTTTAAATATCATTACAGGGGAAACCGGTGCCGGAAAATCAATCATAATTGAAGCGGTGAGTCTTGCTCTAGGCAGCAGAGCGGATAGTACTTTTATTCGTTCTGGGAAAGATAAGGCCGTCGTTCAGATGATTGCAGATCTGGATGGTGAGGAATATATTATCACCCGTGAGCTTTCCGCAAATGGAAAAAATATTTGCAAGATCAATGATGAGATCGTCTCTCTTTCTCAGCTGAACAAGCTTTGCAAGCGAATTGCCGATGTCCACGGTCAGTATGACCATCAGTCTCTTTTGAATCCCGACAATCATTTGAAGCTCATCGATACCTACCACGAAAATGAAATCTCACCAATCAGAGACCAGGTTTCAGATTTGTTTCAGAAATACTCCGATACAAAGAGTGAGCTGGCTTCTCTGCTGAAGAATCAGGCGGATGCAGAGAGAAAACGTGATTTTATGCGCTTTGAGCTCTCCGAAATCACTGCTGCAAATCCTTTTCTTGGAGAAGACGATGATTTGGCTCAAAAGCTAATCTTGCTTCAAAACAGTGAAAAAATATATCAGAATCTTTCAAGTATTTATGAACTGCTTTATGATGCCTCTCCTTCCGCTACAGACAATATCGGTAAGAGCTTGCACATGCTTCAAGAGATCGGCAGTTTTTCAGATGATATCAATGCATTTCATGAAGCGCTGTCCGATGTGTATTACAAAATCGAGGATATTACTTCTGAGGTCAGGAGATTTAAAGATGGGATATCGTTCTCCAACGAGACCTTGGAAGACACCATCAGCCGCCTGAATATCCTGGATAGTTTAAAACGGAAATATGATGGATCCATTGAAAAGGTATTGGAATATAAACAAAATATCACTCTTGAACTGGAAAAAATCGAGAATATTGATTCCATTAGAGAAAAATTAACAAAACAGCTGTCAGATTATGAGAATGCGCTTTTCAAATCCAGCCGAGCTCTTACGACGCTACGTAAAGAGTCTGCGAAAGAGATTGAAAATCATATCAACGAAGAATTAAAGGAATTGAATTTTAAAGATACCTGTTTTATCGTCTCCTTTCAAGAGGAAACAAACGGCAAATCTGTCTTTTCCGCAAATGGGATCGATCGGATCGAATTCCTGATCACCACAAATAAGGGGGAATTCCCGAAGCCACTGGCTAAGATTGCTTCCGGCGGAGAAATATCGAGAATTATGCTTGCCTTTAAACAGATCATCGGAGATTTTGACTTGATCCCGACAATGATATTTGATGAAATTGATGTGGGGATCAGCGGTATCACAGCGAGCATCGTGGGGAAAAAACTGATGGATATTTCAAAACGCCATCAGATCATCTGCATTACCCATCTGCCTCAAATAGCCGCCTTCGGAGACTATCACTATAAAATAGATAAGGAATCAGTGAACGAATCGACCCATACGACGGTGAGCCCTCTTGATCATTCGAACAAAATCAATGAAATTGCGAGACTTTTAGGAGGCATCAACATAACCGATACCACAATAAAAAGCGCGGAAGAATTGATCCACCTCTCAAAATCACAAAAAAAGTAATTGATGCCACTCCTCTGAGATGTCTCAATATAATAGAAAAACCGCTAGCATGCTAGCGGTTTCATTTTTTCATTATTCCTGAACTTCTTCATCCACTGTGTTTTCTTCAGCAGGTGCTTCCATTTCTTCAGTCTCTGCAGGAGCAGCTTCAACAACTTCTTCTTCAGCTGGTGCTTCTGCTTCTGTAGGAGCAGCTTCCACAGCTTCTAGAACTTCTGCTGGTGCTTCAGCTTCCACAGCTTCATCATCGGCAGCGTCTTCCTGATAGACCGGTGGTTCAAGAGTTTCTTTAATACTTAAGCTGATTCTTTTTCTTTCCTTATCAATTTCAAGGATCTTGGCGGTTACTTCCTCACCAACTGAAATTTCGTCAGCAATGTTGGTTACTCTTTTATAAGCGATTTCTGAAATATGAACAAGTCCGTCAAGTCCCGGTTCCAATTCCACAAATGCACCGTAATCTTTGATTTGAACGATTCTTCCATTGATGGTCTGTCCAACCTGATATTTTTCGTCGATTATAGTCCAAGGTTCCGGTCTGTTCTGCTTCAGACCCAATGAAATCTTTCCTTTTTCTGTATTCATGGAAAGAATCTTAACCTGAACTTTTTCGCCGATCTTCAAAGCTTCCTGTGGGTGCTTCAACTTGCCCCAAGAAATCTCAGAAATATGAAGCAGTCCGTCCAATCCACCGATGTCAACGAATGCGCCGTATTCGGTAAATCTCATAACGGTACCTTCTACAACATCTCCCACACTAAGGGAATCCCAGATCTCCTGAACCTTCTTCTGTCTTTCTTCTGATAGAAACGCTTTATGTGAGAAAACAACTTTATTTCTCTTTTGGTCTACTCTGGTTACTCTGACCGGCAATGTTTTTCCCATGAACTCGTCCGCTTTGTCGATAAATTTATCGGAAAGCTGAGACAGAGGAATAAACCCGGAAACTTCTTTGTAAACAGCGATGACTCCGCCCTTTACTTCCTTCACGACTTTCGCATTAACAAATGATTTATTATCAAGAGCATCATTGATTTCGTCCCAATGCTCGTTTACTTCAAGCTTCTTCTTAGATAACAAGATGTTGCCATCGCCATCGTCAGTTTTCAGAACCTTAGCCTGAATTTCATCGCCTTCTTTAAATAAATCAGTTAATTCTTGGTCTCCTTCCAATGTAAACTCATCTCTTGGAATAATCCCGTCTTTCTTGCAACCAAGATTTACTACGATTTCTCTGTTGGAAACCTGTATAACCTCTCCGTTTACAATTTCTCCGCTGCGTGGCAATCTTAAGGACTTTTCAATTTCATCCATCAGATCATGCATCATATTGTCTTTTTTGTTTTCAGTGAATAATTCACTCATAGTAGCAATAACCTCCTTAATAATACGTTCAGGAGTCGAGGCTCCTGCCGATATTCCTATTCTATTACATTTCTCGACTTCTTTCAATGGTAAAGTTTCTTTATTTTCTATAAAATAAGTGTTTCTACAGTATTTTTTTGATATTTCATAAAGCTTTCTCGAGTTCGAGCTGTCACTACCACCTATTATGACCATTAAATCAGAATCTATAGCAGTTTCCATACAGCTTTTTTGTCGCTCCTCTGTCGCATGGCAAATGGTATTATGAATCATGATTTCTGTTTTTTCTTTTTCAAAAAAAGATACGATTTCTTGAAATAGCTCCGCCGTAATTGTTGTCTGCGCAACGATAAAAAGCCGATCCTCTTGAACAGCCTTTGCCTCCTCCAAATTGGAAACCACAGATGCCTCATTATCACACCAGCCGTTGATCCCTATTACTTCAGGATGAAATCGGTCTCCGACTACCACGATATGAAAACCCTTTGTTTTCGCATCACGAACAAGCTGCTGGATTCGTTTTACAAAGGGGCAGGTGGCATCGACAATTTGGATATTTTTTGCTTTTGTCTTCTGATAGAAGTCCTCCGGCTCACCGTGGGACCGCACGATAACGACGGAACCGTCCTCGGCCTCTTCCGGGCCTTCTATGATGAAAAGGCCCTTTTTCTCCAGTTCATCAGTCACATTCTTATTGTGGATCAATGGCCCGCAAGTATAGATCTTATCATGCTTTCCTTTGTTTTCCTCAATCGTCTGTTCCGCTTTCTTCAATGCTTCCTTGACTCCGAAGCAGAACCCGGAATGCTCTGCCAGTTTGATTATCATTTCTCGTTCTTCAGGCTTTCCAAAAATCTTTTAAAAGCCCCTTCCTTTCCATTTTCCGTCGGTTCGTAGTATTTGACTCCTTCACGATAGAGGTTGTTCGGGAGATATTGCTGTTTTACGTACCCACCATATGAATGAGGGTACTTGTATCCTTCGCCCAAGCCTCGCTTTTTTGCTCCGGAATAGTGGGCATCTTTTAAATGGTCGGGCACTTCATCGATATTTTTCCTTTGAAGATCTGATGCAGCCTTCTCGATGGCAGTGATCGATGAATTTGATTTGGGACAGGATGCAAGTAAAATTGTCGCTTGTGCAAGATTGATCCTTGCCTCAGGCAGACCGATCATCAACGCTGCCTGAATACAACTTGTTACAATTGAAATTGCGCTGGGATAAGCCATTCCCACGTCTTCACTGGCCATCACCAGCAATCTACGTCCAATCATTTGTAGATCGGCACCGCCGTCCAAAAGCCTTGCAAGATAATGAATAGCTGCATCCGGATCACTCCCGCGTACTGATTTTTGAAGCGCAGAAAGCAGATTGTACTTGTCCTCACTCCGGTCATAAAAAGTAGTCTGGCGCTGCATCGCCTCACCGACGATTGCCTTGTCGATCCTGCTTCCTTTTCTCAGATTATCACTGATAAAACCCAGCGTATCCAGCGCAATCCTGGCATCACCGCTACTTAATTCCGCCAGCATGAGAATCGCATCTTCATCCCACTCCGGCTTTTGCTTGCCAAGACCTCGTTCGTTATCATTCAGTGCACTTTTCAATATCTGATCTAAATCGTCCTTATCAAGACGCTTAAATTCATAAACAGAACCTACCCTGCTCAAAATGGCGTTGTTCACCGCAAAATACGGATTTTCCGTTGTGCTTCCGATGAAGCGGATGACACCCTCCTCCAGCGCCTTCAGCAGGGAATCCTGTTGAAGTTTGTTCCAGCGATGGAATTCGTCCACATAGACATAAGTGGTCTCCTTCTGCAGCCCAAAAAACTTCAATTTGGACTTATCAAGAATATCTTTCAACTCCTTGATTCCGGTCGTCGAAGCATTGAGCTCGTAAAAGTCCGCATCCATCTCTCTAGCGATGAGCCGAGCCAACGTGGTCTTGCCTGTCCCTGATGGACCGAAAAAAATTGCAGAGTCAAATGTCTTATTCTTGATTGCATTGTAAAGCAGGGACTCCTTGTACATAAAATGTCTTTGCCCGACAAACTCTTCAATCGTATCAGGTCTCATCCTGGTCGATAATGGGATCATGCTTTTGCCTTTCTAAATCATTGCGTTATCTAGGGAATTAAATTTGAGAGATTCACCACAAAAACATCAGATGCTACAGCAGACACTACATCGGCCGCTTCCCTTGCCTTATCTTCAGTGGAATAAGGAACTCCCAAAACTTTGTAGCTTCCGCCGCTTTCATACACATAGGAATAAATTCCCTTTCCGGACAACTCTGCGGACAATGTATCAGCCCCAACTTTTGCAGAAAAACTACCAAACTGTACGCTGAAAGGCCCTTTTGCACTGGAAATTACCTCGGGAGTAACGGTTTCATCTTTCAGATTTTGCTGATCGATGATGATGTTTGGCGAATTTGGAATGACATCAACGGCTGTATCGGTCGTCGTTTTGTTTCCATCGTTCTGCTCATTGGTATTCTCTGTAGGATGATTACCAAGCAAATATGGAAATATAATATATTTCGTACCGGCGTAGCCTGCAGCTACAGCTAAAATGATCACGATGATGAATACAGAAAATCCGGTTCTAGCGTCCCTTCTGGGATAACGATTACGCCTATTCATATGCTCCCTCTTTTCTCAGTAAGTTTTGGGATAAACCCTCCCTATAGCTAAGTTTATTAAGAAAGAGAGAAAAATATGACTACGCTTTTGGTCGCCGTTTCAAATAGAAACCAATCATAAGTGTTAAAAGATAATCAAAAGCCAGGAAAAATACCTGAGCACCTAGTACAATGACCGGCAAGGCGACATCCGGTACATGGATCGTTTCTGTAAATGCTGCTGCAAAAAATTGAAGGCTCAAAAAGAAGATCAAATTGCAGAATGCTAATTTAAGAATGATTTCCATAGGCCGGTTTATCTTTTTCATTTTTTCGATATAGTATTTCATGATTGCGTAGATTCCAAAGAAAATCGCATAAGGAATCAACCCACTTTTATTTGGGACAAGAACGAAGGACAGCAATACCGTCGCAAAATAGAAAAGCCATCCCGTGTTCGGAGTGAATTCAATGATTGCGATTGCAACGTAAATTGAGCTAAGCGCATACAATGTCAGTTCAATTCCCGGAATAACTGTTGCGCCAAACAATGTTGCAACAGATAAGGCCAACAACACACCGCCTGTTGCTATTTTCTTTGTTCTTAAATTTTCCATTATTTCTGATTGCTCCTTACGTATTTTAAGAGGTACTGGCTTTCTGTAAACACTTAACCCTTTCAGAATCAGGCGTTACAAAACACAAGAAATACTAGATACAGTCACATAAAGCATCTGCGCAGCAATAACACTGAAGCATTCTGCACAAATCATCATTGCTTGTGTATCCTCTGCCATAAGCCGAGGTTTTATATCCGGTTCCTGATGCCATTATACTATTCATGGCTGTTCGATATTCCATATTGGAAGGATCCATGGACATAGCCGTCTGCACTTGATTAACTGCTTCATCGTACCAGCCTTTTCTGAGTGAGATCATCCCGTTGAGGAAAAACCATTCTGCGTTTTTGGTTTTTATTCTGCTTAAAGAAGCTTCTGCGCCAGGAAGATTTCCCTTGTCTATCATCCTTCTTACTTCAATAAATTCAGGACTTTGACCTCGTGAACCATTATTTTTTACGCCACCTGAATAGCTTTCATAGCCGCCTTTTCCATTGTTTTTCGACAGATATTCATAGGCTTCATTGATTTCCTGAAGCTTCTCTCCGGCAAGATCTTGCAATGGGTTGTCCTGATGCTTGTCAGGATGATATTTCTTTACCTGTTCTCTATAGGCCGCTTTGATCTCTTCCTGGCTTGCTCCTTCTTTTATTCCAAGTATTTCATATGGGTTCTGCATTTTTCTCGATTCCTTTCTTCAATATCTCTTCTGTTGTTCTCATGAGACCAAAATATAATATATTTTCAATCAGACCTTGATTTTTTTCAAATTTTAGATGACTGCAGCTCTTCGCGATTTCTGCCAGATATAGCACCAGATTCCTCTCTATTCTTTCTCTGATCCGCCCTTTGAATTCCTCCATCGTCTCCCTCTTCGGATTATATTCAAACTGTATGGGTAACGGATTGAAGGAGGCTTTTTTCAGATTGTCCTCGATATCATCATAGGCATCGATGAGATAGATCCATTTCCCCAGATGATACCCGATTCTGCGGTAAATCTGCGACAAATCTCCGGTGGTTCTTTTTTCTTTTATCCAGCCTGGATAATCAAATACTTCTTCCATCAGCTTTGCAAAGGGTTCAGCCGACCGGTCAATTGAGGGGCAATTTTCACTTTCAAGATTTGATAGTTCATTTAACCGGTCCCTAACAAAGCCGCATTTTTCAGGGGATGTTCTCTCCAGTTTTTTCATGGTTCTTTTCATCAAAACGGATCCGACGGCTGCCCTTTTGCTTCCTTCATCCTGATAATCATCCTTTAGCTTATAATAGGCCAGTAGAAGAAGGATATCCGCAGCATAGTCGATTTCCGGGCTGTCATAAATGATGGTTCTCTTTTTTGTTGGATGGACGAGGCAGCGCTCGATTTCGATCTGTTCCATCGTTGGGCTGATCCCTGCCAAAAGAATCGCTAAAAATACCGAATCGTAGTTCAACGCTAATCTAGGAAGTTGCCCATATCGTTTGGATATGGATTTGCATATGCCGCAGTAATATCCGCTGTAAATCTCGAATTCCTTAATTTTGAGTTCCGGCTTGTCCGGTTTTATATAACCTAGCATTGATTCCTTTCTGATAAAGTGGCTTCTCCACTCCCTTTTATCCTAGAGGAAGCGATAGAACCTCTTGGAAAAAAACAGCACGAAAGTGCTGTTTATGGCTGTTTCTTATGTTTTACAAATTCTATTTAAACTGCTTTTTAAAATGATTGATTATACAGTAGGTAAGGCTCATGTCGATACTGTACAATCCAGTTACGATTCCGTTGAATATCCATTGTTTTTTTGTCATATGCCTACATACATTGACAGGGTTAAGGGACTTTTCATCCTTTGGAACCTTTTTACCCAAAAAAGCATTTCCGACCAAAGCAACACCTAAATAGATACTGCTGACGGCAACCGCATGCTTTTTATAATTCCAGTTCTCAAGAAATTTCCTCATTCTTCTTCCTCCTCGTAGCCAAATGAAACGATGCATATATCAAATTTATTATACTTTATAATGCAAATAATGAAAAGGGGAAAATACGCGTATTTTTCTGACAATTCATAGTTTTTTCCAAAAATTTAGTGGACAGATGGTTGGAAAATCTATATAATAACACATGAGATATTTAAAATTGGTTCAATGGTCGATCATCTTTTTGGAAAAATCGTCTCCATCATCATTTTAAATATTAAAAATTTATATTTTTTATTAAAAATCTGGAGGAAAATCATGGAAGACAGAACACTCGTATGTCAAGACTGCGGAAAGGATTTCGTATTCACAGTAGGAGAACAGGAATTCTATAAGGAAAAGGGTTTTGATAACGAACCAAAAAGATGTAAGGAATGCAGAGACAAGAAGAAGAACGAAAGAAGACAGTTCAGAAACGACAGATAATCTGCAAAGAATATCTCACACCAAACATCGATAAAACAGCCGAGCAAATGCTCGGCTTTTTATTATGTATGAAATATCGCTATTATAGAAAAAATGATACAGGTACTCATCAAATCCGTCCTTTTTTTCTGCCGGAAAATCTTCTTAAGATCCATAGGTCCACCGCCACCACCAGCATCGTCAAACCTGCAAAACTCATAAGCTCGAGCCTATGTGACAGATATATTGAAATGAGACCTATTCCGAAAAATCCTTGCATACCAACTGTTTTCAAGATTACGACTTTGATCGATTTATCAATTTCCGGCTTATCCGAAGGTTCTTCATTATGTTCTGGCCCTCTGAAGTCCTTTGGATTCCAGTAAATGTAGCTGACTTCTCTTTGTATTGTACCTAGTAAGACGATCATTCCATCTAATCCCGGGTTTTTCATATGAATTAATTCGATGTATTTCTGTAAATACTGTTTCGTTTCCGTATCCTGGTACAATTTGTTGATCTCTTCGGTCATTTGGATGATTCTGCTTTGCAGAGTCAGTTCCGGCCGATCATTGGGATAAAAGGCGAAGGCGATTTGCCCGGTACCCATATGCATAAAGATTGCATCAAGATGGTTTGAAAACCGTTCGGGATAAAACAAATAACTTTCCATTCCTTTCATGCACTCCAAAATCTTTGTTAAAACAGCCAATGCGTCACTGATGATTTTTTGTGTTTCCCTTACCGGGGGATTACAAAATGTTGTTTTTTTCATATATTCCCGCAATGGAAGATAGCCTGTGAAATCATAAAAAACCATCACTGAGTCTTCTACGGCAAGAAAATACATTGGAAGTGTGAATGGGCAGTCGCTGTCGCATAGCATCCTTCTTTCATATTCCCTGATCGGCTCCTCCAGAGTTAGATAGAATTTCCTTCTTCCTGCTGATTCCTCAATATTTCCTTCCTTCGAGATAAAATTGATCTTCCCTTCCTTCATGACCTTCTCATTTTCTTCCATGGCAACTCCTTCTTTCAAGTCTAATATCATTCATTTTTAATCTCCGCCACATTTTGAACAGGCCGTATATCCTCGCCTTACCGCTACCTCTTTTTCAATCGATATTACATACTTATCAACGATGGGACAACTCCCTACATGATATGAATCTCCCGTCTTAAAGCAGTAAACCAGGGTTCCATCTGGGAAATCAGAAGCATCGCAGGTACTGCAAGGATCATATCTTCGCCTGATCTGAATTGACAGTGTCATTTGCCTTGGCTCTGAGGTTATGTAGGTGCAGCTTTCTCCATGATACCTACCTCCTGCTCTAGGGAAAACCCATACAAGATCGGATTCTTTCTCCTTTTCCATTTCCTCGAATGGGAGTGGATCCCCATTCCCTTTCTTTCCCACAAATCCCCTGAACAACAATGATTCTGAAACAGGAATCCTTTTGTAAAATGGAATGGGGAGCTTGATATTTACATCATAATTTAGATCCATAGAGATCATATCCGTCATGCCATGAGCAGGATATAAATACAGGAAATGTTGAAGATTCACATTAGAGATATCGCTTCCATTTTCATCATAAATTCTGTCTTTCAGTTTCAATTCAAAGAATGGAGCTGCCAAAGGATTTATGCTTGATTCGGAGCCCAATACTCTCGCTTCATCGGTAAAGGAGTGAAATGCCGCCTCCTGAACAGACATGAATTTGATCAAATATGCGAAGGTCAGAACACCAATAATAAAGATAGGAAGAAAAATAGCCGCTTCTATGGTCAAAAATCCCTTTTTATTGAATTCGTAGTATCTATTATTAAAATTTCTGAATATATGTAAACTTACTTTCCCGGGCAATGGCTTCAAATTGGAACCCTCCATAATACTCTTTTAAATCGAAATACTGATCATAGTTGCCTTTCATGTTAAGCTGAATCAAATCCATGCACCGCAACAGCTTTCTCTCCCTGTTTTCTAGGAATAACAGAATCCTCAGATAGTCCTCATATTCATACCCTTGCATTTTTTTAGGTTTGATGTAATCTTCCTGCCATAAGAATTCCAATGTACTTGAAATCGGTACAGCCCAATTGTCTTTATTCTTCACAAAAGGGACCTGATTTCCGGCTTCCAGAAGCCTTAAGTCATTTTCCGATTCTGCAGCTGCCCAGGCTTCCGCAACAAATAGTGCTCCGATCTCCTTTCCTTCGGCTAAGGTCAATATGACCGCAATCGCTTCAACCTTTTTCCGTTTTTCCGGATCACTATTAATATGAATCAAATTTAATATATTTCTCATGATAAATAGGTCATTCCTGACTGCTTTATAATTACTTTTGTCGTTGAAATTGCCCTTCAGAATATATTCCACTTCGTTTAGAAAAAATGTATCTCTCCTTTCGTTCCCCCTTTGATGATTCAAAAAGTGTTTCATGATATACTCATTGATCAAATAGATGTCCTTTGTGTCTGTCTGAATCTCCTTTAGGCTTGGAATTCCATTTTCAAAGAGCCTTTTCATATCGATTATCAGATTGCTCTGATAGCCTTTCGACGGAAGACTATTGATAATCTGTTTATTTCTCAGTTCAATCTCCAGCTTTATATGGGGATATTCTTTTTCTTCATTCAGCAGATCCTTTATGATACCGTATTTCATATACTCTAAAATCTGCTGCTCAAATAGTTCGGTATCTGTCATAGAAAAGCCTTTCAGATCAACTTGGACAGATTCCAACGCCAGCTTCAGCGTGTCCATATATTTTCTTCCTCTCATCATTTCTTTCATTGGGTTATCATGAAAGCTGTAGTCGGCGTAATGTTTTATTTTATCCTCAACTTGACGCGCATCAGTATGAACAGCAAAAATCCCATATTTGTCATAGAGGTGAACATCATACTCCGATAAAACGGACCGCCCCGCCAATTGGAAAACAGCATCTGCATAACTTCTTCCAGATACAATTGAAGCGGCATGGACAAACATTCCTACAACCAGTAAGATACTTGCCAAAATCAATGTTAAAAATACAGATATCGTTCCCTTCTTAGATGAATGAATCACTTGCAATCACTACCTCTCCCCTGAAAAGAAAGAATCCTGATCATTTCTGCCTCATCGATTACGTAACTACGGCCTTCCTCTTTTCTGGTGCTCCGGGCTTGAAAAAGTGTATGAATCCGGTACTCCCTTTCCCACTCCATGCAGAGCACTGGTCTTATCCCAACCGATTCCTTTTTCGATTGGAACTCCTTTATTTCTTGGAGTAAATACACAGTCTTTGAAAGCTCACCGCTTTCCTTACGCAGTGCCAAATGCAGGGATGACTGAAGAGATAAGGATAAATAAAGGCTAAGCACTATGTAAACAACTGCGATAACCGCTGCAATGACCAATGGAAAGATCAAAGCCGCTTCCACCATAGTAGATCCTTTTCTACTTCTTATCTTTATCATTTGCTTCAAATCTCGTTAAAATTGCTGCTGTTCAAGCTTTCGAAGGTATTTGTTATAAATTCTCCGATTTGCCCTTTAAAGAGCAGTCCCAGCCCAATGGCGATGGCAACCAAAATCGCGACTTGAACCATTTCCATTCCTTTTTTATTGTTCACAATCATTTTCATCATATCTTCTCTCCTTTCTATTCTCTTCTTTTACATTTCCATCATTGCCGGTGCAACTGTTACCATGATAAGCACGAGCAATAGGATCATCAGTGGAAACGTTAATTTCGTTTCTGCAAGTTTCCCCTTCTCTTCCGCTCTTTTTTTTCTGCAGACCCAAAGTAGTTCACTCTCGCCCTCCAATTTTTCAGCCAGCGTACTTCCTTTATTCCAGTTATCTGCAATTATAGCCGTGAGCCTTATCATCTCCCGCACTCCACACCGCTGGGAAAAGTCTTTCAATTCCCTGATTAAAGATGAATTCGACTGGGTTACTCTTTTTTGAATTTCAGATAGTTCCTCATATAGAAACCTCTTTCTTCCTTGTTTTGACCCTTTCTCCTCTTTGTAAAATCGCTCATAATCATTTATAATTTTTGAAAACGCTGTGCTGACAACCAGCCCGGCATTCAGTAGTAGCACCAATTTGTTGATAAATTCAGGCAGATCTTTGATCATCGAATCTTCTGCTTCCTTTATTTTTTTATTGATTTGGTCGTATCGCTTGAAGAATACGGCGAGAATTGATAAAAGAAAGGCAGATAAAAGGAATGCTGTTTCATTTTCTTTTCTTTTAAACCATTTTACCTCGATCCCATCCCCAAGTTCCTCCGGCAATACCAGTTCTGAGGAGCTGCCTGCTTCCGATAATTTCTCAAGGCGATCGTTTAATCTACTTTTCAAACTCAATTTATAATCCTCAACCGCAGCCTTCGGATCGATCCTTAGCTGAAATACTTTAGTAAACCCTACATCATCCAAAGTAAGATCAGCCCGAAGTTCTATCTTTTGCATGCTGACTGCAGGAATTAGATAGACGTTCCCTTTTTCACTGATCACCTCAGGATGGTTACTTGTCCAACGTATGGTTATCCCTGAGTCAGGATCCCGATCCATAAGGTTCAACGGTTTACTGATATGATTCAAATCCTTGTTTTCACCCAATATCATAGTGCTAAGCCTAGTTTCAAAATCTTGCAACCGCAGCAGTTTTTCTTCTTCGGTCAGTTTTTTTTTCTTTACTTTGATCGTAATATCTTTTTTTAATTCATATTCTTTATATTTTATTTGCACTTCCACTGGGTACGATTCTGCGCTTGACCCGTGCTCCGGTCTTTGAATACTTTTAATTTCATCGTTTCTTGATAATTGACCTATGAAAATACCAGTAGTCATCATAAGGAAAGCGGCAGCGATGCCTATGTAAATTGCCATGGTACGTAATTTATTCTGCTGAATCAGATGTCGATAATCTCTGGCACCATATCTCATATAATACTTTTGCTGCATAACCTCACTTTTTCCTGTGACCCAATCAGGACAGTGTAGCATCAACATTTCAGCTACATTATGAAGCCAATTGAGGATACGACCTTTTATATTTTTTAAACCTTTCCTCATATCTATTACACCTCTATTTTCGTAAGCTGCATACTCCAGACATAAGCCGATGCAATTCCTCCCAATGCAATAGTCATCAACAATCGTCCTTGTATCCCTTCATACATAGTGCTGAGATAATCAGGTGAGACTATTTGCAGAAAAAGCAGAATGAGGAATGGTATTGCTGTTAGAATTTTTGCTTCAAACTGCTTTTGTACGGTAATCCCATGGATCTCTTTTTCAATTGCAATTTTGTCCATGATGATCTCCGAAGCCTTTGTCAGAACTTTGATCAGATCTCCTCCCGTTTCCCTGCACGTCAGATAGATATCAACGAAATCAGCGATATCTTCGATACGGGTTCTTGACGCAAAATCCTTCAGGATTTCTTCCTCAGATTCCCTGTACTCCTTAAGTCTTTTCACCATATATGCCAATTCCAGTACAATGAGTGAATCCTCTTTATAAATCAGTTTCATGCTTTGCTCAGCTTCATACAACGCTTCCGGCATCTGTCTGCCTGTTGAAACGAAGGCAGAAATGGAATATAACACATCACGAAACTGTTCCTTCATTTCCCTTCTCCTTTTTTCTGCCAAGTGCGATCGGTATGGGCTGAGTCCCGGGTAGGCAAGGCATGAAAATAGAAGAGATAACATTGCGCTATGATAAAAAAGATATGAAATTGCCATAAGGCCGAAGCCACATAAAAACAAAAATTTTATTTTCTCGTGGGGGCTGAGTGTATAGACGGCATAGGATTCAGGAATTTCATAGTCCTTTGAATTCTTTATCGGAATCGTCTGATTCATATGTAGACTCCGTTCATCTCCATTTTCATGGTATTTTTCAATTTACTCCCCGTTTGCATCAATTTTCCTGTAGAGGTATGATCCGATATGGATTCGGTCTTATTAATTATATATTTAAATAGTGGGTTAATCATTATCTTACCATCTTGATATCCCTCAATTTCTGAGATTTCCAGTACTCTTCTGCTCTTATCTGGAAGCCTCCCCAAATGCACGATAATATCAATTGCTTCAGCAATTTGACTTCGTATGGCATCGATGGGAAAGTCCGCAGCCTGAAGAAACATTGCTTCTAGTCTCGACAGCATTCCTTCTGTGGAATTTCCGTGCCCAGTGGATAGAGATCCGTCATGTCCCGTATTCATAGCTTGTATCATATCCAATACCTCGCTGCCACGGACTTCACCTACAATAATGCGATTTGGCCGCATTCTCAAAGATGCCTTAATCAACTGCCTTACGTTGATCTCCCCTTTCCCTTGTACGTTTGAAGTTTTACATTCCAACCTGACGATATTTTCAATTCCGCTTATCTGCAGCTCTGCGGCATCTTCAATCACGATTACCCTTTCATCCCGTGGAATAAACTCGGATAATACGTTAAGAAATGTTGTTTTTCCCGAGCTGGTCCCACCCGATATAAAAATGTTGTAACCTGATCTTACTAGGATTTTAAGAAAGTCCGCTGCCTCTTCGGTTATTGTTCCTATTCGCAGCAAATCTTCCATGGTGATTCTGCTTTCAGGAAATCTGCGAATGGTCAGAATCGGTCCGTTCAATGCAACGTTTTTATAAACAGCATTTACTCTTGAACCATCTTCAAGCCTCGCATCTACAATGGGATTTAATTCATTGACTTCACGATGGACCTTTGCAGCAAGTCTTCGTATAATTTCTTCAAGATCTTCTATCGCCTCGAAATGGAGGTCAAGTCTTTCGATTTTTCCTTTTCTTTCTATGAAAATATGGTCAATGCCGTTAACCATAATCTCACTGACTTCTTTATCGTCGGCGTATGGCTGCAGGATATCCAGATCCTTCCTTGTTATATTAAATATTCCATTGATTAATTCCCCTTTTGCCCGGAACGAACTACCCTCCGTTCGATGGTCTCTCAGGACATAATCCTCGATCAGAGCCAAAACTTCCGCGTCACTTAGCTGCTCTTGCTTGCTGTTTATAACCGCTCTGACGCCATCCGTAATTTCTTTTACGGAACAGAGTTCCCCATACATATCGATCTCTCCTTTCCTGGTTCCATTGAAATAATTTCCTCTGCTATTTTTTTGATACCTATGCCAAATGAATGATACATATCGATGTCCATATGGTTCAATGCATACCGAAAGCTGTTATCTTCCTTTTCGATATAGATTGTTTTAAAGCTAGAATCATTGATTTCTTCGTATCCTTCAGACTCCGTACAACTGCTTTGATTTTCGACCAAAAGAAATCGGTTTTTTCCGATGAATGCACTCAGCTTAGTCAAAAATGCAATCATTTTTTTGCATTTGTATTTTGAGATCGGATTATTATTTTGAATGAATATAATTTTGCTGCAGAGATTCATGAGAAATAAGGTCTCATTCGTAAGGCAACTATTCAAATCCAATGTGATAGTATCATATCGATTGCTGTCGGAAATAAGTTTAATCATAAGAATTAGTTCTTCTTGGTTGAGATCATTCAGATCATTTCGTCCATTCGAAGGATTAAATGATTCAACTCCAAATTCGTCCGAAGACACGAATCCTTCAATATGGCTACAGAAACTTTCGTT
>CAKMKG010000020.1 GCA_927441425.1 uncultured Bacillota bacterium | reverse complement strand
GGATCTTTACCGCTCGCGCTTCGAACATTGCGGTGTTGGTTCGCAAACATTCCCAACCACAAGCAGAATGTCAGTTGCCGCGTCAATGCGAAAATGACCGGAGCGCCGAAGCGCTTAGATCAACGGCATGCTCGCTTCTCGATGTGGCGAATTAGCTTGCCCGGTACGCCATAACCCGTGCGCTGCCTACGACTTTGCATTCGCCAGTCGGGAAAGGCGGGTCATAACCGTTTTTGTTTTGCGCAACTGCCATTCTGACATTGATAACAAAACATACTCATAATAATCTTCCTCCTAATTATTCTATTCATTTAATAAAAAATTGAATTTAATCTGCAGACATTCCTACTAAATATTACTATAAATGTACAGCACCAAGATGTCGGTTGCAAAAGCAACGGATAAATAAAAACTTAAAGTCCAATAAGGATTGACAGGAGATGCAGAAAGGGATATATTGTAGTAGACCGGGCGGTATAGACCGCATGGTATACTGAGATGGGAGTGGATACAAATGAAGGTAAAATCCTTTGATCGAGAAAAGGAATTGATGGAAGCGGCGCTGGATGAATTCGGTATGAAAAGTTATGAGGAAGCTTCTTTAAACAATATTATCAAGAACGCAGGGATCAGCAAGGGAACCTTTTATTATCACATTCAGGACAAAAAAATGCTCTATCTGTCACTGCTCCAAACCAGTGTCAATGCGAAAATAAAATTCATGGAGACGAAAATCAAAGACTACACCGATCGTGAGGATTTGAATTTGTTTGATCATTTTAGGATTCAGGTTAAGTTTGGACTGGAATTTGCCAACAACTATCCGAAGTATTATCTGCTGGGCATGATGTTTCTCAAAGAAAAGGGGAATCAGATCTATCATGAAGCAATGGATATGCTCGGAGACACATCGGAAAAGTATTATGAGTATGTTTTGTTATCAATGTCAGGAAACAGCGAAGGGAACAGGGTGCGAGATCAGAGGTGTATGCGGAAAAGATGAGCAGGTGGCCAAACTTCAGGACCTGCTGATTTATTCATTAAAAGGCGTTTCCCTTATTTTAACGAAAGAGAAGCCGGACTTAAAGGAAATGAAGCATTTGAACCATGAAATTCTGAAAAGCTTATTCATGACCATCACAAATGCGAATTTTGACGCGAATGCCTTTGAGAAAGAAATCAATAAGATGCTGACGTTGAGAGACAGGCTGATAGAAATGACAGGAACTGATCTGACACATGATGCGGTGATATTCAGAGTAGGCTCGAAGGAAGAAATGGTTGAGAAAGCCGCAACCGTAGGCGTTCTGGCAACTGCAAATGAGGATGTCCGTTCCTTAAGAGAAATGATTGTTTATGGACTGAAAGGATTGGCTGCTTATGCACATCACGCCTTGAACCTTGGCAAGGAAGATGATTCGATTGATACCTTCCTCTGTGAAGCGTTAGCGGCTACTTTGGATGACACCCTTACTGCAGATGATTTGGTTGCTTTGACATTAAAAACCGGTGAATATGGCGTGAAAGCCATGGCACTTTTAGATTCGGCAAATACAACGAAGTACGGTAATCCAGAAATCACTGAGGTCAATATTGGTGTAAAAAATAACCCTGCCATTCTGATTTCCGGTCACGACCTGACCGATCTTGAACAGCTATTGGAACAAACAAAAGGTTCGGGTGTTGATATTTATACCCACAGCGAGATGTTGCCGGCACACTACTATCCTGCTTTTAAGAAGTATGACAACTTCGTCGGAAATTACGGGAATGCTTGGTGGAAGCAGATCGAGGAGTTTGAATCCTTCAACGGTCCGATTCTGTTTACAACAAACTGTATCGTTCCGCCAAGAAGCGAGGAAGTGAAATCCAGAATATTCACCTCTGGTGCTTCAGGATTTCCGGGATGCGTGCATATTGATGCAGATTCCGACGGGAAAAAGGATTTTACTCAGATCATTGAGATGGCTAAGAAATTAAAACCTCCTACAGAGATTGAAACCGGGAAAATTGTCGGAGGCTTTGCTCACAACCAGGTATTGGCATTGGCGGATAAGGTTGTCGCTGCGGTAAAATCCGGTGCGATCAAGAAGTTCTTTGTCATGGCAGGCTGCGATGGAAGGATGAAATCCAGGTCATATTACACAGATTTCGCCGAGAACCTACCAAAGGATACCGTTATTTTAACAGCCGGATGTGCAAAATACAGATACAACAAACTGAATTTAGGAGACATCGGAGGGATTCCAAGAGTTCTTGACGCCGGGCAGTGTAATGACTCCTATTCCCTTGCGGTTATCGCTCTGAAGCTTAAGGAAGTATTTGGTTTGGATGATATTAATCAGCTTCCGATTGCATTCAATATCGCATGGTATGAACAGAAAGCCGTTATTGTATTGCTTGCACTTTTATCCCTTGGCGTTAAGAATATACATTTAGGGCCGACGCTGCCCGGCTTCCTGTCTCCAAACGTTGCGAAGGTACTTGTAGAAACCTTTGGAATTGCAGGTGTCGGAACTGTAGAAGATGACATCAAGCTGTTTATGGAAGGCTAAGAATATAACTGGATTAAGAAAATTATAGAAACAGCACCGCGAATGAGTCATGCATGATTCATTCGCGGTGCTTCTTGTTTCAACCATATCATATTTATAGTATCATTCTATCTTTACAGAACAACCTCATAGCCATTCTTCCCCAAAGCTTCGATTGCTTCGGTTAGCTTTTCTTCCTTGATCAGAATATAATCGGTATTATAGGTGGAAATGGCAAAGATACTGATTCCATTGTCTGCCAATATGGTAGACAGCTTCGACAGAATTCCGATCAGCGAGAAATCCAGCTCCCCCTGAACCCGGAAGCATTTCCAGCCTTCCTCAAGCGCAATATGATCTGGAGGAACCAATTCGCTTCTGCACACCAGTGAAAGCTCCTCGTCGGTTTTGCTGAAGAAAACAAACTCATCGAAGAAGTCCACGTCCCTCACGTCCTTGATTTTACACACCGAAAAGCGGTGTTCCAATATTTTTAATACCATCTCTTCTTCCGTCCTTTCTCTAAGGCTTTTTCCAGTATGCCTCGGCAGAAATGCTCCGTCAGCTCCAGTTGCAAACCTGGTTAATCCGCTCTGTCGTTCTCTGAATGGATAGTTGCCTTAGCAAGTCCAGATTCTTTTTTTTGAGCGTTCCTTTTGTTATATTTTCCGGCCTTTCTCTGCAGACAATTTTCCCTTCTCGATATCTTCTGATAAGCTCCTCCGGCGGAAGATCAATGAGCTCCACCCGCTCCGCACAGTCAAAAATAAAGTCTGGTATCTTTTCTCCATACGGGACTTTCAGCGTTTCTGTTACCCTTTGATTCAGACTTTCAATCTGCTGTGCATTTGCCGTTGTGTAAACATCGATCCCTGCAGCCAACAGTTCTTCGATGTCCTGATATCGCTTTTCGTGCCTCGATCCCTCTGCATTTGCGTGTGCCATTTCATCCACAAGTATGATCTGCGGCCTTCGGAAAAGTGCCCCATCTAAATTAAACTCCGTCAACATACCTTTGCTGCTGGCAATCAATTTAAATGGCAATACCTCCAGCCCCTCCATCAGTTCCATCGTTTCGGAACTGGAATGGGGATCTATGTATCCCACAACAACATCGATGCCTCTGCGCAGCTCTTGATGCGCATCCTTCAGCATCGTATACGTTTTCCCTACCCCGGAGGAATATCCGAAGTAAATTTTCAATTTTCCTCTCTTTGTCATGTCGCTCCCCCCTAAAACAACTGCTCCGATATAAGTCTTTTATAACCGAACCTCCCCTTTTAGTCATTAAGTAAAATAATTCTTCCAATACCTACAGCATACCTCAAAGCCTACGTGTTTTGCGCCATATTTTTACATCAATTTTCGACATATTATCATATAAAAATCTACCCCCTGAACCGCTTCGCTCGGTTTCAAGGGGTTATCATTCCATCCGTCGGGTATCGTTCTATAAGGAACGTGTCTGCCGCTTTTTATTATCGAAAGGCAAGGCTCAGAAAAAAGCCTACAATCGCCCAGGACAAGCTGGAAAACTCAATCAGAGCGTTGCCGATGCCGAAGGGCCAGACCGCAACATGAAGCAGTGCGTATAACATTGTGAGGGCGCCGATCACTGCAAAAATCAGAATGGGAATCACATAGACCCACTTATTCTTTGATTTTGTAAATCTGGGATTTGCCACACCCCCAAGGGTGATTCCGATGAGCAGATAAACTGCATATATTGGAATACTTGTCATGTTTCCGGGCAGCTCCAGCTGACCATTTAGCCAAGACCCAACAAACATCAACGCAAGTAGAATTAACGTTCTTGTCAGTAATTTTAAAGAGTTTGACATGCTTGTACCACCTTCCCCAATGGAACTATTATAGCATAGGAAATCCTGTGTCTGCCATCAAAATATAGCCACAATTGCTAAACGATCAAGGATGCCAATGCAAGTGATAGCAGCTTTTCCATCGCGGTTGAGCTCCGAGAGGTGACCACAATAGGAACCTTTGCTCCCATGACCACCCCTGCCATCATTGCCCCTGCCGTTACAGTAAGGCTTTTATTCAGCAGATTACCCGCTACCATGGACGGCGCCACAAGAATATCAAACTGTCCGCAATAGGGGCAGTCATACTTTTTTTCTTCTGCGATGGCTGCGCTCATCGCAATGTCATAAGAGATCGGACCGATGACATTGCAGTCCGGAAGGATCCCTTCCCGGTTCATGACCGCAAGTGCCTCTGCATCAATGGTCTCCGGCATCTTGGGATTCACCTTTTCAATGGCGCAGAGCACCGCCACCGACGGTTTGTCATATCCGAGGGCGCGAAGCATCTCTACGGCATTCATTACGATATCCTTCTTTTCCTCAAGGGTCGGATAGGGTATCATGCCTCCGTCGGTCAGTGCTGTCAGACGGCTCATTCCGGGAATTTCATCCAGCGCCACATGGGTCATCGTTCTTCCGAGATGCAGGCCGTTTTCTTTTTTTACAAGAGGTTTCAGGATGTCTCTCGTTTCGATCATACCCTTCATAATGAAGTCTGCTTTCTGTTCTCTGATCAATTTCACCGCAGTATCACCGCATTCCACAGGAGTAGCGGCTTCTACTATCTCAAATATTGCGTTACCGCCGCCGATTTCTTCCAGCAGTCTTGTGATCTCGGCGGGATTCCCGATAAGGACCGGATCGACAATGCCCATTCGATGGGCTTCCACCACCGCCTCGAGCACATGCCTGTCGGCGGCTCCCGCTACGGCAACCTTCCTCTTCTCGGGATTTTCCCGGACCCGATCCAGAATCTCATCAAAATGATGATAGATCATACTACTGTATCCCTTCCATGACCTCTTCCAACTTTTCCAGAAAGAATTGAGTCTGCTCGAGGGTTCCGGTGCTTACGCGGATCCAATTATCCCATCCCCAGAAATAGCCGGGTCTTACGATAACACCCCTCTTCATCAATTCTTCAAACATGGTTTTAGAATGGAGCTTGCAATCGACAAATACAAAATTGGCATAGGACTTGATATAATCCAGACCCTGTTTCTCAAAATATGCTTCCATCCTATCGATAGATTCCTTTGTCAGTGCAACGGTTTTCTTCGTATATTCCTTATCCTTCAAGGCGCCTCTAGCCGCCTCTTGCGCCAGACGGTTCACATCGAAGGTCAGTTTGATCTTGTTCATTTCACCAGCAATTCTTTCCGAGGTGATGACATAACCGATTCTCACACCGGCAATTCCCGACACCTTGGAGAAGGTTCGCAGGATCACCATGTTTGGCCGGTTTTTTAAAATTGCAATGCTGTCGGGATAGTCGGGGTTTGCGACTGCAAATTCATAATAGGCCTCATCCATGATCACGGTCACATCCTCGGGCAACGCGTCAAGCAATGCGTCCAACTCTTTTTTCGTGACGATATTTCCCGTGGGATTGTTGGGGCTGCACACATAGATCAGCTTTGTCTTTTCATTGACCTTTCCCAGCATTCCTTCGAAGTCATACTGATTGTTTTTAAAAGGAATGGAATGAATGACACCGCCGAGCAGTCCAACAGTAGTATTGTAGATGCCAAAGGAAGGGGATGCTACGATTACTTCATCTCCCTCATTGATAAAGGTTTGTGCGATTACCTGAATCAATTCCTCACCGCCGTTGCCGATGACCAGATTCTCCTCCTCCACGCCCAAATCTGCTGCCAGTTCACGTTTCAGTTCGTAGGCAGTGGCCTCCGGATAAAAATTGATCTCTTGCACCGCCTTGATAATCGCGTCCACCGCCATTGGTGACGGTCCCAGCTGGTTCTCATTGGAAGCCAGCTTCTCGATCCGATCCAGACCGTATTCCCGCTTTACTTCCTCAATTGGTTTTCCGGGCACATAGGGCTGGAACTTTGCCAGCTCTTTTCTAAATAAATCTTTACTCATTCCTTCACATCCTTATCTATATTTTGTACAGTATGGTTCTGTTAGCTAGTATATCTAGAGATATGCGATGGTCTCAATTTCAACCAAGACATCTTTCGGAAGACGCGCCACTTCAACAGCAGAGCGGGAAGGGAACGCGCCCTCTGTAAAATAGGTTGCGTATACCGCGTTCATTGCTGCAAAGTCATTCATGTTCTTGATGAAGACTGTCGTCTTAAGCACATTCTCCATGGAGCTTCCGGCTTCCTCCAGAATCGCTTTTACGTTTTTCAACACCTGTTCCGTCTGTTCTTCGATGGTAGTTCCCACAATCGCGCCGGATTCCGGATCAAGGGGAACCTGTCCTGATGTGAAGATGAGGTTTCCGAATACATTGCCCTGTGAATAAGGGCCGATGGCAGCAGGAGCTGCTTTTGTCGCAACGATTTTTCTCATATGATTTCCCTCCTGTAAATTTATCATTTTATCTTTCAAAATAACTACGATATGATTATATCAAATATTTTATTCCTCTTCCAACCCCATTAGCTTCAGTTTCTTTATCCTTGTCAGTTTCTGGATTTGCTTTTCCCTTTTTAATGCTTCTCCCTTTGTATCAAATGCTTCACTGTACAGAAGGCGGACCGGGCCTCTTCCTCTGGTATATTTCGCTCCGGAACCGCTGTTATGAGCTTTCAACCTGCTTTCCAGATCTGTTGTCCATCCGGTATAAAGTGTGCTGTCTGCGCATTGAAGGATATAGATGTAATTGGTCTTTTCCTTATCTTCCATCATGGTTTTGCCTATTGCGAAGTTCGAGATACTCCTCTTTTGTCATGGAGTAGCAGGTCACATCACGAATGGTCCCGTCATAAACTTTGCTTGCCTTCCGTAGGGTACCTTCATAAACGAAGCCGCATTTTTCGATGACCCTTCCCGATCTTTCATTTTGAGGATTTCTGTAAATTGACACCATGTCCAGCGCCAGTTCCTCAAAGCCAAATTGGATCACTGCCTTCGCCGCCTCCGTCATGATTCCTTTTCCCCAATACATTTCTCCCAAGGCATAGCCCAGTTCCTTGCAGTTGATATCCGGTCTTTTTGTATCCGTCTCGTATCCGATGGATCCGATCACCTTGCCGTTTTCCTTGGATACGATGGCCCAGGAGTCATATTTTTCAATAAACAGTGTTTGCATGACTTCCATGGACTCGATCTTGCTCTCATGGGGCTTCCAGCCTCCATGGGGACCGACGTTGGGATTCTTCGCATAGTCATAGAGATCATCCACATCGTCCACATTCCAGTCTCTGAGAATCAGTCTTTCCGTTTCAATCGTCTTCACTTTCTTTCCCTCATCGTTTCCAGCTGCGCTCTGTTCAGCCGAAACACTTTAAACCATTCTATTTCCTCTGCTCCAAGCTTATGATAGTATTCTATTCCGGGAACATTGGTATTCATACAGTACCAATCAATCCTTCCACAATCCTTCTCATAAGCAATTTCTGCAATACGAGCGAATAATTTGCTGCCGACCCCTTTGCCGCGGTTACTGTCCCTTACGTATAGATCATCGATGTACAATGTCGGCTTTCCGGTAAATGTGGAAAAGCTGTAGGCCCAGATTGCAAAGCCTATGGGGACTCCGTCCAATTCTGCGATCAGGGCCTCTGTTATGTGCCGTTTAAAAATGGCATCCCGAAGTCCTTCCTCTGTGCTTTGGATTTGGTCTTTCGCCCCCTCATATTCCGCCAGTTCATGAATAAATTTTAGAATGACCGGCACATCATCCTCTTTCGCAAATCTGACTTTCAGATTACGCTCCGCATCCGTTTTCATACAGGATCCCTCCTTTTGACCGTTACAATAATTCCCAATCCTCGGCAAAGCTGTTTCAATTGATGGCGTCATTATACCATAAATGGCATCCCTTTTCTATGCAGAGATGCCATTGGTATGGTAAAAATTTCAATTACGCACAAGCTTTATCCTTTGTTTTTTCTCTTCTTGATCACACATAGGATCACAACTGCCGCAATGCAGATGGTAATCAGGGCTCCAATTACAACCTGAGTCAGGCTACCGGAAGAGATAAAAATTGCTGTTGGTCCATCTGCTCCGCCAATAATTCCAATATCCATACGTTCCCCCTTCCTCACAAAAGCGCTGCCCTACAGGTTATTCTGTCGTGCTCAGGATCTCGTTGTTCTTTTCAACCTGACTCACCTTCATCTTTGAAACGTCCTTCGGCTTAACTTCCTCCAAAAGGCCCAGAACCGTCGGACCGAGGAATATGGTATCAAGAACCTCTCCGCCGATGGAGATCTTACTGAATGGCGTGAAATTCTGTCCCTTGATATAATACTCTTTTCCGATTTCAACGACCCGTTCAACCTTGATTTCCCTGACACCCATTTTCATATTGGTAGGCTCAAAAGGATTGGTTTCTCCGAAAATGTATTGCTTTCCGTAAAGCATATCATATTGAAGTGCTTTCAAATTGGCAAGATAACTGGAATCATCCCTGTGTTTCTGGTGATATTTGGTTAAAACACCTTCATGGATTCCGATCTGATTGAGCACTTCGGCTCCTAGCTGGTATGTGTAAAGATCCTTATCCTGCTTATCCAGTCCAATATTGTCCCAAATCACATATTGGGTCTCGTATATGTTTTTATTCACTAAATCAGCATCACTGATGGGCAGCCCCGGTAGATGATCTCCGTAAATCACCAGCACGGTAGGTTCCTCGAGCTCTTCCAGGGCATTTGTCATCTCTCCGATGAATTCGTCCATCTCATAGATCTGCTGGATATAATATTCAAAGGCATTGGCTTCACTTTCCACTGTAATGCCGGAAATTGTTACTGCCGGATCTTTAATTATCTTTTTTTCCGGGTACTGCCCGTGCCCCTGCACCGATATGGTGTAAACCATATCCTCGCTCTCGGTGGAATTGAGCGCTGCTAGAATTTCCTCGATCAATACCCCGTCCTTCGCCCAGTTTTTCGGTGTCTTGGAAACGCTGTTCATATATTCAAGGGAGGTAAAGGTATCATAGCCCAGATTCGGGAATACCTTGTTTCTTCCGTAAAAAGCACCTCTGTGATTGTGAATGGCGTGGGTACCGTAGCCCAGCCGTTTCAAATCGTAGGCAATGGTTTCGCAGGTTTTGTCCTTCAGGACTGATTTGTATGGATATTCGCCGGGCCCAAAGAATCGTACTCTCATTCCTGTCATTACCTCGAACTCGGTGTTTGCTGTGCCTGCCCCGATGGATGGAACGGTAAGAAAACCGGAAGAGTACTCATTCTTCAATTCGCGGAAATTGGGTACCGGATCTGCGGAAAAATGAAGGTTTTCCATTAAAGTCGGATCGAAAAATGATTCCATCTGGAGGAAGATCACATTGGGCTTTCTCTCTTTCTCTCCGTTGGTTACCGGAATGATGGTCAACTCCTTCAATTCTTCCTCTGTAAAAATCCCAAGGATTTCGTCACTGGAATAATTGCCGGGAGCCGATATTCCGGTATTCAGCCAGGTATTCATGAAACAGTAAGGGAAGCCGTAATCTCGGTAAGCGTAATTCAGATTTCCAAAATAGGTGGAAACCCAGTTTTGGCTGATAGCCAGATTGGTCAGTCCAATAAAGGACAGGGTTAATATGAGAACACCGGCAGCGCTTTTTTTGTAATTGATCTTCTGCTTGTGCTTCGGCATAAACAAAAATACCAGCACCAAAGCAAGGATGAGAAGCACTCCCGCTGCAGCCGCAAGCACGATCTGCACCGTGTTGAGATAATTTGGAATGATGGACATGACGGAGCTCAGAAGGGAAAGGTCCGTTACCGTAAAGGGTGTGATTCTGTAGCTCAGAATGATTCCGTTGGTAATTCCCGTCGCCAGCCAAAATAGTGATACTATAACATAGACGAAGATACGCCGCTTCACCAGGTATGCGATGGAAAAGGTAAAGAATATCATGCAGGTGTTATAGAAAAAGGTCATAGGCGAGCCGGTCATATAGTCCAGGCAGGCAAAGACAGATCTTCTGCTCACCGCTTCTATTATAAAATTAATGGTAACTGACAATACCACGCATAACGCAATGGAATTGTGCAAATATCGTTCAAAAAAGGTTTTATAGGATTTCATGTATGCTCGTTTTATCCTCCAGTTAGTTATTCGGAACGGTCTGCTTTTAGGGCTGTATGGTATTTGCCAGAGAGGCAAATTCCTCAAGGCTGAGGGTTTCGGCCCTTCTCACGGGATCAATGCCCGCAGTTGCCATCACGACCGCGATTTCATCCTTTGCAAGTCCGTAGACGCCTGTCAGTGCATTCAGCAATGTTTTTCTTCGCTGACCGAAGCCAGCTCTTACCACTGCAAAAAATGCTGCTTCACTATTGAGCTGTACAGGCTTTTCCTTTCGTATATCAAGACGGATCACCGTGGAATCCACCTTCGGCTGGGGAACAAAGATTTCCTTCGGCGCATTGGCAACGTGGGCGACGGTGCAATAGTACTGCACCGCTACGGAAAGCGCACCATAAGTCTTTGAGCCCGGTGCCGCCTTAATCCGATCGGCCACTTCTTTCTGCAGCATGATGGTAATGCTGTCTGCCGGAACCCTGTCCTCCAGTATTTTCATAATGATCGGTGTCGTTATATAATAGGGAAGGTTCCCCAATATTTTCACACCTTCTCTCTTTTGACCGCTTATTTCCTGATTTTGTTCCATAATTTCTTTTATATCGGTCTTCAGCACATCGCTGTTTCTGATTTCAATATTATTGTATTCGCTAAGGGTTTCTTTTAAAATGGGGATCAGCTTTCGGTCAATCTCAATGGCAATGACCTTGCCGGCTTCTTCAGCCGCTGCAGCGGTAAGCACACCGATCCCAGGTCCGATTTCGATCACAAGGTCCTGCTTGCCTATATTCGACTTCTCTATGATTTTGTCAATGATATTTTTATCCGTCAGAAAGTTCTGCCCCAAACTTTTGGACAGCCTGAACCCATGCTTATTCTTTATTTCATTGATGGTTGCCGGTGAATACAGCTTCATCTTTTTATCTCCTATTTATCTGTTTCTATCTCTAGGATAGCTTGTAACAATTCCTGCCGTTCAATTCCGTACTGATTGAGACGGTTCAGAAAAACCTTGCTGTTTCCGTATCCAATTCCCAATCGTTGCCCAAGCTTGTCCCTTCTTTCGGCCGCGCCGGAAATTCCCACAAGGCCGTACTCCAGCATAACCTCCGGTTGAAATTCGTTCCGCTTCTCCAGCATAACCGGCCTTGCTTTATTCAGTGCTGTCCGAATGCTCTCCGGTCCGGCATTTTCAATTCCGATGTCTCCATCTTTTGTCGCTTCCTCTCTCGGTAAAAAAGCATGCTTCCCCTCAGGAAAGCGTTCGGATAGTCTTTTTCTTATTTTTTCGCCGGCAAAATCCGGATCTGTAAAGATAATGATTCCTCTCTCCGCATATGCTTTTTCGATTCGAGTGAATGTTTCCCGCTTTATTCCATAGCCATGGGTCGCGATGGTTTCCGCCTCCACGGCTCTTTTTACTGCCGCTTCATCATCTCTGCCTTCAACGACGATGATTTCCTTTATCATAGTTTCTCCTAATTCGGCACAATGCCTCCGCCGGTGGAAACAGTCTCCTTCTCAGGAAGCACATATAAGATCTCCCCGGGGCGGATCATCCGGAGCTGCTGTCTGGCCTGCTGCTCGATATATTCCGGACTGTTGACTTGGGAATAATCTCGTTCCAGTCTGGCTTTTTGAGTCAGCAAGTCCTGCTGTTCCTTCATGGTTCTGGCTTCGGTAAGCTTCAGACTAATAATTTGAAAGGCGGACACGGTTATAAGACCAATAATGAACAGAAAAACCACAAAGTACACCATTCTGCGGCGGGCTTTTTTTCCTGCCTGGCGTTCCGTGATTACAGACTTCGATTTTCGCACCTTATATTTTTTGTCTGCAGTTTCTTCTCTTTTCCGTTTCCGGCTTTGTCTGGCTACTTCTATATCGATGACCTGGCTGTTATTTTTAAATTCTCTGCTGCGCCGCTTTTTTTTCATAAAATCACCTGTTGATTATTGTACCACAAAAAAACTTTTTCCACAAGACAGCCCCAGCTCCAAATGCTAGTAACGCATGGAAGCTAAGCCTTCCATAACTGCAGTAATAGAGGAAAGATGAGGTTAAAAGAGAAGCAAACAGCCAAAATAAGATATCTTGAATAAAAGATATCTTATTTGCCGGTTTCAATTTGCCTTTCACCTTAAGAAAGATGTCATAGAAAAGCATAACCGTCATCCCTGCAAATAGCATGATGACAAATTCGAAGGATTGATCGATAATCAAAGGATTGACGACATTCATTTCAAGATCGGCATTGTTCATTTCAAAATTCGTTTCAGGAAGCCCTTTTCCTGTTTGTCTCTTTTTTCCGTGTAAACGGCAGAGCTGATGGCTCCTAAAATCAAAATCCTGCCCTCTTCCAAGTCAAGCTTTTGAATGTGGAGATCCTCTCCTCTGATGACCAAGCCGCCATTTTTTAAAGTCAGAAAAATAATTTCCTCGTTGAAGCTTTCAACATCTGCAACCTCCGTAACGGAAATCCTTTCTCTGTTGTCAATATTCACAACATGTGCTTCCATAAAAAACACCCCTTCTTAATATATTATCAGGGGAGCTTATTTATTCTCAAACCATTCATTCTCAAATCGACTTGTTCGATTTGAATCGCCCTGTGCGATTCGCCGCAGGCGAATATTCGCACGGCACTCAAATCGTTGAAGGAACGGTTTTGGGTTTTGGCAATTCACTTGCCGTAACCCAAAACCGCATCATTCAATATTCTTTCTGCCTCTTGCGTGGGAAAGCGGCAACGTGATGATTACTTTCGTGCCCTTGCCTTCCTTGCTTTCTATTTCAATAGATCCATGGTGTTCCTCTATGATCTGCTTGGAAATTGCAAGTCCGAGCCCGGTTCCGCCCATACCTCTGGAGCGTGCCTTGTCCACACGGAAAAATCGTTCAAAGACACGGGAGAGTTCCTTTTCCGGGATGCCGATGCCATTGTCTGCAATGATTAGTTGGGCATCTTTTCCCGACTGGAGGGCATCGATATCGATTCTTCCGCCCTCCTGGGTATATTTGATCGCATTGCTCAGCACGTTCAGCAGTACCTGCTCAATGCCGTCCTTGTCAATCACGGTTAGAATCCTCTGATTTTCGTCAAAGATGTAATTGAGATGCTGGTTTTTATTTTTGGCAGTAAGTTCGACCTTTGTCACGACAGCCTTTAACAGGCTGATCAGGTTGCTTTCCTTCTTGTACCATTTCTCTTGCTGGTAATCCAGTCTGGAAAGCTGCAGGAGATCCTTGACCAGTCGGTTCATCCGATCTGCCTCTGTATCGATGATATCCAGAAATTGCATTGTGGTTTCCTGGTCATCTACCTGGCCGCAAAGCAAGGTTTCCGTGTAGCTTTTTATGGTTGTAAGAGGGGTCTTCAGCTCATGGGATACATTTGCCACAAAATCCATCTGCATGTTTTCCAGCTTCTGCCGTTCTGTAATATCCTGCAGGATCATGATAATGCCTACATCCTGGGCATTTTCATCCTTAAACCGATCATATCTCACGGCAAAGGTAGAGCCACCGTAGAGGAAAACGTCGGCAACGCCTCCATCCTTGCTGTTTTCTCTTAACTTTTCAAAGATCAGATTTTCATTATAAACTCTAATAATCTCATCATAATGCTTCTTGTCCATATCCTCGCCAGTGATATTCAGCATTGTCATGGCAGCCGCATTGGCATGGATGATGTGACCGGATAAATTAACGGCGATCAAACCGTCTGCCATATATTTCAAAATCGTTTCTAATTTGCTTTTTTCGTTTGATATTTCAGACAAAGTCAGGTTTAGCTGTTTCCTGAGCAGATTGAACATCTCCGCAAGCCGGCCGATTTCATCGTCGGATTTGACGCTGACCTCCTGACTGAAGTCGCCTTGCGCCATCTTTTCCGCCTTTTCCGTGACATCATTAATAGGCACAGTAATGCTTCGCGCGATTAAAAATCCTAGAACGACAGTGATCAGAAGGGCTATGGCCATTGCCTGTACGAAAATGAACTTCGATTGATCAATGGTCTCATAAACACTGGTCATGTCTTCTCTGAGATAAAGAACTCCCTTGATTTGGTCCTCATCCCCGATGGGAAAGACCATATTGATGACCGGAATGTCTTTATTCTGCGCTTTTAAGATTCCCTCGGCTTCGTCGATGTCTCCGCCAAGACCACTAAGAATAATGCTCTGGTCCAGAAGCTCCACAGCACTCTTTAGGACATGGTTTTCATTATTGGAAGCAAGGATGGTAAAGTCATCGTCTACGACAAAAATCTCCTGCTGAACGCCCTTTGACCAGCTCACAATATTGGATTGGATCTCTTCCTGATGATTTTTCAAATTTTCGTAACCCTGAAAAGAGGCCAGCAGCGTTTGTACCGTATCAGAATTATTGTCACGAATCGAGTTTTTGTAATGAGCCTCCAATTGGCTCATGATAAAAACCCCGATTATTGTTGTTGCGATAAAGACAAGAAGAAAGTAAATAAAAACTATCTTCCATCTCATGCTGGACCATCTCTTCTTCACAATCATCATACCGGTTAACCTCCGTTGACAAAGAACAACGCGGAGGTTAAGGCCTCCTGAAGTAATATCCTATCCCTCTTTTTGTCATGATATATTTTGGATCACTGGAATCATCCTCAAGCTTTTCTCTCAATCTTCGAACCGTTACATCCACTGTACGAATATCGCCATAATACTCATAGCCCCAGACTTCTTCCAGCAGCTGTTCTCTGGAAAACACCTTGTTTTCCCGTTCCGCCAGATATTTAAGAAGTTCAAACTCACGGAGCGTCAGCTCAAGTGGGATGTCGTGCTTTCTTACCTCATATCGGTTTAAATCAATCGCCAGCGTTCCAAAGTCCTGTATATTGGAGGGAACATCCTGTAAATTTACCATCAGATCGGTTCTTCTGATGTTCGCTTTAATTCTTGCGATGAGTTCCCTCATCCCGAAAGGCTTCGTAATATAATCATCGGCGCCTAGCTCCAGACCGAGCACCTTATCTACTTCCTCTTCTTTTGCTGTCAGCATGAGAATTGGCACAGAATTCGTTTCCCTGACCTTTTTACAAACCTGAAAACCGTCCATAATTGGCAGCATCACGTCCAGCAGGATCAGATCCGGCTTGCCAGACAGGACTTTATCCAGTCCGTCTTGACCGTCATATGCGGTATCAACCTCGAATCCTTCTTTTTTTAGGTTAAATTTTATAATATCTGATATGGATTTTTCATCTTCTATTATTAACACTTTTTTTGAGTCCATAAGAATATCCTCCTTATTCATGACTTAACAGTACTGAGCCATTATATCAAAAAAAACTACATTCGTCAAAAATCCAATTTTTTTCTGTTACTACCATAGCATGCCCGATTTTTATTTGGCTTATATCCACTGCGCTCACCTTGCCCAAGCCCTTCCTCATATTATGAGGCAAGGGAAGTGATTACTATGAATTCAAGCAACGGGGAGCTAACCCCTGTTATTATATATTCAAAGCGTACGATAAACGAGATAAGAGACTGTATTATTGAAAATTACGGACAGATCAAATACGAGCTACCCTTTATCAATGCAGTTTCAGTTGAAATTCCAAAGGAAAAAATAGAAAAGCTATCGAGTCATCAAATGATCGGATCCATCAGTGACGATGCAATCGTATCAAAAACTCCAGTTTTCTCCAGCGCAAAACCGATCCGGGCAAAATGCGGTAACTTCGAGGATGATATGCGGCGGATCTTTGGAAGCAAGGAGCGAGGCAAAGGCGTTGGCGTTGCGGTCATCGATACAGGAGTATCCCCGCATTATGACCTGATCAAGCCATATAACAGGATCGTTGCCTTCAAGGATCTGCTGGCAAATAAAGATCTGCCTTATGACGATGACGGTCACGGTACACATGTCACCGGGATTATCGCCGGAAATGGCTATACATCCTGCAAATACACGGGAACCGCCCCTTGCGCAAATGTTATCGCCATCAAGGCACTGGATGAGTCGGGAAACGGAACGGAATCCGATATTCTTGCTGCATTGCAATGGATTGTTAACAACGGGCATTTTTATAATATCCGGGTCATCAACCTGTCCCTAGGGATCAAGGTTGAGCCCTCTTACGACGATGACCCGCTGATTAAGGGAGCAAATGCGGCAGTTCGATACGGTTATAGCGTCATTACGGCAGCCGGAAATAACGGACCTAGCAAATGCTCCATCAATTCTCCCGGTACCAGCCCTCTTGTCATCACAGTCGGCGCGGCCGATTTGACACATTGGGAAGATGGAGAAATCAAGGTTGCTAGCTTTTCAAGTCGCGGTCCCACACTTGCCGGCGAGTCCAAACCGGATCTGGTAGCGCCCGGGGTCGACATCTACTCCTTGGATGGGAAGAACCCAAAGCGTTACACTGTTCAGTCCGGCACCTCCATGGCAGCTCCTGTGGTAAGCGGCGTTGCAGCCTGCCTGTACGCTATGAGGCCAAATCTGACACCTGCACAGGTCAAGCAGCTTCTGGTAAGGGATGCTCTGCCCATAAAAAAAGAAGACCGCAATGCACAAGGCCGCGGTCTCTTGAACTATAAACAGTTTTTAAATCTATAGATAATTCAATGGGTTTTTTGTTTTGCCGTTGATATGTACTTCAAAGTGAACATGTGGGCCGGTACTTCTTCCAGTGTTTCCAACGTTGGCGATATGCTGGCCCTGATAAACCTTATCTCCTTTTTTCACATGGAGCTTGCTGCAGTGTCCGTACCAGGTCACTCTTCCACCGCCATGGTCGATTGCAACCATGTACCCGAGGGCGCCATTGTATCCTGCAAAGGTTACCTTTCCACCGTCAGCAGCTTTGATATGCGTACCGATGGGTGCCGCAAGATCGATTCCCGAATGAAGTCTTCCCCATCTCGTTCCATACCGTGAAGTCAAAGTCCCTCTGATGGGATAGATAAAGGATCCCGTACCAATCAATGGCGGAGGTTCTTTGGTTCCCACCAATACGATCTGGGAAACCGGCTCGCTTAATATGGTTGCGCTGATTTCCTTTCGGCTCACTTCGATTCCGTTATTTCTAACAATCTCGGCGACAACATCTTTTTCTCCGTTGGCACCTCTGGATTTTACAGTCTGCTCGTTTTTAAACAGGGATCCGGTGTTCTCATACTGGATCTCATACGGGATTGCTTCTATATACTGCGCAACCTCCGTTGTCTGTACCGTTACCAGTGGAACGATTTGATTCAGGCAGATCTCCTGCCCGATGTGGAGTTTTTCCGGAATCACCTCCGGATTTGAAACTTTCAGTTCGCTTTGCTTCAACCCGTACATCTTTGCTATTTCCGAAAAGGTCTCTCCCTGCTGCACCAGATGGATCTTTTTCTCTACCGCACCGGTCATCATATATTCCAATGCCTTCTCTTTGGCTTCGATACTGCCGAGCTTTGTTTCAATGTCCTTGATGGTCACATCTTCCGCAAAATCGATCTTTTTGTATTCGATATTCGCATTCTCTGAAGATAAGTATCTGTTTTGAATTTCACTTAAAATCGCTTTGGCGGTCTCATCGCTCTCTAGGATTGCCACCAGCTTACCGTCAATGTAAATGCCGCGCCCATTTGCCTTCATGTCTCGCATATAAGTCAGCCTGTTCAGGATGGCCTCTTTATCATCAATATCCTGATGGAAGGCAACGATCTTGTTGAATCGAATATCCTTCTCCTTGTTAATGGTAATATCTGCAGCGTATTGCACACTAAGCTTGTCTCCTATGATATCAATGGTTTTGTATACATCCTCCTGATTTTTTACGACTCCAAGAACTTTGCCGTTGTAGATATATTCATAGGCTGTCATATTTCCTATCATGATTGTGACTGCTGCAAAGGCAGCAACTCCAATCCCAAATCCAATCAGGAGCTGCTTCTTGTGATGCTCAGCCCAATCACCGATTACCTCGATCCGATGGGTTACCTTGTTCATAATGAAAGCAATGCCATTGAGGAAGGCCTCATTCTTTCGATCGAAACTGTCGATGAAAGAAACCATCATTTCTGCAGTATGCTTTTCTCTCTCAGTCAGCTTCGCCAGCATAAACGCAGCCTTATGTTTCATTTGCAGCCCGGACTCTATTTTTTGAAGCAAAGGCATCAGCTTGCCGTTCACTCGTGCCCTACCTACTGCTGCTGCCGGAACCACCTTTCCTCTAAACACTTCCTCGGTGATTTGCTGTGTCTTCTGGCAGAAGGAAATCATACTTGCTTTATTTTTTGTATAAAATGCAAACACCATGTCCACGGCTTCGTCAAGGGAGGTGTTGATCTGTACGCCATTAAAGAAAGCAGGTTTACCAGCGTTTTCCTGTAGCTCCACGGCTACAGAAGACACCGGGATTTTGACCGGTTCGGCGGGCTCTGAAAACGCGACAATAAGCTCCTGTTCAGCGGGCTCTTCATGAGCGGCAATGAGCTCCGGTTCGACAGTTTCTGCGTATTCGACGGATTGATCGACTTCAGCAGCTGCAATGGTATCCATGATCGACAATTGGCCTTCGATTGGAGCGCTGGTATGCGCTTCCGCCGGGAACGATTCCGGCTGAAGGATATCAAAAACAGAGGCATGCTTATAATCCGAATAGACGCCCTGCTCGGTTACGACGGTTTCCGCTGCCACCAGATTCTTTTGCTTTCTTCGTTTTCTTCTCTCATTGATTCTTTCTGCCGCTTTTGCTCTTTGCCGTTCTCTTTCCTTGTAATCTATTTTTAGCTCGGTCATCTCGATATGAGAAACCATTTCCAGCTTTTCATCAATGATCTTGTTGATCAATTCCTTCGCCTGTTCCCGGTTCATGCCGGTTAAGTCCAGACGCGAAAAAGGGGTATGCGTATCCCTCATATCCCTATCTTCGTTTTGTTTATCAAATATGTTATTTTTATAATGATTAATTTTATCTACAATACCTGAAGTTAGGTCGTTCCATAAGCTATGTATTTTTCTGCCCTGTCTTCTGGATTCCTTCATATGTTTCCTCCCGGCCATCTTACGATGGGGTGCTTTATCATATGCAGCTATGTCCGTTGTGCTATCATGCTCGATTTCTGCTTATCATTTATAGTATATACATTCTGCCAAACTATTTCAATCCATTTTTTGAATGCTGCCCAACTTATCAGCAAAGCAAATACAACGATCCCCTGTATCTTGTATGCCAGTGTCCCTGCATAGTGCGCAATCATACACCATATCCATATAGTCGATTTGAAAGTTATTCTCTGTCATAAGGAAAGCCTTCTCTCCGTTAAGATTGTCAATCTTTTCTTTCATCGCTCTAATCTTCGCTTTTCCTTCTGCTGTGCCGGAAAGCATTGCCCTGGAAATCTGCAATCCGATATTTCTCGCCTCTTCTTCAATCTCCTTGACCCGGGGTATTCGGCGATAAACTTCGGTCCTTCTTTCCTCTGCTTTCACTTCATTTTTCGCTCTGACTTCCTCATACTGCTTCATAACGCGTGCGATAGAACCGGTTTTTCCATCCTCGGAAGAGGCTCCAGATTTTTCTCCGCTTCCGTTGCTCCATGCTTTTAAAACGCTGTTTATGTAGTTGATGTTTGGATTGGAAATCCCTGAGGTCTTCTTGCACGCGTCCAGAACCTTTTCAATAGGGAAGTTCATTTGGTCGAACCAGGTATCCATGATCCGTTTTTCCTCCTCCGTGGCATTGCGCAGAAAGCCCAATGCCCGAAGAACTCTTTTATACAGATAATGGCGGTTATCCGTCTGCTCTAGATAATCCTCGAGTTGCTCGATGGATTTCAGTCCCTGGTTTGCCCACTCCTTCACGATAGCGGCTACATACTTGTGGTTGCTGTGATTTTTTTTCTTCACGCAATAGGAATACGCATAGACGATCATTTCCGGATTGACATTGAAGTCTGTGATCCATGATAATATTTCGGCCGGCTCCTTGCCCTCAAACAGCCTTCCCGTAATTCGTTCAATCTCACTGTACATGTCTCTGATTGTGTCATCATCCATGAGCTCTTTCAGGCGATCCGGAATCTTTGCTTCGGATTTCTGGCTCTTCTGCTTCTTTCCGTAAGCCAGCTCTTTCAAATTGAGAAATTCCACCTGATAACGGAACTTCTCGCCGGGCTTCTCAAAATGCTTCCTGATGATGCCCATCTTCTCCCAATAGGTCCATGCCTTCAGAACATCCTCATCCTCCATGCTCAGGTGCTTCGCAATGGTTTCGTTGGTCATGTGCATATCAAAATCTGCATACATTAAAGCAAACAGATATACCTTGACATAATCTCCAGGAGCCTGGGTCAGATACTCATTGATAAATATATTCTCGACATTGGTATCTCTCAGATAATAATCCTTGATGTTCTCTTTTTTAAAGTTCATTTTTAATCCTTACAAAACTGGCGCCTGCCAGGGGTGTTCCCTTGGAAACCGCTCGCTTACAATTAGGAATCCTCCATTACGATAGCTCGGACGCTTTCCCGTGAGAATACCAACGGCACGAGATACCGGTGTTGGCGACGCGACGGCATGTTTTTCATAGAAAACCCTCCGAACCATTGTTAACTGGAAGGTGAGCGGATTTTCGAGCCTTTTTGCCCCAAGCTTGCTTGGCAGGCAAAACGGACAGCAGCGAGCCAAGCGAGTCGGAGTTCCGGAACGGAACGTTGAAAATATGCCCGGCAGTCGCCTTGCGTTCCTCTTGCTAATTAAAAGATCTGTTCACGGATGATCGTCTGGTCTCTTCTCGGTCCGACGGAAATGATTTTTACCGGAACGCCCGTTGTATCCTCAATGGCTTTGATATATGCCTTCGCGGCTTCCGGTAGCTCTTCGTAGGTTTTGCATTCGGTAATGTCGCTCTTCCACCCCTTCAGTTCGCGGTAAACCGGCTTACACTCTTCTACGATATCCAGTCTTGCAGGGAAGTGATCGATTTTCTCACCATTGTGTTCATACTGATGGCAAAGCTTTATGGTTTCAAATTCGTCCAGTACGTCAAGGAGCATCAGGGATAGTCCAGTCATGCCGTTGATCCTTGCTGAATATTTGACGACCACTGCGTCAAACCAGCCGCAACGTCTCGGTCTTCCTGTCGTTACGCCATATTCATGGCCCAGCTCTCTAATCCTGTTTCCGGTCTCATTGTCTTCTTCCGTTACAAAAGGACCTTTACCCACTCTTGTGGTATAGGCTTTGGTGATCCCAATCACCTCTTGGATGGCACCCGCTCCGATACCTGCACCGGTAGTAAATCCACCGGAAGTCGGATGGGAGCTGGTTACATAGGGATACGTACCAAGGTCCACATCAAGGAGAGACCCCTGCGCTCCCTCAAACAGAACCTTTTCACCCTTTTTCAGGCTTTCATAGACCATAACACCCGTATCCTTGATATAAGGCTTTAGTCTCTTTGCATATTCTACATAGGTTTCTATGAGTTCTTCTTTATTCATCGGCTCTTCATTGAAGAGCTTTACGATAATTTCATTTTTCCTGTCGATTTGAGCGGAAAGCTTTTGCCGAAATCCCTTTTCATCCAGCATGTCGCAGATTCGGATGCCGCTGCGCTCAATCTTGTCCATATAGCATGGACCGATTCCTTTTTTGGTGGTCCCAATGTCGTCTTTTCCTCTGGCTGCTTCATAGAGCCCGTCCAAAACTTTATGATATGGAAATACGATATGGGCCCGATCACTAACGAAGATACTCGAAGTATCGATACCGTCCTTATTTAAGCCTTCAATTTCCCGAAAGAAGCCTTCCGGATCAAAAACAACTCCATTTCCGATAATGTTCACGGCGCCTTGATTTAAAACGCCGGACGGAATGAGATGAAGTGCGTATTTTTTGTCACCGATGACTACGGTATGTCCGGCATTGTTCCCGCCCTGGCCTCTCACAACCATATCTGCTTTTTTTGCTAAATAGTCGATTATTTTTCCTTTACCTTCGTCTCCCCACTGGGAACCGACAATTGCTAAACCTGGCATACTACCGCTCCTTTTCTATTTTTCACCTAAAAATTCATTCAAATCATCCATCAATTTTGTAAGACTGATTCCGTGTCCCTCTGCGGCTTCTCTCAGGTTTTCGCTCTGAGCTCCGGGGCAGCCGAGGCAGTTGAGTCCATGACGGAGAAAGATCTCCGTTGGATCCGGATCCATATCAAGAATATCGTTGAGGAGCATGTTCTCGGTAATTTTCATATTAATACCTCCTATTAACGCTTCCGTAGAAAACTTTCAACTTGAGAAAATTTTCCGCCTCATTATTTCTCACTTATACGGCTTTTGTCAACAAATCTCGTATATTTCCCAAGCCAGGTAAGCTCAATGCTTCCTGTGGGACCGCTTCTCTGTTTCGCAATATTCACTTCACAGATATTCGGTTTGTCCGTTGTCTCTGGGTTATAATATTCATCACGATACAAAAACATTACGATATCAGCATCCTGTTCGATAGATCCGGATTCTCGCAGGTCAGAAAGGATCGGTCTGTGATCCTGCCTCTGTTCCGGCGCACGGGACAGCTGGGATAATACGACGACAGGACATTCCATTTCTCTGGCAAGAAGCTTTAAAAATCTGGAGAGCGCCGTGATCTCCTGCTGTCTGCTTTCCGACCTTCCTTCATAGGACATGAGCTGGAGATAGTCAATTACAATCAGGTCCAATCCCTTTTCCGCTTTCAGTCGTCTGCATTTATTTTTGATTTCCATGGCAGTGATGCCCGGCGAATCGTCTATGTAAATACTAGTCTTAGATAGGGTATCTAACGCAATGTGGATCTGATCCCAATCCTTTCTTTCCAAATTTCCTGTTTTCAGCTTCTGCATTTCGATGCGGGATTCCATGCTGAGCATTCTCTGTCCCAATTGGTCACGGGACATTTCCAGACTGAAAATCAAGACCTTCGCCTTCGCTTTAATGGCGGCATGCTGAGCGATGTTCAGTGCAAACGCCGTCTTCCCCATACTTGGTCTCGCGGCAAGCATGATCAAATCCGACTTTTGCATTCCGGAAGTTCTGGCATCCAGATCAATAAAACCGGTTGTAAGGCCGGTGATATTGCCATCCAGTTTGGACATTTCGTCGATTTTCGCGATGTTATCCCAGAGGACATCCTTGATCAGCGCAAAATCTTTTGTCTGTCTGGACTGCGCAATTTCAAAAATCCCTCTTTCGGCGAAGTCCAGCACCTCGGCAGACGCCATTCTTTCCTGATATCCTTTTTCAATGATGTCCGATGCAGTCCCAATAAGTTTTCGGAGGATCGCCTTCTCCCCGATAATCTTCGCATATTCCCCCGCATTGGAGGTGGAAGGAACAACCGTGGATAGCAGTGCTATGTATGATCTTCCGCCAACCATTTCCAGAGATTTTCGTTTTTTCAGCTCCTCAGATACGGTGAGAATGTCGACGGGCTGGCTTTTTCTGTATAATTCAATGACTGCAGAATAAATTTCCTTGTGCATCTCATTGTAGAAATCTTCCGGTCTTAGTATTTCCAACACATCATATAAAGCGTCCTTATCCAAAAGGATAGAACCCAGCACGGATTTTTCTGCATCGTCGTTATGTGGCGGAATCCTTTCATATTGACCCATAAATTTACCCTCTTTTATACTGCAACTGTAACCTTCAATTTTGCGATGACTTCGGGGTAAATCTTGATGTCCAGTTCAAAATCACCCGTGTGCTTGATGGGGTTTTCCAGTATAAATTTTCTCTTATCGATATTAATTTTGTGCTGCTCTGCCAACGCGTCCGCAACATCCTTCGTAGTAATAGACCCAAACAGTCTTCCGCCCTCTCCCGATTTGGATTTAATTGTAACCCTGAGCTGCCCGATCCTTTCCGCCATTTCTTTGGCTTCCGCCAATTCTTTCAGCCGTTGCTCTTCCTTGATGGACTTCTGCTTTTCTAGATTTCTAACATTTCCTTCTGTCGCTTCCCTCGCAAAGCCTTTGGGCAGCAGCATATTTCTGGCGTAGCCATCGCTAACCTTTATCACTTCACCGGATTTCCCCACGCCTTTTATATCTTTTAATAATATTACAATCATCTTGTATCCCTCCTCTTAGCTCACCCAATTTACAAAGTAAATTGTAGGTGAACTTATGCACGGAAATCACAAATCTTCGATTTGTGATTTCGACTGCTATTTGGTTTCGATTTCATTGACCAGTTTCAGAATGAGCTTCATGGTTTCTTCAACGGGTATTTCTATCTGCGCACCCGCTTTTGTCAAGTTTCCTCCACCGCCTAGCTTTTCCATGATGGTCTGCACATTAACTTCGCCAAGGGAACGGGCACTGATGACAGTAAGTCCCTCGTCGTTTTCGCCTACCACAAAGCTTGCCTTGATGCCCTTGATATTAAGCATTTCATCTGCTGCACGGGAGTTAATCACCTGCACATCCGTATGCTTCCCTTCACACTTCGCAATGGCAATGCCGGGTGTCGGCATTACTGCGCTGCTAACAATCTTTGATCTTTGCTTCAGAGAGTCCATATCAGTCTGGAAGTACTGTCTTACGTTAGCCGTATCGGCGCCCATTCTGCGCAACCATGAAGCGGCTTCAAAGGTTCTGACACCCGTTCTGATGGAAAAACGATTGGTATCTACGGTGATTCCTGCTAGTAAAACTTCGGCTTCAAATTTGTCGATATCTTTTTTCTCTCCACCACTATACTGAAGAATTTCCGTAATCAGTTCCGAGGTAGAGGACGCATATGCTTCCATATAGGTTAGCGCCGCATTGTCGATAAATTCTTCCGTCTTTCGGTGATGGTCGATCACCACCAATTTATCTGTATTGGTCAGTAGCTCGGGGCATTCTACCAGACTGGGCCGATGGGTATCCACGACGACGACCAGTGTTTCTTTGTCTGCAATTTCCAGTGCCTGCCCACTATTGATAAATTTATAGTTACCGGAGGCTTCCGCCGCCTGCACCATATCCGTCAAGGATTCGTTATAAGAATTCATGATCACGGAAACAGGTTTATTTCTGTTCTTTGCGATCCTGCAAATGCCCAAAGCCGCGCCGAAGGAATCCATGTCGGGCTTTTTATGTCCCATGATGATGACCTGACTGGATTGATCAATCAATTGCCTAAGGGCATGGGCCATGATTCTCGATTTTCCCTTGTTTCTCTTTTCTACTGTTTGCAATCTGCCGCCATAGTATTCAATTTTACTGACCTTCTTTACAACGGCCTGGTCGCCACCGCGCCCCAAGGCAAGATCCAGAGCAGCTGCTGCGTACTCGTCTCCCTGCTGAGGTGTTTTTCCGCCTACGCCGATTCCGATGCTCAGAGAAACCGGAAAATCAGCATCTGTTTCGATTTCTCTCACATCATCCAGGATGGAGAATTTTCCTGTTTCCAGTTTTTCAAAATATTTATGCTCAAACACTACAAAGTATTGATTGTTCCGAGCTCGGGTGATGGAAGCCGACAACTTTGCAGCCCATTGCCGTATCGTTTTTTCGATCTCAGCGGCAACGATGGATTTCCTGTGATCCGGGGAACTGGAGATGAGCTCGTCGTAATTGTCTACGATGACATAGGCAAAGCAGCTCTTTTCATCTTTATATAGGGACTTTACCACCTCATAATTCGTCATATCAATCCAATAAAGTACCGCACTGTTGTTTTTATCCTCATCCAGATAGGAGGAGACCACTCTGTAAGTCTTTCCGCCATGGGAAACCATGACCGGCTTTTCAACAGGATCTTCTGTAAAAAACTCAGCGGCCTTCAATCCGGTAACACGGGATATCCCTGCATTCGCAATATCGTCATCCTGATATATCTCTGAGAATTTTTTGTTAAACCAAAGGAATCTTCCTTCCGAATCGATCATACACAAAGGCAGAGGGTGATTCGAAATGGAATAACTCATGGTTTTGTCGACAATTTGAAAGATGTGCTCTGTATAAGCCTTCATCGATTCGCTTTTTTTGCCATTGGTTATATTAAAATAAGTTGAAATGCGGTCTTTCAATGATCTCTCACCCATTTTAACTCCTATGTTCTTCGATTTTTAGCTGTAGGAAGCCGTCTTAATCAATGGAATCATTTAGTCATCCCTTTCTAGTCCAAAGGATGACGCAATGAACGCTTCCTCTCAGCGAAGCTGGATTCAATCGTACGCGTTCATTATATCGTCGTCCCATGTCCACCGGACGATGCAATAGTTCCTTCCGCTCGGCGAAGCCGTCTTAATCAATGGAACTATTATAACATAAACCTCGATTTTTTGCAGTCGAAATCTACAAATTCAAATTTGTTTGGAAAATCTTTTTCTAATATTCAATATCCCATCAGTCAGTCCTAAAAGGAACAAAAATGTCTGCCCGATCCAAGTCAGGATGAAAATCCCGGACACGATGAACAGGATAATCTTTGGAAGCTTCTTCGAATAGCCAATATAAAAAATCACTGCCAGTCCCTGTATGGAAAATATAAAGGTAAACAACAGCTCCAGATTGAACATGATCAGATCCTTGTCTATTATTCCCACATTTGCAGTAATATAAGACAATAGATAGATGATTACTGCGCCAAAGAAAATATTTTTCGGCAGAGAAAAGGCTCTGAAGGGGGGCAAAACCGATATTTTTCTTCCGGATTTATTGATGTACCACGATATGACTGCATAATTCAAGTAGGCGATCACAAGGCAGATTACAATAACCGTACCGGGGAAAGCCAGCTTTGTCATCTCCTTCATGCTTTCCAGTGCCAGTAGCATCCCATCCGAATCCAGTTCTTTCATGCCTATCATATAATAGCTGCTTGGACTCATATCCTCAACGTTGAGTTGGCTTAATGTGCTATTCAGCACTTCAAAAAATGTGACTCCCGTCATAGCCCAAAATAACAAGAACACGAGGGTAACTCCTGTTATTGCAACGAAAGATCCTTCCAGAATCCCTCGATAGGCACTCCGGCCGGTGAACATATATTTCATCATAACCGGGATAGGAAGAAAGATCATGATTCCTAGTATTAGAAGTGTGTACATATGGAAACCCTTTCGTTGTCAGCGGATTGAACAAAAAGAAGCGATTACTCGCTTCTTCCTTTTCTTTTGTGCGGGTTGCACTTAGTCTGCTGTGTAAGGCAGTAAAGCAACGATTCTTGCTCTCTTGATCGCCTTCGTAACTTCTCTCTGATGAATAGCACAAGTGCCTGTTATTCTCTTAGGAAGAATCTTCCCTCTGTCTGTTACGTATTTTTTCAACTTGAATTCATCTTTATAATCTATAATTTCTGTTTTATCGGCACAGAATTGGCATACCTTTTTTCTTCTGATGCCACCACGTTTTTTGTCCATCATGATATTTTACCTCCTATTAAAATGGTATATCATCATCATCCTCGAGGGCTTGGAACCCTTCCGGAATTCCGGGCTGACCCTTGGCGTCCTGTTTCTCAAATCCGAATCCTGATCCGGATCCTGATCCTGAACCGGCCTTGTCGCCCCACTCTAAAAACTCTACTCGATCAGCAACGACATCTGTGGTATATACTGTAGCGCCCTCTTTGTTTTTGTAGCTGCCTGTCTGCAGTCTCCCTTGTATACCCGTCAGTTTTCCCTTTGTGAGGAATCGTTCGCAGTTTTCCGCCTGTTTACCGAATACGGTAATGCGGATAAAGTCTGCCTGCTTTTCCTTTGCATAGGGACGATCCACAGCGATCGTAAACGTCGCTACGGCATTCTGGCTTTCCGGAATATATCTCAATTCAGGGTCTTTGGTTAATCTACCAATTAGTACTACGTTATTCAATATTAACTACCACCCTTTCGTATTTGCGTCTCTATTTTTCGTCTTTGTTTATAATGATATGTCTGATGATTGAATCGGAAATCTTAAGCCTTCTGTCAAGCTCTTTTGGAAGATCTGCATTTGCGGCAAACTCGATTACTACATAGTATCCCTCATTTTTCTTGTTGATCGGGTATGCTAGTTTTCGGTTTCCCCAAATGTTAACTTTTCCAACTTCACCGCCGGCAGAAATGATTTCCTTCACCATTTCGGTTGCAGCTACTTTCTTTTCTTCTTCCAGTGCTGCCTCAATGATGAACATAACCTCATAATTATTCATTTCTTTTCACCTCCCTGTGGACTAAATGGCTCTTTATGCAAGAGCAGAGAGCAATAATCTTGTCTTACGCAAAATTTAATGCTTTTCTAGTATACCATAAAAATTGAATTATGCAAGGGATTTTTGCTTTAAACTCTTCTCTTTTTCTGCTGTTTTCATTGATTTCTCCGGATCTTTTTTAAGACTCTTGTCATTTCATCGATTTCCTTCACTGTATTGTAAAATGCTATGGAAGGCCGGATGGTTCCCTCCAGCCCGAACCTTCTTAAGATCGGCTGGGCACAGTGGTGACCAGTCCGGACTGCGATCCCCTCTTCATTGAGTGCCTTGCCTACCGCCTCGTTTGTAACGTTCTTCATAACGAAGGAGAGGATGGAGGTTTTTTGCTCCGCAGTCCCGATGAGACATAAGCCCGGAATGGTCTTCAGCGCTTCCGTTGCATATTCCATCAGTCTATGCTCATATGAGAAAATCCATTTAAGCCCAATGGCGGAAACATAATCAAGAGCAGCTCCCAGGCCTGCAGCATCCGCGATGTTTCCTGTTCCTGCCTCAAAACGGGAAGGAGGATCTTGATAGCTTGTATTCTCAAATGTCACATCTGCAATCATGTTTCCTCCCCCCTGATACGGCGGAAGGTCCTTGAGAATTTCACTTTTTACATAAAGAATGCCGATTCCCGTCGGCCCGTAGATTTTATGCCCTGAAAATGCATAGAAATCGCAATCCAGCTCCCTTACATCCACAGTTAGATGAGAAACGGCCTGGGCACCATCGACAAATACTTTCGCACCGAATGCATGTGCCATACCGATCATTTCTCGAATTGGCACAACCGTCCCAAGTGCATTGGAAACGTGGGAAAGAGATACCAATCTGGTCCTTTTATTCAGGAGTTTCCCGTATTCTGCCAGATCGACTTGTCCCGTCTCATCAACCGGTATCACCCTGAGACTCCCTCCGGTTTCCCTACAAAGCAATTGCCAGGGGACAATATTGGCATGATGCTCAAGGTGGGATATGAGAACCTCATCTCCTTCCCCGACACTCTGCTTGCCGTAGGTCTGTGCTACAAGATTAACCGCCTCCGTAGTTCCTCGGACGAAAATAATTTCCTTTGATGAAGCCGCATGGAGGAATTGGCAAACGGTTTTCCGCGCTTCTTCAAACGCATCGGTGGCTCTTGCCGCAAGGGTGTGGGCACCCCGATGGACATTGGAGTTTTCATGATGATAAAAGTGATCCAGCCGCTGGATCACACATGCCGGTTTTTGTGTCGTAGCTGCGTTATCAAGCCAGATCAGCTGTTTTCCATTGAGCCTCTCTGACAGGATTGGAAAATCTCTTCGGACTGCGTGAACGGGAAAGATGCTCAAGTGCTCCTTTTCGCTTGCTTGTCGGAAGCCATTATACTCTCTTTCCCGGATATATGGGACCTGCAGTGCCCAATTGTTTGAAACGACTTCCCAGGAGTTACCATTATTTGTAATCATAGTAATGCCCGATTTCCACTTCTTCGAGAACGCCCACCGCATCCTTTGACAAAATGCAGGCGGAGCTGTATAACAGAAGTAGATATGCGCCGATACCCTGATTATCGATCCCCATAAACCTTACCGAAAGCCCTTTTGATTGCTCCCCGGGAAGGCCTGCCTGATAGAGTCCGATGGCGCCTTGCCGCTCTTCTCCTGTCCGCACAAGGAGAATATTTGTCTTGCCCGTTTCTCCCCTTGGTTCCAGCTTTCCATCCACCAGCAGTTTATTGGTTGGAACGAGCGGGATTCCCCGCCATGCAATAAATGATGCGCCGGCAAAGGATACCGTGGCCGGCGGCACACCCCTCCTGGTGCATTCCCTGCCAAAAGCGGCAATGGCGCGCGGATGAGCCAGAAAAAAAGAGGGTTCTTTCCAGACCCTTGCAATCAGCTCATCCAGATCGTCGGGTGTGGGATAGCCGTTCCGAGTCCGGATCCTCTGGCAATCGGCAGCATTTTTTAAAAGTCCGTAATCGCTGCTGTTGATGAGCTCGTAATCCTGCCTTTCCCTCAGGCATTCCACACTCAGCCGCAGCTGTTCTTCACTCTGATCGTAGGGCCTGCTATAGATATCGGAAACCTGCGTACTGATTTTTACGATGGTTGAAATCGGATTCAATACATATTCCCTTGGATTTGTCTCGTAATTTACATAACCCTCCGGGATAAACTGATATCCCACCTCCTGATTCAGTAGGTCCAGAGGGGAGTCACCCTCCTTCACCTTGTTTAAACGAAAAATACCGTTCTCCAATGGTTTCCATTCCAGCAGTTTCGACAGCCACCGGGGTGTTATAGACTCAAATTGGGGTACGGTTTTTGTGAACTCAGCAAGCTGATAGGCTGCCTGTGAAGTTAAAAAATCCGTCTTGCTATCATGACCCAAGGAACTCGTTTGTTCCGTATTGTTGTTTTCCGACATTTCAATGCCTCCTTATCCCATACTTCAAGTATTAGTATGGTTTTGGAAGGTGTTTTCTAAACATTTGATCGTCACACTTTTTTATGACTCCGCATACTATATAGTGTATGTTTGCTAATCCTTTAGCTTCATTAAATCTTTTCAAAATTAAATATATATAAACACCTCGAGTTTTACGCCTGCAATAAAATGCAGGCGTTTTTATCGTTTTTCCTCAACGGCTAAATCTCATTATTTTTCTATTCCCTTGTAACCCAATTGATTCGGTATCATAAAATGGTAGAAGAAACCCATGAAAGGAGATTTTTTACCTTGAATAATATTGAATCACAAACTAAAAATCGCAGAAATCAAGAAGAGCCCTATGTAGGAATGCCGATTCCAAATTCGCGGTATTATCGCGAGCCACATTCGGTCTGCGATTCCGTGGATACTTGCCCCCTTGCCATGACCTATACCCCATGGCAACGTTGGTGCGAGACTTATGAACCGGCCGTTGCACATGAAAGGGGTACCATATTCCCGGAACTGGATTTACCGTTCCTGGGCGGGGGAGGCGGTTGTTAAGATGGATGGACGTATGGAATTGCTTAGACAGATACAGATCCTGGAGTTTGTCATGTACGATGCAGCACTGTATCTTGACACCCATCCCTGCGATGAGGCTGCCTTAAACTATTTTCATCATTACAGAAAAATTAAAGAAAAAGCCGTTGCCGAGTTTGCGGCTTGCTACGGTCCACTTACCATGGACACAGTAGAGTCAAAGAATAAATGGACCTGGATCGAAAAACCATGGCCATGGGAAATGGGGGCATAGATATGTGGACCTATGAAAAGAAATTACAGTACCCTGTAAAAATTAAAAATCCGGATCCTTCCATTGCAAAAGTTGTTATCACGCAAGTAGGAGGACCGGACGGCGAGCTTGCCGCCTCTATGCGATATCTTTCCCAGCGCTACTCCATGCCCTACAAGGAGTGCATCGGCGTCTTGAACGATATCGGTACCGAGGAACTGGCTCACCTTGAGATGATCAGTGCGATTGTACATCAACTGACAAGGAATATGACCATCGAACAGATCAAGGAATCGGGTTTTGACACCTATTTTGTCGACCATACTGCGGGGATCTATCCTCAGGCGGCGGCAGGTGTTCCTTTTACCGCGAAGTTCTTCCAGTCAAAGGGGGACGCCATTACCGACCTTGTGGAGGATATGGCAGCAGATGCTGCCCCTTTGGAAAGACAACTTTTTAAATACTTCTCGTTTTAAAAATCTTCAAACCCCATTTTGATATCTGGACGATAATAATTGGTACAAGGGATAGTCCAAATATGGTTAACAACTGAGGCTCTGTTAACACTTCTACTTCAAATACCGCCCTTAAAGGCGACCATCTAAGTACGAATAACAATAGTAAAAATCCTAGCCCAAATGCCATCCAGCTATATCTGTTTGAAAACAAAGTTGAAATCGTAAGGGGCTCTATCATTCGACAATTAAATCCATTGACTAATCGTGATAAGCATAGGGTTGCAAACGCCATTGTAATAGCAACTGGTTCTGAAGAAGACAATCCAATATAAAATGAAATCATCGTTACGAATGCAATAACAAGACCTTCCAATAGGACCTCAAAGCCAAATGCTTTGTCTAAAATCGGTTGATCTATATCTCTTGGTTTTTCTTCCATCACACTGCTTCTAGGCGCTTCCATTCCAATTGCTATCGCCGGTAGGCTGTCTGTTAGTAGGTTAATAAACAGAAGATGGACTGGTGCATATGGGGCAGGCAATCCTGCAAGAGAAGCAAATACCACTGTTATAATACCAGCTGAATTTCCTGATAATAAAAATTTTACTGCATTTTTAATATTGCCGTAAATACTACGTCCATTACTAATCGCCTTAACAATGGTCGAAAAATTATCGTCTGTAAGCACCATAGAGGCTGCATCCTTGGATACCTCTGTTCCTGTTATTCCCATAGCAATGCCAACGTCTGCCTGCTTCAATGCCGGGGCATCATTCACGCCATCTCCGGTCATAGCAACCACATATCCAAGTTCTTGCCATGCCTTAACAATTCTAATTTTATGCTCTGGAGATACTCTGGCATAAACAGTAATTTTAGGAACAAGCTCTTTTAATTCAGCATCACTCATTCTCTCTAGTTCCGAACCCTCAATCGCCTCAGAGGCGTCCTTTAATATACCAATTTCCTTTGCTATAGCCGAAGCAGTTATGACATGATCTCCCGTAATCATCACTGTTCTTATTCCTGCCCGATGGCAACTCTCAACTGCACCCGCCGACTCTTCTCTTGGTGGGTCCATCATGGCGATTAATCCCATAAAAGTCAAGTTGTACTCATCATTTAAATCCAGCTGTCCTTGCCCGTAATTTTTCCAAGCAAATGCCAGCACTCTAAGACCTTGATTAGACAGCTCTATATTGATATTCTCAAGATTGTGTTTGTCTTCATTTGTAAATTCTCTGATACCGGATGCATCTTCTATATGACTAGATCTTTTCAGTATGACATCGAGGGCACCCTTCGTGACCATCACTTTTTGATCATCCATTTCATTTAACGTAGTCATTAATTTTCGATCCGAATCAAAAGGGAGTTCTGCCAGTCTCTTATATCTTTCTCTAACCTTTAACTCATCCCACCCGTAAAGCTCTCCCAGGTTTACTAATGCAATTTCTGTTGGATCCCCCAATATGTGATTTTCTGTTGTTATTGCGTCATTACATAGCATTGACATCATGAGCAATCTAAAATCCTGGGATTGACCTAAGTCAAGTTCGGATGCTTGGGCTAGATGACTTCGTGAATATATTTTCTGTACAGTCATCTTGTTTTGTGTTAAAGTACCTGTTTTATCAGAACAAATAACAGAGATACTACCTAAACACTCAACTGCATGAAGTTTACGAATAATTGCATTTTGTGCAGCCATTTTACGCGTACCCAACGCTAAAACGATGGTAACAATTGAGCTAAGTGCCTCCGGAATTGCTGCAACCGCTAAAGATATGGCAAACATCAAGGATTGTACAAGTTCATTTCCTCTATAGAGATTCATACCAAAAATGATTGCAGAGATGATCAATATAATTACCGCAAGTTTCTTACCAAACGCATCTAAGCTTTGTTGTAGTGGCGTATCCTTTTCCTGTGCTTGTTCCAATAACTGAGCAATCTTACCAATTTGCGTATGAATGCCTACTGAGGTAATCAAAACAACGCCTCGCCCATATGTCACATAGCTTCCGGAAAAAACCATGTTCTTTTGATCCCCCGGGGAGAGATTTGACAAATCGAGAGCTTCGCTATTTTTTTCTGCACTTTCTGATTCTCCGGTTAATGCACTCTCATTTACTTTCAAACTATGGCCTTCAATGATACGACCATCTGCGGCAACAAAATCTCCTGCCTCCAGGTACAAAATATCTCCCACTACAACATCTTTCGATGGAATTTCTACTTTCTCTGCATTTCTCAATACTTTTGCTGTTGGGGTTGACAGGTCTTTTAGACTCTTTAAGGATTGTTCCGCTTTTACATGCTGTACCGTTCCTAAAATAGCATTTAAGATAATCACTGCAGCAATTACCAAAGTACTTTCCAGCTTTCCAAGTGCTGCTGACAATATTGCAGCTACTATTAATATCCATACAAGGAAATCTTTAAATTGTGAAATAAACACAACGAGAGTGGAAATTGCTTTTGCTTCTTCTAATGCATTTGTTCCATGTTCCTCACGCATCACAAAAACTTGATCGTCATTAAGGCCCTTTTCATCCACTGCCAATGTTTTTAGTACATCTTCTTTTGACATTTTATAATAATCATTCATCATTTTCTCCTATTAACATATTTTGTTGTTATTCTCTCCAAAATTGTTTTATACAAATAAAAAAACTCTACTTGCCATAAATCGGCAAATATAGAGTCTCACATAACAGATTAATGTTTTCAAAGCCGGGTGAAATAAGCCGAACTGACGACGTTGAATCCCAAAAATTGGGCAGTTACTCCCTCTACAGAGTATGTAATTTATTATTGTAAAATTAGAATAGCATACGCATTTTAAAATGTCAATTGGAGCTTTTCTTCTGTTCGTGTCAAGAAGCGTATGGTTGGAATTTTTTGGCGAAGTGAATCATATTATAAGTTACTTAAGTTTATCAAGCAATGGTTTTAGGTTTTACAATCAGCCCTGAACATGGAGGGGATAATGGCCAAAGAATCTAAAGTATCTTGTAAAAGTAATTTTAAGAATTTAAATACAAAGATCGTGAAAGCCGAACTAAATGAAAAAATGGCAAAGATAATTTGCCGCGCAGAAAATCTCTCCTTTGGAGAGGACCTTGGAAAGCAAACAAAAGTTTGTTTCTATCAACAATACAGATTGGAGGACAAAAAATGAAAGTAGGCATATACTGCCGCTTATCAGAAGAGGATCGAAACAAGCATTCAAAAGAGGATGACAGTATGAGCATTCAAAATCAAAAGGCCATGCTTATACAGTACGCTTTTGAGCAAGATTGGGATATTTATGATATCTATAATGATGACGATTATACAGGTGCCGATAGAAAAAGACCCCAATTCAATCGCATTTTGAAGGATGCAGAGAAAAAAAATATTGATATCATCCTCTGCAAAACGCAATCTCGGTTCACTCGCGAAATAGAATATGTAGAAAAATACCTCCATGGATTGTTCCCTCTTTGGGGAATTCGGTTTGTCAGCATTGTTGATAATGCGGACACCGACAACAAGGAAAATAGAAAACAACGGCAAATGTATGCACTATTTAATGAATGGTATATATCTGATATGTCGGACAATGTAAAAAGTGCACTGACAACTCGCCGCAAAAATGGTTTTCATATCGGGGCCTTCAGCCTTTATGGCTATAGTAAGAATCCCGAAAAAAAAGGGCAGCTCATAATTGATCCCGAAGCCGCATCTGTTGTTCGTAACGTGTTCAATCTATATGCTGATGGTTATGGCAAGACTTCAATCGCTAGAATTTTAAACGCAGAAGGAATACCTAACCCAACCGAATACAAAAGACTCCATGGGATTAAGCATAGTGCCTCTCAAAATGCAAATTCCTTACTTTGGAAGTATTACGCAATCAGTGATATGCTCCATAATGAGATGTATATAGGAAACATGGTACAAGGGAAATATGGTAGTATCTCCTATAAGAGTAAGATGAATCGACCAAAACCAAAGAGTGAATGGATCCGGTTTGAAAACACACATGAGCCGATTATTGATGTTAAATTGTGGGAAATAGTACAACGAAAGCTTGAAGCGAACTATAAGCCTTTAACAACAAACGGTATGGTTGGATTGTTTGCTAAAAAAGTACGTTGTATGAATTGTGGTTATATTTTACAATCAAGCAAAACCAAAGACCGTTATTATTTGAAATGCACCACAAACCATGCCAATAAAGATGCATGTTCAGGAGCTTTCATATCCATTAAGCTATTAGAATCTACAGTTGTTACAGAATTAAACAGCCTTATTTCTCGATTTCTCGATATGGATTATCTTGATCAAAAGTTAAGCATTCAAGATCAATATGAGAGTAAGAAGGCACAGCTACGGAAGAAGCTTTCTAACATGGAAAAAAAGAGGGAAGAGTATCTCAAAGGCCTGAAAAGCCTTTACCTAGACAAGATAAGAGGCATTATAACCGAAGAAGTTTTTGTAGAATTGTCACAGGATTTTGAAGCTAGCAGAAGCGACCTTGACAAACTTATCGCTGAAAAACGCGAAAGCCTTGTATCCTTAGAATCAGATCAGTCTAATGTTACGAGCAAACGGCAGAAGATAGAAACATATGCTCACATTAGTGCACTAACACGAGATATGGTTGAAGAACTGATTGATTATATAAGTGTAGGTAAAAAGAACTCCACAACGGGGGAAAGACAAATTGAAATTAACTGGGACTTTTAAATAGTTGTCTTTATAAAGGTGCAGCAGAGCAGAAAGCAAGAACGACCTACGACAACATCCTTCGTCTTGTAGACGATCCTGATGTAAGAGAGCCGATCAAGTTCCTGCGCGCACGGGAAATTGTTCACTTCCAGCGATTTGGTGAAGCCCTTCGGGTCGTACAGGATAACCTGAATTCCAAGAATTTCTACGCATTCAACCCTGAATTTGATAGACCTAGACATAGGTAGTCAATACATCAATAATGATCCTCAGGCTGGCTAGGCCTGAGGATCATTATTAAGAGTTGGAAGAATAAATGAAAAAGATTCTCGTGTTGTTGTTTTATAGGATCCCTTTTATGGCGGGATATAGTTTGCAAAACATCTGGTATTTTTTTTGATATCGCTCCACCATTTCTTTACTCGGAACGATTGTTTTCTTGACTTTCACGATGGCTTTCGCCGCCGCCTCTACTGTGGCGTATTCACCGCAGGCTACTGCCGCGAGGATTGCACCCCCAAGAGCCGGCCCTTCTTCGGTTTCCAAAAGTTCCACGTTCAAGTCAAGAATATTCGCCAGGATTTCCTGCCAAATCAGGCTTCTTGCGCCTCCTCCGCAGAGCTTTGTCTTTTTTATTTCAATGCCCAGGGATTTTGCAATTTCCAGAGAATCCTTCAGTGCGAAGGCAACTCCTTCCAGTACCGCTTCCAGCATTTGCGCTCTGGTGGTATCCATTCCAAGTCCAAGGAATGCACCTCTAACATTGGGATCGTTGTGAGGGGAACGTTCCCCCATCAAGTAAGGGAGAAAATATACCGGGTTGTCTCCCAACCCCTTGATATTCTTCTGCTCCTCTTGATAATCCTCTGTATTTAGAATATCCTCCTGCCACCATTTCAAACAGGAAGCAGCGCTGAGCATGCAGCCCATTAGGTGGTACTTTCCGTTTGCATGACCGAAGGCATGAATGGCATTGTTTTCTCCGATTCGGAATGTATCGCTTGCAATAAATACGGTGCCTGAGGTTCCGATGGATATGTTGCAGCTGCCGTTTTCCACTGTTCCTGTTCCGATTGCAGCTGCAGCATTATCTCCGGCTCCGGCTACTACGGCAATATTTCCGGCTAACCCTAGAGATTCCAGAATCTCTGTTTTTACATAGCCGGAGATGTCATAACTCTCGTGGACCGCAGGCAGCATTTGCTCCTGAATGCCGCAAATTGCAAGCATTTCTTTAGACCACCGCCGGGTTTTTACGTCGAGAAGAAGCATGCCGGACGCATCGGAAACATCCGTTGTAAATGCGCCTGTAAGCATGTAAACCAGATAATCCTTGGGAAGCATGATTCTATTGATTGTTTCAAACTTCTCCTTCTCGTGTTTCTTCATCCAAAGAATCTTTGGTGCGGTAAACCCGGCGAAGGCGATATTTCCGGTATACTCGGACAACTGTTTCGTTCCGATTTCTGTGTTTAGAAACGCGGTTTCCTGCTCCGTTCTTCCATCATTCCAAAGAATGGCAGGTCGAATGACTTGATCATTTTGATCCAGTGCTACCAGTCCATGCATCTGCCCGCCGATCCCGATTCCGCGAATACGACTTTTATCCGCGTGTTCCGACGAAAGCAATTCTGCCAAACCCGCAAGAGTCTGGCGGAGCCAATCCTCAGGATTCTGCTCCGACCAGCCTGGTTTCGGGTAACTGACGGGATATTCTTTTGATAGGTCGGACAATATTATCCCGTCTTGTTGCATGAGGAGCAATTTAACGGAGGAGGTTCCTAGATCTATTCCAATATATTGCATATATACTCCCTCTGAATTGAGTCTTGGTTAATTTTATGGCAAATTGTCTCTTTACCCAAACATGACTGTATTGAGGATGGCTTCCAGCTTTTCTTGACGACCGCTTTCCGGAAGGGCAGGTTCGCCAAGTTTTTCTGCATAAGCGGCCAGATCCTCCAGTTTGGTTTTCTTTCCGACGATTTCAGCACCGATACCACTCTCAAAGCTACTGTATCTTTCCTTTACGAAGTCGTCAATTCTGCCGTCTTCGACGATCTTTGCCGCGTTCAAAAGTCCCAGTGCAAAAGAGTCCATCCCCAGAATAAAGGCGTGCAGCATATCCTCTCTGGTGTAGCTCGGGCGTCTGGTTTTGGCATCAAAATTCAATCCTCCGGTGATGCCACCGGCCTTCAGCACTTCATACATGCACAGGGTAGTATCATAAACATTTGACGGGAACTGGTCCGTATCCCAGCCAAGCAAGTTGTCGCCCTGATTGGCATCGATGGAGCCGAGCATTCCGTTCATAGCAGAAACACGCAGATCATGCTGGAAGGTATGTCCCGCAAGGGTCGCATGGTTTGCTTCAACGTTCAACTTGAAGTCTTTGTCCAGTCCATACTGCTTCAGGAATCCAATTGCTGTAGCGGCGTCATAGTCGTACTGGTGTTTCATTGGTTCTTTTGGTTTCGGTTCAATGTAAAAATCCCCTTTAAAACCGATTTTTCTTCCATATTCCACTGCCATACTCATAAGATTTGCGATATTATCTAACTCAAATTTCATGTCTGTGTTCAGCAGCGTTTCATATCCTTCACGGCCTCCCCAGAACACATAACCTTTTCCGCCCAGCTTGACTGTCAGATCCAGAGCTTTTTTCACCTGGGCTGCAGCAAAGCAGAAAACATCCGCAGAAGTTGTGCTGCCGGCGCCGTTCATATAGCGCGAGTTATTGAACATATTGGCAGTGCCCCACAGGCACTTGATCCCTGTAGTCTTCATTTTTTCAAGAATATAATCTGAAATTTCATCCAGTCTTCTGTTGGTTTCCTTGATATCATCCGCTTCTGCCACCAGATCCAGATCATGGAAGCAGAAATATTCAATTCCCAGCTTTTCCATCATTTCGAAGCCTGCATCTGCCTTCGCTTTCGCATGTTCCATTGTCTTAGTCTCTGCTCCAAAAGATTTATCCGCAGTTTCATCGCCGAAGATATCTTTCCCTCCGTTGCACAGATTGTGCCACCAAGCCATTGCAAAGGGCAGATGTTCCTTCATTTTTTTGCCGAGAAGGATCTGATCCGGGTTGTAAAACTTGAAAGCAAAATCGTTTTTGCTGTTTGGTCCTTCGTATTGAACTTTTTTGATATTAAAATATTCGGTCATGGCTTCCCCTTTCTTTCGCGTGATCTGTAAATTTTGCATCGTGATTATGCTTTAACTTTTCTTTTGGTAATTACGTCAAGGGCAACTGCGGCAACAACAACAAATCCTTTTACGGCCTTCTGCCAGTTGGCATCTACGCCTAGAATGGACATTCCGTTATTCATTACGCCCATGAAGATTGCTCCGATTACAGAGCCTCCAACGGTTCCTGTTCCTCCATAAGCAGATGCGCCGCCGATGAAGCAGGCGCCGATGGCGTCAAGTTCATATCCATCACCGAGACTCGGTGCTGAGGAGTTGAACCTCGCAATGCAGACCAGTGCTGCAACCGCACACAGAAAGCCCATATTGGTGTAAGCAAAGAACATCATCTTCTTGGTATTTACACCGGAAAGTCTGGTTGCCTTTTCGTTTCCGCCCATGGCGTAAAGATATCTGCCCGGCACTGTGTTATTTGTAAAGTATGCATAAACCAGAACGATTAGTGCAATCAGAATCAGCACAACCGGATATCCTTTGTAATTGCCGAGCAAATATGCAAAGTAAAGAATCACTGTACTGATAATGGCAAGTCTCGTTAAAAGAACGGGCATACTTTGAACAGTATAGCCTTTCTTAATCTTCTTCGCTCTTCCTGTGATTGCCAGCACAATAAAAGCGATGCTTATAATTGCGGCTACAACCATGGTTACCGCAAGTAAAAATTCGTTGTTGTCCGTCTGGGGGAGAAAGCTGGTGAAATACTTTAGATATGTATCCGGGAATGGCGCCAGAGTCATTCCCTGCAGAATAACCTGTGCAATGCCTCGCCAGAGCAGCATCCCTCCCAAAGTAACAATGAATGGTGGTATACCAACGTACGCAATGCAATATGCCTGTATCGCCCCGATGCCGGTACCGACCAGGAGGCAGATGATAATGGCCATATACACATTCATGTGCATTTCTATGATCAGGGTTGCTGCTACCGCTCCCGTAAGAGCTACTACGGCACCAACGGAAAGGTCGATGTTTCCGCCGGTCAGAATGCAAAGCAGCATTCCTGTGGCGAGAATCACTACGTAGCTGTTCTGGGCTATGATATTCGAAACATTTTGAGGTTTTAAAAGAGAACCCTTTCCCGCCATGATAATCAGAACCTGGAACAGGATGATTGCTATAATCAATGCAATCAGCATGGTGTTCTCCTTGAGGAAGCTCTTAACTCTTTGCATTTTCATTCTCCATTTTATTATTTTCACGCATGATGCATGACATGATCACTTCCTGATTAGCGTCTTCCTGATTAAATTCTGCGATCATGCGGCCTTCATACATCACAAAGATACGGTCGCTCATTCCAAGAATCTCCGTAAGCTCTGAACTGATGAGCACAACGGATTTTCCTTCTGCAACCAGCCGGTTAATAATACAATAAATTTCGTATTTAGCACCCACATCGATTCCTCTTGTAGGTTCGTCAAGAATCATGATCTCCGGATCTGCAAACATCCATTTGCCGAGAAGCACCTTTTGCTGGTTCCCGCCGGATAGATTTTCTACGTTTTGTAATACGTTTGGACACTTCGTATTCAGTTTTTCTTTATATTCGTTCGCAACCAGAAGCTCTTTGTCTTTGTCTATTACGTTATGGCTGCTGACTTTATCCATCTTTGCCATTGAGTTGTTCACGTAAATCGGATTGGAAAGAATGAGCCCGTCACCTTTCCGGTCTTCCGTAACATAAGCAATTTTTGCATTAATGGCTTGCCTTACACTGTTGAGTTTTACTTCTTTTCCATTGATTTCCAACGTTCCGCTGATATTTGATCCATAGCTTTTTCCGAAGATGCTCATGGCCAGTTCTGTTCGGCCTGCACCCATAAGTCCGCAAATTCCAATAACCTCGCCTTTTTTGACGTTTAGATTCACTTTGTCGCAAACCTTGCGTTCTGAGAACAGGGGATGATAGACGGTCCAATCTTTGACTTCCATGGTTATCTCACCAATTTGGGGTACTCTTTTAGGATAACGGTCTGTGATCTCACGGCCTACCATGCCTTTTACGATACGGCTTTCCTCTATACTGTCCTGACCTTTCACCAGTGTTTCTATGGTAGCCCCATCTCGAAGGATGGTGATCTTATCCGCCACATAAGAAATCTCGTTGAGTTTATGGGAGATCATAATCGAGGTCAGGCCGTTCTTTTTAAATTCCAGCAATAGATCCAGCAAGTGCCTGCTGTCATTTTCGTTCAGAGATGCGGTGGGTTCGTCAAGAATTAAAAGTTTTACATTTTTGCCGAGGGCCTTTGCGATTTCCACCATCTGCTGCTTCCCGACCCCAATATCCTTGATCAGGGTATGGCTGCTCTCCTTCAATCCCACCGTTCGAAGTAGTTCGTCAGCTTTTGCATAGGTTTTATCCCAGTCAATGGCAAATTTTTTTCCGTTCTCATTTCCAAGAAACATATTTTCCGCAATGGTCAGATAGGGTACCAGGGCCAGCTCTTGATGAATGATAACGATGCCCTGCCGTTCGCTGTCTTTGATATTTTTATACGTACAGATTTCACCATTATAAACAATGTCGCCATCATAGCTTCCGTAAGGGTAGATTCCGCTTAGTATGTTCATGAGGGTTGACTTTCCCGCCCCGTTTTCTCCAACCAATGCGTGAATCTCACCCTCTTCCACTGCCAAGTTAACATTGTCCAGCGCTTTGACGCCAGGAAAGGTCTTGGTGATATTCTTCATTTCCAGCAATATGTTCGCCACGAAAAATCCTCCCTTTTAAAATTCGAATGTCGAAGGGTGCCGTCGTTCAATCCAAATTGGCAGGCGGCTTGCGGCCGCCCACCAATGAGTTATGTTTATAATCGTTTTTACTGGAGGTCTGCTTCTGTATAGTAACCACTGTCGAGGAGTATTTCTTTATAATTATCAATGGTCGCTACAACTGGTGCGCAGAGGTAGGAAGGAACAACACCCACTCCATTGTCATAGGTCTCGGTGTCATTGATATCAGGCTCGCTGCCTTTTACAATGGCATCTACCATTCCTACAACTTTGTCAGCCAAAGTACGGGTATCCTTAAATACGGACATACTCTGGAGTCCAGCGATCATGTTCTTTGTGCTTGCTTTGTCGCAGTCCTGACCGGTGATGATTGGCATATCCGCTGCAGTGTATCCTACAGAAACCAATGCCGTGGTTACGCCCAGTGCGGTTGAGTCGTTGGAGCAGCATACCGCATCAAGTTTTACACCCTTCGGGCTGTAGCCGTTGGAAGTAATAAGGTTTTCCATACGAGTCTGTGCATTTTCCGATTTCCAGTCTGCAGTGGAAACCTGCGCCTGAGTGGTCTGTCCAGAAGGTACTACCAGAACGCCACTGTCAATGTAAGGCTTCAGTATGCTCATTGCACCGCCGAAGAAGAAGGTTGCATTGTTGTCTGCTGGGTCACCTGTAAAGAGTTCAATGTTGAATGGACCTGTTGCATTTTTAAGATCCAAAGCTGTTTCTATGTACTCGCCCTGCATAACACCAACGAGGAAGTTATCAAATGTTGCATAATAGGATACAGCATCACTGTTCATGATAAGTCTGTCATAGGCAATTACAGGAATTCCTTGTTCTTTCGCCTGTTTCAGTACTTCTGTCAGAGAGGATCCGTCAATTGCTGCGATTACAAGAACCTTGCAGCCTTGTGTGATCATGTTTTCAATCTGGGCAACCTGAGTCGGAATATCATTGTCTCCTCCATACTGAAGGTCAACTTGATAACCGGCTTCTTCAAGCATGGCTTTCATGTTTGCTCCGTCCTGGTTCCAACGCTGTAAGCTTTGAGTCGGCATACTTACACCGATCATTGCCGCAGCTTCTTCTTCAGGCTCAGTTGATCCACCGCCACCGCAAGCTACCAAGGATAGAGCAAGGGCAAGAACCATAATTAAGGCAATCAGTTTTTTCATTTTTTCTCTCCTTTTCTTTCTTGATCAGTTTATTAAATTACTTTTGAAAAACTATTTTCTAAAAGTTGGCTTAATAATATCACCCGGAAAAAAGGATGTCAACATGGTTTTTTTAATATCATCTTCACTTTTTTAATCACTTTTTTTTAGCATATACAATATCCCCTTCGTTAAAAGGGAGAAATAATAAAAGCCGGAGTGATTTCTCCTCCGGCCTTTTCTATGCTTCATTCTTTATACTGTTTTTATAAAATCGTCTGCAAAACGGAGCGCAGTTCCAATGGCGCTTGCATTGCAAGTATAATTACTTAGCTGCAGGTAATCTGCATTACAGTCGAAAACTGCGATCCGTTCAATCCGATTTTTTATATCTTGGAAATAGTCTCCCAGATATCTCGCCAGTGCTCCTCCAAGAATCACGTCACAATCAACGATGGTTCTGATATTATTGATTCCCATGCATAAAAAGGTCAGATATTCTTCCCATATCGCGAGACAAGAAGCGTCTCCCTCCTTAAGTCTCTCAAAGAAGGTCTCCACTCGGCGATCCTTTCCGCAGGTTAAAACCGAAGTGGAAATATATGCTTCCAAACAGCCGAATTTACCACAGGCGCACTGCTTCCCTCCATTTACGACCATCATATGCCCGAACTCGGCACCACGGTTATTCATTCCGTTGTACAGGACGCCGTTAAATGCGAAAGACCCGCCCACCCCTTCCGATACACTCAAAAACGCCAAAGCGGTCAAGTCCTTTCTGCTGTGCAATTCCGCAAATCCGCCGGCGTTGGCATCGTTCTCAATGAATGTTTTGTGGGAAATATACTTTGTCAGCGCTTCAATAGGAACCTGCTTCGCTTTTAAGGTTGGCGCATTGATGAGATTCCTTTTATCGTCACTCAGCACACCCGGAATAGAAATTCCCACTCCCAGTATGATTTCACGATTGATTGTTTTTGCATGGATGTAATTTTCAATTTCACCTGCGAGGAATTTTCCGTAATTGTCACTAGCCTCAAAATCATGGTCTACCCGTACGCTGGGGTGGGTATTGGCTCTCAGGTCAATGGCCACGATATTGATATGGTCCATTTTTATTTCTACACCAATCACCATTCTGGCGTCAGGGATCACGGAGATTTTTTTTGCTTTTCGGCCACCGCTGGATTCAAATTTACCAGCATAGCGCAGTAATCCCAGATCAAAAAGCTCCGTCAGATTCTGACTCACCGTCGGCAAGCTCAGTCCAAGTGCACGAACAAGATCCTGTTTGGCTACTTTATCATTTTCAAAAATATATCGGTAGACCTTATTCCGGTTAATCAGTTTTAAGTCCGTTGTTGTTGAAGTCGTTCTTTTCATATCAATGTCTCTTTCCGGGTCAAAAATTCGCTATTAGTTTTATAAAATACTTTTATAAAACAGTTACCTTATTATAATCCCCCTTTCCCAGAAATACAAGGGGCAATTTTTTTAATCTTTCTTTTCACTTTTCTATATTCATGCTAGAATAAAGTATCTTGATTCATAGGGAGGGATAGTATGGCTTTTGGGTTTTTTAAGAAGAATGAAACAGCAGACGCTATTTTTATGGGAGGTAATATTTTTACCCAGAATTCAGAATTGCCTTGGGCAGAGGCCGTCGCATGCAAGGATGGACAAATTCTCGCCGTCGGTGATTACGAGGATTTGAGCGAATTGGAGGGAAAGCATACCGAGGTGATCGATTTGGATGGGAAATTCATGCTTCCGGGTTATATTGATACCTGCGGACATCCGGTTTTGCAAGCCTATCAGGATTCCTGCCTATTCCTACAGGTCGGAGACCTGGCGGATACGCTGAACCAGATTTCCGAATATGCTGCTGCAAATGAAGCTGCTGAAATCATTTTTGCATTTGGTTATGATGAAGCGATCCTAAATGGCTTTGATCCAGAGCAGGTCAGAGAACTTCTTGATAAAACCTGCAAGGACAAACCTGTCGTCGTCCTTGGAAAAAGTGGCTTTCATTGCTTCGTCAATACAACAGCGATGGAGCTCGTTCGGGCTGCTGCGGAAGAGGATGAAATCCAAGCGGTTACCCTCTCCTATATTCTGGGGATTCTTGAACCCATCGACTTAAGTACGGTTCCCGAAGCCATTCCAGACAGTATGGGTAACTATTGCGAAAGAGGCTTTACCTCGGTGTTTGATTGTGGAGCACCTGACCTCTTTGCCTCCCTTTATCAGAATATGATGGTGCATCTGTATCAGGAAGGGATGATGAAACATCGGTTTCACGGATCCCTGCTCATAAACCATGACGTCAATCCAAAGGCTGTTATGTACAAGCTCTCCCAGTTTAGAACAAACTGCGCGGAATTGAACGGCTATGTCAACTTTAAAACCCTGAAGCTTTTGGTGGAAGGCTCTGAGGAAGCGCTGTCCATCTCCGGCGAGTCTCTTCGCGATCTTTGCATGGAAGCCGGCGACAAGGGTTTTCACGTCCATATTGATGCATTGGGAGCAGCAGCAGTCGCTGAGGCTTTGGATGCCATGAGCGCGATAAGGTCAGCGGGGTATAAAAAGAATACGCTGATCCTTGCCCACGATCCGGTCTCCGATCCGGAGGAATTGACGAATACCTGCTGCTATTTGAACATCATTGAAACGAGCCCGACGGGAGGCCTTTCCGGTGATAGCTGGCGCTGCATCGAGCATGCCGCGAACATAGAGGAAGCTGTTGATATGCTGACGATCAATGCCGCGATACAGCTCGGCCTCGATAGCGGCTTTGGATCGATTGAAAAGGGCAAGCATGCAGACTTTGTCATTTTTGATGAAAATCCATTGGAAGCTGGATCTATGGCTGCCTTCAAAAAAATACAGGCTGCCATGACCGTAATCGACGGCAAAATCGTCTACGATGCAGAAGAGGACGACAGATCACAATGGTATTCCATGCTGACTATGCAGCAGTATTAATGCAGAAAATAAGCCGGCATTTTCATGCCGGCTCTCTTCTTTTATCTTCGATCGTATTAAACTGGGATCTCACTTGAACCCTTTTGTTTTTTCTATGTACTCCTTATCGGTAATCTCACTATCAATCCAGAGGTTATTCATCTCCGGCAGATTATGTTTTTTCAGATATTGCTTTACTCTACTCGTCAATAACTGCCGTTTCATAAGTTCCAGCTGCATGTCCCAAAAATCATCCATGGACATGCTGTAGGCTTTACACAGATCATGAATATAGATTGTTGCCTGTTGATTTTTCTCTTCTTCTATCCACTTTCTGTTTTGATTGGTTTGCTTCATGGCGTCTTCATCCACCGAGATCCCATATCTGTCTGCGATCTGTTTTGCCTCGATATATATTTCCAAACGGTTCCAAGCCTCGGCGTACACATTCTCCGATCCGATGACCTGAACACTAAGCGCTTCCAGCTCCAATTCCTTCGCGGTTATAGGTACCCCTTCAATTTTTCCGACAACTCGTGCTGCTTTCTCTGATTCATCAGAGACTATATTCGAATAAATGAGAGCATATTCCTCGGACCCCTTCTCTGCTAAGTCTCCCTCATAGGCTGCTTTATACTGCTGGTCTGGAGTACATGCGGCTAACATCAATGCTGTAGTCAAAAATAACAAAAAAACCTGCTTAATCATTCTCCCTAATCCCTTTCAAATAGATACCCCAGCGTTCTTTGCAGCAGCGCTGCGTTTCATCCCCAGCGTCCATTATATCATAAAATTTACCAATTCAACCGGTAATTTACGTTGTAATAATTATTTTTTCTTACAACATAGAAATCCTACATTTTGCGCATACTAAAAAAACTTAGGGAAGGAGGAATATAATGTTTCGACATGAAAAGCAATTGTTACATCCGGTAAGAATAGAAAAAACTAAGCCTCAGTATGCCGTTTTGCTGCAGGAGCAGTTAGGCGGAGGCAACGGAGAATTAAAGGCTGCAATGCAGTACATTTCTCAGAGTTTTCGTGTGAAGGACCCGGAAATCAAAGATTTGTTCCTAGATATTGGAGCAGAAGAGCTTTCTCACATGGAAATGGTTGCAACAACAATTAATATGTTGAACGGACATGATGTCGATTATGAAATGATTGGCGTCGGAGAAATAGAGTCCAGTGTGCTGACAGGATTGAGCCCCGGTCTGATCAATGCTTCCGGGTATTCCTGGACGGCTGACTACGTTACAGTAACCGGTGACTTATGCGCCGATCTTTTGTCCAATATCGCTTCCGAACAAAGAGCAAAGGTCGTCTATGAATATCTGTACAGACAAATTAATGATAAGTATGTCAAGGAGACCATTGACTTTCTGCTCAACCGTGAGGAGGCACACAATGCTCTGTTCCGGGAGGCCTTTAATAAAGTGCAGGATACCGGATCCAATAAGGATTTTGGTGTTACCGAAGATTCCAGATTATATTTTAATCTTTCAACACCGTCAGGCAGTGATGCAATGAGGAAAAACACCCATGTAAATCCACCCAGCTTCAACAATTAAATTGCGATGGCTATGATTTTCCGGCATAGCCATTTTTATTTCAGGCTGTTTTCTCTTTTCGCATTGCTAATGCGATGTTCTTCGGCACGATAGATGACCTCTCCGTTGATTATGGTGAATAATGTCTTGGTGAAAACCTCCATAGGATTGCCGTCAAAAATTGCGATGTCCGCATCCTTACCAACCTCCAGACTACCCACACGATTTGACACCCTACAGATTTCTGCCGGATTGATTGTAATCGCCTTCAGTCCCTCATCAATCCCAAGGCCTTCTTTCGCGGCTAACCCCGCACAAATCGGCAGGTATTGAATTCTTGATACAGGATGGTCCGTGCAGATTGCTACTTTGACCCCATTCTTATGCAAAATTCCCGGTGTTTTGAAATCCATATTCTGGATCTCAATCTTGTTTCGGGAAGCAAGCGTCGGTCCTATGATGGCCGGAAAACCGGATGCCTTGATTTCTTTTGCGATCAAATGGCCTTCGGTACAGTGATCCAGCGTCATATCCAGATCAAATTCTTTTGCGATTCGGATCGCCGTCAGGATGTCATCCGCTCTATGGACATGGGCTTTGATCGGAATCTCCTTCCTTAGTACCGGCAACCAGCATTCCTTTTTAAACTCCGCTTTGTATTCGTCTCCACGCTTCCCGGCTTTTTCTATTTCAGCAAGATATTCTTTCGCGCGGTATAATTCTTCTCGCAGCATGGCCGCTACGGTCATTCTGGTGGTAGGAATCATTTTCAGTTCATTGTAATTGCTTTTGGGATTTTCTCCAAAACCTGTCTTCATAGCCGCAGGTTCCATGACAACCATATCATCGATACAGCGGCCGTCGGCTTTAATAAAGGCAAATTGTCCTCCCACCACATTTGAACTGCCGGGTCCGACCATCATGGAGGTGATTCCCGCGCTGATGGCGTTATGAAATGCCGAATCCATTGGATTAATCGCATCCAGACCTCGGATATAGGGCGTGATAGGATCTTTGGTTTCGTTGCAGTCATCCCCCTCAAATCCCTTTTTTTCTTCCGTGATTCCGATGTGACAATGGGCATCGATCAGACCCGGCATCACCCAGCAATCCGTAGCGTCAATCATTTCGGAAACCTCGGAAAGCCCCACGTCGAGCTCTTGATCAATTTGATAAATCTTCTTATCCTTAATCAGCAGGCTGCCCCGCTCATGGACCGTTCCCTTCATTGTCAGTATCCTGCCGTTTTTTATTAAAATCATATTACTCCCTTTTCCTAAATTTTTAAATATTGAGTGTGACTACGCCACTTCTAATGAATAAATATTTCCTATTGAATAAAAAAACAAGAAGTAGTTTGCACTACCTCAAGTTTTTTTGGATTGAATAATAACGCTTTCGATTGGTTCTTGTTATCGATTATTGTTATTATTCTGGTTGTTTCTCAGGTCGTTATTGCTCACCTCTCCCTACAGCTGGTTAGCCTACCGCTACCCAATGCTCGTTCCCCAAGTCCAGAAACTTCTGCGCCCGGGTCGACCTCAAGCGCATCAACAAACGTACCCTCGATGGCCTGATCCGCAGGCGCAGGCCGCCGGAGAAGTCATCGTTGCTGACCTCGCCCTCCACCACCACCATCGCGTCGGTCTGCAACAGCGACTGCGCGGAATGGAACGCATCGGCAAACAGCGACGCTTCGATACGCCCGGAGCGGTCGTCGAGGGTGATGAAACCCATCTTGTCGCCCTTTTTGTTCTTCATTACCCTGGGCCTGTACCTCACCGGCCACCCGATTGACGAATATGAGGGCGAAATCCGGCGTTTTGCCCGCCAGCGCATCATCGACCTGAAACCGGCGCGCGATACCCAGACCGTGGCCGGGATGATCATTGCCCTGCGGGT
>CAKMKG010000019.1 GCA_927441425.1 uncultured Bacillota bacterium | reverse complement strand
TTTTCCGCAAGCTGAAAATCGATTTGCACCGTAATCAATGTATCTTCTTTTCCGTGAACATTCTTTATTTGAATGTCGAGCTTCGGCCCGTAAAATGCAGCCTCCCCGTCTTCTTCTTTATAATTAATGCCGAGGTCGTCCAATATCTGCCGCATGCGGTTTTGAACTTCTTCCCACTGCTCTTCCGTTCCGATATACTTTTGTTTATTATTTGCATCCCATTTTGAGAAACGATAGGAGACATCATCATCTAACCCAACCGTTTTTAACATGAAATTTGCAAGGTCAATACAATCTGCGAATTCGCGTTCCAGCTGTTCGGGGGTACATGCGATATGTCCTTCCGAAATAGTAAATTGCCTTACCCTGATCAGCCCATGCATTTCACCGGAAGCTTCATTTCTGAACAGGGTTGACGTCTCATTGAATCTCATGGGCAATTCTTTGTAACTTCTTGGCTTTGCAAGGAAGACCTGAAATTGAAACGGGCAGGTCATTGGCCTTAAAGCAAAAACTTCCGCGCTTTCATCTTTTTCATCCCCCATCACAAACATTCCCTCCCGATAGTGGTCCCAGTGGCCGGAAATTTTGTACAAATCATTTTTTGCCATAAGGGGTGTTTTCGTAAGCATATAACCGCGGCGCTCTTCTTCATCTTCCACGAAGCGCTGTAAAATCTGGATTACTTTGGCGCCCTTTGGCATAAGGATCGGCAGGCCTTGACCGATGTAATCCACAGTTGTAAACAGCTCCAGCTCCCGACCCAGCTTGTTGTGGTCTCTTTTCCTGGCGTCCTCCAGCTTTTCAAGATGTTCTTCGAGTTCACTTCTTTGCGGGAAAGAAGTTCCGTAGACTCTTTTCAGCATCTTGTTCTTCTGATCCCCGCGCCAATATGCGCCGGCAGTACTGGTGAGCTTGAATGCAGTTACCTCTCCTGTCGATGCCAGATGCGGCCCTGCACAGAGGTCGACAAATTCGCCCTGCTTATAAAAAGAGAGCTCGGCTTCCTGCGGTAAATCATGGATCAGTTCAATTTTGTACGGTTCATCCCGATCTTCCATCAGCTTGATTGCCTCTTCTCTTGAAAGTGTAAACCGCTCAATGGGGTAATTCTCCTTTATTATTTTCTGCATTTCCGCCTCGATCTTCTGAAGCTCGTCAGGGGAGAAAGTGATCTCGCTGTCAAAATCATAATAAAATCCGTTCTCGATAGCCGGACCGATGGCGAGCTTTATGCCGGGATACAGCCTTTTCACTGCCTGGGCCAGAATATGTGAGGTCGTATGCCGGTATGCCAGTTTGCCTTTTTCTGTATCAAAACCTAAAATGTCTTCTCGATTGGTTCCGTCCTTTAACATTGATTTGTTCATATTTCTTTCTCCTCCGTTTTTAAATTAAAAAACTCCCGCTCCTTACATAATGCAAGGGACGAGAGTTATACCCGTGGTTCCACCCTAATTGATACTCATTTTGATGATAACGGAATCACCGATCCTGCTCCGAGGCGGTCTTCGAAATGATATCCATCATAAAAACACTTTCAGCCTATGGTGTTTTCTCTCTGCGAAAGAAATATCAATTCTACTCTTCTCTTCATAGCAAGAATATTTTTGGATTATTATATACTGAATGCTACCAACTGTCAATACACAAACAATGGTTATGCAATTAAAGGAATTTTCTAAACATCTCAGGGATAAGCTGAAACGTCCACTCTGATATATCTGCCACAGATTCTTTTCTGCCGTTTTTTAGCCATCCCTTTACAATATGAACACCTCCGATACAGTTGAATTCCAGAGCTACTCTTGCATGATCCGTCAACGATTTTTCGTTGGTCTTACTTAAATAAATATTCTTATAGAATTCATAGGAGTAATTATAAAGAAAATCGGCAAATGAATTTTTGCCTTGAACTTTGGAGGCCTGCTCAAAATATTCATGGTTATCACTTAAAAATTGGAAAATCAGGAATAGTGTAGTTCTCCAATTTTCTGTGCCATGATACACCTTGAATAATAGGGTGTCCACATAAGCCTGGTAACACCAGTTCATCAATTCATATTTATCATTAAAGTATCTATAAAAGGTGGATCGTGATACATTACTTTCATTCAATATCATTTCAATCGTTATCTTTTCAAAAGACTTTGTTTTCAACAATAAAAACATGGAATCTCCAATGATCTTTTTCGTATTCATGTTTAATGTCCCCCTCCTTTATTGATACTTTTTTTGTGTTTTGTATGATTTAGAACAAATAAAAGGAATTGTTTCTATTGTTAGAATTATAACATTGGTATGATATTAGTACAATAAAGTTTCTTAAAGGAGGAATATTCAATGACAAGTTTTGCGAATTTATTAGCTCCCATTCAAATTGGGAGTGTTGAGCTCAGGAACCGAGGGGTTATGCCATCTATGGTCACCAATTACTGCAATGAGGACGGTTCTGTATCAGATCGATTTATTGCTTATCATGAAGCGCGCGCGAAGGGTGGGGTAGGACTGATTATCGTGGAAGCCGCCTATGTGGACAGGCTTGGCAAAGGCTTTACCTATCAAATTGGAATTGATAACGATCAAATGATTCCTGGCCTTAAAAAATTAACCAATCAAGTTCACCAGCACGGCGCAAAAATCGCGATCCAAATTTACCACGGTGGACGACAGGCAAATACGATGGTGACCTGTGCACCACTTGTAGCACCATCTGCAATACCCTGTCCTGTAATGCAGTCAATGCCAAAGGAGTTAAGCGTCAATGAAATCAAAGGATTGGTCAATAAATTTGCCGATGCGGCAGAACGTGCCAAGAAAGCAGGGTTCGATGCAGTTGAGATTCATGGGGCCCACGGCTATCTGCTGAATCAATTCCTTTCACCCAACAGTAACCACAGAACGGATGAATATGGCGGCAGTGTGGAAAATAGGAGAAAATTCCCGCTTGAAGTAGTGGATGCAGTCCGCAGCAGAGTTGGAGCAAATTTCCCGATTATTTATCGTATTACCTCTGATGAGTTTTTACCGGATGGACTTATACTCAACGATACATCGGAATTCTCTAAAGTATTGGTGGAGCACGGTATTGATGCCATCAATGTTTCCGGATCAACTTATGTTGCGGGAAGATCATCAAGCGGAGCAGATGATATCTTAGGTGTTTATGTTGAGAATGCCGGCGCTATTAAAAGAGCAATTAATAATGCTGTTCCAGTTATTGTTGCCAACCGTATTAAAACCCCACAGTTTGTTAATCAAATAATTGCAGAAGGGAAATCAGATATGGTTGCCACAGGCCGTGCATTGATATGCGATGCAGACTTTTACAAAAAGGTTCAGGACGGATCGGAAGATGAAATTCGTACATGCTTAAGCTGCAATCACTGTGTCAGCGAATTAATGAACGGTGTGCCTATTTCATGTCTGTATAATCCATTAACCGGTAGTGAATTAAATTATGATTTGCGGATTCCTGCGGATGTAAAGAAGAAAGTTCTTGTTATAGGCGGCGGCCCAAGTGGAATGGAAGCAGCTGTAATTGCGGCTGGGAAAGGCCATTCGGTTACCCTTTATGAAATGAGCGACCATCTTGGCGGTAATGTGATTCCTGGTTCAAAACCACCGTATAAATCGGAAATGATGGCAGTCGTTGAATACTTAACCCACATGCTTAAAAAGTATCAAGTCACTGTTAAATTAAATACAAAAATGGATATGGATAAGCTTAATGATGAGAAGGCTGATGTAGTAATCGTAGCAACCGGCTCGCTGCCAATTGTTCCCCAAATCCCAGGAATAGACTTGGATTACGTTGTAAGTGCGGAAGATGTGCTATTGGGAAATAAATCCCTGGGAAGCAAAGTTGTTGTGATTGGCGGAGGTTCTGTTGGTGTAGAAACAGCAGAGTTTTTACAAGAACAGGGCAAAGAGGTGACTATCGTTGAAATGGCAGATGAAATACTTGCAGATATGACTCCGGTCATGAAGGGCGGCTTACTCTACCGAATCAATTCATCAAATATTAAAGTGCTGACCGGAGAGAAGGTTAAAGAAATAAAAGACCATACGGTTGTGACAGACAAACAAGTGTTGAATAAAGTTGATCATATTGTCCTAGCTGTCGGATACAAGTCAGATAATGAATGGGTTACCTTGCTGCAGGAAAATAATATAAATCATATGGTAATCGGTGATGCGAATAAACCTCGAAAGATTTACCAAGCAGTAAAGGAAGGTTTCGAAGCAGCATATCATCTAAATGAAGTAATGTGCTCTTGATACAACAAGCCTTTTATGTGAAAATAAACCAACATTAGATCTTTGGCAAGAGTTCGACTCACCGGCTTTCCGGACATGATGTTCAAATCTCGTGCACTTCACAAATGAAGTGCCTACAGTAAACTGGACAGTCTTTTTCGGACAGTTCAATCATGTAGGTATTTTTTTTATCCAAGCAAGCCGCTATAAAAATCATGTTCAACTTGATTTGGAGTTTTGAATCCCATCCGCTGATGAGGCCGATAGTCATTAAAATATTCTATGTATTCACTAACCGCCAACCGTAACTCGTCTTCTGTAGTATAACAGCTGCGCCTGAATTCGTCCTTTTTAATGGATGCAAAAAAAGATTCTGCAACTGCATTGTCAAATGGAGTCCCAGGTTTTGAAAAGGATTGAGTCACTTTACATTTTCTTAGAAGTACGCGAAACTTATACGCCATATATTGAGCACCTTGATCGCTATGAAACATCAGTCTCTGTGGTTGATTCCGATCGGCATAGGCTTTCTTGAAAGCAATTGTCACTATCGCCGTATCAATACAGTCTGAAATGGTATAGGATAATACTTTACGGGAAAACAGATCGATCACAACGCATAGATAATAGAAAATCTCACCCACACGTACATAGGTAATGTCACTCACCCACACTATGTTGGGAGACTCCTGAAGGAACTGCCGCTTGAGCTTATTAGGATGGTATTTGTATTCCCTATCATAAGCTGCGTTGTGATACCGGCGGGCTGATTTGCTGGATAACCCCATTTCTTTCATCAGGCGGATAATCCTACGCTCGCTAACGACATAATTGTTTTCAATCATCTTTGCCCGAATTTTCCGAGCGCCGAAGCGCTGCCTGCTCTTTTCAAAGATTTCAAGAATAAGTGGTTTCATTATCTCGTCTTGCTGCTGAATCATTGTTTTTTCTGGCCTGCGAAATAAGTAGTTGTAGAATGTTGCACGGTTCACATCTAAAGCGCGGCATAGCGCATGAACACTATATTTACCTTTCAATCGTTCGATTGCTGGCAATTTCTCTTGCAACGGAGCTGTGGCAGAGCAGCCGCAGTTTAACAATATCTCATTTATGATGCGCAGCCGAGCCACTTCTTTTTCTAGTAGATAGATTTCCCTTGCACTTTTTATCGCGGTCGGCATAGGAGAATATTGTTTGATCCATTCATACAGGCTGCTTCGGGCCATCCCATACTTTGCACATAGCTCCAGAGCAGTGGTGCCATTATGATATAAATCTACTATGTGTGATTTTTCTTTTTCTGTATAGCGTCTTGCCATGATAAACCTCCTTTTTTATTTGGGTGGATTTATAATATCATAGCAAGTTGTATAAGTTATAAAGGTCTTGTATTTTTGTCGACTTTTGTCGGCGAATAATTGATAAAATATGTTGAAGCAAGAGTTTTATTAACGTAAAATGCTAATAATAGAAGAATTTGAAAAACTTCAGGGTGATGCTTAAGGTAGTATCACCTTCCTTACTTGGCAAAATAGTTAGTACTTTAAAGTTATGACAGACATTTATGGGAAGAACTTATTGATTAATTAAAAGGGGGGCACTAATATGATTTTAAAAGAAATAACAATACAGAACTATCGGAAGTTTATTAACACCACTTTTAGTCTTGACGATGATATCACACTGTTGGCGGGTCCCAATAATAGTGGTAAGACGTCCCTTATTGATTTACTATGCAGTATTCTTGGAAACAGCAAGATACCATACTCTGTTGCTAACATTCCAGTTACATTAGCCAAGGCATGGTGTGATCAAGTCTACACAATTTTTAGCGAATCATTTAGTGCTGGGGATGAAAAAGAAAAGACTATCTCGGAGATTGTAAAAAAAATAATTCCTTCAGAGGTGGAGCCCTTGGAATCAGGCATCCTGATTCCGCCAACCTCAATTAAATTCCGTATTGACTACTCAACCGGTGAAGATATTCGATGCTTTGCTGATTACATCATGGATTTCGATCCTGATAAACACTCCTTCTACTTTATCTATACATTCAATCCTACTGCAGTATCATTTGGTCATGCATTAGAAAAAGATTATGATAAACTAAAGAGCAGATACTCAAAGATAGAAAATCCTGGCACTGAGACGAACAAAGTGGAGCTATTGAAAGAAAAGATACTTTGTACATATTCATCAAGTATTATTGAAAGTTGCCAGTTTACAGATAGTTCTTTTGAAAATGAGCAAAATCTTGAACCATCTGACTTTCGTAAACTGTTTAACTTCAAAAATATTTATGCTGGAAGACCTTTAGATGATCAGAATATAGGAAGAACAAAGAATCTAAGCAAAAGCATGATTGGATTGGCTTGTCTTGATGAAGATTGGAAGTCAATGATTGAGGATCTCCCGGATAAAATTTTGCAGCCAATTGAGGATTTAGAAATTAAAAAGATAGTACGCAAAACTTCTGTTGACGGTTTAAGTGAGGCTATAGATGAAGTATCTAAAGCGAATGGTGGTAACAGTGGTGATATGATTTTAGATATGGATATTTCCGAGGAAGCCATTAGTGCATTAATCAACGAAATAACCAATGCAAAGTATCAACTTGAAGGGTATATTTTAAGCGAAGCATCTCAAGGATTAGGCTACAGTAATATGATTTTTATCCTTCTCCAATTAGAAAGCTATAAGCGCAATATCAATCCTTTTTTAGTCAACATATTTATTATAGAAGAGCCGGAATCTCATATGCATCCGCAGATGCAGAATGTTTTTGCAAAATACTTACGGAAATATTACCAACAAAAAAAGATACAAGGCCTAATAACAACCCATTCAAGTGAAATGGTAAGGGCAACCGATATAAAGAACCTCCGTGTAGCTCGACCTGATGGTTCCTTCGACAGTAAAGTTTATGATTTTTCTTCTTTTAAAGAAAGTATAAGTGCTGATCCTATTTTAAATAGCTTCTATGATTGGTTTTATGAGATCGGTTTTTCAGATATCGTTTTTGCTGATAGAGTCATCCTATATGAAGGTGATACCGAACGAATGTTAATTAGAAAGTTGGCCACCCTTGGCCAGTATACGTCATTAAACCAACTTTACATAGCATTTGTCCAAGTCGGTGGCGCATATGCCCTTAATTATCGTAAACTAATTGAGTTCTTGAAGGTAAAAACACTTATTCTTACGGATCTTGATTATGAAAAAGCTGCTAATGATGAGGCCTCCATTAAATCAGCAACGACTACTAATGCAACACTTAATAGTTTTTATAGTATTACTCATCCGGGAGCAGGGCCAACAGTGAATGATCTATACATTTGGCATGAGGCAAAGGAGAATATATTATTTGATGGATATGCCTATTTAGCTTTTCAAGGAAAATCAGATAACTTTTCTAGGACACTCGAAGAAGCTATGCTAACAAAGAAATATGGAGTTAAGGCTTACGAAAAGAAGCCAAAAGAAGGCTGGTCTAAGTTACGTAGTGACGATGGGTTGATATTTACAATACCAAGAGATATGCACGAATGCTGTATTCGAGATATAGTAATCCATACTTCAAACGGCAAGACAGACTTCATGTATTCTGTTATCCTTAAAAACCTTGTAGAAGCTATGCTTCCTAATTATATCAAGGAGGGATTGACATGGCTAATGGCATAGCCGAAAATATGTTTTTAGTGAATGCCCCTGCAGGCAGCGGGAAAACAACATTAATTAAAAAAATGATTGTTGAACATAGAATTCATAATCCTAATGAGAACATTTTGTGCATTACATACACAAATAGAGCTGCTGATGAACTGAAAAAGGGACTTGGCACCGATAAATTGCACATAAGCACAATCCATTCATTCCTTAATAGTTTTGTTGGTATATACTTCTCTCACAGACGAATTCTTGACCTGTACTTTGAGTTATATGGTGATGCTATACAAAAACGTATAGCAAACGAGGCCGCTGATCCGAAGATAATAACAAGTAATGAAAAATATGCGACAAAGTTTGGCACTTTATCTTTTGAGGTAGTTAAGTCAAATATTAAAGCAATATCATATAACGAGTCTCAATATAATTCTTTGTATTATGGTGGTTTGTCGCATGATGATTTGCTTTACTTTTCAGAACAAGTCTTTGAAAGTTACCCCGTTATACGGAAGAGATTATCTCAAAAATACCAGATAATATTTCTTGATGAATATCAGGATTCCTCAGCTAGTGTGATGAGGATTTTTTATAAAGCAGTTCTCGGAACAAATTCCAAGTTATATTTCTTGGGTGACAAGATGCAGCAAATTTACAAAAATTATGATGGTACATTTGAATTGGAATTACAGTTCTTAAGGCATGATATATCGCTATCTACCAACCATAGATCAATACCTGCAATTGTAAATATTCTCAATAATATATATAATGATCCATCTTATAAACAAGAACCGTCGCCAGTAAATACGACGATTGACCCCGACCATTTACCACGTGTCCTTATTTGTCCTAATATACCGGAACGGCTCGAGAGCGAAAAAGGGCTTTATGAAAAAGCATTATTACTTTTCCTACCAAACCAAAAGAAATTTGATACTATTGGTGCGGGAAATCTTTACAGACAAGTTAAAAATATGGACAAGTATTCCTTCGTAAGTCAGACTGATGCTGTAGATGTATTACTTGACGACACAGAAGAAAACCCCGATTCTCTGTTCAAATTATTATTTTTGATTAACCGCATTTCCACATACTTTGAGTTAAATAATCTTGGTAGTATCATACAGCTTTTTAAAGCAAATTCGAAGATTTTTAATAAAGATATTTGCATGGTTTCAAACCATACCGACAAGATCAGGCTAAAAGAACTACTGAATATTATTATAAATACCTATTGTGAGTTTAATGCATCATATGCTATTGATTCTATTCTTGATTCTTTATTGCAAACAAATGTAGTAAAAGAAGATTATATAAGTTTGATAAAAGGCGATGAAGAATATTCCCCTGTATTAAGCGTTGATATAAGCGAGTTCAGGGCAATAGTCGATTTCTTGAAGACACAAAATGTATCCACCCAGCATGGAGTAAAGGGCGAAAGTCATGATACAGTTTTCTTTATCGCCGAAGATAGCAGCAGCACCCCTATAGTTCATATGTATAGGTTTTTTGAACTATGGAGCAGTGTGGATTTTTCCTTAGGAGAATTGGAGCAATTTTACTACGAATACTTAGGTTTGATAAAGGAAGTTATTAACTCTCTAGAATTTAAACTTAGCACTATCACTAAGGATCAACATGATAAAAACATCAAATACTTAACTGATAAATCAAGAGATATTCTTGATCATTACAAGGATCATGAAATATTTAATAAACTTTGTAGTCAGCCTTATCAAAAATATCTTTTAAATCAAAATGCAACAAATGCTAAGGCATGCTTTAAGGAAAGTGTCCCATATGGGACCTTAAGTGCTTACCGGCTTTTCTATGTAGGCTGCTCAAGAGCTAGAAGAAATCTGACAATCTTTATTGATAACGATAAAATCACAAGCTTTGAGGGTAAGTTTAAAGAAAAGTTAGCACGTACTGGATTTGTTGTGGAATAATTCTACACAAGCCTGTTTTCTGATTTAAGGGGGGGTAATAAGTGAGGGTTATAGTAAGCTCTAAGATTTATGGAGCATTTTATGGATGGAGCGGTAAAACACTGTTTAAATTGATAAACGGGCAATATTGGATGCAAAAAAGCTATAATTACAAATATAAATACAAATATAGACCAAACATTGAGATCGTTGAGGATGGATCGAATAAATACTTAAAAGTTGAAGGAATAGATAAATTACTTCCTGTTCGCAGAGTAACAGATGTTATAGAAAGTAATATAACCGGAGAATTTAAAGGTTGGGATGGAAATACTGTTTTTCACCTAGATAATGGTCAACAATGGAAGCAAAGCGAATATGCATATACATATCATTATGCATATAGACCAGAAGTAATTATTTATAATACTGGAACTGAATATCTGTTATCTGTAGAGGGGATGAAAGATACAATATCCGTACGCAGAATATAATAGGAGAAATATAATGAATGTATTATCAATTTTAGTTCAGATAGGATCTCTAATTACTTTATTATTTGCTGTTTTGGCAATAAGGGAATCTAAAAAAAGTAGGGTGGCATCGGTTAAACCCATTTTAATTCCAATCTCAGATGAAACTATAAATACTTATGACAAGTTATTTCTATACAATTTTGATTATCCAGTTCAAGAATTTAATTTCCATGGCATTGCCTATTTTAATATAAAAAATATTGGAAAAGGTCCAGCTACAAATGTTAAAATTATCTCGGCTTATAGTTCGTGGGATGAGATAGTGTTGAAAATTGGCGCTCATAATTACGCTACTATTCCTGAAGGATCTTCGATTCCAGTTATTTTGAGGATTGGATTTACAGACACCCTTTTTTATAATGGTAGAGCAAGAGTATGTATTACTTATGAAGATGTTCTTGGTGAAGTGTATGATTTTTCAGTTGATTTATGGTTAGAAGAAATATCGGAGAAAGAAGATTTTATTTGTAAGGCAAGACCGATAGCTTATGGTAATAAAAATTGGGGGAATATAATAATTGATTATGGTGTAACGTTTAGAGAAATCGAAGATACTGGATATTATGAATTAGAAAAACTATCAAAAATTCGAAATAAAAAAATGCCTAATAATTAAGGTTGATAATAGAATATGCTAATAATCAAGATACATCTTTATTGTCCCTTATTCGCATAATGTATGTGAAAAATAGATGTCCTGCGTGAGAAACGCAGGACTTTTGCCGTTCTTGGGGATTTTTGACCCGAAAAGCTGTTTTTCAGAACATCATTTTTGATGAAGGCGTAATCCGTTGATTTTACAATGGCGCCCTTTCTGGATATAAATTCTTAGAGTATAATTTTTATTGACAAGATCAAAAATGGTTGACAGGGTAGGTTTACTGCGATAAACTAAGCCCGTGAAGTTTATTGCAATAAACCTAGATTAGAGAAAGATGAGGAGGGGAAAAGATTGTCCGGTTATAAGCTGTTTGAATCAGAATACAAATTTATGGAGGTGGTTTGGAATCATGCGCCGGTGAACTCTACCAGGCTGGTATCACTGTGCTCTGAGATTCTGGGATGGAAAAAATCAACCACCTATACTGTTTTAAGGAAGCTATGCGAAAGGGGTCTACTGAAGAACGAAAATGCCATGGTGACTTATCTGGTGGGGAAAGAAGAAATTCAAATACAGGAAAGTAAAGAACTGCTGGAAAAATCCTTTGAGGGGTCCCTGCCCATGTTCCTGGCTACATTTCTGAAAAAAGACCCTCTGTCAGAGCAGGAGGCTATGGAATTAAAAAGAGTCATTGATGCAAGCAGAAAGGAAAAGGGTGAGTAAAATGTTGGATGTGTATCTGACAGTTTTGAATATGAGCATAACTGCCGGAATTGCCGCTCTGATAATAATGATTCTGCGCGCAAGTCTGGGAAAGGTGCTACCCCGGACTTTTTCCTACGCTATGTGGGCAATCGTCTTATACAGGATGGTTTGTCCGGTTTCCTTTTCTTCCATATTCAGTATGTTAGGAGGGCTTAAGCCAGGTCTGGATACTTATACATCTTCCCTCAAGGCAATATCCTTGACGGAAGCCCTTGATTTTGAAGGTCTATCAGGACACAAGGCACAGGAATTGGGGTCGACGCCCAATCTGATGCAGGGGGCATGGATAGAAACAACAGGAGGGATGGAGCCGATGCAGCTGGCTGCCACCCCCATGTCTACAGACTATTTTGCTGCAGCAGTGACCATGATATGGGTCTTGGGGATTTTTGCGCTGCTGCTTTACAACGTAGTAACCTATAGAAGGCTATGCAAGAGCATGAACACTTCGACCTTCTTTAAGGACCACCAGCTGGTGAAAGAATGCAAGACGGCAATCCGGATGAAAAGAAGAGTGGATGTGTATGAATCGGACAAGGTGGAAAGCCCTTTTGTATACGGAATATTTAGGCCCAGGGTGATGCTTCCGGCTTCTGCAGCCTATTCGTCCGAAGGACAAGGAAGGGAGCAACTCCGGCATATCTTGCTCCACGAATTATATCATATCCAAAGATTTGACTATCTTATCAAACCTTTGGCGTTTCTAGCCTTATGTGTACATTGGTACAATCCGGTATTATGGATCGCATTCCGGCTCTTCGATAAAGATATGGAGATGTCATGTGATGAAGGTGCTGTTAATGCCTTAAAAACGGGTACAGAAGAAGATTATGCGGCAACCCTGCTGAACATGGCCTCAAGCCGGAACGGAATCTTAAAGAGCTGTGCGCTTGCTTTTCGTGAAACCAACGCAGGGGAAAGGGTGAAGCATATCGTGAAATATAAAAAGCCCGGTCTGGCAGCAGGTGTAATATCTGTGATTCTTATTATACTCTGTGTCGTCGGTCTGCTGTCAAATCCTGTTTCTCTGGCGGAGGAGCTAAAAGATGGTCAAGCCAATGTCCTGATGATATGCAGTACGGAAAATTCGAATACCCCAGACACCTTTCTTCTGCTGGGGTATAACGACGACAGAAAAGAAGTAAATATTGCGGTTCTTCCAAGGGACTTAGCAGTTTTGCCTGATGATGGAAGTTATGGGATTGCTGAGAGAAAACTCTCCGGTTATGCCGGCGGGAATCCCCCGGATGCAGTGATGGAAAAACTGAGCGAAACCCTCGGCGTCGAGATCTATAATTTTGTCAAGCTTGACACAGGTGTTTTCAGAGACCTGGTAGATGCTTTGGGTGGCGTGGAGTTTAATGTGCCTATAAAAATGGTATACGAGGATCCCTATCAGAATCTTGCCATAAATCTTGAGCAAGGAAGACAGGTGCTTGATGGGGAGAAAGCAGAAATGCTGATCCGTTATAGAAAGGGCTATCTAAATGGAGACCTTGGCCGTATCGAGGTACAGAAGGCGTTTCTTGGGGCAATGATTGAGCAGAATTCTGATATAAAGATTGGCTCATTGAAAGAGATTTATCAACTGTTGTCAAAAGGAATGGATACAGACCTTGGTATAGATAAATCAAAGAAGCTGATCACTTTATTCCGCGCAGCGGAAACCATAGCCTTTGCCGATCTTCCCGTACTGCAGGAATCCGATGATCCATGGGCACCATTAATGCTTACTCCGGAGGCAAAGGAAGAGATGAAAGCGAAGTTTTAACGTCCCAGTTGACCATGATCAGTTGAAAAAGAGAAAACCGCATTGTTTCCAAAATTTATAACAAGTACGTTTTTTATTGTTCTGCTGGATATCCATTAATTAGGCAAATTTATATTATATTGTTCGTTTGAGAGATGTATAATTTTCTTTATACATCAACGGGAGTATGTTTATTAAGAATGGCAAAGAACTAAGACCGAAAGGCTATAAACAGGCAATGCTGCGCCTCGGCAGGGAGGAACAAAATGGCAAGTAAGGCGTCTAAATAATCTATAGGGGTTATACATAACCATAAATCTAAGGGAGGTACTTAACTTGAAAAAATTATGCTGTTTTATTGCGATTGTGTTGATCTGCGCGCTGCCGATCCGGGCCGATGCCTTGACCAAAGGGCAGAAATCCATCGGGGATTTCGGGGCCAAGATCACATGGTTTGATTTCGGCGAGGCGTATAAGGATTACCACATACAGGATAATATGGGAACGGACTTCTATACCTTGACCATGTCAAATGACTCCACAGGTATTGCAAAAACGGGATTTGTCAACGGAAAAGGCGAGCTTGTAATTGAGCCAGCCACGGAACAATACAGTACTTCCGGCAGCGAAGGAGATAGAACCGTTTTCACTTCCCATCGGGGCAATTCCCTCATTTACGGGGATGCTGACGGGATCAGAGCCATCGATGCCAGCGCTTACAGCAGTATCGATCCCTTTCGCGACGGATATGCCACCGCAACCTTGAAATCAGATGGAAGAAAAGCGGTCATCGACAAGCACGGCAGCCTGATTTTTAAGGATAAGGACGGAAAATGTAAGGGGTTCACCTATCTTGGAAGCGGCATCTTTGCAGCGGAAATCGAACAAAATAAATATAATTTTTTAGATAATACGGGGGCACTCTTATCAAAGGCACCTTATACCAATGACTGGCTTTGGAACGTGAAAGAAGAAAGGCTGTCGGTATCAAGAGATGGAAAGTACGGTTTCATGGATATGTCCGGAAATGAAATCATCCCCCTCATCTATGATGAGGCTTATTCTTTCAACGAAGGACTTGCCGCCGTCTGCAAAGGAGGAAAATGGGGCTTTATCGATAAAGCCGGGACGGAAGTCATTTTACCGATCTATGATCAGGTGGATTCTTCCTTTCGCAACGGTCTTGCCGCAGCTTTCCTAAACGGGAAATGGGGGCTTGTCGACAAAGGAGGGAATGCCATACTCCCCTTTGAATATGACGACCATATTTATGCGGAAGAGGGCGGCTTTTACATCGCAAGAAAAGACGGTAAAAACTATCCCGTGGATGCTGCTGGAAAGCTTGTAAGCGACGAATACTCCTACATGCGACAGGAAACCGATGGCCGGATTTATGTAGATAAAGATGTAAACGGCTCCCGGGTTGGCGCATATCTGGATCAAAACCAAACCATGCTGACAGGCTTTAAGGAATTTTCTCTCTATCCTCTCAACGACCAGCTTTATCTGGGCAAAAAATCCGGGGATTATCCTCCGGGAGTGGTTCCTCCTCACGATTACAGTCAGAAATTTGCCATTTTTGATTCGGAGGGGAATAATCTCACCGGCTTCAAATACTCCAATGTAAGATGGGGAGAAAGCTTCCAGAATGGTTTTCAAGTTGTAAATCAACAGTATTATGGGACCGCAGGCCTGGTCAACCAGCATGGGGCGAAGGTTCTGCCAACGATATTCGAAGATATCATTTTAACCAAAGAAGGCTATGTCTTTGTCACCATAAAAGACCCTGACACGGATAGAAATTCTCGGGTCGGATATTTTAAAATTCCAGACAGCTTTGCCGAAGTAAAAGGCATTACGCCTATCACGGTATATCTTGACGGCGTCGAATTGTTTTTCGATTCCGAGCCTGTAATCAAAAACCAGAGAACGATGGTTCCCCTGAGAAAAATTTTTGAATCTCTGGGGGCGCCGGTGGAATGGAATGACAGCACAAGGACGGTTACTGCCAAAAACGGGGACCAGATCATAGAGCTGACCATCGGAAGCAATACCGCCTCTGTAAACGGCGTGGAAGTGCAATTGGATGCAGTACCATTCATTCAGGGCGACAGAACCCTTGTGCCGCTGCGGTTCATGTCGGAGCATCTGGGCGCCGGGGTCCAATGGGATGACCTGCATCGCAGGGTCGTCATAACTACGGATGGGAATCAAAAGTGAGGCATTTCAAAATGGCGAAGCGCGATATTCGAGTTCGACTCCCCTTAATTTTTAAAAATCGGATAGAGATATCATTTTTCCATGCACAATCCAAAATTAGTAAGTTTCAGATCACTTCTGGAACTTATTTTTTATTTCATACTATAAAGTCCCTATCGGAGTTGCGCTGTAACTTTTTTGTATAATTCTACTTCCGAAAAATATAATGTAAAAGAATATATTTGGGTAAGACTGTCCCAGTGACAGCGATGACTGTTCATCCAATAGGAGCCGACAGCCACTCGTGTGCCATTATGACAGATCTTGATAAGGAGGATAGAATGGAAACGGTATGGAAGAACCTGAAGGGATTTTTATATGCATTGATTTTATTTGTTCTGTTAACACTGTTGATAAGCGTCCTTGTGAAGTTCACAGCGGCGCCGGAAGGCTGGTCCTTCTATTATATGATCGGTGTGCTTTGTATTTCATGTCTGTTCCTTGGCTTATATATGGGGAATTATATCAAGAAAAAAGGCTTTCTTTATGGAGCATTACATTCGATCATTTTTCTGCTCCTTCTGTCCGCTTTTTACATGCTGGCATTTAACACAGGGATAGAAATGGATATTAGTTTGATGAAATACATCATTCCGATTCTTTTCGGCAGTGTCGGAGGAATGATCGGCGTTAATTTGAGAAACTAAGATTTCTGTTTAATATCGAAGCAATTTCAGCGTTTTATCATGATTTAGCTTGTAGGAAATCCAAATTAGTAGTAAAATATTCTGTAACATAAAAATTTGACAGTTGATAAATCACAAATCACAAGCAGAAAAAGAAGGTGGAAATTACGATGAAGAAAGCATTGGCAGTAATCCTGTCTATCATCATCCTCTTTGGCTGGTATGTAACGATTATGGGGATAGGCTCCTTCGCGCCGATCAAAGACCAACTGAAACTAGGTCTTGATCTATCCGGCGGAGTTTATGTCGTTATGGAAGCACAGACCGAAGCAACGGGAGATGAACTGAAAAGTCTTATGTCGCAGACACAAGCGGTTATTGAAAAAAGAGTAAATCAGATGGGCTTGTCTGAGCCTATCGTTACAATAGAAGGGACAAACCGGATCAGAGTTGAGCTCCCCGGCGCTGAAGATGCGGAGGAGGCTATCAATTCAATTGGTAGAACAGCACAATTGCAGTTCATCATGGCGGATAACACCATTGTTTTGGACGGAAGCCAGGTGAAGGATGCCGGCATTCAACAGGATCAGGAAAACGGCGGTTTTGCTATCGGCCTGAAATTTACAAATGCGGGCGCAGCAGCCTTTAAGCAGGCGACTACGGATATCGTGAACGGCAACGTTACTTCAACAATGGACGGGGTGCCTCCAAATGCGATCTTGATCATATTGGACGAAGAAGTCATTTCCTCTCCTGTCGTTGACGAAGTCATTCCAAATGGGGAAGCCATCATTACAGCCGGCGGAAGAGGCGGCTTCGGCGAAGAAGAAGCGACCAATCTATCTGCTTTGATCCGGGGAGGGGCATTGCCTGTGGAATTAAAAGAGGTACAAACCTCGGTCATCGGGCCAACAATCGGCTTGGATGCGCTTAAGATGAGCATTATTGCCGGACTCATTGGCGTAGCTTTGATCTTTATCCTTATGTTAGGAATGTATCGTATTATGGGAGTGGCATCAAACATAGCATTGCTGTTATATATTTTGATCGTTTTATGGGTCCTGGTTTTGATGGGAGGGGTTCTGACACTTCCGGGCATTGCAGGTATCATTTTATCAGTAGGTATGGCGGTGGATGGCAATGTCATCATATTTGCACGGGTTCGTGAAGAGATCATAAACGGAAAAACCATACGAGTCGCAGTTGATACCGGTTTTAAGCGGGCCATGTCAACGATAATCGACTCTCAAGTAACAACCATCATCGCAGGTATCGTATTGTACCAGCTTGGATCAGGACCGGTGAAAGGCTTTGCCATGACCTTGATGATCGGAATTATCGCTAGCATATTTACGGCAGTTATCATCACACGGCTTTATTTAAACCTCATTGCGGAAAACAGAAAGCTGGCAACCAAAAAGAACTTTGCAGTAGCAGGAAGGGAGGCCAGTTAAATGTTTACATTAAAACAGTTCTCCTATATAAAATATAGAAAGATCTTTTATCTTATCTCCATCGGCGTGATTGTGCTTGGCATAGGTGTAGGGTTTATCAGAGGCTTTAACTTCGGAATCGACTTTACGGGAGGTACCATGTTGCAGCTTGATATGGGCAGAGAAGTTTCCGTGAGCCAATTGAATAAAGTGCTAAAGTCAAACGGTATTGATGCAGATATTGTGCATGCCGGGGAAGCAAACGAACAAGTCATTATAAGAACGGTACAAGCTTTGGATACAGCCGCAAGAGAAGTATTGCTCAATGAAATTTATGATGAATTTGATTTGACCGATGATTCCGTGTTAACGATTGAGCAGTTTGGACCCTCCGTCGGTGAAATGCTAAAGAAAAATGCAGTTAGAGCGTTGCTCATTGCCGGTATTGGGATGCTGTTCTATATTATCCTTCGGTTTGAATGGAAATTTGGTATAGCAGCGATTATCTCCGTTATCCATGATATATTAATCATGATTGCTTTTTATGGTTTATTCCATGTTCCAATCAATAATCCTTTTATTGCGGCGTTGCTTACCCTGATTGGGTATTCCATCAATGACACCATCGTCGTTTTTGACAGGATCAGAGAAAATTTGAACTTAATGAAGAAGAATAAATTAGAGGAGTTGATCGACATTAGTATCAACCAAACCTTGGTAAGATCATTGATTACTTCCATCACAACGGTATTGGCAATCATAGCGCTATATATATTGGGGGGGCAGACAATCAGGGACTTTACCTTGCCTCTTATGGTCGGTATATTAGCCGGCGCTGCATCTTCAATCTTTATTGCAAGCCCGGTATATTATGAGTTGTGTCAAGCTTCCGGTGGACCAAAATATAAAGCAAGGAAGAGTAAAAATAAAAGTTAGGAATCAGACTTATGAATTTAATGGAACAATTCCTATATGACCTACTGCAAATCAACCCCAGTATCAACATCGAATTGGTACAAAGGGCATATCTGAAAGCAGAAAGTTATCATGAAGGGCAATTGCGCAAATCGGGTGAACCATACTTGGTTCACCCGATTGAAGTTGCAAAAATTCTGGCTGAACTTGGTATGGATGAGAATACCATCGTTGCAGGACTGCTTCATGATACCGTGGAGGATACTTCTTATTCGGAAAAAGCGCTGAAAGCAGATTTTGGAGAAGAAGTTGCACTCCTTGTCGATGGCGTAACCAAGCTGGGAAGTCTTATTTATGAAAGCAAAGAAGAAAGACAAGCCGAAAATTTAAGAAAAATGTTTTTAGCCATGTCTAAGGATATTCGTGTTCTGATCATCAAACTGGCTGACAGGCTTCATAACCTCAGAACAATCAATTATATGAACGATGAGCAAATCATTGAAAAATGCAAGGAAACCTTGGAGATCTATGCTCCGCTGGCAAGCAGACTTGGTATCTACACCATGAAGTTTGAATTGGAGGATATCGCACTGAAGCAATTGGATCCGGATGCATACTATGATCTGGTGAGCCAGGTGAAGGTCAAAAAACAGCAGCGGGAAGATAATATTAACAAGGTAATCAGAGAGATCAAGGACAGCTTGAATGAACTGCAGATTCACTATGATATAACCGGCCGGTCCAAGCATTTTTACAGCATCTACCGCAAGATGAAATACCAAAATAGGCAGCTGGAAGAAATCTTTGACCTGACTGCGATTCGGATTATCGTTGATAGTGTGAAGGACTGCTATGCTGTTCTTGGTATCGTTCATACCATGTGGAAGCCTATACCGGGAAGATTCAAGGATTACATAGCGATGCCGAAAACAAACCGATACCAGTCGCTGCATACTACTGTAATCGGAGACAGCGGAGAACCCTTTGAAATCCAGATTCGTACTTATGAGATGCATCGGATTGCTGAATACGGGATTGCCGCCCACTGGAAGTATAAAGAAGGGGTAGCGGAGGACAGGGAAGAAGGAAAGCTAGCTTGGCTGAGGCAAACGCTGGAATGGCAAAAAGATCTGAATGACCCGAAGGAATTTATGGAAACCTTGAGAGTGGACCTTTTCTCCAATCAGGTTTTCGTATTCACGCCGAAGGGAGATGTCATTGAGCTACCTGCCGGATCCACACCACTGGACTTCGCCTTTAAAATCCACTCGGCAATCGGCGTAAAGTGTATCGGCGCCAAGGTCAACGGTAAAATGGTTCCTATCGACCACACCTTGAAAAACGGAAATATCGTTGAAATTGTAACCTCATCAAACTCAAAAGGGCCAAGTATTGACTGGCTGAAAATAGCCCAAAGCAGCAATGCAAGAAACAAGATCAGAGGATGGCTGAAAAAAGAAAGCAAATCGGACTATACTGATAAAGGAAAGGAAATGCTGGAGAAGTATGTCAAGCGAAAGGGTTATGACAGCCAGCAGATTCTCAAAGGGCAGTATATCAATAAATGTGCCAAAGCCTTCAATTTGGCGTCGGCGGATGATCTTTATACGTCAATCGGAGCCGGAGGAGTGCTTCTGAGCAAGGTTGTGACCCTGCTACTTAGCTATTATCAAGATGATAAACAGGCGGAGCTCGTCAGAAAAGAGAAGGGTGAGCATGCTGCGGAAAACAAAAAGAAGGTTAAGAAAAAGGATCAGACAGGGGTTACCGTCAAAGGAGTGGACAACCTCCTCATTCGTTTCTCCAAATGTTGCAATCCTGTTCCCGGAGATGAAATCATCGGATTTATTACGAAAGGGAGAGGGATTTCTGTTCATCGAAAGGACTGTATCAATGTGCTGTCGCTTCCGGAAGATGAAAGGCAGAGATTTATTGATGTAGAGTGGGACAAGCAGAAAGAAAACATGTCCTATGATACCGATATCAACATCCTGGCAGAAGACCGTAAGGGCCTGTTTTCTGACCTGTCGAGAGTCTGCGAAGATATGGATGTCCATATTGCAGGAGTTAACGCAAAAAGTGCAAAGGATGGCATCATAAATATTACGATGACCTTATCCATATCCAATACAGGGCAGATTGAAAAGATTCTGAGATCCCTTCGCAGTATTCAGGGTGTGGCAGATGTTTACCGGGCTATTATATAGAAGGAGATTTCGATGCGTGCAGTCGTTCAAAGAGTAATAAAAGCAGATGTGACAGTGGAAGATAAGATTACCGGATCCATCGATGCGGGTCTGGTGGTTCTTTTAGGCGTAGAAGAAGAGGACGGAGAAGAGGATGCGGCCTATCTGGCGGAAAAGATAGCCGGACTTCGCATCTTTGAAGATGAAGAAGGAAAAATGAACTTATCCGTGAAAGATGTTGGAGGTGCACTATTAGCAGTATCTCAATTTACTTTATACGGGGATTGTAGAAAAGGAAAGCGGCCGAGCTTTATCAAAGCCGCAAGACCGGAGAAAGCCAATGGGCTTTATCGAAGGTTTGTGACCTTGTGCCAGGAGCAGGAACTGCATGTGGAAGAAGGGATTTTTCAGGCCGAGATGTTGGTGAGAATTCATAACGACGGGCCTGTTACCATAATGATAGACAGTAAAAAAGTATTCTAATGATCGGGCGGAGATTTGCTTCGTGGCGATTATATCGGAAAGGAAATAAGGAATAATATGATAATAATAAAGAGCTTTTACACCGGTCCTCTGTCCGTAAACTGCTATGTTGCAACGGATGAAGCAACAAAGAAAACGTTCATGGTCGATCCGGGTGGACATAATGTTGATATGGTAAACTATATAAAAAATAACCATCTTGACTTGGAGTATATCATTCTAACCCACGGTCATGGAGATCACATGGGAGGAGTACCGGATATGCGGAAGGAATTTCCTAAGGCGAAGCTGATTGGCTGCATTCATGAGAAGGCAATGCTGGAAGACCCAAATTTAAACATGTCAAACATGGTGTACGGGTATCCGATCGCGTTTTCTGCTGATCGATATGTAACCGATGGAGAAACGCTGAAGATTGGTGAATTGGAGCTAAAATTCCTTCATACCCCGGGCCATACGCCGGGAGGTATGTGTATTTTGGTTGGAGATACGGTTTTCAGCGGAGACACCTTATTTGAACAGTCCATCGGAAGAACCGACTTCCCTGGCTCGTCCTTTCCTGCCATCATAAACTCCATCAGAGAGAAGCTGTTTACTCTGCCGGATGATACCAAAGTTTTGCCGGGACATATGAGTCCTACAACCATCGGTTTCGAGAAGGAGAACAATCCTTTTGTTTAATATCCATATCGCCCAGGCAAAAAATAAATATGAATTTGAAGAACTCATTAAAGTATTCCTCAAATCATCGGAATTTCAGCTGATCTGCGCAGAGGAAACGGATGGAACGGACGAAAATGATGGGACGAACAGAACGAAGATAATCGTTCCGGCCTTTACAAATGACAGCAAGGTCGGCGAGAAAAAGGAAAAAGAACTTAAAAATCAAATCAAACGATTTTTATACAAAGAGCTACAGCAGTTGACCGGAGAAACGCCTGACTGGGGTATTTTAACCGGAGTGAGGCCGGTTAAGCTTGCCGGGGAGCTGCTGCAACGAGAAGGCTCAGAAGACAAGGCGAGAAAGATACTGGTCGATGATTATTATCTGACTCATGAAAAAGCGCAGCTGTTAATGGATATCGTTGCATACCAGAGAAAACGAGTAATAGTAAGCCCCAGCGATGCAGTTGGCTTGTATCTCGGCATTCCGTTCTGTCCGACCAGATGTGTGTATTGCTCATTTCCCGCTAATAAGGGAACAGAGGCTGGTATCTCTGCATACCTGGTGGCGTTGCACAGTGAAATCTCCTTTGTTTCGGAAATGATGAGACAAAAAGGATGGCATCCTGAATCCGTCTATATCGGCGGGGGAACGCCTACAACCTTGTCAGAGCTGCAGCTGGATGAGCTGCTGAAGCACGTCACGGAAGCATTTGACCTCAGCCGACTGAAAGAATTCACCGTGGAGGCCGGACGACCGGACACCATTACGGTTGGGAAGCTTGAAGTGATAAAAAAATACAACGTTCAGCGAATCAGCATCAATCCACAGTCCATGAATCGGACGACCCTGGAACGGATTGGACGGGTTCATCAGCCGGAGGATATTGAGGAAGCGTTCCGCCTTGCAAGAGCAGCGGGAATACCGATGATCAACACCGATGTGATCGCAGGCTTGCCGGAAGAAGAAACAGAGGATTTTGTTCATACGATGGAGCAGATTCTTGCCCTTGCTCCGGAGAACATCACAGTTCATACCCTCGCATTAAAACGAGCCTCAAGGTTAAAAGAAATCGACAGTGAATATAGCTACAAGCAGGGAAAACGGGTGAGAGCCATGCTGAATCGAGCAAAGGAAATGCTGGATCACGCCGGCTTTAAGCCGTATTATCTATACAGACAGAAGCAGATGACGGGAAATTTTGAGAATGTTGGCTACGCAAGGGGCGACACGGCAGGAATTTATAATATCCGTATCATGGAGGAAGCGCAAACCATCCTAGCGCTGGGTGCCGGAGGAATCTCAAAGGTATATTATCCGGAAGAAAATAGGCTCGAACGGATTGCCAACGTTTCAAATTACGAGATTTATATAGAACGGCTGGACGAAATGCTGCAAAGAAAAGAAGAACAGTTATTGAAATAGTAGGAGGCCCAAAATGTTAACGAACGCACCGAAAGGAACAAAAGACATCCTTCCCAATCAGGTTTACAAATGGCATTATGTAGAAAATGCATTCCGGGAAGCTTGCGGTAGATATGTATTCAAAGAAATCAGGACACCGGTCTTTGAGCATACAGAATTATTTGCACGGGGAGTAGGCGATACGACGGACATCGTGGAAAAGCAAATGTATACCTTTGAAGATTACGGGAAAAGAAGCATTACCTTGAAACCGGAAGGAACCTCTCCAGTGGTTCGTGCCTTTGTGGAGCATAAACTGTATGCCGATGTGCAGCCCTCCAAGTTTTACTATGTTATCCCATGTTTCCGCTATGAAAAGCCCCAATCCGGAAGACTAAGAGAATTTCATCAAATGGGAATCGAGATTTTCGGAACAGATAATATGATGGCGGATGCGGAGGTAATCGGCCTTGCTTCAGATTTTTTAAATTCTTTAGGCATCAATGATCTGGAGCTTCGCATCAACAGCATCGGCTGTCCCCAATGCAGGGAAACCTATCGAAATGCATTGCGAGCATTTTTGAAAGATAAATATGATGATTTATGCGACACCTGTAAAAACCGGTATGAAAGAAATCCGATGCGAATTCTGGACTGCAAATCTCCTCTATGCCAAGAGCGGGTCAAGGGTGCTCCAGTCATGCTGGACTATCTCTGTGGTGATTGCAAGACTGCCTTTGATGATTTGAAAAGGAATCTGGATGCCATGGAGATTTCCTATATCGTTGACCCGGGCATCGTTAGGGGTCTGGATTACTATACAAAAACAGCCTTTGAATTTGTATCCAACCGAATCGGAGCGCAGGGAACCGTCTGCGGAGGAGGTCGATACGATAATTTGATCGAATTGATTGGAGGACCGTCGACTCCCGGAGTGGGATTTGGACTTGGAATTGAACGGCTGCTGATGATTCTGGAAGCAACGGGAAATGAAATACCCACCCCAGAGAATCTGGACGTATTTATCGCGGTCATGGGAGAACGGGCAAAGCTGTTCGGGCTGAAGCTGATGCGAGAACTGAGAATGCAAGGCATCAAGGCCGAAATGGACAGCATGGGAAGAAACATAAAAGGACAATTTAAGTACGCCGATCGCCTCAATTCGAAGCATACGATTATTATCGGCGACAATGAACTGGATCAGAACAGCGTTTCGATTAAGAATATGGAAACCTCAGAACAGAAACAGGTACCGTTGCAGGATATCGTAAAAGAAATAATCAAATAGGAGAGTGTCAGGATGGAAAATATATTAAAAAGAACCCATATGTGTGGAGTATTAACAGAAAAAAATATAGACGAGGGCGTCGTGCTCAACGGATGGATCCAAAAGAGAAGAAACCTGGGTGGATTAATTTTCTGTGATTTGCGAGATAAAACAGGGATCGTTCAGATCGTGTTTGATGATACCATACCCGAGGAGCTTTTTCAAAAGGCGGACAGTCTGAGAAGCGAATTCGTAGTAGGAATACGGGGTACGGTTAAGGAACGACAGGCAAAAAACAAGGAACTTCCCACAGGTGATATTGAGGTTTTTGCCCATGAACTGATGATTTACTCAGAAGCGGATACACCGCCGATTTACATCAAGGATGATGATGATGTGTCGGAGAATCTCAGGTTGAAGTATCGCTATCTGGACTTAAGAAAGGGTAAGATGCAGAGAAATCTCACCTTCCGTCACCAAATCACAAAGGTCGCACGAGAGTTTTTTGATAGTGAAGGCTTTACAGATGTTGAAACGCCGATTCTTTGCAAACCGACACCGGAAGGGGCCAGAGACTATCTTGTACCAAGCAGGGTCAACCGTGGTCAGTTTTATGCCCTTCCTCAGTCACCTCAACTATTTAAACAGCTTTTGATGGTAAGCGGTACTGATCGTTATTATCAAATCGCTAAATGCTTTCGGGATGAGGATTTAAGAGCCGACAGACAGCCTGAATTTACGCAGATTGACCTTGAAATGTCATTTGTCGATGTGGATGATGTAATCGAAGTGCAGGAACGGTTTTTAAAGAAATTATTTATAGATCTCATGAATACAGAAATTAAACTCCCGTTGCCTCGATATTCGTATCAGGAAGCAATGGAGCGATTCGGCAGCGACAAACCGGACACTCGTTTTGGTTTTGAATTGAAATCCTTGAATGAAACGGTAAAGGACAGTGAATTTCCGGTGTTTGCCAATGCCTTGGCAGCAGGTGGCGATGTGAGAGGCATCAACATCGAAGGAGGAGCGGATCAATTCAGCAGAAAAGACATCGACAAGCTGCAGGATGCGATCAAGCATTTTGGTGCAAAGGGTATGGTTTGGATCAAAATCGGTGAAGCAGAAACGACATCCTCCGCTAGCAAGTTCTTCCCGCCGGATAAGATGAAGGAAATCACCGATGTATTCGGTGGAAAAGCGGGAGATTTGATCCTGATCGTTGCCGACAAGGCTAAGATCGTATTTGACAGCCTTGGTTTTCTGCGCAGAGATATGGCAGGGAAACTGGGACTGTTGGATGACAGTCAGTTCAATTTGCTGTGGGTCGTTGACTTCCCGCTCTTTGAACGGGATGATGAAACCGGAGCGTATTACGCAATGCATCATCCATTTACCTCTCCAAGAATGGAAGATGTTCCGATGCTGGATACGAAGCCGGGAGAAGTGCGGGCAAAAGCATATGATATCGTATTGAACGGTGTTGAACTGGGCGGCGGAAGCATTAGAATTCACGACAGCAATCTTCAGAAGAAGATGTTTCAGGTTCTCGGACTGTCCGAGGAAACCGTGAAGAATAAATTCGGCTTCCTGCTGGAGGCCTTCCGGTACGGAACACCTCCTCATGGCGGATTGGCCTATGGACTGGATCGCCTTGTGATGCTCCTTGTTGGGGAACACAGCATTCGTGAAGTGATGGCATTCCCAAAGAATCAGGCTGCGATTGACATGGTCAGCGAAGCACCAGCTGTTGCAACCGAGGAACAGCTGGAGGAACTGGGAATCCGCGTGGTGGAATAGCAGTGTTCAACCTGAAAAAAATCGAACTGGGGGTAGCATGAAAAAGATAGGAATCATCGGCGGCACCTTTGATCCGGTTCATTACGGTCATTTGATTTTAGCGGAGCAGGCCAGAGTTGAGACCATGCTAGATCAGGTGATCTTTATGCCGGCAAAGGTTCAGCCCTTTAAGTTGAATATCAAATGCGCAGGGGATGAGCATCGCTATGCAATGCTTCAGGCAGCCATCGCAGGGAACCCACATTTTTCAGTATCCAGAAGGGAACTGGACTCTTCCAGCATTTCCTATACCATCAATACCTTAAAAGGTTGTAAGGCAGAATTGGAAGAGAATACAGAGCTATATTTCATTATCGGTACCGATGCATTTTTGCACCTGGAAAAATGGTATGCGGCAGAGGATTTGCTGAATGAATTTTCCTTTGTGATCGGTACAAGACCGGGATATAAGGAACAAGAATTAAAAGCGCTTATTGATCGCTTCAGAGATCAATACGGCACGAAGCTTTTCGAAATTCACAATTCCGAGGTTGAGATCTCCTCTACAGATATTAAGAGCCGCATCCGGACAGGTAAGAGCATCAAATATCTGCTACCGGAAGGGGTAGAGGAATACATTTACAGAAACAAGCTATATTCGGAGTGATCTGAATAAATTTTGGAAATCCTAAGGACGCCCAAGGGCCATCTTGTTTTAAAACTTGATTAACTTTGGCATAAATGGTAATATAATTAAGTATGCAATGTTCGGATAAGAAAAGAATAATTGAATATATTGAAGGTCATATGACGGAAAAACGGCGGATACATACCTATGCAGTTGTGGAGGAAGCAAAGAAGCTTTCCCAGCGGTACGGAGAGGATATGGAAAAAGCCGAACTTGCCGCTCTTTTTCATGATTTTTTCCGTGGTGTGCCGGAAATATCATTGAACGGCTATGTGAGACAGCTTGGATTGGATCCTGTATATCTGGACAACGCCAATCTGGCTCACAGCAAAATCGCCGCCTTAATCATGGAAAGAGAGTATCACATAAAGGATCAGGACATACTCAATGCTGTGAGTTTTCATACCACAGGCAGAGCGAATATGTCAAAATTGGAGAAGATTATCTATCTCGCAGATGCAATCGAACCGAACCGGTCTTATCCCGGGATTGAAGAAATACGTGAGTTGGCCTATCAAAAACTGGAGGAAGCCTGCCTGGCAGCGCTAACACATTCCATTGAATACATATCCTGCAAAGGACTGTATTTAGATCAGGATACGGTTATGGCAAGAGATAGTTTAATAGATTAAATTCGCAGTTGAATTGCTACGAATAAAGAAAGGAGAAGGAGAATGAATAACAAAGAGATTGCTTTAAAAGCAGCAGCTGTCTTGATGAATAAAAAGGCACTGGATGTTGTTGTGATTGATATCACTGAGAAATCTTCCTTTGCAGATTATTTCGTCATCGCTTCCGGCGGTTCGGAAAGACAGGTCGGTACTTTGGTCAATGAAATTGAAGATCAGTTTGCAAAAGAGGGAATTCTGACGAAAAGCGTGGAAGGAAAGAAAACGTCAGGCTGGATTCTGATGGATTTCGGTGATGTGATTGTAAATATATTTACGGTGGAGCAGCGTGACAGATATAAGATCGAAAAGGTTTGGAGTGACTGCAGTTTTATAACAATTGACGAAAATGAGTTGCAGCAATAGAATGCGGAGGTTAACGTAAATGATTGAGCGCTATGATTTCAGTGAAATCGAAGCCAAATGGCAAAAACACTGGGAAGAGAGTAAGCTTTTCAAGACAACAGAAGAGGAAGATAAGAAGAAATATTATCTGCTGGAAATGTTCCCCTATCCTTCCGGTAAGCTTCATATGGGTCATGTGAGGAATTATTCCATTGGCGATGTCGCCACCAGATACCTGAAAATGAATGGATATAATGTTCTGCATCCAATGGGATGGGACTCCTTCGGACTGCCGGCTGAAAATGCGGCGATTAAGAATGGCATTCATCCAAACGTCTGGACCTGGGACAATATCGCGGAAATGAGAAACCAGCTGAAGCAGCTCGGTTTATCCTATGACTGGGATCGAGAAGTTGCAACCTGCCATCCAGACTATTACAAATGGATGCAATGGATTTTCATCCAGTTCTTCAATCAAGAGCTGGCATACAAGAAAAAGAATCCGGTTAACTGGTGCCCTTCCTGTCAGACTGTGCTGGCCAACGAACAGGTTGTAGATGGCGCTTGTGAACGCTGCGCCACATCGGTTGGGAAAAAGGATCTGGAGCAATGGTATTTGAAGATCACAGACTATGCTGACCGGTTGCTGACGGATCTCGACAAGCTGGAAGGCTGGCCGAATAAGGTTAAGACCATGCAGAAAAACTGGATCGGCAAAAGTGTCGGAGCAGAGGTTGATTTCCCAATCGACGGCTTTGAAAAGGATATGAGAATCTTTACAACACGGCCGGATACCCTGTACGGTGTGACCTATATGGTGCTGGCACCGGAGCATCCTTATGTGAAGGAACTGATTGCAGGAACAGAGTTTGAGACCCCTGTGAATGAATTTTTGAAAAAACTGCAGTTTATGACGGAAATCGAGCGAACAGCAACGACCCTGGAAAAGGAAGGCGCTTTTATCGGAAGATACGCCATCAACCCCCTCAACGGGAAAAAGGTGCCGATTTATATCGCAAATTATGTCCTCATGGATTATGGTACGGGCGCAATTATGGCAGTTCCTGCCCACGATCAGAGAGACTTTGATTTTGCAGTGAAATACAAGCTGGATATCATTCCGGTGGTAGACCCGAAAAATCCTAATATTGATTTGTATCATTTGAAGGAAGCCTTCGAAGCAGATGGTGTTCTGATCAATTCCGATGGGTTTAACGGAATGGACAATACGACTGCGATTACTGAGATCATAAGCTATTTGGAAGAGAAGAAAATCGGAAATGAATCCATCAACTTTAGGTTGAGAGACTGGTTGATTTCCAGACAGAGATACTGGGGATGCCCGATCCCGATGATCCATTGTGATCAGTGTGGCTGGGTGCCGGAAAAACTGGAAAACCTTCCTGTTATGCTGCCGACGGACGTAGTATTTACCGGAAAAGGGGAATCGCCGCTGACAACAAGTAAAACCTTTATAGATACCTCCTGCCCAAGCTGCGGAGGGAAAGCCACCAGAGAAACGGACACCATGGATACCTTCCTGGACTCCTCCTGGTATTTCCTGCGGTACACCGATGCCAAGAACAGCGAACGAATCTGGGATCAGAAAAAGGCTGACTACTGGATGCCGGTTGATCAGTATATCGGCGGAGTTGAGCATGCAATCCTGCACCTGCTCTACGCCCGATTTTTTACAAAGTTCCTCTATGATCAGGGCTACAGCGCAGCAGACGAACCCTTTACCAATCTGCTGACCCAAGGTATGGTGCTCAAAGACGGCACGAAGATGTCCAAATCAAAAGGAAATGTAGTAAGTCCTGAAGAAATTATCAACAAATACGGCGCAGATACAGCGCGTTTGTTCATCCTATTCGCATCACCGCCGGAAAAAGAACTTGAGTGGTCCGATGCCGGCGTGGAGGGAAGCTATCGTTTCCTGAACAGAGTCCATCGACTTGTATTTGAGCTCAATGAAAAGGTAAAAGATATCCCCTCGACAAGTCAGGCAGTCACCGACGAGGACAAGAAATTGAACTATGCTATGAATGCCACCATAAAGAAGGCCACGGAGGATGTGGGCGGAAGATTTAATTTCAATACAGCCATCAGTTCCATCATGGAGCTGGTAAATGAAATCTATCGCTATAAAGAAATTGAACAGCCAAATCTTGGATTGCTGAAATCAGCAATCGAGAATGTAATCTTGTTATTATCTCCGTTTACACCACATATTTGTGAAGAAATGTGGGAGTATACTGGTCATAAGAGTACCGTTTATTTAGAAAAATGGCCTACCTATGAGGAAGCTGCATTGGTAAAGGACTCCATTGAAATTGTTATCCAGCTGAACGGAAAAGTGAAGGATAAGATTGAAGTTGCCAATGGATTGAACAAGGAGCAGTTTGAGGAAGTTGTTATGGGCAATGATAAAGTGAAAGCACTGTTGGCAGGCAAAGAAATCGTAAAATTAATTGCGGTGCCAAATAAATTATTTAATGTTGTCGTAAAATAACCAATGAACGGAAAAGAATTTTAAAAAAAAGAAAGGATAAAAAAGTTTGAAAATTTTAGAAGGTAATAAAGGAGTTAGCCCTGTAAAGTTGATTCCACTCGGCGGTCTGAACGAAGTCGGAAAGAATATGACCGTATTGGAGTACAAAAATGACATAATGATTATTGACTGTGGGCTATCGTTTCCTGATGATGAAATGTTCGGAATTGACATCGTGATCCCCGATTTCAGCTATTTGATCAAGAATCGGGACAAGGTAAAGGGAATGATTCTAACCCATGGACATGAAGACCATATCGGAGCCATTCCGTATCTCTTAAAAGAATTGAATATACCGATTTATGGCACGAGACTGCCCCTTGGCCTAGTTGAAAACAAGTTGAAAGAACACGGAATCAAGGGAAAACTCAACACGATCACAGCGGGTCAGACCGTAAAAATCGGAGAATTTAAAATTGAAACCATTCGGACGACCCATTCCATTGCTGATGCAATTTGTCTGGCGATTGATACCCCTGCAGGATTGATTTTCCATACCGGAGACTTCAAAATCGACTATACGCCTTTGGATGGTGAACCGATCGATTTTCAAAAACTGGCAGAGCTTGGTAAAAAGGGTGTGCTGTTAATGCTAGGCGACAGTACGAACGCAGAAAGAAAAGGATACACCGCATCGGAAAAAACCGTCGGAGTTGCCTTAGAAAACATTTTCAGGGGCTCCGAGGCAAGAATCCTTACTGCAACCTTCTCTTCCAACGTGCATCGGGTTCAGAGAATCATCGACACTGCCGTTATGTTTGGTCGAAAAGTCGCCATCTCAGGAAGAAGCATGGTGAATGTTGCGAACCTTGCCGTAGAACTTGGTTACCTGAAGATTCCGGAAAATGTGCTGGTAGATATTAATAAAACGAAGAACATCCCGGACAAAGAACTGGTAATCATTACTACAGGAAGCCAAGGAGAGCCAATGTCAGCCTTGTCAAGAATGGCCTCGGCGGAGCATAAAGCAATTCAGATCAAAAAGGGCGACATGGTCATCCTTTCCTCCAGTCCGGTACCGGGAAACGAGAAAACCGTATCCAATGTAGTAAATAAGCTCTTTGAAAAGGGTGCCGATGTCATTTATTCCGATATCGCAGATATCCACGTTTCCGGCCATGCATGTGCCGAAGAATTGAAGTTGATCCATTCTCTTATTAAACCGAAGTTCTTTATGCCGGTTCATGGAGAGTACAGACACCTGAGGCAGCATGCACTCCTCGCTGAAAATTTGGGCATGCCTTCAGAAAATATTCATATTTTAGAAAATGGTCAGGTTTTGAATTTAACCAAAGACCGTGTTGTGAAAACCAAGGAAGAGGTTCCGGCATCTGCAGTGCTTGTAGATGGTTTGGGAGTAGGAGACGTTGGAAATATCGTATTGCGAGACAGGAAATTACTGTCTGAATCCGGTCTGATCATCGTGGTTGCTGCCATCGATAAGAGCACGGGTATGATCTGTTCCGGGCCTGATATCATCTCGAGGGGCTTTGTTTACGTACGAGAAAATGAAGACCTGATGAATTCAGCCAGAAAGGCTGTCAGCGCCAGACTGGACAAATGTTACCAGGATGGGTTGAAAGACTGGGCCGGACTAAAGAATGCAGTGAGAGACGAATTGAAGAATTTCATTTATGAAAAGACGAAGAGAAGTCCCGTTATCCTGCCGATTTTCTTGGAAGTATAGGAGGAACAAGATGAACGTACATGACGAAGCTCACAATCTGGCAAGAGCAATCAAAGACTCTCCGGAATACAAGCAGTATGCGGAATTGAAAGAGGTTGCTTCTCAGAATGAAGAACTGTCCGCCATGCTCAATGATTTTCAAGCCAAACAGTTTGAAATCCAGGCGAAACAGATGATGGGCGAAGAACTTGGATCTGATATGATGGAACAAATCCAATCACTATATCAGATTCTAATGAAGGATCCTTTGGCTTCCCAATATGTGCAGGCGGAAATGAGATTTTCCCTGCTTGTGAACGACGTGTATACGATACTTGGGGAAGTGATTAAATTTGACAAGCAGTAGTATTAAAACCGAACAAGAAATACAAAGTATATCCAAGGCTGCGGCTCTGGGCGATCGTTGCTTTTCACATATCCTTGGCTTTATCAAGCCGGGTATGAGCGAAAAACAGGTTGCGGCTGAAATTAAATGGTTTCTGACAACCAATGGCGCGGAGGGGCTTGCCTTTGATACCATCAGTGTATCAGGGAAACGGTCCTGCCTGCCCCATGGGGAACCGACGAACAAGCCAATCGAAAAGGGAGAATTTCTTACTCTTGATTTCGGTGCGGTGATTGATGGCTATTGTGCAGATATGACGAGAACAATCGCCATCGGCTCCGTTACCGATGAGATGCGACGGGTTTACGAGATCGTTTTAGAGGCCCAGCTGGCCGCCATCGATTATATAAAAGCCGGTGTTCGCTGCTTTGATGCGGACAAGACAGCAAGAGATATTATCGTCAATGCAGGCTATGGGGAGTATTATCCCCATGGGTTGGGACATGGTGTGGGTACACTGGTTCATGAAGCCCCAACTTTGAATGCAAAAAGCGAGGAAATCCTTGAGAAAAATATGGTGATTACCATAGAACCCGGGATCTACATACCAGATCAATTTGGTGTACGGATTGAAGACTTGGCAATTGTGACTGATTTTGGTATAATAAATAAAGTTGAGTCACAAAAGGAATTGATTATTCTGTAAATACTATTTGGAGGTATTGAAATATGATTTATGCAAGTGATTTTAGAAAAGGGATTACCTTTGAAATCAACGGAGAACCCCATGTGATCCTTGATTTTCAACACGTAAAACCGGGAAAGGGTGCCGCATTTGTACGAACGAAGTACAGAAACGTCCTGACCGGCGCTACGAGAGAAGAGGCCTTCAATCCGGACGTTAAATTTCCGAAAGCACATATCGAAACGAAAACGATGCAGTATCTGTACAATGATGGAGAACTCTATTATTTCATGGATCAGGAAACCTACGATCAGGTTCCTTTGATGCAGGAACAGGTTGAGGATGCGATTCTCTATCTCAGAGAAAACGATATGGCGACCATCAAGTTCTATAAAGGGAATGCATTCCTTGTAGAGCCCCCGAATTTCGTAAATCTTAAGGTTATCGAGACGGAACCGGGCGTAAAGGGTGATACGGCAACAAACGTAACAAAGGCTGCGACCGTTGAAACGGGAGCAGTAATACAGGTTCCGATCTTTATTGAAGAAGGCGAGACAATTCAGATCGATACAAGAACAGGTGACTATTTATCCAGATCAAAATAAAGATCAGTGATTTCGCAGAGTATCCCTATTCTGCGAAATTTTTTCGAATAAGCAGTTCCATATTATGTGGGGGTAAGGCATGGGAAAAAGAAACAATAAGGTTAAGAGTAAAAGACGTTTGTTCATCAGTATCATAATCATGATAGGAATCATCATCATAGCTACGGCTGCGATTTATTCCTTGTACATAGGGAACGAAAGTAAACCGGTAGACCCGAACAGCAAGGAATTGATCGCGGTTACCATTCCATCGGGTACGGGGACCAATGGAATTGCAAATCTTTTGGAAGAAAACAAGCTCATAAGCAATAAAGGCGTCTTCAAGCTTCAATCCAGGAGCAAGGGGTATGACGGCAAATATAAGGCCGGGCAATATGCACTTTCTCCCAGCATGTCTATGGGGGAAATCATGGAGCTTCTGCTAATGGGGAAGGATGAAACAGTTCGTTTCACCATTCCGGAAGGCTATGATATCAAGCGCACTACAGCGAAGCTTTCCGAGGAGGGCTTGGTGAATACGGAGGCTTTTGTAAAGGAAATCGAGACAGGACAGTTTGATTATAAATTTCTGGCCGGTTCTCCTGCAGGACCAGACCGGCTGGAAGGTTTTCTCTTCCCGGATACCTACGATATATTCACAACCGCCAACGAGTATGATATTATCGATAAAATGCTATATCAGTTTAATAAAGTATTTACGGACGAATACTATGCCAGAGCGGAAGAGTTGGGAATGAGCGTGAGGGAAGTCATTACGCTGGCATCGATCATCGAAAGGGAAGCTCGGGTTTCGGAGGATAGACCTGTTATTGCAAGCGTGTTCTACAACCGGCTTAAAATCGGTATGCCTCTTCAGTCCTGCGCGACAGTCCAGTACATCCTGGGGGAACAGAAGCCTGTATTAAGCATAAAGGATACGAGGATAGAGTCACCGTACAACACCTATATTATTTCCGGTCTGCCGCCGGGTCCCATTGCATCTCCCGGAGCCGATTCCATCAAGGCAGCATTATATCCTGCAGATACGGATTATGTATTCTTTCTGGCAAAGGGAGACGGATCCCATGTATTTTCCGTCACCTATGAACAATTTTTAAAAGATAAAGCAAAATACATCGATTGAGGAGTTTCATGAATATCACAAACGATAAAGTAACCGAGTATCTGGAAGGGCTGTATCAGCCATTGAACAGGAAGCTTAAATTGCTCCGGGAGGTTGCGGAAAAACACAATGTTCCCGTTATTGTAAGGGAAGCGGAGACATTTATACTAAATATCGTCAGGATGAAAAAGCCGAAAAGGATTCTTGAAATTGGCACTGCAGTGGGATATTCAGCCATTTGCTTTGCCGAGGTTTGTCCGGAAACTGAAATTGTCAGTTTGGAACACAGCGATGAGATGTATCGGTATGCATTGGAAAACATCAAAAAATTTGGATTGTCACTGCGGATTCAAATCAAACCGGGTGACGCCCTTGAAAGTCTTGCGGAATTGAGGAATTCCATCACCGATGTGGATGAACAAGGCTTTGATCTGGTGTTTATCGATGCGGCAAAAAGCAGTTACAAAGAATTCTGGGATGCCTGTGTACCGCTATGCCGAAAGGAGGCCGTCATCCTGTCGGATAACGTGCTTCTGAAAGCCAGAACGGCTTCCGACGAATTTATCACCGATAGAAGGCAGAAGACAAGTGTAAGACACATGCGGAAATATATAAACTATATCACAAAATTAAAGTATGCCGATACTGCGGTAGTACCCGTCGGAGACGGTGTTGCTGTCAGTGTTTTGCATACCAGAGGATAAGATGAAAAAAATTGAATTACTGGCACCGGCGGGAGATTTGGAAAAATTGAAGACTGCTGTTGATTATGGAGCAGACGCCGTTTATTTCGGTGGAGAAATGTTCGGTCTTCGGGCTGCCGCAAAAAATTTCAGTATAGAACAGATAAAAGAGGGTGTAGCGTACGCCCACGACAGGGGCAGAAAGGCTCATATGACCATCAATATCTTTGCTCACAACGAGGATATCGCTGAGCTGGAGAACTACTTGCACCAGTTAAAGAAGATTCCAATCGACGCGTTTATCGTGTCGGATCCGGGCATCATCATGATGATCAGAGAGGCAATCCCCGTTGCAGAAATCCACTTGAGCACGCAAGCCAACATGACCAACTATAAAACCGCAGAATTCTGGCACAAGCAGGGCGTGAAACGAATCGTACTGGCCAGAGAGCTGACCTTTCAAGAGATCAATGAGCTGAGAAAGAGACTTCCGGACACACTGGAACTGGAATCCTTTATTCAAGGAGCCATGTGCATCTCTTATTCCGGTCGCTGTCTGTTGAGTAATTTCATGATCGAACGGGATGCCAACAAGGGGGAATGCGCCCATCCATGCCGATGGAAATATCATCTGGTGGAGGAACAAAGACCGGGAGAATATTTTCCTATCGAGGAGGATGAACGCGGCACTTATATTCTAAATTCCAGAGATCTGTGTATGATTGAGCATATTCCTGACCTGATCCAGGCAGGACTCGCATCCGTAAAAATCGAAGGTAGAATGAAGAGCGTCTTTTATGTGGCGACGATCGTTGGCGCATATCGAAAAGCCATCGATGCCTACTACAATGATCAGGAAGGCTATCAATTTAATCCTGAGTGGCTGAAGGAACTGAAAAAGGTGAGTCATCGTGAATTTACGACGGGATTTTACTACAATAAGCCCACCAACAAGGATCAAAACTATCAGACCAGCGCGTACTCGAGAGAATATACCTTCGTTGGGCTGGTAAAAAGCTACGATGAAAAAACCGGGATCGCCTTGGTGGAACAGAGAAATAAGATGAATCTGGGGGATGAAATCGAAGTGTTTGGACCGTATACCGATTATTTTACCCAGAAGATCGAGGTGCTGCTTGATGAGGAGGATCAGCCTATCGCATCGGCACCGCACCCTCAGCAAATTGTCAAAATAAAGATGGCGCAACCCGTTGCCGAAAAATATATGTTCCGAAAACAGAAATAAAGTGGTATAATATAGCAAACGCACACAAGAACAATTTTAAGGAGGAAATACTGAATGGATCCTGACCCGAGTATATCATTAATGGTACAACTATTATTTTTAACATTACTCATTTTAATAAATGCTTTTTTTGCGTCTGCAGAAATGGCCGTTGTTTCGGTCAATAAGAACAAAATTAAAATACTTGCGCAGGAAGGCGACCGGAAAGCAAAGCTTTTATTAAAACTTTATGAGGAGCCAAATAAGTTTTTATCAACGATTCAGGTTGCAATCACATTAGCCGGATTTATGGCCAGTGCGGTAGCAGCAACCACCATGGCGGATGATCTCGCTGCATTCCTGACAGAATACAATATCCCCTATGGAACGCAGCTAGCGATTACTCTAGTCACTTTGGTATTATCTTATATTACGCTTGTCTTTGGTGAATTGTATCCGAAGAGAATGGCACTTCAGTACTCTGAAAAAATAGCCATGTTTTGCGTAAAGCCGATTATTTATATATCAAAGATAACAAAGCCCTTTGTATGGCTCCTTTCCGCATCTGTAGCTTTCCTGCTTCGTATAACAGGAGTGAAGGACACGAATATCGAGGAGCATTATTCAGAGGAAGAAATCAGATCCCTGCTTGAGGTTGGACAGGAAACAGGCCTGATCAAAGAAACCGGTAAGGAAATGATTACTAGTATCTTTGAATTTGACGATAAACTTGCCTATGAGGTCATGACGCCGAGAACCGATGTCTATATGATCAATATTAATGATAATCTTGCTGATTATGTAGATGAATTGCTAGAGGAACGGTATGCTAGAGTACCGGTTTATGAAAAAGACAGCGATAATATTATCGGTATTCTTTATATGAAGGACTTTATGATCCAGGCCAGAAAACACGGCTTTGAAAATGTGGACATCAGAAGTCTGCTCCGCAAGCCTTACCTTGTGCCGGAAAGTAAAAATATCGATGAATTGTTCCGCGAGCTGCAGGCAACAAAGGTCCATATTGCGATATTAATTGATGAATATGGCGGAGTTGCAGGTATTGCTACGATTGAAGACCTGATTGAAGAAGTCATGGGGAACATAGATGACGAGTATGATGACAGCGAATCGAAAATAGAAAAACTGGATGATTACACGTACTTAATTGACGGCCAATATTATATTGATGACTTAAATGATGAACTTCAGCTCGATCTTGAGTCAGAAGAGCATGAAACAATAGGAGGCCTGATCATCGATATTCTGGGTGAAATCCCGGATGAGGATGAAACAGAGGAAAGAATCATAGAGCTTGAAAATTGCACCTTCAAGATTGAATCCGTTAAGGATCGTCGGATCGATAAGGTAAAGCTTTATATTCAACCGAAGCAGGCAAATCATGACGTATGGGATGAATAGAATTAAATGTTTTTCATAAAATAGTAATATAAATTTCGAAGCACAGTCGGAAACGGCTGTGTTTTTTTTGTTCAAAGGAAGTGGCATCAGCTACTTTTTTTTGTGTAATAAAATCTTGTCCTACTCATATGATGTAACAAGAGGGATTCCTGACCAATTCCTATGACGTAACGAAAGGGTTCCTATGAAAAGAACGAAAGAGGGACATTGTATGAACGGACTGGATAAGATATTGACGAAATTGCCCATCGAAATCGGGGAGCAGATTAAGGGCTTACCGAGTTCGATTCAAAAAAATCTTGAAGAAATTCGAATCCGCAACGGTCAAAATATCGTGCTGTTTGCCGCCGGAAAGGAATATGGACTCGAAAGGAAAAATAGTGCCCAAATAGATAATATAATAATTAACAACATATTTAATTCATTATTAAATTACTCTGTCTATGCCTGTCAGGAAGAGCTGATCAATGGCTATATTACAATCGAAGGAGGTCACCGAGTCGGCGTTTGTGGACGAACTGTCATGGAAAATGGAAGGGTGAAGACGATAAAGGATATTTCCTCCATTAATATCAGGAGAAGCAGAGAAATCATAGGAGTATCCGATCCATGTATGGGATATCTGCTAAAGGGAAAATCTCAGATCTTCAACACCATAATCGTCTCGCCTCCCAAATGTGGAAAAACTACTCTGCTTCGGGATATGATCCGAAACTTCAGCAGTATGGGGTTCCAGGTTGGCGTCTGTGATGAGCGCTCAGAGATCTCAGGCATGTACAACGGCCATCCATCCTATGACTTGGGAATCCGGACCGATATCCTGGATGGCTGTCCGAAGGAAAAAGGTATGATTATGTTGATCCGGTCCATGTCTCCTGATCTCATTGCTACCGATGAAATCGGCAAAAAGGAGGACTGCAATGCCATTGAAGCGGCTGTTTGTGCAGGGATCAGTCTTTTGACAACGATTCACGGCAGCTGCTACGAGGATGTCATCAACTCCGGAATTGGAGAATTGGTGGAGAGAGGGATCTTTGAACGGCTTATTTTTCTGTCCAATGTTCCGGCCATCGGATCCATTTCAGCCATTCGGGATTGGAGGAATAAAAATGTTGTTTAAGTGGATTCTATGCATCCTTATTTTGCTGGCCGGAGTTGGAATCGGTCAGCTTAAGGCTAAGTCCTACGACAATCGTGTCTATCATCTCCATGAGTTGATCACCACGTTAAAAGTACTGGAATCAGAAATGAAATACCGACTGGATCCTTTGCCGGTTTTGTTTCTAAGAGTCAGCAAGATCAAGGAGGGTATGAGTAGATCGCTTTTGGAAACTGCCGGCCTGCTTTTGCAAAATCAGGCAGCACGAGATTTGCCCGATATCTGGATGGAAGCAGTAGAAACAGCTTATTTGGAAAGCGCGCTCAATAAAGAAGACAAAAGAATTATAGCAGACCTTGGGATTGAGCTAGGCAAAACTGATATGGAAAGCCAGTATGGCATGTTCCTTCGGATCTATTCCCTTTTAGAAGCCCAGGTGGCGGAAGCCATTGAGGAAAAGAAAACCAAGGGAAGGATGTATAAAAGTCTGGGCTCAGCTATCGGAGTTTTAATTGTAATTTTATTAATTTAATTAATGCCGTTCATTGGGTGTTCTCAAGGGAAACCGTGAAACTTAGGCATGACTTTTATATGAATAAAATCTTGTCCAAGGAATATGATGTAATGATAACTATAAGATGAGGCATCTTTATAAACATGAGAGGAGAATTTAGAATGGACATCAATGTGGATATTATCTTTAAAATTGCTGCAATTGGCATTATTGTTGCCGTGCTAAATCAAGTATTGATACGTGCAGGTAGAGAGGATCAGGCCATGATGACAACGCTGGCGGGGATCATCGTGGTGCTACTTTTGATCGTTCAGATGATCAATGATTTCTTTATTGCGGTGAAAACCTTGTTTCAATTATAGGAATACTTTGAAGATAGGAAATGAGGTGTTTTTTTATGGACATGGATATCTTTCGAATCGCGGCGATTGGAATTGGCGGGGTAGTTGTATCCTCCCTGGTAAAAGGGTATAAGCCAGAATTTGCAACCTATGTAGTAATTACCACTGTTATGGTCATCTTTATCATGGTGATCTATAAATTGACTGCGGTATTTGAATTTTTAAATGAAATCTATAATCAGATCAGTTATGGAAAGAATTTCTTCCCGATTATTTTAAAGGTATTGGCAGTTGCATATATTGCAGATTTTACTGCTCAGATTTGCAGGGATTCCGGTGAATCAGCAATTGGTGGAAAAGTTGAGCTGGCAGGTAAGGTAATGATTTTCTATTTGGCTGTACCTGTTATGATGGCAGTCATGGAGTTGATTAACAAGATGCTGCCGGGCTGATGAGGTGAGGAGAATTGAGTGTTGAAAGCATTGTAAAAGAGCAGCTTGATTCAATGGATATGAAAGAAATCGAGGATCTATTTGAGCTGGCAACAAGCAACGGAACTGTTTTTGGTGATACAAGTCATGGAGAAATCGTTCGCAGCATCCTGAAGGGAGATCCCATCTTCAGCTTTCAGGATATTATCAGTACGATCAGCAATCACTTTATGCAAGAAATCCATGGGAGCATCCTATTGGGGGTACAATTGGTTGTGGTTTGCATCATCATTGGCCTCTTAAAAAATCTGGCTGATTCCTTCTCCGAAGATACTGTTTCCAATCTTGGTATCATCGTATGCAGCTGTTGTGTGATGGTGCTTTGCCTGAAAAGCTTTATGGATATTTATCAAATTTGCAGCAATGCAGTGGATACCATGACGCTGACGATGCAGGCACTGCTACCAATCCTTGTGCCATTATTGATTTCAATGGGTGGATTTGCATCCGGAGGGATATTGAATCCCTTCATTATAACCGCAATCACGATCTTCAATTCTGTTTTGCAGAGATTGATTATGCCTGCTATATACATTGCATGTATATTTATACTGGTCAACAGTCTTTCGGAGAAGGATTATGTAAAAAAACTGGCGCTTTTGATCCGTGGAACAGCGGTTACGGTAATGGGTCTTTTGGTCACTCTTTTTTCAGGCCTTACAATTGTACAAGGCCTCGTCACAAAAACTGCAGACGGAATGCTGGCCAAGACGGCAAAATATTCGGTGGATAATTTTGTCCCCATCGTGGGAAGTTTTGCAGCAGATTCCCTCGATTTAATATTAAGCTGTGCAGCAATTATCAAAAACGGTATCGGTATTTTTGGTTTGATGATCATCCTGACGCTTCTTGTCATTCCAATGATTAAAATTTTGGCGGTTGCTCTGGTGTTTAAAATTTCTGCCGTTGTCATTGAGCCCATTGGAAACAAGACCATCTCTGACTGTGTGAACGAGGTGGGAAATACGGTGATCACTCTCGCAATTATTTTATTTCTTGTTGCAATGATGTTCATTATTTTTCTTTCGATCATCATAGGGATCGGAGGCGGCAGCCTATGGAAATAAAAAACGAACGGTACGGAATGGGAGGTGACAGTGGATGGAGATTGCAAGAGAGTGGGTCAAAAATATTTTCATTATTATCGTAGCGGTAACCTTTGTTGAAATTTTGCTGCCGCCGGGAAGTATGAGCAAGTACCTCAAATTCATTTTTTCTCTGATCATTATGGCTATAATATTGTCCCCATTGGCAATTTTAATGGAATAAGGACATATCCATATTTATATATTAATAGGGAGGATAAAGCATGTGGGATAAACTGAAAAACGATAAATACGTAAAGGACTTGCTCATCAAGTTGATTACGATACTATTTGTTGCAGCAATCGCACTTCTGTTGTTCGATGTTCTTACACAGAGTAAAGACGGGAGAAGGCAGATCGTAGATATGGACGGCGGGACAGAGTATACGGAAGAAACTGCCCTGGCGACTGAGGAGGAAATCAGGCTGGAGAGAATATTAAGCCAGATGAAAGGAGTCGGAGACACCAATGTTATGATTACCTATCAGAACCTAGAAGAAAAAGATACGGTATTCAGCAGTGAAACGAGAAAGACTGACCGTAAGGTGGAGGGAGTGATCGTGGCATCAGAAGGAGCAGATAACATTATTGTTAGGAGTAATATTATCGATGCAGTAGCAACAGTGTTTAACATACCGGCATCAAATGTGATGGTCTTTGAGAAAAACGAAACCGATACAGAGTAAAAAACGACTTGATTTGAAATGCGAAAGCAGGATTTAGGGGGGATATCGTAAATGAAATTATTAAAAAACAAAAAAATAATTCTGGTTGGTATGCTGGTACTGATTGTCGGCATAGGAGTACTGAATAACAAGTTGAATAATGATCAGGATCTTTCCGCTTCCACGGGATATACAGATTATGAATTGGAACAGATGACGCTACATGACGGAGATGTTCTTGTCGACAGTCTGAATGTTACCGAATTACCCGGAACAAGTAGCGATGGAGCTGTAGACACGAACGGATCCATTGATGCGGATGCAGTTGTCGATACCATAGCCGGTGCAAATCAAACCCAGACAGATTCCTCGGGAGAAGCCCTCGACACCAGTTTGATTGTTACCTCAGACGATCTAACTGAAATCGCAAACGCCGACATCTATTTTGAAGAAGCAAGGGCTACGATCAACATGGATAGAAACCAGGTAATATCAATGCTTACTGATGTCATTGAGGAGACAAAGGATGGCAGTGCGGAAAAGAATAATGCGACACAGCAGAAATTGAAAATTATCGACTATATGAACAAGGAGAAGGTAATCGAAAACTTGATCAGAAATAAGGGCTTTACCGATGCGCTGGTTTTGATGACGGATAATTCAGTTAATATTACGGTAAATAAACAGGAGGTCACCCAGTCCGATGTGGCAAAAATTTGTGATATCGTCATGAGGGAAACCGGCCGGAACGCCAGCCAGATTGTGATTCAAAGTAAGTATTAGTGAGGGTTCACTTTTTCCTTGAACCAAATTAAAAATTGTATCTGGAGTTCACTTCTGCTATAATGATTCTATCACGAAACGCGGCAGAGCGCAGGAAGCGGAGATATCTCCCGCTTCGTTGAAACACGTAGATGGCAGTAGAAATATTTCTACAGTCGAAATTTTTCTACTTAGGCGTTATAATATGTAAGGTGTGAACAGAATGAGCACGGCAAACGAAGAAAAACTGGGAACTCTAAAAATATCAGATGATGTTATAGCAATCTGCACTATGAATGCAACCTTGAAAACAAAGGGTGTTGCAGGACTAAGCGGTGTATTTGCTGATAACATTTCAAAAAATATTTTTGGCAAAGAGCCTCTTTATAAAGGGATTAAAGTAAACCAGAATGATGAAGGAATCAATATTGACATATATATCGTCGTGGAGTATGGTGTTAAGATCCCGGAGGTAGCCTGGGATATTCAGGAAAATGTAAAAAATGAAGTTGAAACCATGACGGAGGCTGTTGTGAAAGCAGTGAACATACACGTTCAGGGAGTACATTTCACAGATGAGGAGGACTAGAAGATATGCGGAGAACGGAAGCAAGAGAACTTTTCATGCAGCTGTTGTTTCAAATGGAAGTGCAGAACGACTATGGTCAGGAGATAAAAGAAAGATTTATACTGGAGCATATGGAGGATTCTAATCAACTGGAATACTTTAACCAGCTTTCTGCGGCTGCAGTAGACCACCTGACCGCCATTGATGAAAAACTGGAAGCCTGTAGTGAAAACTGGAAAATCAGTCGAATGGCAAAGGTGGATCTTGCGATATTGAGACTTTCTGCTGCGGAAATCCTTTATCTCCCGGACGTTCCGAATTCGGCATCCATCAATGAAGCAGTGGATATGGCAAAGAAATTCGGCGGGGATGAATCGGGAAAATTCATCAACGGAATTCTGGGTAAGGTTGTAAGAAGCAAAGATGCAGAATAAAGATTTGGTTCTCGGGATTGATACCAGCAACTACACGACTTCTCTAGCAATGACTGATATCAATGGAGAAATTGCGGCAGACATACGTAAACTACTGACTGTTAAGCAGGGCGAAAGAGGGCTTCGGCAATCCCACGCCCTTTTTCAGCATATGGAAAATCTGCCCGAAATGCTGATGGAGCTTTACGGACAGATTGATAAAGACCGGATTGGAGCCATTGCGGCCTCCAATCGGCCAAGACCGATCGAGGACTCTTATATGCCGGTTTTTAAAGCTGGGGTAAATTATGGGAAAGTTATGGCAGCCAGCCTTGGGGTGCCTTTCTTTGAGTTCTCCCACCAGGAAGGGCATCTAAAGGCCGTACTGCAGCACAGTAGTCTTTCGGATGAGACAGAGTATTTGGCGTATCATTTGTCAGGAGGAACCTGCGAGCTGCTCCATATCTTCGATAAAACCATTCAGATTTTGGGAGGAAGCAAAGACCTATCCTTTGGGCAAGTCATCGACAGAATCGGAGTAGCCATCGGGATGGAATTTCCTGCAGGAAGAGAGATGGATCGCATAGCGGTTAAAAAAAGGGACGAGCTGCGTGATATCCCTCTGGAGAAAAATAAGATAAAAAAACAGGAAGCCTTACTGAAGAAGATTCCCATTGACCGTCTGGAAATCAATTTATCCGGGATCGAAACCCAATGTCAACGTGAGCTGAAGAAAGGTACAGATTCAGAAAAGCTAATTTACGAACTATTTCAAAAGATCAGCGCTTGTCTTTGTTCCATTACGGAAAAGGTGATATCCCAGACGGGCTGCAGCCGTGTTCTCTTTACCGGAGGCGTAATGGCGAGCCGGTATATCAGGGATGAAATTGATCATTGCTTCAAAGGCAAACCGTTGGAGCTGGTATTTGGAGACCCGGCTTTGTCATCGGACAATGCGGTAGGCATCTCGTTCCTCGGAGGAAAAGAATTATGGCAGTTAAACCGATAAGGGTATCTCAACTCAACGGCTATATTAAAAGAGTGCTTCAGTCGGATCCGCTGTTAGGCAATGTTTCCGTCATCGGTGAAATTTCCAATCTGAAATACCACAGCACGGGTCACGTGTATTTTACGATGAAGGATGAGGCGAGTAAAATCAGCTGTTTTCTCGCTGCAGATAACTTGAAGAATATCCGGTATGAGTTGACCGACGGGATTGAAATAGTTGCCAACGGCTATATCTTTCTCTATGAACGTGGCGGAAGCTACTCTCTGAATGTAAGGGAAATCACAATAGAGGGAATTGGTAACCTGACGGTGGCGTTTGAACGATTGAAGGAAAAGCTTTCAAAGGAAGGTCTTTTTGACGAAAAATTTAAAAAACCAATTCCCTATTTCCCACAGAAAATAGCAGTCATCACATCAGAAACAGGTGCTGCTGTACGAGATATCATAAAAATAGTCAAAAGTAGAAATAATATAGTAGATGTACTCGTCTATCCCTGTCTGGTGCAGGGGCCGGGAGCCGCAGACGAGATCGCTAAAGCCATCGATGAAGTAAACCGATTGTTTCCGGAGATCGATACAATGATCGTAGGTAGAGGCGGCGGTTCCATGGAAGAACTCTGGGCCTTCAATGAAGAAATTGTTGCACGGAGTATCTTTGCTTCGAAGATTCCAATCATATCCGCCGTCGGACATGAAACCGACTTTACGATTTCCGATTTTGTTGCGGACAAGAGAGCTGAAACACCCACTGCAGCAGCTCAGATGGCGGTACCTGATATTGCAGCGTTGAAGGAATATGTCAAAAATGAAAAGGAAAACCTGATTCACAATATGGAACGTCTTATTAAATATATAGAATTAAGGGTGACCGGGAGCGGTGTTGATGCCCTGGCAGCAAGTATGAATCATAGGCTGATGTTTCATGCCATGAAGGTGGAAGCGTTGCAGAAAGAAATCATCAATGCTTTATACAGTCGGCTGGGAGAATGGTCCTCCCGGGCAGAGCGGCTGAAGGTAAGTCTGGATGCGCTCAATCCAAGGAATATCATGGATCGAGGATATGCAGCAATTCTGGATGGACGAGGTAAACTGGCCGGTTCTGCCGATGGGTTTGCAGTTGGTGACAGCTTGACGGCTGTTATGAAGGATGGGAACATAATTTGTGAAGTTGCAGAGATAAGGAGGGAGGATCATGGCGAATCAAAAGAAAAAAATGAGCTTTGAGGAAGCCTTAGCTGGCTTGGAAAAATCAGCGGACATCCTGAAAAAGGATGGGACAACTCTGGAGGCAGCCATCGAGGGATTTGAACAGGGGATCGAATACTACAATTATTGTAATGATATGCTGAATGATGCAAAACAAAAAATCGAATTCTTTGAAAAAAAAGAAGCATAAAGGAGATGGTACTGGATGCAGAACAATGAATATTTACGGTTTAAAGAACTCGTTGAGGAGCATTTACTCTATTTTTTACCAGAGGTTGACCATAAAAGTATTACGTTATATGAATCCATGATTTATAGTTTGAATGCAGGAGGAAAGATGCTGCGGTCCGTACTTCTGCTGGCAGCATGTGATTTTTGCGGCGGTGACGAAAAACTAGCGTTGCCCTATGCTTGCGCCATAGAATATATCCATACCTATTCCCTGATCCACGATGATCTGCCTTCCATGGATAATGACGATCTGAGGCGCGGAATTCCAACCAATCATAAGATGTTCGGGGAGGCGACCGCCATTCTTGCAGGAGATGGATTACTGACTTCCGCCTTCGAGGCGATGAACAAGGACATGCTCTTGTATTTTGATAATGTTGAAAATCTAAAGCGTAGAGTACGTGCTGTCTATGAAATATCAAAAGGTGCCGGTTGTCGAGGTATGATTGCAGGGCAAATTGCCGATATAGAAGCCGAAAATAAGCAATGTACTAAGGAAATTCTTGATTATATCCACATCAATAAAACAGCAGCTTTAATCAAAGCAGCTGTACGTGCGGGTGCTCATCTGGGAGGCGCTGATAAAAAAATGCTGGCGGATCTCGACGAATACGCGGAAAATATAGGACTTGCCTTCCAAATCGTCGACGACATATTGGATGTTAAAGGCAAGGAGGAAGAGCTAGGCAAAAAAACGGGACAGGATCAGATAAAGCGAAAAGCCACGTATCCATGCCGTTATGGCTTAATGGAATCCAAGGAAAAAGTGCAGGAGCTTACCGAAAACGCAAAAAAAGCCATGGAGCCATATTATGACAATGCAGAATTTTTTATCCTTCTTGCAGATGAGCTTGCAAGTAGGATCCGATAGGATTTCTGTCTTGCTAACACGGAAAATAGAACTGAAAATGAAAGTGTGAAAAGTCACCATTAAGGAGTTAATCATACATGAAAAAAACAATATTGGATTATCAGTTCCCTGAGGATCTAAAAACAATGTCCGAAAGAGATCTGGAGCTCTTAACCTATGAGATCAGAGATTTTTTAATTGAAAAGGTTTCAAAAAACGGTGGTCACCTTGCATCCAATCTTGGTGTTGTTGAGCTTACCATTGCTTTGCATAAGGTCTTCGAAAGCCCTAAGGATAAAATGGTATGGGATGTTGGCCACCAATCCTATGTACATAAAATTCTCACTGGAAGGGCGCCCTGCTTTGATGGTCTGCGATGCCTCAACGGGATAAGCGGCTTTCCGAAACGAGAGGAAAGCATTCATGACATGTTCGATACCGGCCATAGCAGCAATTCTATTTCTGCTGCCATGGGCTATGCAGCGGCAAGAGATCTGGACTGCGACGATTATTCTGTCATTGCAATCATCGGCGACGGAGCGTTGACAGGGGGCATGGCCTATGAAGCACTGAACAATGCAGGATCATCCAAATCAAAAATGATTGTCGTACTGAATGACAACGAAATGTCCATCAGTAAAAATATCGGGGGAATTTCGCAGCATCTTTCCAAGCTGCGCGCATCACAAACCTATCTGGATTTCAAGAAACAGCTGAAAAAAACACTGAAGGGAATCCCCGGCGTAGGAGAAGGCCTGTATAACGGCTTTGAGCATCTCAGGGATTCTTTGAAATATGCAATCGTTCCAGGTGCAATCTTTGAGCAGCTTGGATTCAAATACTTTGGACCCATCGACGGACATAATATACATGACCTTGTTGAGGTGCTTTCTTTTGCCAGAATGATGGAAGGACCGGTTTTAATTCATGCCATCACGAAAAAGGGAAAGGGCTATCGTAATGCGGAAACGAATCCGGGCAAATTCCACGGAATCGGAGCCTTTGATCCTACGACAGGGAATGTCTTGACCAAGTCTGAAAATCTAAGCTTCTCTACAATCTTTGGAAATAAGCTGGTACAGATGGCCAACGATCATTCCAAAATAGTAGCGGTCAGCGCTGCCATGATCGATGCAACAGGCCTTGGAATATTTTCGCAGAAATATCCGGATCGTATCTTTGATGCTGGCATTGCGGAAGCACATGCAGTTACCTTTGCGGCAGGACTTGCTGCCAGCGGCTACCGGCCTGTGGTTGCAATTTACTCAACTTTCTTGCAGAGAGCCTATGATCAGATCCTCATCGATGTCTGCATGCAGAATCTTCCTGTGATTTTTGCCATTGATAGGGCCGGCAATGTAGGCTCCGACGGAGAAACCCACCACGGCGTATTTGATCTGTCTTACCTGAGCCAAATGCCCAATATGACGGTGCTTGCTCCCAAGGATGGCAAAGAATTGGCTGATATGATGGAGTATGCACTGACGTTGAACGGTCCCTGCGCCCTCCGCTATCCAAGAGGAGAAGCGATTGACTGTACTGCTGAGATGGGGTGTTCGGTCATTGACGGAACCAGTGAAAGGCTTCGATACGGAAAAGATGTGGAACTATTTGCCGTCGGCAAGATGGTTCCCATCGCATTGGAAGTATGCGAGAAGCTGAAATCCCGGGGATTGGAAGCCGGTCTTACCAATGTGCGCTTTGTAAAGCCCCTTGATCGAGGAGCCATTCTCTCTGCCACTGAAAAAGTGAAGAAGATTGTAACGCTGGAGGACAATATTCTGGAGGGTGGATACGGATCCATTGTGAACGGGCTGCTGGCGGAGGAAGACAGAATGGATGTGAGGGTTTTAAATATCGGATGGCCGGGGCAATTTATTGAACAGGGAAGCACGGAAGAATTGTTTCAAAAATACGGCTTAGATTCAGAAAGTATCGCAGAAAGGGTGTGTGACTTCCTTGAAGGAACGGCTTGATATTGTCCTGGTGAACAGGGGATTTTTCCAATCGAGAGAAAAGGCAAAAGGTTCTATCATGGCCGGAATCGTCTATGTTGACGGTCAAAGAGTAGATAAGGCCGGAACGGGAATCAAGGACGATGCAGAAATCTACATCAAGGAAGATGCTTGTCCCTACGTCAGTCGCGGTGGACTGAAGCTGGCGAAGGCGATCCGTTCTTTTGATCTCAAACTAGAAGGATTGGTAGCAGTCGATATCGGAGCATCCACCGGAGGTTTTACCGACTGCATGCTGAAGAATGGAGCCAAGAAGGTTTACTCCATCGATGTGGGCTATGGGCAGCTCGACTGGGGCCTCAGAAACGATCCGAGAGTGATCAATATGGAAAAGGTGAACATTCGATACCTGGACAAGGAAAAAATTGCAGAAAAGGCTGATTTTATCAGTATCGACGTTTCCTTCATTTCCCTAAAGCTTGTTTTTCCTGTGGCAGCGGAGCTGCTGGCGGAGGACGGAAAGCTCGTTTGTCTCGTTAAGCCGCAATTTGAAGCAGGACGGGAACAGGTAGGAAAAAAAGGGATCATCAGAGATAAGGCGGTTCATATGGAAGTGATCGAAAACGTCATCAAATACGGAGCAGCCAACGGATTATATCCACAGGGACTGGACTTTTCTCCCATGACAGGAGCAAAAGGGAATATCGAGTATTTACTGCTTTTCAATAAGATGGATTCGGGAACGGATTATCGTCCCATTCTGGAAGCTGTGGTGACGGCGGCCCACGAACAGCTGAGCTGATGTCTGTCTGTAAGTAGCGGAAAAATGGCCGGATTTGTTACGGGGAATAACCGTTAAGTAATGGGTGAACAGCAAGTTAAGTTTATATTCGACAAAAATTGATGAAATT
>CAKMKG010000018.1 GCA_927441425.1 uncultured Bacillota bacterium | reverse complement strand
ATGTTTCTCAAAGAAAAGGGGAATCAGATCTATCATGAAGCAATGGATATGCTCGGAGACACATCGGAAAAGTATTATGAGGAGCTGTTGGAAAAAGCCATTGAAAAAGGCGAATTCAGAGCCGGAATTTCTTTGCAATTTTTAAAAAAAATACTGACCCATCTTTTTATTCGATTCAATGAAATTTTTGATATCAAGGCATCAGATTTTGATCCTGATCTCATACTGCAGGATTATAACGATCTCATTGATTTCATACAGTACGGATTGGCAAGTGATCAACTGAACAAGGGAAGAGGTGGGCGCACATGACAATACTAAGGGCGGAATCTTTATCAAAAAGCTATCAAATGGGTGAAATTGAAGTAAAAGCACTTCAGGATACTTCCTTTGAGATCCGAGAAGGAGAATTTGTGGTAATTCTCGGACCCAGCGGCTCCGGGAAGAGTACCCTATTGAATATTATCGGCGGGATGGATCTGCCCACTGGAGGAAAGGTTTTCCTCCATGACGAGGAAATCACTGCCTATAACGAAAGAGAACTGACGGAATACCGCCGTAACAAGGTGGGTTTCATTTTTCAATTCTATAACATCATGGCCAATCTGACCGCGGAAGAAAATGTTGAACTGGCAACGGAAATTTCGCAGAATCCGCTTCCCATCGATGAGATTTTGGAAGCCGTCGGACTTGCAGACAGAAGGGATCACTTTCCGGCCCAGATGAGCGGTGGAGAACAGCAAAGAGTTTCCATCGCAAGAGCAGTGGCAAAAAATCCGGAAATCTTGCTCTGTGACGAACCAACGGGAGCCCTCGACTTTCATACCGGGATCACGATTCTGAGTTTGCTTCGAAAGGTGAATCGTGATATGGGTAAGACGGTCATCGTCATCACCCACAATGCAGACATCGCCTATATGGCAGATCGTGTCATCAAAATGAGAAGTGGCAGGATCATCGACGATCACATCAATGAAAATCCTGTGGCTGTTGAGGAAATAAAATGGTAACACATCGAAACAGATTCAAGATTCATAAAATTGACACCATGCTGATGCGCATGATAGGAAATTCCAAAGGTCAGTTTATCGCAGTGCTGACGATTATCATTATGGGCATTGCAACGTTTACCGCTTTGAATATGACATCCGTGAACATGGATAATACGGTGGACACTTACTACAGAGAAAACAACTTCCCGGACCTCTTCCTGCAGACCGCCGCAGTACCAAGCCAGGAAGCGGAACGGCTGCTGAGAATTGAAGGCGTTAAGGAAGCAATGGGCAGAGTCACGCTGGATGTTCCTATGGTGACGGAAAATGAGAATGAGAGAGTTAACCTTCGGCTGATTACCACAACAGGACATCAGGAAGAACTTAGCCGATCCACAATAATAAAGGGGAAAATGATATCCGGTGACCGCAATGAGGCCTTGCTCATTGAGCAGTTTGCCAACGCAAGAGGCATCAAAGTCGGCGACAGCATTAAAATTCAAGTCGGCGGAGTGCAGCGAACCCTGAAAGTGTCGGGAATTGTTGCAAATCCGGAGTATATTTATTTAATGGAAAATGTCCAGTCCCTTGTACCTGATGATAAAACCTTTGGGATCTGCTATGTCTCGGAACAGTACGGGCAACAGGCAGCTGGGCTTATAGGCAGCTTTAACGAGATCCTGATCCGCTATGATGAGAACGTAGATGAGGAAGCGCTCATCGATGAGGTGGAAGACACCTTGGACATATATGGAGTCAAACAGACTGTCAAGCGTAAGGATCAACTGAGCAATGCGATCATCGATCAGGAGCTAACCCAACTGGATACCATGGCAAATTCGATTCCGATTCTGTTTCTTTTGGTGGCGGGACTTATCCTGATGATGATGCTTTCCAGACTGGTGAAGAAGGATCGGATCAAAATCGGTGTTTTGAAAGCCATAGGCTATCGAAATAGTCAGGTGCTGATGCATTACGTGAAATATGCCTTGGTTACGGGAATATCAGGAGGTGCCATTGGGGCCCTACTCGGAATGGCCCTTGCCGGGGGCATGACAAGGCTATATCTCGATTATTTTCATATCCCGCTGCTGCGGATCGAGTTTTACTACTCCTTTCTGTTATATGCCGTGCTGCTTTCCGGTTTATTTTGTGCGTTGTCGGGAATCATCGGAGCCCGGGGAGTTCTTAAAATCACCCCAGCCGATGCAATGCATTCGGAAGCACCGAAATCAGGCAAGCGGATTCTGCTGGAAAAAATTCCGTTCTTTTGGAAGCGGTTGTCCTTCAGCAATAAGATGGTCAGTAAAAACATCTTTCGGAATAAAAAACGGACGCTTTTTGTTTTGGCCGGAATTACGCTGACCTATGCCATGATGCTGTTTACCACCAGCATGCCCGATGTGATGGATCAGATGATGACAGATCATTTCAAAGAATTTCAGAAGATGGAATATAATATCAGCTTCCGGAGTCCGGTCCGTCAGGACGCAGTGAGGGATATGGAGCATTTGATCAAGGTGAATTATATAGAGGGTAAGCTGGAATATCCCTTTGAACTTGCAAACGGCAATAAAAAACAGTCAGTCAACATCATCGGCCTTGACCGGAACACAAAGTTTTACTCCTTCCATAATGTGAGAGGAGAGAAAACAGAAATTCCAAAGCGGGGAATGCTGATCTCGGAGAATCTGTCTACCGCCCTTGAAGTAGAGAAGGGTGATCTGGTTCAGATTAAAAGCTATATTCCGGGCAAAGCCGATGTATACATTCAAATAAAGGGTATCATCAAACAAACCTTGGGAATCAATGCGTACATGGATGTTGACACGATGGGTGAATTACTGCTGGAAAAGAATGTGGTGAACGGCGTATATGTGAATTCAAAGGACCCCGACATCAATGAAAAACTGATCCGTGCCGCCAACATCGCCTCCATCATGTCCGTTGCAGATACGAGAGCGGTATATGACCAATATATGACCATGATGGCACTTTCTGTCGGGTCAATGGTAATTTTCTCTGGGATTCTGGGCTTCAGTATCGTATACAATGCAACCATTGTCAGCCTTGGGGAACGTGAAATGGAATTCTCCTCCCTGCGGGTGTTGGGCTTCAGCAAACGGGAAATTTTTTATATGATTGTGAGAGAGAATAATGTCATCATGATTTTTGGGCTTCTCCTGGGCATCCCGGTAGGAAATATCATGGCAGAATACAGTTCCGCCGCATTCAGCTCCGATCTGTATACGCTGGATATGAGCCCTACAGTCAATGCGCTGATTATGGCGGGGATTTATACGATTGGCTTTGTGCTGCTGGCACAGCTTGCGACCTACCGGAAGATTCGAAAGTTGGATTTTCTGCAGGCGCTGAAGAACAGAGAATCATAAATAATTATTTGCAGATTAAGTATGACGATGAAATGCGATTAAGAAAGGGATAAGAGTATGAAGCTTTTAAAGGGCAAAAAATGGATCGTGATAGGAGGAGCATTGATTTTGATGGCCGCAGTGGCTGCAATGACCACGATGAATGCAGGGATTGCCGTGGAATCGGCTACGGTTGATCAGGGCGAGGTGACGAAGCTGTTAAAGGAAACCGGCACGGTGGAATCGGTAAGCTCCATTACCATGACTGCTAAAAATTCGGTTGAAATCAAAGGATTGATGGTTGAAGAAGGGGAACAAGTGAAGGCCGGTGATCTCTTGATGACCAGCGACGGAACGAGCGCAAATCTTGACATAAAAAGCCAGAAGGCAGAACTGACCGGATTGCAGGCCCAGTATAGCCAGGCACGAGAACTGGCAAACAAGAATAAAGCGCTCTATGATCAGGGTGCGCTGAGCTATGCAGACTATAATGCATCTAATACGGTGGCGAAGCAGCTGGCGGCCCAAATCTCTGCGTTGCAGTATTCCATTGAGAGCTATGCGGAATCCTCCGGTGCAGCCGGAGTCACGGCACCAATGGACGGAGTCCTCACGGGGGTTTTCGTGAAAGAGGGAGAGTCCGTTGCGGCAGGATCGCCTCTCTTTGAACTTTCCGATCTGACCGACATCTATGTAAAGACTAATTTCATCGCAGAGGATGCGGATTTGATCCATACTGGGAATCCGGTAAGGATCTACAATGAGGATGCGGGCTTTTCCGATGAAAAGGGCATCGTGAAAAAGGTACATTTAAAGGCAGAGAATAAAATGTCCGACCTTGGAGTGAATCAGAAACGGGTAACCGTCGAAATATCCTTCGGAACAACACAGCCGGTCCGCCTGGGAAGCAATATGGACGTTGAAATCGCTGTCGAGAAAAAGCAAAATGTTCTTCGGGTTCCGGATCTTGCAGTCTTTGAAATGAATCGAAGCAACTATGTTTACATCTTCGAGGGAGGCAAGGCGGTTTTGCGAGAAGTGAAAACAGGGCTGGAGGGAGAAGACTATATGGAAGTGGTCTCCGGATTGTCCTTGGGGGATGCTGTAATTCTTTCTCCCAACGAAGACATTTCCGACGGAACCAAGATCAAAGCCCAAAAGTAACAACATTGATACAGAAAGACCTTTTCAACAAGGGAGGATGACATGGCAAATAATAAAACAAATGCCGTAAGGCTTCTGGACTTAAAAAAAGTGGAGTATATTCTTTACGAATACGAGGCGCCGGACGGATTTATGGACGGAGTATCGGTAGCCAGGGCGACAGGCGTGGAGCCGGACAGAGTATACAAAACCTTGGTCACCCAGGGCGCCAGCAGAGAGTATTATGTTTGCGTGATTCCGGTTGCCCACGAACTGGATCTGAAGAAAGCGGCGAAGCATTTTGGAGAAAAGAAGCTTGAAATGATACCGGCAAGAGATATCACCAAACTAACGGGATACATCAAGGGAGGATGCTCCCCTGTAGGAATGAAGAAACCATTTCGGACCGCCATCGACGAAAGCGCTCGATCGTATGAACGCATCGTAGTCAGCGCCGGAAGGGTCGGCCTGCAGATGGATTTGCCCGTGGCGAGTCTGGTGGAAGCCACCTCGGCGCAGCTGGTGGATTTGATTACAGAATGATTTCAAGTCTTAAAAAGAAAACCCGAGGGGAGTAAGGTTCCCTTGGGTTTTATATACAGTAGGAGATATCGTTCCTACTGTATATAAATGGGGTTGTGCAGAGGGGGCACCCCTCGCCATTAAAGGAGGTTGCTCAGGCTGCATGCAGCCGCCGAAGGGAACCATGGGTTCCCTAGCGGAAGTGGCGTCAGCCACTTTTCTTTACTTGCTTATTGTATGATTAGGAGTTGACTCATTCGTCTTTACTTTTTTCCTGCAATGTTTCCTTTGCTTTGGCCTCGAGCGTTTCCAAGGCATTGCAGGTTTTAGCGGAAGAGCAGCCTGAGCACCCGCCTCCGCAGCCTCCGCTTTTCTGATTCTTAACTATTTTTCTGATGGCCAGAATCACTGTGATTAGGACAAGCCCACCGATAATAATGTCTATCATATGCTCTCCTCTGTCGATACTTCGGCTAATTCGGTATAGCGCCGCGAGCTGCTGAACTTACTGGCAAGACCGATCAGCAGTCCGATAATCAGGATCGCGCCAAAGAGATACAGCGTAATATCTCCTTCTACGACAGCGCCCTCGGCAGCTTCTTCCATGATACCGATATCAAGTGCTACTTTGGTTGCCACGGAGGTTCCTTTGAAAATCAGTCCTCCTATGAGATTCACAAGAAGCGCTGCCACATAAGCCAGACCTGTCTGATAGCCAACGGCAAACAGAGTCCATTTCCAGCTTCCGAATTCTCTCTTCATGCTGCCGATTGCTGCAAAGCAAGGAGCTGCAAACAAAGTAAATATCATAAAACCGAAAGCGGTGACCTGACTGAACATGATGGGAACAACTGAGCCTACGGAAGCGAAGGTTGCCACGACTACTTCTTTGGCAAGAAGTCCTGTCACGGCAGCCACAGGGGCTGCCCAGGTATCTCCAAAGCCCAGAGGAACGAAGATCCATTTGATTGCATCACCAAATTGTGCCAAAATACTGTTGTCTATGGCTTCCGGCCCTATATAGCCGCTAAAGCTGAAATTTTGTAAGAACCAAATGACGGCACAGGCGGCAAAGATAATCGTACCGGCTTTTTTAACAAAAGATTTTGCCTTTTCCCACATATGTATCGTGACACTCTTTACCTTTGGCAACTTGTATGTGGGGAGCTCCATGACAAAGGGTGCAGGATCTCCGGCAAACCACTTGAATTTTTTCAACAGGATCCCAGAAAGAATCACAGTAAAAATTGCGATCAGATATAAAGAGGGCCCGATCCAGGTTTGATCCCGGAACAGCATGGCAATAAACATTGCAAATACGGGAAGTTTGGCACCACATGGGATGAAAGGAGTCAATATGATGGTCAACCTTCTGTCTCGTTCATTTTCAATGGTACGGCTTGCCATGATCCCTGGGATGGAGCATCCCGTTCCGATGAGCATCGGAATAAAGGATTTACCCGATAGCCCAAACTTTCGGAAGAGCCGGTCCATGATAAAGGCTACTCTTGCCATATAGCCGCTGTCTTCCAGCAGAGACAGGAAGAAAAACAGAATCATAAGTTGTGGTACATAAATAAAAATTGCACCGAGGCTGCCGATGATGCCGTTGAGCACCAGATCCATGGTCCAGTCTGCAGCGCCCAGGTTGATCAGCGTTGTTTCTGCTCCGCCCTGTATCCATCCAAACAAGCTTTCCACCCAGCCAATGGTCATGTCTCCTACAGTCACGATAGACACATAGTAGATGAGCCATAAAGCAAAAAAGAAGATAGGAAGAGCCAGCCATCTGTTTGTGACGATGCGATCGATTTTATCAGAAGCTAAAAATACAGAGATCTCGTTCTTTTTTACATGCTTTTCGACTAAGCCTTGAATATATTCATATCTTTGGTTCACCGCAGCCTCTTCTGCTTCCTCATCCAGTTTTCCATAGGCTTCCTGCAGGAATGTTGGATCTGGGTCCACTTTTCTGTTCTGGTTTGCGACAACCAATGCACGGGAGATTAATTCCTTTAGTCCGGTTCCCTTTGAAGCAGAGGTGGGAATGATTTCACAGCCCAGCTCAACAGCCAGATGTATGAGATCGATCTTATCCCCTCTTTTCTCAATAACGTCGTTCATATTCAAAGCAATAATAACGGGAATGCCTACTTTTTTAAGCTGCATGGTTAAATAAAGGTTTCTTTCAATATTTGTTCCGTCGATAATATTTATGATAACATCGGGTTTTTCATTGATCAGATAATCTCTCGTGATGACCTCTTCCAGTGTATAGGGAGATAAGGAATAGATGCCGGGCAGATCCATTACGGATATATCCTTATGGCCCCTCAATTTCCCCTCTTTTTTTTCAACGGTGACGCCCGGCCAGTTACCTACATACTGAGCACTGCCGGTAAGCTCGTTGAACATGGTGGTTTTGCCGCTATTGGGATTTCCGGCAAGTGCAATTGTCATACTCATGATCATTTCCTTTCTTATTTGGAGTTTTGCTGTTCCTGCTCTTTATATTTACTCGACGATAATCTTTTCTGCATCTGCTTTTCTGATCGATAGCGCATACCCTCTGACACTGATTTCGATAGGATCCCCCAGAGGTGCAACCTTTTTGACCAACAATCGAGCGCCTCTGGTGATGCCCATGTCCATGATTCTTCTCTTTGTTGCGCCTTCACCGTCAAGTTGAACCACGGTAACGGTTTCACCAAAAGGGATATTCATTAACGTTTTCATTCTGTATCCTCCTATTATTTCAATTTGCTTTTACACAAAGCGTTTGGTTTTATACAATAATCCGCGTTGCCATTTTTTTGTCCAAGGCAATTCTTGTGTCCTTTACATTTAGAATCATATTTCCTCCAATTTCGGACACAACAGTAACGGTACTTCCGACAATAAATCCGAGGCTTTCCAAAAACCGCTTCGTATCATCCTTGCCGTTGATTTTTTTTATGGTATTCTTTTCACCGGTCTTCATAACTGATAGTGGCATCACATCAACCTCCTCGGGTAAGCACACGCTAACCAACTGTCAAAGGAAAAGGTTAGCGCTCGCTAACCGCATGTTATTTTTTTAGTTAGCCGATGCTAACTTCGAATACAGTTTACTATTGCTAACTAATTTTGTCAATAGGAATTTGAAAAAAATTCTATTCTGTGCTAGAATAAACAAAAGGTTAAATCAATTTGGGAGGGTGTCATGAGAATTCAAGAATCCGGTGAAAATTATCTGGAAACCATCTTAATCCTGCAGAATAAGAAAGGGTCCGTACGCTCCATTGACATTGCCAATGAGCTTGATTACACAAAAGCGAGTATCAGCAGGGCGATGGGTATTCTGAAAAAGGCCGGATATATCATCATGGAGGACGGTGGCATCATTCGACTGACAGAAGCGGGTTATCTACGGTCAACCCAGATCTATGAGCGGCATCGACTGATCACCGAGTATCTGGTTCACGCGCTGCAGATCGGAGAAGAGACTGCAGTGACAGATGCCTGCCGTATTGAACACGTCATCAGCGAAGAATCCTTCCATAAAATAAAAGATTGGGTGGAAGACCACAGAGCGTAGCACATATAAGTTGTAAAGCACAAGAGATATAAGTCTTCGGGTACACTGTCCGAAGACTTTTTATGATGTTTTTGTGTAGAAGTTGTGGAATTTGGTTAAAAATAGAAGGTAAGCACTTAATTTGCGGTGAGCTAAACGCAAAGAGCCATCTTGACATGGAATGAAAGGGGGGCATATAATATGAAAATGAAACCCAGTTTCATTTTTGCGGTACAGGGAGGGAAGAGAGATGCCTGTTGAACCATCCTATCAAACAAAGCAGAGGAATCAAATATTGGGCTACCTTATGAAAAATAAAGACCGACACATCACAGCAGATGAAATTATGAGTGCTCTGAATAGAGATAAACCCTCGGTGGGCAGAACAACCGTATACCGATATCTGGATAAGTTGGTATCCCAGGATGTCGTGCGGAGATACTTTATCGAGGAGGGAAAAAGTGCATGCTATCAGTATATGGAGCAAAATGGTGCCTGTAATCAGCATTACCATTTGAAATGTGTGGACTGTGGGCAGCTGCTCCACCTGGAATGTGATTATCTGGTAGGCATAGACTCCCATATTAAGGATCACCATGATTTTCATGTGGATCATGCCAAGACAGTGCTGTACGGGCAATGCGGGCACTGTGCAGGAAAGTGCGGTGATAGTGCCTCCGGTTTCGTTAAGGCCGGGGGGAGTGGGTCCGCCTTCAAAAGACCGGGAGGGATTATAAAATGAAGAAAAAAGTATTGATACAAATGATGGCAGTGGCAATGACAGTGTTCCTTGTCCTGACAGCAGGCTGCGGGGCGGATACGGAGAAGGACGTTCCGGCAGTCAAGGATGAGAAGAGCGGTAAGCTCCAGGTCGTCGCAACGCTGTTTCCCCAGTATGATTTTACACGGCAAATTGCAGGGGATAAGGCTGAGGTGACGCTGCTGCTTCCTCCGGGTGTTGAAAGTCATTCATATGAGCCAACACCTTCGGATATTATCAAGATAAACGAATCCGACCTCTTTATCTATACCGGAGAATCCATGGAGGCATGGTCACAAAGAATTATTGATGGAATGCAGCAATCCGGTTCTGGCAGTACTGTTCTAGATGTCTCCCAAGGGATCGAGCTAGCCAGCACCGAGGAGATTGAACGGGAACATCACCATGATGAGCATGAAGAGGAAGGGTCAGAACACGAGCACGAAGAGGAAGGATCTGAACACGAACATCAGCACCTCTTTGATCCCCATATTTGGACGGACCCATTGCAGGCAAAAGTAATGGTTGCCAGCATCAGGGATGCGCTATGCCTTGTTGATCCGATGAATGCGGAGTATTATCAAGAGAATGCCGCAAAATACAGTGCGGAATTAGACGAATTGGACGCTTCCTTCAAAGCCATCGTGGAGAACGGAAAAAGACAAGATATAATATTTGGTAGTAGGTTTGCCCTTTTTTATTTTACAAATCGTTATGGGTTAAATTATGAATCTGCTTTTGATTCCTGCTCATCGGAAACAGAGCCAAGCGCAAAGACAGTTGCCGGATTAATCGAAAAAATCAGAGAGGAAAAAATCTCGGTCATTTATTATGCCGAAATAGAGGAGCCCAAAGTCGCCAAAGCCATCAGTGCAGAAACGGGAGCAAAGCTACTGCTGTTCCATTCCTGCCATAACGTGACGAAGGAAGAGCTGGAAAGCGGCGCCACTTATGTGTCTTTGATGAAAGCAAATGGAGAAAATCTGAAGAAGGGACTGGAGTAAATGGCTCAGATTACTGCACAGAACGTATCCATGAGCTATGAAAAAAAGCTGGTTCTGGAGGAAGTCAGCTTCGAGGTTTTGCAGGGAGACTACCTTTGCATCGTTGGAGAAAACGGCTCCGGAAAAACAACTCTGATGAAGGGAATCTTAGGCTTGATGCCGCTAAAAAGCGGAACAATCCGCTTTGAAGAGGGAGTCAAAATCAACCATATCGGTTACCTTCCTCAGCAAACTGTGGTGCAGAGAGATTTTCCTGCCTCGGTTTTTGAAGTAGTTCTTTCAGGTTGCCTGAACAGGATCGGAATGAGGCCATTCTATTCGGGGCAGGAAAAGAGCGCAGCAATGAAGAATTTGCAAAAATTAGGGATAGAAAATTTGAAAAAGAAATCCTATAAGGAGTTATCTGGAGGCCAGCAACAGAGAGTGCTGCTGGCACGGGCGCTTTGCGCAACGGAAAAGATTGTGCTTCTAGATGAGCCGGCTGCGGGACTTGATCCCATTGTAACCAGTGAATTATACCGGATCATCAGGGAGCTCAATCAAGAGGGAGTTTCGGTCATCATGATATCCCATGATGTCAAGGCGGCGGTGGAAAATGCGAATAAAATACTGCATATCGGCAATTCCATTGAATTTTTTGGCTTGACAGAGGATTACCTGAGTTGTGAAGCGGGAATCAGATTTCTTGGACAAAGCCAAGGGGATAGATTTTCTATTCATAAGGAGCGAAGGAGCAAGAAGGGAGAAACGGATTATGCTTGAGCTAATCGGTGAACTGTTTTCTTATTCGTTTATTCTGCGTGCTTTATTGGTGGGAATGCTCGTGGCATTGTGCTCCGCATTGCTTGGCGTCAGTCTGGTATTGAAGCGATACTCCATGATTGGGGACGGGCTTTCCCACGTAGGATTTGGAGCATTGTCCGTTGCAATGGCCATGAATCTGGCTCCGCTGCAGGTGTCGATTCCGGTGGTCGTTGCCGCCGCTTTCCTGCTTCTCCGCATCAGTGAAAATAGCAAGATAAAGGGGGATGCCGCCATTGCACTGATCGCCAGCAGTTCCATCGCGATTGGTGTTATCGTGACTTCATTGACCTCTGGTATGAACGCAGATGTTTACAATTTCTTGTTCGGCAGCATTCTGGCTATGAGCCAGGGAGATGTTTTCCTCAGCATCATATTATCCATCATCGTACTCCTGCTGTTTCTTTTTTTCTATCATAAAATATTTGCGGTGACTTTTGACGAAAATTTTGCAAAGGCAACAGGTACAAAGGTTGGAATTTACAATATGATGATTGCGTTGCTGACTGCGGTGACCATCGTGGTTGGGATGCGGATCATGGGAGCGCTGCTCATTTCCAGCCTGATCATCTTCCCTGCATTATCATCGATGCGCATGTTCAGAAGCTTTCGCGGCGTCATCATATTTTCTGCGCTTCTATCCATTGTTTGCTTCTTTTGGGGAATCGTTGCATCATATGCTTTCGACACTCCGGCAGGCGCCAGCATCGTAATCGTCAACTTGATGGCCTTTGGGATTTCCAGTGTCATTGGTCTAATACCCAGGAGTTAGAAAGAATAATAGCCTAAACTTCAACTTCAATTTGACAAGTACAAAAAAATGGAGATATAATGAACTAATCATGAATCATACGGTGACGTAGTATGTATGATAGAATAGGCTTGTAGTTTCAGCGTCGGTTTTCATTTATATTTGTAAGGAGGACGGCAAACATTGGATATCTATATTGCAAGGCAGCCTATATTTAATAAGGACATGAGCATTTATGGCTATGAGCTTTTACATCGCGGGAATTCTGATAATTACTATAAGAATGAAGACCACAGCGGAGCGACAGCTGAATTGGTTCGTAATTCATTTCTGGTACTTGACTTTGACAGCCTGACGGACGGTACCAAGGGATTCATCAATTTTACCCAGGACCTGCTGGAGGCGGAAATACCGCAAATCCTGCCGAAGGAAAAGGTTATCGTTGAAATACTAGAAACGGTAGAAGCTTCGGATATCATCATTGAAGTATGTAGAAAGCTGAAAAAGGAAGGGTACATACTGGCGTTGGATGATCTGATTTTTGATAGAACGGACTATGACTATACGCCTCTCATTGAGCTTGCAGACATCATCAAGATTGAGTTCCCAATTGCCGACAAGACAAAGCAGCGTGAGCTGCTGAAGAAATACAAAAACAAAGTTACTTTCCTTGCTGAAAAAGTGGAATCGAGAGAAGAATTCAGAGAAGCGGCAGAAATGGGGTACGACCTATTTCAGGGGTACTTTTTCTGCAAGCCGATGATGATGAAATCAAAGGAAATCACCTCATTAAATGTACATCTCATCGAGATTCTAAAGGAGCTTCAAAAGGCAGCGCCCAATTTCTTTAAAATCACAGAAACCATATCAAAAGATCTTGGCCTTACCTATAAGCTTCTCAAGATGGCAAATTCTATCTATTACGGGGCGAAAACAGAGATCACAAGTCTGCACCAGGCCGTCGTCCGATTGGGAATTGGTGAGATGAAACGCTGGATTTCGATTCTGCTGATCAAAGACTTTGAAAATGATGAGAACGGCGAATTGATAAAAGTATGCCTTTTGAGAGGAAAACTGCTTGCATTGATGGCCCAGGAACTGAAGAGAAACCTGCTGGAGACGGATTTCTTTTTCACGGGAGTTCTATCCTCTATAGATATTATCATGGATCAGGATATGGAAGTGATCCTCAAGGATTTGGCCCTATCCGAGGATGTGAAAAAAGCATTGGTGGGAGAAAAAGGCCAGCTTAGAGAATGCCTTGATACGGTGCTTCTGTATGAGAGACTGGATTTCGATGAGGCAATGGCCGGACTAACTGCGATGGGGATTGACCTTGGACGCTTTACGGAGCTTTATATCGAAGCCCTTGCCTGGCAGAGAACCGCTAACGGATGAACAATTCAATAAGAAAGCATCACATAAAAGCCTGGACTGCATATCACAGTACCGGGCTTTGTTATGTTGCTTAAGAATCCTAACTTACCATTGATTCCGGAATCCAAAAGGCCAATGTGATTTGGTCACAGAAGCAGGAAGGAGTATCGGATATAATTTGATAGAAAACCGAAGAGAGAGAAAGAGGTATGTGAGATAATGAGCATTTTTAGCCGCTTAAAAGAAAATAACCAAAGGGAAAAGAAGGAGAAAAAAGACATGATCCTGTCGGTCAGGAAGAGTAGATGTCCCCAGAATCACTCGTGCCCATCCGTCAGAGTATGTCCAGTTGCTGCACTATCGCAAACGGGTTACGCAGCACCGACGGTCAATATGGATGCATGTATCAAATGCGGGAAATGTGTCCGTTTCTGCCCGATGCGGGCGTTGGTACTTGAATAGAAAAATCCCACAGGAATGAATGACGTGTGTTACACCACATAAGAAAGAGGCAATCTATTTTTCGGATTGCCTCTTTCCAATTTAAATTACGTACGCTAAATCTTCAGCATGGATAGAATATCATTCTTATTTTTTGCGCCCGCTGCACTGTTCACCACCTTGCCATCCTTGAAGACCGCCAGAGTTGGAATGCTCATAACTCTATATTTTGCTGCAAGCTCTGGTTGTTCATCCACGTTGACCTTTCCCACCTTGGCATGAGTCACTTCTCCGGCGATCTCATCGATCACTGGGGAAACCATCTTGCATGGGCCACACCAAGCTGCCCAGAAATCTAGCAATACAGGTATATCGGAATTTAAAACCTCCGATTCAAAGTTCTCTTTTGTAATCTTAATTGCACTCATTTTTTCATCTCCTTCAATTTACAGATCTTTCTGTTATCCTAATTTAGCAGTAACTGCTGATTCAGAACGAAAACTCTTTTGCTTTATAATTATATTATATCCATCGTTTCAAAACAGACCGTAACTTTGTCACAAAAGGATGGTTGACGGTTTGACTTTTATTTGAACTTGGAATAAAATGGGATAATAACCGGACGTAACTCTTAAAGGAGGTATGGTAGTTGGAGTCAAAGGGGAAGGATCTTGAAAAAGGCTTTTATGTAAAATATATGATTGCAACTCTTTGCCTGATCATTATTTTTGCTATTTCCATCGCACATTCTCAATACATGGATCAGAAAATTACCAATATTAGCAAAGGATACCTGTCTAAAATATCTGCTCAAAATGCAGATATTATTTCCAGTGGAATTCGCACCAATTTGCAAAGTCTTGATGTCATTGCAAGGATGATCGGAACAGCGGATGAATTTAATCTTGAGGAAATCAACGACATTCTACAAAGGGAGGCTGAGGACAGGGGGTTTCTCAGTCTGGGCATCGTGCTGAAGGACGGAGGCATGACTTTTACATCGGATGGATCCAAACTGCTTTTCAATTCCGATTGGAACGATATTGATAAGATTATGGAAGGGGACACCGTCCTGCCCGGAAGCCCATCTCGACAGATAGATGGTGAAATAGTAAGTATTCATGCACTGCCGATTTACCGAACTCAGATCGCAGGTGTTCTGATTGCCTTTCTGAACAAAGACTTTTTTACTAATCTGATTCTTCCCCAGACCTTTGAGCAGAATAGTTGCTCTTTTATCGCCGATAAGAACGGAAATATTATATTCCATACCGCGCGCTGTGATCTTAAGGAGCACTTTTCCAAGGTAATACAGAAGATTTCCATCGGTTGGTCTCTGGAAGGCGAGAAGGGACAAAAACTGAGGGAGGATATCAAAAGTGGAATTGCGGATACCATCGAATACAGCCAGTCCAAGAAGGGGATCTACATCAGTTACACGCCCATCGCGTTTCATGGCTGGTATTTGGTGTCCTTAACGGATGTATCTGTTGCGGAGGCGCAGTCCAAGAGTATTTATGACGATATTATACCTGTCTTCATTTATATTCTGATGATCATCATGACTGTAGGAATTTACTTTGTTTACATGAGAAATCAAAGCTACAAGCGCCTTGAAAGAAAGATTCATATCGAGTCCATCAACGATGAAAGCTACCGCATGATCATGGAACAGACCGATGAAATCATCTTTGAATATGATACGCGAGATAAAACATATTTTCATACTTCGAATTTTTGTAAAAATTTTGGATATGAGCCGACGAAAACCGGATTTTTAGGTTCTCTGGAATATGATTACGTTCATCCTGACGATGTAATTCGATTTGCCGAGTTGTTCGAAAAGATGAAAAAGGATCGAAAGATTGCGGAAGCGGAGGTCCGCATCATAAATTCGGAGGGGGAGTATTTATGGACACGTATCTTCATGCTGGGTGTCTTTGACCGGGAGGACAGACTGGCAAGAGTCATCGGAAAGATCGTAAACGTAGATGAAAAGAAAAAAGAGCTCCAATATCTAACGGAAAAGGCTGTCAAGGATTCTGCGACGGGAGTCTACAACAAGCAGACTACGGAGGAAATGATCAAAAACTTCCTGAATGCAGAAGGGAAGCACGGCAAGCATGCGATGCTGGTGATCGACATTGATGACTTTAAGGGAATCAATGATGAACATGGACACCGGATAGGCGATGCGGTGATCTCCGCACTGGGATTCAAATTGAATCATATCTTCAGAACCTCGGATATCAAAGGGCGAATCGGAGGCGATGAATTTATGGTTTTGATGAAGGACATCGAAGGAATGGAGTTAATCATCAAAAGGGCAGTGGAAATATGCCAAATGTTTAAAAACTACGAAATTGAAAAAAACAAACGGATCGACATGTCCTCCAGCATTGGAATCGCAATCTATGGCTTGGATGGCAGTACATATGAAGAGCTTTATGAAGCTGCCGACAGGGCACTGTACAACTGCAAAAATTGCCAAAAGGGAACCTATGCATTCTGCAATGAGTCGGACGGCAGAATCAGCTCAAGATAATGCGTTACCGGATATATACCTTGGGCAGTCGCTGGCCGAAGGCACATACGATTTCGTAATTGATGGTTCCGGTTTTTTCTCCGATCTCATCCGCCGGAATCATTAGATCTCCCTGGCTTCCCATCAGCACAACCTCGTCTCCAAGCTTCACGTCAGGCACATCGGTCACATCGATCATGCATTGATCCATGCAGATATTTCCAACCACCGGAGCATAAACTCCGTTCACAATGACACGACCCTTTCCGGACAGATATCTTGGATAGCCATCCGCGTAGCCAAGAGTCAATGTGGCGATCAGGCTTTCTCGCTCCGTCATGAATCTTCTTCCGTAGCTGACGGATGATCCGGACGGAACCTTTTTCAGATGAACAATATTCGCTTTCACCGACATGACCGGTTTGATGGAAAGCCGATTTCTATCGACTTCCTGGGATGGATAACAACCGTATAAAACGATACCGGGTCGTACCGCATCGAAATATGCGGACGGGAGTTCCATAATAGCTGCGCTGTTTGCGATAGTCCTAGAGGGGATGGCTACACCGGCCTGCTCTAACTTTTCGTACATCGTATTGTAATGGGATAGCTGCAGCGCAGCAAAGGTCTTGTCCTTTTCATCCGCAGTTGCAAAATGGGAGAACAGCCCTTTGATTTTCAGATTGGTAAGTCTGTTAATTTTTATAAATTCTTCAATGCTTTCATCCTCAGGAAGAAAACCGATACGCCCCATTCCCGTATCAAGTGCAACATAAGCATCAATGGTTTTGCCCTCGGCCTCGGCTGCCTTGGATAGAGCAGCTGCATTTTCATAGGAAGAGGTAACGGGAGTAATGTCATAGTGCAGCAGGGTATCGACGTACAGTTCCGGAGTGATGCCCAGCATGATGATGGGACAGGTGATTCCGCTCTCCCTCAGCGTGATTGCCTCCTGGAGGGTTGCAATGGCAAGGGTCTTCACCCCGTTTTCCAAAAGCACCTTTGAAACCTCCACAGAACCATGACCGTAACCATCCGCCTTGACAACACCGATAATCTCCTTGTCGCCCACCTTTTGCCGGATCTGTTTTATATTATAATCGAGATTACTCAGATTGATTTCTGTCCAAACCGGTCTTAACGCGTCTTTCCACATACAAATATTCCTTTCCTTCAATTCCAGATAAGAAATGCAAAATTAATATAACGGCATTATTATATACCCTGCCCTTAATTTCAGTCAATATACCGTTATTCAACGGGGTGTCTGGAATATCGATAAGCGAGCAGGGAAGCCAGCACAACCAGACCTCCGCCCATGAGAGAGGTGATGGGGACGGTTTCTCCAAGAATTATATAGCCCAGAAACATAGAGAAGAGAATGCCGGCATAATTATAAATGCTCACCTCGGCTGCCGGAGCCATACGGTAGGCATAGGTGAGGGCAATCTGACCGAACCCGCCGAAGATCCCCATGAGCAGTAGCAGCAGAAAATCGCTCATGCTGGGCAATTGCATATTCATTGCGAAGAAGGGAAGGGATACCACGGTACAGAAGGTTGAAAAATGCATGATGACGGTTATCCCATCCACCTTATCCTTAAAGTAGGCCAGCAGTGTATAGGATACGCTGGAAAAAATTGCGCATAAAAAAGCGAGAAAGAGGGGGAATGGGTTGGAATGGAAAGAAGGATTCGCAACCAAAAAAGCGCCACCAAATGCGATGATCAGCGACGGAATCTGAATTCTTGCAATCCTTTCCTTCAAGAACCAAAACGCAAATAAGGTGATCAGAAAAGGGGAAAGCTTGCTTAAAATTGTCACATCGGCCTGCGCTGCGCGGGACGCTGCATAGAACAAGGAAACCAGACCCAAAAGACCAAAGCCGGAACGCATGAAAAGCCAGGGTTGATACTTTCTTTCTCCAAACATGGAAAGGCCATGGCGCTTAATGATAACGAAGCACAGGACCAGACTTACGATATTTCGGAAAAACACCTGCTCCATGAGAGGAACTCGTTCGCCCGTTATATTGATGATAACCTGCATCGCCGAAAACAGCAGCGCAGATAGAAGCATCAGAAGGATTCCCTTTTGTTTTATGGTACTTTTCATTTTTGAATCCTCTTTTCCAGGTTTTTTCGGAAGAACTGAATCGTCGGGCCGGTGAGGAACCCCACGATGATCGTACCGATTCCAAAGGAACCGCCCAGAAAAACTCCGATGAGGATCACCGTGATATCAAAAATAACCTTACACCATCTGAACTGTCGGTGCGCCTTGTCGGAGACGATGACGGGAATCATGTCGGCCCCCGAAATTCCCAAATTTACGGAAAGATATAAGGCTACGGCAAATGCAAGACTCAGATAGGCAATGATAAAAAATATAATCCGAAGGAGCAGGTCGGATTCAGGCGTCACAACATAGCGAAATAGCTGCATAAAGAGGTCGATGGACGGACCTACGATCACAAGGGAAAGCAAGGTGGCTACGCTGATATAGCGGCGATCGACAAAAAAGGTGACAAGAATCACGACGAAATAAAATCCGAGGCTTGCCATGCCTACCGTTGTGTGGAAGACATTTGCCAGACCTGCAGAAAATACGCTGATGGAGTCCAGACCGAATCCGGCCAATAGAAACAGGCTGATCGCCATACCGTTACAAAGGAAAGCGAAAATGACCGTCAAGGTTTTTTTAAGAATTAGCATGCTGCCTCCTGAATAATAGTTTGCCACTCCATCATACCATAACAAAACAATAGAATCATCAAGATTTCTGTCCCGATGGCACCATAAAAATTTGTTGAATCATGTCGAAATTTAGGGTAAACTAACCTTAGCACAAGGAAGAAGTTTTGCTAGAATAAGGAGCACAGCGATGGCTAGACTAAGAAGCTTGATGATAAATATAATTGGAGAGACGGCAAGGGCAAAAACATTCTTTTTTGCCTCGTTTTTTATTATGCTGATTTTATGCTCTCTGATGATTTTCTATGTTTGGGAGCGAGCGGCTGAAAGCACCAGGGATGAAGCATTAAAACTAGCTTCCGTCGCGGAAGCATGTATTGACGAGGAAAACGTGAAGGCATTGGAACTGAGCCTACATGATTTGGGGAAAAGGGAATATATTGAAACAAAGGAAAGGCTGCATGAAATCGCAGCTGCACATAGGGAGATTCGATTCGCCTACCTGTTTAAGATGAGAGAGGGGAGGATTTACTTCGTCGCCGATTCGGAGCCGGAAGATTCCGAGGATCATTCCCCCCCCGGACAAGAGTATACAGAAGCCGTCAAGGAAGACAAACAGCCGTTTTATGATGGGCAGCCTATCGTCATGAATAGTGAGGATCGTTGGGGGACATGGGTCAGCGTACTGATTCCCATGAAGGATGAGGATACGGGAGAGATTATTGCGGTATTTGGCGTCGATTATACCGTTGATATGTGGTACCGTCATGCATCCGTCTTTACGCTGCAAGCCTTCGTGGTTGCACTTGGCATCCTCCTGCTGTATCTGGCTCTGATTGCTGTCATTCGGACGAATGCCTCGATGCGAGAGGAAAGACGAAAGCTGTCTGAGGCCAATGTGAGACTGCGCAAGGAAGAAGAATTGTTTCGGACCGTATTTGAACAGTCTCCCGTCGGTATCTCGATAAACAGCGAAGGCAAAGCAGAATATAATTCTATGTACAAAAATATTGTCGGACGTTCCAATGAGGAAATAAAAGCTGCCGGTTGGAAAGAATTTACCCACCCGGAAGATCTTGCGCGGGAAATTGAGAAATACAAACAACTGAAGGCGGAGGAAATCGAAAGCTATACAATGAACAAAAGGTATATAAAGCCTGCCGGTGATACTGTTTGGGCCAATATTACCGTAGCGCCCCTCAGATTCGGTGGAAGAGAAGAGCAAGATTATCTGTGCATTGTAGAGGATATTACCGAGAGGGTAAAAGTAGAAAAGGAGCTGCGAGAAAGTGAACGCAGCTATGCGGTACTGCTATCCAATTTGCCTGGAATGGCGTATCGCTGCAAATATGACAAGAATTGGACGATGCTTTTTGCTTCCAAAGGCTGTCTCGAACTGACCGGCTACCCTTCCGACAGCCTGATCAACAATAAGGCAGTCGCCTTCAATGACTTGATCCGCCCCCCCTATCGGCAGCATTTGTGGGAGGAATGGTTCAAAGCAGTGGAAAACGGAGCAAAACTAGCGGAGGAGTATGAAATCATAACCGCTTCCGGCGAGACAAAATGGGTTTTTGAACAAGGCCAAGCGATATACGATGAATCCGGAAAGGTAGAAGCTCTTGAGGGATTGATTATTGATATTGACGACATGAAACGAAAAGAGGAAGAGATAGTTTATTTGAACTACCATGATTTTCTGACTGGGATTTACAACCGGAGATATCTGGAGATGGAGAAGGAACGAGTTGACAGAGAGGACTTTCTGCCGCTGTCAGTCATGATCGGTGATATCAATGGGGTAAAGCTTGTCAATGACGCCTTTGGTCACGCAGAGGGAGACGTTCTCATAACAGAAACTGCGAAAATCATAGAAAGCTGCTGCCGAGACAGCGACATTGCGGCAAGGACCGGTGGTGACGAATTTATGATTCTGATGCCGTGGACGACAGCTGAAACGGTAAATGAAATCATGGAGCAAATCAAACAGAAATGTGAGGAATACAACCAGAAACTAACAAACGAAGTATATTCCATCAATATTTCCCTTGGCTTTGCCACAAAGGAGACGATAAGCGAGCCTCTTGAGAGTATCGTTAAGTTGGCGGAGGATTTCATGTACAAACGGAAGCTGCTGGAGCATAAGAGCTCTCACAGCGTAATTATTGCCTCTATCAAGGCAACGATGCACGAAAAGAGTCATGAGACCCAGGAGCATGCAGAACGCTTGACCCATTTGTCCAAAGAGCTTGGAAAACAAATGAAGCTTTCACAGCAGGAGCTTGATGTGCTGGAGCTGGTCGCAACCCTTCATGACATCGGGAAGGTGGGCATTGACGACCGGATACTGAACAAGCAAGACAAGCTGAATGAAGAAGAATGGATCAAGATGAAAAAGCACTCTGAAATTGGGTATCGCATTGCCATGTCGTCTCCCGATCTGGTGCCCATCGCTGAATACATCCTTTCCCTTCATGAGCGCTGGGATGGGAAGGGCTACCCGCAGTGCATCAAGGAGGAGGAAATTCCACTGATTTCCAGAATTGTCTCTGTGGTGGATGCCTACGACGCCATGACAGAAGATCGGGCCTACCGGAAGGCGATGTCTGATGCAGAAGCCGAAATGGAAATCAGGAAAAATGCAGGGATACAGTTCGACCCGAAAATTGTGAAATTGTTTGTGGACAAGGTACTGCCGAATTATAGGAGAAAGTGACAGAGAAAGTCGTTCCAAGTGAAAGTGAAAGAAAAACCTTGAGACAACCCAAATTTTGGTATAGAGTATAATCAAAAACGAAGGAGGGTGTCAAATGAACAAATATCGTAAATACTTCTGTGTCATCATGACGATTGTTATGCTGTTTTCTTTGCAGTTTACGTTCGTGTTTGCGGATACTGCAGCAACAGCAGAACCGATTGTAATCCTGCACACAAACGACGTTCACAGTAAGGTGGACAGCGACTTAGGCTATGCATCCGTCAAGGGATGGAAGGATTATTATGAAGGCAAGGGATCTGCGGTACTTGTGCTGGATGCGGGGGATGCGATTCACGGCTTCCCGATCGCAAATCTTTCTCAGGGAGAAAACATTGTGGAGATCATGAATGCAGTGGGCTATACTGCAATGACTCCCGGTAACCATGACTTCAATTATGGAACTGCTCGACTTCTTGCGCTATCCAAGCTGATGAAATTTGATTTGCTTTCTGCAAATTTTACCGACACAAGCAAAACTGCCGTATTTTCTGCTTCAAAGCTTTATACTGCAGGGGATAAAAAAGTCGGAATTCTGGGAATTTCCACTCCTGAAACCGCAACAAAAACAAACCCCCTGAATGTTCAGGGATATCAGTTTAATGAAAAAGAACTGGCCGCGCTGGTACAGGCTCAAATCGACAAGCTGAAGACAGACGGTGCAGACTATATCGTTGCGTTGGGCCATCTGGGAACGGATCAGGAAAGCATGCCTTATCGATCAACAGATTTGATCCCACAGGTGACGGGTCTTGACGTCTTTATTGACGGGCACAGCCATACGACGCTGGAAAAAGGTGAGGTGTTAAAAGATAAGGCCGGGGCGGAGGTCCTCCTGGCACAGACCGGAACCCAATTGAAGGCAATTGGAAAAATAGGGATTGATGGGGATCAATTTACCGCATCCCTCATTACAGAACCAAAACAGGATGAGATGGTAAAAGCGCTCATCGACGAAAAGAAGGCTGAAATCCAACCGGCTTTGGACAAAGTGGTCGCCAAGACCGAAATTAAGCTGGACGGAAACAGGGACCCGGGTGTCCGAACCCAAGAAACCAACCTGGGTGATCTAGCAGGAGATGCTTTGAAATGGATCTCCGGTGCTGATGTTGCGCTGACCAACGGGGGTGGTATCCGAACGACGATTGAGATCGGAGACATCACCTATGGGCAAATCAATTCCGTATTCCCCTTTGGAAACTTGGTCGTCACCATTAAAATAACAGGCGCCGATCTGCTGGCTGCGCTGAACCACGGAACAAAATCAGCACCTGCGGCAAGCGGGGGCTTCCCGCAAGTAGCAGGAATGAGCTACGAGGTCCATACGTACCTCACGGAGAGCAGAGTCCAAAATGTAACAATTAACGGTGTACCCCTTGACCTTGAGAAAATATATACGCTGGCAACCAATGACTTCACCCAGGTTGGAGGCGATGGATACACTATGCTTGCAAAATACGACAAAACCGGTGAATTTGGAGCATTGGACGAGGCGCTTGTAAAATATATCGAACAAGGACTGGGCGGAACGGTAGATAATCGTTATGCGAAAGCGCAGAACAGAATTAAAGTGATGCTTACCCCTTATACAGATGTGGTTACTCACTGGGCGAAGGATTCCATCAAGACAGTGTATGACCAAAAGCTCTTCACAGGTGTTTCGGAAGAGAGCTTCCAGCCAAATGCAGCCATGACGAGAGCAATGTTTGTAACGGTCCTTGGCAGAATCAATGGTGCGAATGTTACCGGCTACACAGAAACCGAATTTACTGATGTCAATATGAGCAGCTGGTATGGTGGCTATGTGGAATGGGCCAATGAAAACGCCATCGTCACCGGAATGTCCGATGACATTTTTGGACCGATGACGCCGATCACAAGAGAACAAATGGCGGTCATACTAACCAATTACTGCAAATACATCAACAAAGGACCTGTCGGTGAATGGGCAATCCAGTTGAATTATACCGACCTTGATAAAATCAACGATTGGGCCAGTGAAGGTGTGATGTTTGCATCCTTGAAGGCCTACCTCTCTGGCTATCCCGACGGCAGCTTCGGCCCTCAGACGAAAGCAACTAGAGCCGAGACCGCAGTGATCGTCAGCCGCTTCCTAGCAGAACAGGCTGCGCCGGCGGCAATCGAGTAATATAATTGTATCAATTAATCACGGAGCAAGGCCCTGAATTCTTTCAGGGCCTTTCCACGTCTTGAAAGGAAATGTTTGTAATATCCGAGGCAACTGTTTATAATAATGTTGCTGAGCATAGCGTTTAAAAAGGGATTAAAACAAATTAAATACGGATAAAATTTCCGCCAGGAGGATAAACAGATGCAGATTGTTGTAGCAGGATGCGGCAAGGTTGGGTCTCAATTTGCCAGAATCATGTCTGAGGAAGGGCATGAAATTTCAGTGGTCGATAGCAGCAGCGAGAATTTAAAACTGCTGGGCCCAAGCTTTCACGGCGTGACAGTACTCGGCGTACCCATCGATGAGGATGTATTAAAGGAGGCAGGAATAGAGAGCGCGGACGGCTTTGCTGCGGTGACGCCTGATGACAATATCAATATGATGGCTTGCCAGATTGCGAAGGAAATATTTCATGTTCCCCGTATTTTCGCCCGCGTTCAGGATCCGGTGAAGGAGCAGGTTTTTTATCAGTTCGGCGTTCACACGGTCTGTCCAACCGATATGACCGTACAGGAATTTCGGGCACTGATGATGGGGGAATGTAGTTCAAAGACTTGCTATTTGGACAATACAGGAATCGAATTTATTTATGAACGGGTCGGGGATAAGGATGTCGGCAAACTGATGAGGGACATTTCTGTTCCCAAGAATGCCCACCTGCTGGGTGTTATGAAGGATGGTCGGCTCAATTTTTATCAACCGGCGGCCAAACTGGAATTTGGTGATGAGCTGGTCATCATAGCAAAGATATAAGGAGAGAGTTTGATCATGAACATTGTTATAATAGGTGGAGGCAAGGTTGGGTATTATCTTGCGAAAACGCTGCTGTCCTTTCATCATAAAATCAGTATGATAGAAATGAAACGCGAGACCTGCGAGAAATTGGCTAACGAGCTGAATATCCCCGTTTTCCACGGGGACGCGACCAAGATCGATATTCTGAAGAATGCGGATACATCGAAAGCGGATATCGTGATTGCAGTAACCGGGCAGGACGAGGAAAACCTCATCGTATGTCAACTGGCAAAGAACAATTTCAGAGTCAGGAAAACCATCGCCAGAGTAAACAACCCTAAAAATACCAACGTGTTTTTAAAACTCGGCGTGGATATTCCCGTAAGCAGTACGGCGGTGATTGCTGATATGATCGAGCAAGAAGTGGATTATGCCGGCATGAAGACCCTGACAAGCATCAAAAATAACAAGATCGTCGTCAGTGAGATCGAAATAAATAAAAACTCTCCTGTATTCAACAAGAGAGTAAAGGATATTAAAATGCCAAAGGATTGCCAGCTTGTTTCCATTATCAAAAACGAGGATGTGATGAGGCCCGGGGAGCATTTGGTTTTGCTTGAGGGGGATTCTGTCATCGTTGTGTCCGACACGGAAAATAAACAGCATTTGAGAGCACTCTTTGTGGGAGAGTGGAAGGAAGGCCAGCTGTAACCTTAGCGGTTAGCAGCCGAATTCTAACCGACCATGATTTTGCCTTCCGGATAGACTGCATTCTGCAGCTTCTTATTCTCTCTCATGGCGATGGCAATCGCAAAGCTGAGCGGTCCGACTCTGCCAAGGAACATCGTAAAGACCAGCATGAGCTTGCTGATATTGTGCAGCTCCGGTGTAAGCCCCGTTGATAATCCGACTGTGCCAAAAGCGGAGGTGACTTCGTATAGAACATTGACAAAGGCCTGCTTTTCTACATTGATGATGATTGCTGTCATGATAAAGATAAGAACCATACTGAGCCCTGCGATTGTCAGGGCTTTGTTAACGACCATCTGAGAGACTCTTCTCCTCAGGACAACAGTCTCTTCATTTCCCATTATGTTTGATATGATCGCCATGACCAGAATTCCGAAAGTGGTTACTTTAATTCCGCCCCCTGTGGATCCGGGAGCGGCTCCGATAAACATCAGGAAGATCGTCATAATTTTTGACATTTCGGTCATTTCGTTTAATGGAAGTGAATTATATCCGGCAGTTCTGCAGGTAACGGAGTGGAACAAAGCCGCATTTACTTTTTCGAAGAAATTCATCGGGCCCATGGTCTCGGGATTGGAATGTTCCGAGAAAAAGAAAAATAAAGCCCCTAACACGATCAAGCATGCGGAAATGATCAGAACCAGTTTCGTGTGCAAATAAAGCGTCCGTGTTTTACGAAAATCATAGAGATCTTTCCATACGATAAAGCCTAATCCACCTGTAATGATGAGGAAGGCAATGGTATAGATGACGATGGGATCTCCACTAAACAGGGTCAGACTTCGATAATCCCCCATAAGGTCAAAGCCTGCATTGCAGAAAGCAGAGATGGAATGGAAGATCGATAAGTAAATACCTCTCGCGCCAAACCTTGGGACAAAGCTGGTGGCAAGGAGGATCGCTCCGATCATTTCTACACAGATGGTAATCTTGATGACACTTTTGATCATCCGAATGACGTCTGCAAAACTGTAGTCGCTGATGGATTCCTGGGCCAGAATTTTTCCTTTCATGCTGATTTTTCTTCCGAGCAATACGGAGAAGAAGGTGGCCAGAGTGATAAGACCCAGACCGCCTATCTGGATCAACAGTAGTATTACGAGCTGACCAAAAAGAGTCCATTGGGTCAGGGTATCGGCGACCACAAGACCGGTAACACAGGTTGCAGAGGTCGATGTAAATAAGGCGTCGAGAAAGCCGATGCTTTTGCCGTCATTGGATGCAATGGGGAGGCTCAGCAGACAGGCGCCTGTAAAAATGATCAAGGCAAAGCTGGAAACGATGATTCTGGTTGGTGAAATTGTTTTCAGCAGATTTTTCTTACGTTGTGTGATGTGCATTTGAAATCCTTCTGATAATATATAATCATTACAGTACCGAATCGCATTGTAAAAATCATCATATATTCTACCACTTCCTATTTCGAAAGTAAACTGCCGAAGATTTTGATGAATACACACAGAAAGGGCTGCCGTTTAAGGCAGCCCCAGTATTCTCTGGTATTTTAAATTTGTGTATCGGCATTTCTCCTGGTCGCAACGGCGTCCTGTATGTTCATAAGTTCCGCATTGATGAGGCCTTTGGTATGATCCGTCAGCTCATACAGCATCTTGAACAGATTTTGTGCGGTGTCATATAAGTATTGTTCACGGTCATTCAAATCGGAATCGGGAACGGTTGAATAAAACTCATCCAGGTGTTGGTTTACTTTATTGTTAAAGCTTTCAAGCCAGGCTTTTTTTTGATATAAATCCTCTTTCCACATGGTAATACGCTCCTTCTATCTCATATATTTTGTAGGTTGGGCGATGGGTGAGTCGAAATCTCTAATTTCGTAATTCACTCTTTTTTAGTATGGTCAAAAACTACGAGATAATACCTAAGCGGAGCTTCCATATGAGAATTTTTAAGACGGACTCGTTGATGCGCTCTTCCGAAATGGTTCCGTTTTCAACTGCGGCCAGAACAGAGGGGATCTGGATGTCAAAGTCGGAGGAGAGGATGAGATCGTTGCCTGCCTTGATCGCCATTACTGCCGAGGCCTCATCGCCGATGTATCTTCTGATGGCAGCCATCGCTAAGTCATCTGTAATCATGACCCCGTCAAACCCCAGCTTGTCCCGCAAAACCCCATGAACAGCAGGAGAAAGAGAGGCAGGGAGGTCTGCGTCCATACAGGTCACAATCGTATGAGAAAACAGAACGCTACCGGCGCCGGCTTCTATTCCGGCTTGAAATGGGATGAAATCAGAGTTGAGAAACGAATCATAACTTCTGCTGTCAATAGAGATTCCCTTGTGGGTGTCCACGTTGTCACCATATCCGGGAAAGTGTTTCAAAACACAGCCTATGTCGTTGGAATTCATCGTTTCCACGACGGTTTTTACATACTGGGCGGTTTCTTCCCCGCCTTTGCCAAAGGTTCGGTCATAAATATAATTGTCCGGATCGATTGAGATATCACAAACAGGAGCCAGGTTCACATTGATGCCGAGGGTCTTCAGCAGCGTGGCTTTTTCTGTGGTATCGCTTGCGATGAGCGGATAACCACCTTCTGCATATAGTGATTGCGGGGAATGGAATGGGACGGCTCGGAATTCCGGATAGCGGCTTATGCGTACAATCTTACCGCCTTCCTCATCGACTCCAATCAGCAGTTTGATCGCAGAAGCATTCTGATAGCTTTGAATCGTTGTTTTTAAAGTGTCCCTTGTTTCTTCTTTGATATCAATGCCGAATAGGACATACCCACCGAAAGAATATGTTTCGAGATCAGCGATTGCAGTATCCTTCCGGCAGCGGGCAAAAAACATCTGCCCTACTTTCTCTTCCGTCGACATAGTCTTCATGATGTCTGATGCGAGCTGTTCATAGGTCGGCGGCTGTTTCAACTTCCAAATAGATAGCGTGATTTCTGATTTGTCTGCCGTATTGTCCGCGTAGGTGGACAGCCAAAATTGATCATCCAGGGCGTACAAATAAAAGTTAGTCTTGAGGTGATCGCGGGTGGATATGGAGTACCGCTCGATTTCCTTGTATTCGGAAATCAATACTTTATCAAAGGTGGATTTTTCAAAGGCAAGGATCATATCCTCGGTCATCGTTTCTCTGGTATACGTGGGCTGTTCTATGATATACCGATCCTGCTCAGGGTAATTGATCTCAAAGCGCTCCTCGCCGATGGTGAACCTCGTGCCCAGCATCCTGCTTTCCGCATAGTCGAAGGTGGATGAGCTGAGCGGAGAGAGATAGAGAAGCCCATCGAATTCATAGATTTCGTCTTCTGGCAAAACCTCGGCGATGGAATGGACATCTTGATCCACAAATTCCGGATTATTCTGCAGATTGTTTTCCTGATCGGAAAGCAGGCTGATGCAAACTAATAATAAGACCAGCAAGAGGATTGCTCCAATCCATATAGAGGGATGGCTAAAAATCCGTGCATTTAAAATCCAGTCTTTTGCATTCTGCTTATGAAAGGTCATTTTCAATTCCTCCCGAAGGGGTGCTCCATCCCCTTTTTTTTCAGCTTGTCGTGATCGATCTGTTTTATGCATTGAGTCTATCAAGATAGGCCAATGGCGTCAAGTCTCTTTCGCTGATCAGATCGTCGATTTCCGATTCCTCCAGCGTCTCTCGATCCAGTAGTGCCGATGCAATACGATCCAGCTTACTTCGATGGAGCGTCAAAAATTCAAGGGTTTCCTTGTAAAGCAAATTGGCCATGTTGGAGGCTTCTTCAATCATGTCAAACTGATTTGTCAGCTGCGTCAGATCGATCATGCCTTGACTTCCCATTCCATAGATGGCGATATACTGCTTGATGATTTCCGTTGCCTGTTTGATATCCTCTGATGCTCCGGTGGTGATGTCCTCATCTCCTCCCAAAAGAATTTCTTCTGCTGCACGGCCTGCATACATTACCTTAACCAGACTTCGGAGATATTTTTTGCTTTTTAGTGGAGTATCCTCCGGTGCACGGAAGGTTACCCCGCCTGCCCCCGAAGTGCTCTGGGTAATCGTAACGGTTGTAACTCCATCCTTGGTCAGGAGCTTTGTAGCCAAAGTATGCCCCGATTCGTGATATGCGACAAGTCTTGCGTACTCGTCATTCTCGACCCGTTCCTTCTTATGACCATTCATGATGATTTTAAAGAAAGCATCTTCGATATCCATATTGGTGATCCATTCTTTATCCTTCGCTGCCGCGATAAGGGCAGCTTCATTCAGCAAATTTTCCAGCTCAGCCCCTGAAAATCCATTGGTTTTTTTGGCCAGTGCATCAATTTGAATTTCGTCGCCCAACTTCTTTCCGGTGCTATGGAGTTTTAAGATCTGATATCGTGCCTGCTTGTCGGGAAGATTTACAGCAATTTTTAAATCAAATCTTCCGGGTCTTGTCAAGGCGGCATCCAGAATATCCAGCCTGTTGGTGGCGCAGATCGTAAGAATGCCTTCGCAGGCAGTAAAGCCGTCAAGCTCTGTTAGTAAGGCGTTGATCGTCTGATCCCGTTCGCTGTTGTTGCTTTCACCTCGGTTCCCCCCGATTGCATCGAGCTCATCGATGAACACAATGCAGGGGGCAGCTTTTCGTGCTTTTGTAAACAAATCGCGGATTCTTGAGGCGCCGACACCAACATATTTTTCAACAAAATCGCTGCCGGAAGCAGAAAAAAACGGAACCTCTGCTTCTCCTGAAATTGCTTTGGCAATCAATGTCTTGCCTGTTCCGGGAGGGCCATACAGGATTAAGCCCTTTGTTGGTCTTGCTCCCAGCTTTTTATACTTTGCAGGATGTTTCAGCGCATCTACCAGGCGGAACAGATCCGGTTTCAGTTCATCGATTCCCTGAACCTCATTAAAGGTTATTTTTTTCTCCGGAATCGCCGTTGGGATTTTCCCTTTATCCTTCGTTCCGACAACGAGCTTGTCCGGTTGATAGGTTCTTTTGTTCATGGAATAGAACCAGACGACAAAAATCACTACGGAGAGGATTAATGTGATCAGAATAAAGGTACTGAAGGTGCTGTGCTTTTTTTTACTGGTGGAGGTCATTTTCTGGCTGGTTCCCTTTTCCACCGCGCCGGTCAATTCCATAGCCTTAATGTACTCATCTGAGATTGGAATGGTGCAATATTGATTGTCGTTTGTTCGCAGCAACAGCTGAGTATCCGTTGTCATCGCCACAGAAGCGATTTTCATCTCAAAATTCAGATCATAAAATTGCTGCTCGGTAATTTTTTTTACATCAATATAATGAGATAGGGCAGCGACATTAATTTTACTGAATCCCAAATCATGATAGGAAGGATTGGTGCCGGCAGCTTGGGTATCCGTATTCGATTCGTTATCTTTTGCTTCATATATAAAAGGGTATAAATAAAACCCACTGTAGGCAAGTAATGTGTCGTTAGAATTACCGTGCCCGGTATCGAGCCCCCTTTGATATTCAGGATTCGGATTGTCGCGTGTCCCCTGTGGAATTTCTGCTGATACGGGAATTGTCTGTAATGGGATAAGAAGAAACAGGACCAGAGTGCCCGCGAATACGCGCAAGGCGTGATTTAAGCCGATTGACATTTTTTCAGGACCTCCTTTCACTAAACAAATAATCGATTCGAAGTTATTTTTAACATTTTTGGATTTAGTATTATAAAAAATGATAAATAAAGCAGAAAACTTTTACAGCTTCGCGTAACGCAAAAATTGTTCGACTAAATCTGGAAAAGGAAGGAAGATTGATGTATACTAAAAGCGCATTTGTAAAAATAAGTATTTGGGGAAAAGGAGAATGAATTATGAGTGGATTTACCGGATTCTTTCAATCTGTAATCACAAGGGAGGGCATGATTGCCATTGTGGTGGCCATTGTGCTTTGCATCGCCGTTGCCCTCATCAACAAGCAGAAGGGCAAGCACATGAGTACGAAGACCGTAGTTGCAATCGGCATCGGAGCCGCGTTGTATGCAGCGCTTTCTGCAATATCTGTTCCGATTGGACCGAATACCTCCTTCCGAATCGCCATCGCTCTGCTGCCAATCTTTGGCGCTTTCTTTGGACCGGCAGCTGGTTTTTTGATCGGGTTCATTGGTCATGCGCTCAATGATGCCTTTATGTACGGCGGTGTATGGTGGAGCTGGGTATTCCTTTCTGCTATGATGGGACTGTTCGGCGGTTTCGTTGGCTTTGACAAGAAGTTTGATCCGATCAACGGCGCCTGCACCAAGGCACACATTGCAATGATGTACCTATGGTCTCTCGTAGGAATGTTCATAGGAAGTGTCATTGCTTACCTCGGTGACGTTTATCTCTACGGCGAGCCGGCTGAAAAACTGTTCGTGCAGATCACCCTTGCGAATATTTCGAATCTCATCGTTATCGCTGTAATTGGCATTCCTGCAGTCATTCTGATTGCAAAATCAAAAGCAAAGAACAGGGGACTAAAGAAGGACGCATAAATGAACGCAATTGTTTTTGAAGACGTCACATTCAAATATAATAATCTGGACGAACCGACCCTTTCCAACATCAATCTCAGGATTGAGGAGGGGGAAAAAGTATTAATCACCGGCAAAAGCGGAAGTGGTAAATCAACATTAGCCCATTGTATCAATGGGCTAATTCCATTTACCTATAAAGGCGAAATACAGGGCAGGATCACGGTAAACGGAAAGGAGCCCGGGAGTCTCTCTCTTTTTGCTATGGGAACGCAGGTGGGTAGCATTCTTCAAGATCAAGACTGTCAATTTGTAGGGCTGAGTTCCGGAGAAGACGTTGCCTTCGCCCTAGAGAACGACTGCGTACCGCCGGAGGATATGAGTGCTGTTGTTGATCGTGCTCTTGCACAGGTTGATATGCTCGGGAAAAAGGAGCAGCCCCCTCAGAATTTATCGGGAGGACAGAAGCAGAAGGTAGCAATCGCCGGCATTCTAGCCATGAACGTTCCGATTCTTTTGTTTGACGAACCCCTTGCAAACCTGGATCCTGCAAGCGGCAAGAAGGCAATGGAAACCATGATCGACATCCATGAGAATACGGGTAAGACAATCATTGTAATTGAACATCGAATCGAAGATGTACTGGAACACGGCTTTGACAGAGTCATCGTCATGGGAGAGGGAAGGATTGTTTTTGATGGTACACCTGACAGACTACTGGCAGAAGACCTTCTGCCGAGGTGTGGACTGAGGCAGCCGCTGTATGTGGAAATGCTGAAGTTTTGCGGAGCGGATATTCACGAAGAAGATAAAATTTCCGTACTGGAAAATACGATAAAATACAAGGATCAGGTGGTGACTAGGTATCTAGAGGACCATTTCACGGACAAGAGGCCTGATAACAGGACCATACTAAAGCTCGAGAGCGTGTGCTATCGATATTTCAAGGACGACCCTTTTACCATCGAAGACATCAGCTTTGACGTCAAGGTGGGAGAAATGCTCGCCATCGTCGGCAACAACGGTGCGGGAAAATCCACCTTGCTTAAGACAATTTCCGGTATCGCAAAATACCAGCAGGGTTCCATGTTTTTTGAGGACGCTTGCATCGACAAATGGACCACCAAGCAGCGTGCATTGGCGATTGGCTTTGTAATGCAAAATCCAAACCACATGATCACCAAGAGCATGGTCTTTGATGAGGTGGCCTTCGGGCTGAGGAACTTCGGTACAAAGGAGGAAGAGATCGACAGGAAGGTTATGAAAGCACTGAAAATCTGCGGACTTTACGAATACAGAAACTGGCCGGTCTCCTCATTAAGCTATGGTCAGAAAAAAAGAGTGACGATTGCGGCCATCCTTTCTATGGGGCCAAAGGTCATCATCCTGGATGAGCCCACGGCAGGGCAGGACTATACAAGTTATAAGGAATTTATGATCTATCTTGACGAAATCAAAAAGACCGGGGTCGGGATTATACTGATCACCCATGACATGCACCTTGCATTGGAGTATGCCGACAGCAGTGTGGTGCTTTCCGGCGGAAGGGTCATTGCCAGAGATTACATAGACAAGATTCTTGCAGATCCATTGATTATCAGCAAAGCAAACTTGAAGCATACTTCCATTGAACGGATGGGGAGGCTTTATGACGTAGAGGATATCAGCTCCTTCATCGCCTATTTCACCAGAAGAATCACGGGAGGCGCGCTATGAGTAAAAGTGGATCCCTATATATCGAACGGCAGTCCATCTTTCATGGTCTGGACGGAAGCATTAAGCTGCTCATGCTCATCGCATGGACATTTCTTGCCTTTGCTTTCATGGATGTCAGGGTCTTTCTTGCCATGATCCTCTTTGGGCTGTTTCTATTAAAGCTTTCAAAATTGCCGAGTAAAGCTGTGTGGCCGCTGCTGGTCTTCATCTTTATTTTCACTTTGCTTAACTCAGGACTATTACTGCTGATTACACCGGAGTTCGGCTCGGAATTGACGGGAACCTATTCAAAGGCAGTTGGGATCGGATTTTATACCATCACCTATGAGACGATTTTCTATTGCATTACACTGTCTCTGAAATATATCTCCATCATGCCGATCACCATATTGTTTCTCTTTACCACCCATCCGAGCAATTTTGCCAGCAGCCTGAACCGGATCGGCGTGCCCTACAGGGTCGCATACTCGGTGAGCATCGCGCTGCGATACATTCCTGATGTAAAGGCGGAGGTGGAAAATATCATCAACGCCCAGGAAGCCAGAGGGGTAGCCTTTCGAAAGGGAGACGCGGGCATCGGCACAAGGCTCAGAAACTACGCGACGGTTATGGTTCCGCTGCTTTTAAGTTCCTTCAATCGAATTGAAGTCGTTTCGAATGCGATGGATCTGAGAGGCTTCGGGAAGAACAAGAGTAGAACCTGGTACCACAGAAGAAAATATTCAAAACTGGATATCACCTTTGCGGTTGCCGCGGGCTTTGTCCTGGTGCTGGCAGTCGCCATCAAGGTCAGCATCGGAGCCGTATACTGGTACCCGTTTCATTGAGAAAAAATCGTTCGATCATGAAATCTACGTTCTGAATAGAGCAATGACTCCCAAGAAAATCCCATTATGAATAATGGTCAGAGCTACCTGTTATACGCCTTTGCAGTGGGAGTGGCATAGGACCATCTTGTTTGATCATAATCCTGAAATTCTTTCAAATAGATTGCCATGCTTTCCTCTGATATTCCGATTCCAATGCCGTCGGCCAGATTTAACGGTGCATCTTTAACCGTATAGATTTTTAAAATGATATCGTTTAGCAAAATAATACTGTTATTCGTCAATCCTCATCGCCTCCCTAAATATATAATACTTACTCTATAGCATAATAAAATACAAAACGCAATATAAATAATAATCCGAACGGAGTATTAGAGAGGTGTGAATGCGTCACGATCCCTCATGACGGATGGGAGGTTTGGTTAAAAATGATTTTTGATATCGTGATTAACAAGGGTACAATTATCGAGCCGAAGACGGAGATTCAGACTGTCGGTAATATTGGGATCAAGGATGGGAAAATTGAATTGGTTTCCCGAGAACAGCTTGAGGGAAATACAGTAATTGAAGCCGGAAACAAAGTCGTATGTCCCGGATTTGTCGATATCCATTCCCATTTGAGTTTTCCGCTTTATCCGGCATGGCTTTCGGTAAAACAGGGCATTACAACCTGTCTGTCGGGAAACTGCGGCTTGACTTCGATGATGCCGGTCAAGGGTTACCTTGATCAGATGGAAGAGAGAGGGTATCCGATCAATTTTGCAACTCTTGCGGGACACTCGTGGACATTCAGGGAAATGGTCGGGATTCAGGACCCCCATGCTGCGGCAAGTCCTGAGCAGATCGCGGAAATGGTCAAAATAGCTGAACAGGCATTGGAGGAAGGGGCCATCGGCATATCCTTTGGTCTTGAATATGCGCCCGGAGCAACGGCGGCGGAGACTCTGCCGCTAGCGGCAGTGGCTGCAAAATATAATAAACTTGTAGCAATACATACCAGAAAAGATTCGCTGGACTTTGCCAATGGGCTTTATGAAGCGATTGAATTATCGGAAAAAACAGGGGCAAGAGTTCAGATATCTCATTTAGCATATCAGTTTGGAGTTCATTCAGAGGTTGTTGCAATGGCGCTGTGCATGATCGATCATGCTATAGAAAGAAAGATTCCCATCCTCTGCGACTCCGGGATTTATGAAGCATTTGCCACCTTTGTGAAATCTGCGGTGTTTGATGATGGCTGGCACGAAAGATACGGCTGCCGAATCAGTGATCTTATGATTTCAACCGGTAAATATGTGGGGCAGCGGGCTACCCAGGAAATCATTGACTATATTAAGATCAACGAGGAAGGAACGGTTGGCACAGCCTTTGTAGGTGTCCTGCCTGATCTGGCGATGGCGCTCAAGCGGCCGTATACGATGATCTCCACCGATGCGGGTTTATCGGATAAACCCGGCAACGGCCATCCCCAGGACGCAGGAACCTTTCCCAGGGTATTTCAAAGGCTTGTCAGGGAACAGGGCGCACTAACCATGATGGAGGCAGTAATTAAGTCCAGCTACTTGCCGGCGAAACAGATGGGCATTGCAGAGACAAAAGGATGGATCGGTGCGGGTGCTGATGCGGATCTCGTTATATTCGATCCAACAACAATCAGAGATAATGCGGATTATGTCGGAATAGGCCAGCCGGATGCGGAGCCTACCGGCATCGAGTATGTTATCGTTAACGGCGTGACTGTTGTTGCTGAAGGAAAGGCCATCGAGGATACGCTTCCGGGAAAAATTCTCCGTCAGAAAAACAAGGTCTGGTCTTTGTAGAAGCAATATTCGTTTTCATAAAAAATTAGGAGGTAAAAAAATGGATTACGGAATTGTATGTCTTATCCCATCTGCACTTGTAATTATACTGGCATTGGCAACAAGGAGAATTCTGGAACCTTTACTGGTAGGAGCGGTCACCGGATTTTTGATTTCCGCAGGACCCTCCGGATTTTTTACGGCTTTTATCGATGCTACCTATGCGGTCATGATGGATGCAGTTACGGTATGGATCGCATTGGTTGTCGGCCTTTTTGGTGTGCTGATCATCTGGCTGGACAAAGGCGGAGGAGCCCAGGGCTTTTCTAATCTGATTCAAAAAGTAGCCACCAGCAGAAAAAAAGTGCTATTGGCCACATGGATCCTTGGTATTATCGTATTTATAGACGATTACATCAATGCGATGGCAGTCGGAGCCGCAATGAGAAAACTATCTGACAAGTTTAATATTTCCAGAGAGTACCTGGCCTATATCATCAATTCGACAGGTACCGACGTATGCGTTTTGATTCCTGCGACAACATGGTTTGCATTTATGCTGGCACAGATGGAGGCGGTGGGAATCGAGGGCGGCGCTTCCGCATATTTTGCGGCGATTCCGTTTATGTTTTATCCATGGATTGCAGTCCTCATGGTACCTTTGGTGATCCTCGGCATTGTACCGATGTACGGACCGCTGAAAAAAGCGGAGGAACGTGCCAAAGCAGGTCAGGTTCTGCCTGATAGCACCTATGAAGAGTTTAAAGATCAAGTTGCAACGGAAGATGCAAACAAATCCAGTGCATTTAACTTCATCGTTCCTATGCTGGTTGCGGCGATTGTTACCATTACAACCGGAGAGGCCTTATATGGCGTTATTATCGCGCTTGTTGTCTGCTTCCTGATGTTTGTCCCTCAAAAATTGATGAAATTCTGGGATCTTTGTGACGGGATCGTTCAAGGCTTCCGGGATATGCTGTTTGTCATCATGCTGATCATCATCGCCTTTATCCTTCAGCGTGCAAATGATTCAGTCGGACTGACGGATTTTGTCATCACCAATGTTGCAAGCATAATCAGCCCAGGCTTGCTTCCTGCAGTTTGCTTTGTGACGGTAGCGATCCTCATGTTCGTTGTAGGAAGCTTCTGGGGCATCGCAGCGATTTCATTCCCGATCATCATTCCGTTGGCAATCGCTATGGACGTTAATTTATCACTGGCAGCCGCTTCAATCATCTCGGCTTCAGCCTTCGGCAGTCAGGCATGCTTCTTCAGCGATGCAGCGACGATCACCTGCGGAACGACGCAGATCAAAAACATGGATTATGCAAGATGTGCGCTTCCATACATAGCAATACCGTTTGTACTTGCGACGATTTTGTTTATCATTTTCGGATTTGTTATGTAAAGGAAGCAATAAAAAATAGCTTGAATTATTAAAATTTCGGACGTAAACTATAAGTAATAAAATTATAGTTAAAAACTGTCGGGCGATGCTTGAATAAGTATTGCCCGTTTTTAATATGACCGTAAAGTGAGGGTAACTGTGTTCGGGCAAGTATTGTTTTTTGAGTATATGGTGGCGATCTTTTTAGGCATCAGCGGTTTGGCGCTGATCATGATGTGCTTGATACACGGCGACTTTAAAAAGGCGAAAACGTATCAAGCAATGCGAAACTTCATGTTTCTCAGCTTCCTTGTAGGCGCTTCTTTTTTCTCTTTCTATTACAGAGAAGTGATATTGAAGGTAGATGAGCTCGGGTTTGTGGGAAGGGCCTTTGACTATGGTATTACAATTGGGTTTATCTTCTCTTGGATTAATCTGGTGTATCATTATATCGGAAAAGAAAAACTGAAAAAATTATACTTCTGGACAAAAGTGATCTTTGCGATTGATTTATTCGCTGAATGCGGAATGGCGGTGTTTCTTCTTGATGCGCAGTATTATATAGCAGATTCGCAGACCCGGTATATCGCAATAAGCGGGCATGTGTTCTTCGCGGCAGTTGCTATAATATTTATTATGATATACTTGGTAGAGGGGATCAAGGAATTAGCGGAGTCCGGGAGCCGTGGATTTGTTATACTGATTACCGTTTTATTGGTTCTATTCAAGATAACCGGACTGGTGTTCAGTATAAACTATATCTATGGCGTGTACCCTGATTCAGCGTGGGGGGGCAAAACGTTTGATCCGACCGGAATCCTGCTGATCGCATTGAACCTGGTTACAATTATCTTCATTTATAAAACGGATTTTAGTCCCTTGTTCTCCATAGGCAGCAGGGTTGTGAAAAGTGAGTCCGAAGGGGATCTGTCCACAGTGATCGATCAAATTGCAGAAAACCATCACCTGACGGAAAGAGAACGCGAGATACTGCTTTTGGCATACAGCGGATACACCAATCCCGACATTGCCGAAAAACTGAACATATCATTCAACACCGCCAAACGACATATGCATCATATCTTTGAGAAATTGGATGTGAGCACGAGAATCGAACTGATCCATATGATTAATTCCCAGAGGTGACCCGTTCGGGTAATATACATAAAAACTTTCTTGTAGTAACATCAATCTGTTATTATAAGGAAGTTTTTATGTATATGCTTGGAAGGAGAAATCAGAATGAATGATATGGAAAAACCCACACTTGCCGTGTCCATCGAAGACCATGGGCTTAAGAAACATGATATTAAGGTTTCCACAGTCGTATTTATGATCTTTTGCTTGGTGGCAGCGGGTGCCTATGGCATCGAAGAAATGATCCCTTCGGTGGGTCCCGGTTTGTCGATAGTCATGCTTATTGTACTGCCTTTTGTCTGGGGCTTGCCCTTTGGTTTGGTCGCTTCGGAATTAGGCTCCGTAAGGCCACAGGAGGGAGGTTATTACAAATGGGTGCAGGAAGCGCTCGGAGAATTCTGGGGATTTCAGGCGGGCTGGTGGAGAACGATATCCATCTATATTGACAACACGCTTTACGTGATCCTTGCAGGAGGATATGCAGCTGCGGAATGGGATCTGTCAAGGACGGAAGAGTTTATCGTAAAGCTGGTTATGATTCTGATCTTTACCTATATTAACATACGCGGAGTCAAGGATGTTGGTATTGTGAGCACGATATTGTCTGTTTTGGTAATTCTAGCCTTTGCTATGGTTGCTGTTTGCGGCTTCGCGAACTGGACCGGGGCAATCGGCCCGTTTACGCCGGAGCCTGTAACGGGCATGGTGGACTGGATTTTCTACATCGGTTCGGGGATTTCAATCGGTATGTGGATGTATTCGGGTTATGAGTCTATGTCGACTCTTGCGGGAGAGATAAAGAACCCGCAGGTGATCCCGAAAGGAACTCTGATCACGGTTCCGCTGATTATGGCCGTTTATATTCTGCCGACGATTGCGGGATTAGGCTCCATGGGCCGATGGGAAGAATGGGCGCCCGACGGAGGCATCGGATATGCAACTGTGGTAACCACCTTTTGGGGACCGGCCTTTGGTGTCATATTTGTGATCGTGTCCATATTGGCGCAGTGCTCTATTTATAATACATATGTTGCATCGGGTTCAAGAGGCTTCTTTGTGCTCGCAGACGACCATCTGGCACCGTCTCTATTGGTTAAATGTGACAGGAAACATGGTGTTCCTTATGTGGCCGTTTTATCCGTAGCCATAGTGAACCTGATTTTATGTATGGTTCCTTTTGGTGTGGTAATCGTACTGGATGTGTTCTTGCTGGCTTCCTCCTATGTCATGGTATTTATTTCAGCCATGATCCTGAGAAAGAAGATACCGGCCGAAGAGTATCGGTTCAAAATACCCGGGAGCTATGGGTTTTTATGTCTACTTTGTATCGTGCCGATTATAGTTGCGTTTATCTCATTTATGATCAATGGATCGGATTACTTTCTCGGTGGGATGGCAGGTCTCGTTTCAGGACCTGTTCTCTACATAATCTGGAAAAGAAAGTATGGCGGACTCGCCCAAAAAGATGCGGTAAGATTTCCGGTAAATAACAAAACCGGACTAGCAGACGGTGATTTGAAACGCATGTCATTTTTGTTTCTGTTACTGGCGGTGGTAGGCATCGTCGGTGTCTTTTTCCTTCCGTGGTATGAAGCGGGATGGAGCGGCGGAGATTATTTCGAAGGGATGTTTGAAAGCACAGGAAGCGCTGTATTTGCAACTGTTTTAACATGCATAAAAATTGGTTCGGTCGCGTGTGCCGCAACCGGTATTCTTTTGGCTCTTCTTGGATCAAAACTTGAACCTAAGAATCTAGATTAATATACGTATATCTCTGGCGGATGGTTTATGGGCTGACCGGGGGCTGCAGGAAACGTGCATTTCTGTTCCACGGTCGCCCTTCTTTATCATTTAATGAACAGGTTACAAAGCGGGTTGTGAGCAAACACAATGAAAGATGTTATTCAGGAATCAACTCAACATATAAATCCGGAAATTCTTTTTTCAGCTCCATTTCCAGTTCTTTCTGTGCCTGCTTGATTTCAGAAATGGAAATCATATCGTTCTGACTTGTGAAGTAGATGCTGATCCATAATTTTCGACCGGTTTTGATAATGTCATATACAGCTTGCCCGGTAAGATACCGTTCCAATACGCCTTGCCCAATCTCCTTGATCCTGCTTACCGTTTCTTCCTCCGGAGCCAGCAGGAAGATGTCTCTTAGCCCATGAAGGACTGTTTTGATGGGGATCGGCAATATGGTGGCGGCAAGTACGATGGCTATGGTCTGATCGAGATATGGTTCGAAATCTGTCATCCAGTCAGTATGAATGATTGCAGGAAGAATGAAAGCGATGGCTAGACCTATGCTGGCGACGCTGTCGATGATCCATGCGCTAATTTCTGTTTTGACCATGGGAGAATTCAAACTTTTGTTTAACCGGATCATCGAGAACAAGATTCCGAGACTGATGATGGCCGCTGCAACTTCAAAGATCGCTACGCTTGTGAAGTTCAGACGATTTCCGCCGCGCAGGATAATTTGAATATTGGCTAGCATGAGGCCCACAGTGACTGCCGTCAGCATGGAGCCTTTGATGACGATAAAAATCGATTCCACTTGGGAAAATCCGAAGGGATGCTTTTCGGTAGTCGGACGATACAGCAATGGAATGATCCAAATCGATATGACGACCATCAGCAGATCTGCCGAACCATACACAGCATCCAGCAGGATGGACTGTGAGGAAGATGCGATGGCCATGATACTTTCTGCAATTACAAAGAATAAAGAGCCATACATGGAAACCATTAAGGCTTGTTTTTCGGTTTTGATTCGTTTCGACTCTCCTTTGTTCATTTCATCACCCACTTCGATTATGTTAGTTAAATTTTAGCATAAAACATGGATCGAAGCCAATAAAATCTAGCCCTTCAGGAGCCGTTCCACAAAGGATTTATTCTTTTCAGACTCGAGTTGTTTTTTTAGAATATTTCTTTCTTCCGTCATCCTCTCAACCTGCTGTCTGATCACAGCCTTTTCTTCTTCAGATTCTTTCAATTTATTGTCAAGAGCTGCCTTGTGATTTTTCTCCTCTAATAAACGACGATTCACATATTCCAGCTTTTTTTGCATTTGTTGTTGCAATTCGATGAACATATCACAATTCTCATCCGTATTCTGTTTTTGCTCTAAGATCTTAGAAATCTTTTCCTTCTGTGCATCGATTAGACCTTGCTTCTTTTGCAATTGCATAGTGGCAGAAGCAACTATATTTTTTAACTTTTTATTTTCCGCCTTCACTCGATATAATCGCAGCTTTAAATTCTGAAGCGCTTCTACCTTTTGAGGCACATCAATTTGATTGGCGTAATGCTGGATCCCTTTTTCTTGATTTGCCGCCCCTTTTAGCAATTCCTTCCCCTCTTGCGAAAATTCGCTTGGGAAAAACAAATCTAGGTTCATATCCCCCGTTCCATAAATTTCTCGCTCGCTGATTGGCGCATCATGATCGCTGACAATATAAAAATGATATCGCTTCACCCGATACTCATTATTTCGATTAAAGTAGGTTGGCCTGCTCCAATGATCCTCCTCAAAAAATGAATAGAATATCTTATTTTCTTCCAGCCAGCATGCGCATAGCTTCTCGCCTTGTTTGAATAAAAGAGGTTCCATCAGCTCCTGCCGACTTTCATGTATTCTGAACTTTTGGATATCCCCCTTCATCTCTACGCGAACATGATCCAGATAAAAGTTGGCGCCTTCCATGTGCTTGTTTAAGATATGGATATACGGCTGATCATTCAGCATTTCAAATCCGATATCCCGGCCTTGAATACTATACAGCCTTTTCACAAGGGTCCACCTGCGATTTTTATAGCTGCAGTAGTTCAGCGTGATATCCTTCTCTTCTTCTGTAATAAAAAGCACGTCGATATTGTTTTCCTTGTCAACTGCTGCGATATAATTTTCCTTTACATCAGGGATTAAATTGATATCCAGGAGCTTAGAAGTCTTCGTTTCTTTTCCATTCCATATACTATGTACCAACACGCCATGATTACTGCTGTTTATCTCGATCAGCAAATAGAAGATATGCATCTCATCGTTAATGATTTCTACCTTTAAGTTACGAATCTCAAACTTATCGCTATCCATCAGATAAAGGATTCTGCCGATCCACTGATTGTCTTTCAAGGTGCAATATTTTATTTGTCCATTGGTACAGCTGTATACGATATGGATTTTCCCATCTTCCTCAACATTTACGGCAAATCCTACGATGTCCTTATCGATTAGACTTTCCTTCGTCCATTTCCCTTCTCCGTACATAATTTTATAACATAATTCGCTATTATTATTTTGGGAAAACTTCCATATATTATTTTCATAATCTACATATATCCACGAATATAAATGATTCATACCCACACCTCCTTCCTGCAATTATATTCCCAATAATTGTGCATTATTCAAATGATATGTTGTCACCTCTTTTATGCTCTCACATATCATAGAGTATAACAATAAACTCGGCAGCATTATGTTAGGGTGAACCCATAGGCTTCTGAGAAACCACGAAAAATTTTAATAATACAGTGATGTGTATTTCATAATTTCATAAAATCATAACCTTTTAAAAGGAGGAAAATTTATGTCTATTGATTTCAAAAAATTTATACCACGTCCAGGCCTTGTAAATAAACAGGGACTTTTACCTGATCCATATGAATTGGTTTGCATCGAAGTTCCTAAAATATTTGATCAATGTCTAATTAAGAGATGTCTAGTATATTGTAAAGGGCCGGACACACTTACTACAGATTGTGAATTAAGGAGCGATCCGCTTGAGAATCCCAGGAGATACCTCCGCAGCAGAGACTTTGATGTAACACTGCTTTCAATGGATAAAATTGCAATCAAGAGAAAACCCAACTTCAAAAAAATAATTCTTCATTACAGGATATCCTTCTATGCGGATTATATTGATGAAGAGGGGGTAAACCAAAGCGAGTTCTATGAAATTGATAGAACCGATGTAATTGGGAAATTCTACTGTCCTGATTCAATCGCTCAATTCTCAGGCAACTTTGTGACAAATAAGAACGCAAAAGATTCCGGTGGAAATATTATAAAAATTGAAATGGTTGCAGAAGCGCTGGATGGTGATTTGGTAGAGGATGATGATAATTGTTATCTGGATATCACGCTGGGGTACTTCTTGACTGTAAAGAGTGAACTGCTCGTCCAGCTTCTGGTACCGTCTTATGGCTACTGCCCGGTTCCTGATGAACCATGTCAGGAAGAGCCGGATGACAACCCTTGTGACAGATTCAACAATGCGCCGATCCCTAAATTTTATCCGGATCAAAACCTGCGGCCTTTGTTCCCCGACTATTTCGACAATGACAGATGTCTTCGAGATGGATATACGACGGATGAAGAATTGGAAGATGAAATGGAAATTGAATATTTTAGTGATGAAGCGGATAAATAGAAGCAATCGTCCATCCAATCACCTTTTCCCTTGAATTGCATATGTTATAGTAGACGCACTTTCTATCCAATACTGTACTTAGATTATCTTTCATTAGATAATTTATAATAAAATTTTTAGGAGGTTTTCATTATGAATTCCAATTCAAGATATTATCACGATGATGAATGTGATTCTTGTGGAAGAGAGAAAAAAGCGAAAAGAGAAAAGAAGGAAGACCTATGCCCAACAATTATTAAATGCAGTACTCCCGGTGCGGTTACAATACCAACCGCTACCATCGTAGGAACATCTTTTACCCCGACTTCTTTAACGCTTAATACAGCTTGTTTATGCAATCCAAGTGCTAAGATTGAATTTACAAGCAACATCGTTGCTACAGCCTTTACCGGTTCTATTAGCTTCCAAGTATTCAAACAATGTGTGAACCAATTTACCCCAGTTCCTGTTGGTCCTGCGTTTAGCTATACGGAGCTTGTCGCAATTACAGAATCTTCTACATTCTCCTTCTTCATCTGTGACTGTGATAGTTGCTTTAACGACTGCTGTACCTATACGGTAGTTGTAACAGTAAATGCTATAACAGTAGGTGTTCTGACTATAAATAACGCAACGCTTGGTGCAATTGCTACGTGTCAGACAACTGGTTGCTGTTAAGAATAAAAGAGATTCGGTATTTGTTGATAATACCATGAAACTTAAATAAGTCTTTAAGGTAAAAATAGATAGGGCTGCCTCAGCTTGAATGAGGCAGTCTGTTTTTTAATTTCTGATTTTCATTCCTTGCAGGTCTGATGAAACTCAAGTATTATTACAAAAATTTTACATTTATTTAACGACGCCCTAATTCTTATTTTACATTGACATGCTAATATTCTCCTATACTACATTCACAAGGTTTCAGGTGTGTATTTCAATTTGTTAAAGTAAATTATTAAAGGAGGAATGAACATCAATGAAAAAAACGTTATCTTATGTATTATGTTTGGCATTGTTAATTACGACTCTGGCAGGTTTTTCATCCGTAAGTGCTTTTCAGGATGACCAGCAATCGCTGATTAAAGTGTCCACGAAACTTAACTCGGCAATCAACTCGAAAGTTGCGCCCAAGTACATATTCATGTTTATCGGCGACGGTATGGGTTATGCGCAAATCAATTCAGCACAAGTATATGAGGGGAATAACACCTCGGGAGAGGTTGCTCCTGAAAAGCTTAACTTCACTCAGTTCCCAGCAGCTGGAGTTGCTACAACACAGGATTCCACCTCATTCTGTCCGGACTCAGCTTCTACTGCAACATCCCTTGCAAGTGGCGTTAAGACACACAGCGGGACCATTGGCCTGATGGTTGATAAGACTACTGTTGCTCCGACAATAACTGAGCTGCTAAAGGAACAGAAGAAAATGAAAATCGGCATAATTTCAAATGTAACAATCAATCATGCAACACCGGCGTCCTATTATTCCCACGTAGTGTCAAGAAACAGCTATTATGATATCGCACTGCAGATGGCAGACTCAGGTTTTGATTACTTCGGCGGCGGCTCCATTAGCCAAGCAACAGACAAAGATAAGGATAAGCGGAGTGCATATGAAATTTTAGAAGAAAAAGGATATCAGATTGCAGATACGAAGGAAGAAATATTAGCGCTGAATAAGAACTCGGGAAAGGTTTATGCGGTAAGTCCGAAGCTTCAGGACAGCGGTGCAATGCCGTATGCAATGGATACTGATGAAGGGGATTTGCAGCTGGCAGATTTCGTTCAAAAAGGTATTGATGTAATGGATAATAAAAACGGCTTCTTCTTAATGGCTGAATCCGGGAAAATAGATTGGGCAGCACATGCTAATGACGCAAAATCAGTAATCACAGATGTTCTTGCATTTGAAGATGCGATCCAGGTAGCAATTGATTTTGGTAAAAAACATCCTTATGAAACCTTAATCATCGTAACGGCTGACCATGAAACAGGTGGCATGAGCATTGGATATGCTGCAACGGGTTATGATACCGCCTTTGATATCCTCGAAAATCAAAAGATGTCCTATGTAGCCTTTGACGGGTTAATTGGTGAAATGAAGAAAAAGGACACGAATGGATTGACCTTTGAAGAGGTTATGCCTGTTATTACAGATAATTTTGGGCTGATCGCACCTGATGAGACGATCACTGACAATCCGATGGAAATGACCGCAGGTGAATACAAGAAATTAAAGGATGGTTTCGCTGAATCAATGAAGACAGAAAAGACAAAGAACGAAGATACAGCGATTCTTTATGGCACCTACGATCCATTATCCGTTACCATTACTCATATCATAAACAATAAAGCCGGTGTGGGCTGGACTTCCTATGCACATACAGGCGTGCCTGTAGGGGTATTTGCAACAGGGGTAGGAGCAAGCTTATTCAACGGTTCCTATGATAACACAGATGTTTTCGACAAACTGGTTGACATTACAAATGTGAGAGTAAAGTAACTATGCCGTATAACGAAGAACCGCAGAGTTCTAAACTACATTACTTATCAGGCTGGAACTTCTCCAGCCTTTTTATTAACGGCGGTAGTGGCGAAGCCACTTATGAGAGGGCAATTAATTGAAATACAAGCTCAATCAAAATAGAGAAGAAATTATTTTTATCATGATATTTCTCATTTTTATTATTCTTTTCTCGATGCTGCCCACCGGCTTTGAAAAACAAATTTATGTAAATTCGGAGGGGGTTAGGGCAAAGGTAATTTCGGTGAATAACTCGAGCATGTACAAGACCGGTATGGTTACACAGGGAGAGCAAAGCTGCATACTGGAGATTGAAACCGGATCCCATAAAAGGGAGCAGGTCGAAGGAGTCAACTTATTTGTAGGGAAATACGAATTCGACAAGGTTTTTCGGGAAGGTGACAAGTCCTGGGTGCTGCTGGAATTCAATGAGGAGGGTGAGATCATCTATGCAAATATGATCGATCATTACAGAATCAACAAAGAGGTGGTTCTAATCGGTCTGTTTGCGCTGGCCCTTGTTATTTTTTCGGGATTTACAGGGGTACGGACCATATTGTCTTTTTCGTTTGCAATAGTAAGCATATGGAAATTATTAATTCCTCTCATGTTAAAGGGATACAATCCTTTGCTGGTAGGCCTCATTGTGGGAAATATATTAACCATTACAACGCTCTTGCTGGTTGCGGGCTTTACAAAAAAAGCTTATGCAGCAATACTAAGCGCAGTCGGGTGTTCTTTCATTACTGCGATAGCCGCAATTGCATTCACGAATTATTTTAAAATAGACGGCATCGTAATGCAGTGGTCCGAATCCTTGTTATATGCCGGATTTATGTCGTTGGACCTGACTGCAATCTTTCGGGCAGGGATCTATCTGGCCTGCTCCGGCGCCATATTGGATCTTGCGATCGATATATCTGCATCCTTGGATGAAATTACGAAAAACAATCCAAGTGTAACAAAGGCAAGTTTAATCAAATCAGGACTAACCATTGGAAAATCAGTTGTAGGAACTCAGACCACAACCTTGCTTTTAGCATATATGGGAAGTTATATTTCAGTTATGATGGTTTACATGGCGCAGGGAACTCCGATGATGAATATACTAAATTCCAAAGCGATGTCCGCGGAAATCCTCCATACCTTTGTCGGATGCTTGGGCTTGGTCTTGGTTTCGCCGTTAACCTCCGTAATATGCGGCTTCATGTATGATAAAAAATGAAGGAGCTAGTCAATCTCACAGGCTTGTTCCGAATATAAGAAAAGTGCGGTTTCGGGACACGAAATCGCACTATAATCTTGCCGGTATAAAACAAAAGCTGCAAATAAAAATATGAACAGCAAACTGATGCTACCTGCTGAACAGTAAAATGGTGCTACCTGCCAGATAACTGTTGTTCCGCCATTTCAACTAATCTTTTCGTCATATATCCACCCACATAACCATTCTGCCTTGCAGTAAGATTTCCCTTATCCAAAGTATCATATTCTGAGATGCCAAGTTCCTTTGCGATCTGAGTCTTCATACTATTTAATCCATTTTTTGCGTTTGGTTTAACTAGGTTCTTTTTCGAACTCATTTTATCACCTCCTCAAATCTAATATAACCAAGTGCATTGAATTAATTAAAGTAATTTTAGTAAATAGCAGTTGCCATAATACAATTATCTGCGCTTATCCAGACGATACTTTATTTTATTTGTCAGATAAAAGGATTCACAGAGCTCAATCGGCAGCTCATCTTTTCCTATTTTCGCGTAAGAAATAGAACTGTATATTAAAAGAGGTGTGTTCTCGGGAACCGACAGCATTTCCGAGACATAATGATCAGAGGCGGATGCTTCGAATGTCATAGCGGTACGATCGACGGAATAACCGTAACTGTTTTCCAGAATGTGATAGAGAGATTCAGAGGAAAAGTCAAATTGGTCGATATCAATCAGCCTTGCATAGGGCAAGATTGCTTTGGTAAGACATATGGGGAGGTCGTCTGCCAGGATAATTCGCTTCAGGACAAAGATTGGATCGCCTTCCTTCAGATGGAGCAAAGCAGCCACTTTTTTTGTGCTTGGCTCGACGATGCAGGATAATACCCTCTTGCCGGGTATCATTCCGGCTGCAAGGATCATATCAGTGTAGCTATGGATTTTATCAAGGGACTGCTGACGAAAATTCCCGGCGACATAACAGCCTTTTCCTTGAATTCGATAAACATATCCTTCCTGCTCTAGTAAGGCAAGCGCATTTCGAACGGTGATTCTGCTTATATTATATTTCGCCATAAATTGTGTTTCGCTTGGGAGCATATTCCCTTCCAAATATTCCATGGAAATAATTTTTCTTTTAATTTCATTATAAAATGCGAGATATTTAAAATCTTTTGCCATAAAGATACTCCAATCTATCAGAATCATTCATACTTTGCACTACGATTATGGTTTGTCGGATATAAATTACAATCCTAACCGCCCAGATTAGTATTGACAAGGAAGATTTGTTAACTTATTATAATAACATAATAACCTTATTTACTTATTATAAATATTAATTGGAGGAAAGTAAATGAAAATTAAGACATTACTTAGTTTATTTTTGGTAGTTATATTAGTATTCGCACTTGCAGCATGCGGGGGGCAGACGGCCGAGGAGGAAGGTACAGACGAGCCTGCGACGCTGACAGTCGTAAACTGGAAAGATTACGGTTCAGACAATGCGGATTTTGTAGCAGCATTCGAAGCAGAAAACAATTGTAAGATCGTACATGTGTATATGTCCAGCGAAGAAGAATTGTTGACGAAACTGAAAACAGCAAAAGACGGAGACATTGATGTATGCTTGCCAAACTGTACCATTCTGCCTTCGGCAATCAATGATGGACTCCTTCTGGAGCTTGATACAACAAAATTAACAAACTTTGACAGCCTGTATGACAGATTCAAGGTTCAAGAAGAAAGCTTCAAAGATGGCAAGATGTATTCGGTCCCATGGGTTTGGGGATCAACTGCCATTGCGTACAACACAGACGAGATCGCAGCCCCGCCCTCATCAGTAAGTATTTTGTTTGATCCGGAATATGCAGGAAAGATTGCGATCCGAGACGATTTTAATGATGCGGTCATGCTTGCGGCAATCGTACTGGGTCAAGATCCAAACAATCCTTCCGATTTAGATGCGATCAAAGCAAAATTGATAGAACAGAAGCCTTTGAACAAGACTTATTGGAAGACCGGTGATGAGTTTTCAAAGCTTTTTGCAGGGAATCAGGTTGCGGTTGGTTTGATGTGGTCCGGTCAGGCGGCCTTCATGAAGCAGGATGGACAGCCCATCGGATTTGTTGTGCCTGAGGACGGTGCCATCGGGTGGGTCGATACTTGGGGAATTGCAAAAGGATCTCAGAATCCGGATCTGGCATATAAATTCATTGATGCAGTGATCAGCGAAGAGTTCCAATATGATTGGGCTTCCACTGGAGGTCCTGCGCCTGTAAACAAAGACGCAGGGGAGCAGATCGACCCGGTTTATGCGGCTTCATGCGGGATGGATGAAGAATCCCTGAACCGCTTGTATTTCATGCAGTATCGGACAGATGACGTAAAAAAAGCATGGAATGAGCTTTGGACGGAAGTGAAAGCCAACTAGTACTAGTCAGTTTCATGAAATGCCGCCTGATAAACCTTTTTGGGCGGCATTTTTAATAGAAATGAGGAAAGTCCGTTGAAAAAAAAGAAAAAATTACTTACCTTCCCCAGTATCATTGTGCTTACGGTATTTGCCATATTACCGCTGATCATCATGCTTGTGTACAGCTTCCAAAGCGACAGCGGTTCTTCTGGCGTTACCTTGGAAAATTACACAAATTTTTTCTTAAAAAGCGTGTATTTAAAGCTTACCTACAGAACGATCATCAACAGTCTGGCTGTAACGATTATAAGCCTGATCATTTCTTACCCTCTGGCTTACTTCATGGCAAAAAAATTTAAAGGCTTGAAGAATATCGTTATGATTTTAATTCTTATTCCATTTTTCACAAATCAGCTGGTCAGAGTGTACAGCTGGCTGATCTTTTTGCAGGATGGCGGAGTTTTGAACAGCTTTTTACAGTCCGTCGGCTTGATTGAAGGAAGTCTGGGAATTTTATTTACCCAGGGAGCCGTGGTCATCGGTTTGGTCCACGCCTTTTTCCCGTACATGGTGATTACGATTTATCTGGCGCTGGAACGGGTTGATAATTCATTGCTTGAAGCAAGCAGCTCATTAGGTGCATCTAAGGTCAGAACGTTCTTCCAGGTTGTCTTGCCCCTTTCGATGCCGGGTGTTGTAACAGGGATCATGATCGTATTTGTGCCTTGCCTTGGAACCTTTGTGGAGCCAAGAATCCTCGGCGGAGTGAACGGAACGGTCATCGGTACGGTAATAGAGGATCAGTTCTTTGAAATATACGGATGGAACTTTGGCGCTGCAATCGCATTTGTATTATTTGCTATGGTTATCATTAGCATGACTGGTTTAAGCAGGATCGGAAGGAGATATGACAACGAATGAGAAAGTATTTCACAGATCAACTGATTCCAACGGTATATGCACTCATGGCCTTGGCATTTCTTTATACACCAATCATCGTTTTGATGGTAATGGGATTCAATGAGTCCAGATATAATACCCTGCCATTTTCCTTCAGCCTGGAATGGTATTCCGCTTTGGCCAAGAACGAGGTTCTCATAAACGCCGCGATCAATTCGTTTGTTCTGGCACTGATCACCGCATTGATCTGTGTTGTCCTCGCGACGATGTTTGTTCTGGGCATGAAAACCCTGAGCAGATCGATGGAAGGCTTGTTCCGAAGCCTGATCATGATGCCCATGAGCATCCCATGGCTGATCTTAGCCCTCTCGATGCTCTTATTTATTCGGTTTCTCGATCTGGATAAGAATATGTTCTTTGTCGTCGCAGGTCATGTGGTGATTTCACTGCCTTATGCCATGCTTTCTCTGCAGGCAAGAATTCAGGCACTGGATCCGGCCTTGGAAGAAATGAGTGCCTCGCTGGGAGCAAGTGCCTTGAGCACCTTTCGGAGAATTACCGTGCCGGCCCTTGCACCTGCAATCGTCGCGGGAGGTTTTCTTGCATTTATGATCAGCTTTGACAACTTTGCGATCAGTTACTTCCTAATCCCTGCAGGGACCTCAACCTTGCCGATTGAAATACAATCCTCGATCAAATTCGGTTTCACCCCCGAAATCAATGCAATTTCTACGGTGATTATCGGTGTTTCACTGTTATGTCTTGCGATCGTAGGATTGATTATGGGTTCAAGCATAGAAAACATGATAGGAGGAAAGAAAAAGTAATGGCAAATATAAAATTAGAAAATCTGACGAAGCGATTTGGAGAGAATACCGTTGTTGACCGGGTCAACATAGAAATTCCAAATGGGACGCTGGTTTCCATATTAGGCCCGTCAGGCTGCGGAAAGACAACCTTGCTGAGAATGATCGCGGGATTCGAAACTCCTGACGAAGGCAGCATATTCTTCGATCAGGACAGTGTCGTCAATGTACCGGCTAACAAGAGAAATATCGGAATGGTATTTCAGAGCTATGCCCTCTTTCCTCATATGACTGTCGAAGAAAATGTGGCTTATGGCTTGCAGCAAAGAAAGCTGAGCAAGGAAGAAATCGATGCACGGGTAAAGCAGGTGATCGATACCGTCCATATGAAGGAATTCCAGAAAAGAAAACCAAAACAGCTTTCCGGCGGACAGCAGCAGAGGGTTGCTCTTGCAAGAGCATTGGCGATTTCGCCGCGGCTCCTGCTATTGGATGAATGCCTGAGCGCCCTTGACAAGAAGCTGCGAGTGGAAATGCAGACAGAGCTGAGAAAGATTCTGGAAGAGAGCAAGGTCACAACATTTTTTGTAACCCATGATCAAGAGGAAGCCATGACACTGTCCGACTTTATTGTTGTCATGAACAAAGGCATCATCGAGCAGATGGGGACTCCTCTTGAAGTCTATGAAAAGCCAAAAAACAAGTTTGTTGCAAGCTTCCTTGGAAAGGCCAATTTTTTCCAAAGCGAAGATGGTACCAGCTTTGCAGTGAGACCGGAGAAAATTCATCTGAGCGCAGAGGAACAGGCTGGAGCCAGACAGGAAGGCGTCATCACCTTCATAACGTATTCCGGCAATATTACCTCTTATACCATCGAATGTGATGGGGAAGCGGTGCTTTGCGAAAAACAGAACGTCCAGATCAGAGAAAACTTAAAAAAAGGACAGAAAGTATTCCTGCGCTGGGACAAGGATAGTGAAATCGAATTGGCTGATGAATAAATCAAGATGCAATCGGACAAAGGAAATAGGTGAAATTTATGGTGGAATGCACGATATTCGGAGGGATCCTACTCGATAAATATTTAGAGATGGAAACCTATCCGGAAAGAGGACAGGATGGTTTGATTACGAATGAATTCCGCATGGCTGGGGGCTGTTCCATCAATATGGCGGCAACCTTTAACAATCTTGGCGGAAATGCCCACGTGGTAACCTATCTTGGCATGGACCAGACTGGTCGTGAAATCATGGACTACATGAATTGGCATGGATTCTCCGGGAAATATGTCAAGCAGGTGGACGGTGAAACGGGATACAGCATTGTGATTCTTGAAAAAAACGGCGAGAGAACCTTCCTGACAAAAAAAGGTGTAGAGAGCAGCTTTGATCGAACGCTTCTGCGGGATGAGATACCAAACATGAAAAACGTTATGGTAACGGGCTATTATCTGCTTTGCGACAATGCGCGGGAGCTTGTTCGGTGTCTTACGGAAGTCAAAAAGCATTGTGATCATTTTCTTTTTGATCCGGGTCCGCTGGTCAGTGAAATCGACCCTGAAGCATTGGAAAAGGTACTGTCTATGGCGGATATCATCACGGTTAACGAGGTGGAAGCAGCGAGCGTAACCCTTCCTACGGATGATTCTAAGGTGATCATAATGAAAAAAGGAAAATCGGGGGGAGAAGTAATCTACGGTGCAGAACGCTTTTCTTATCAGGCCAGGGATGTAAAGGCAGCTGATACAACGGGGGCAGGTGACAGCTTTGCTGCTGGACTCATGTTTGGTATCCTCTCGGGGATGGACCTTCGATCGGCGGTAGCCGTTGCAGTGGAAAGTGCGGCGATCACCGTAACAATGAAAGGACCCCATGGATTTTGGAAACGGGAAACAACGGCATCCGTTCAGACACACACCGATTTGAAAAAGGAGAATGATTTATGATTGACAGAGCGTATGGTGCCCTCGTCGGAGGTGCAATCGGTGATGCGATGGGAATGCCAGCATCGTTTTTTACGAGAGATAAAATCAAGCAGGTTTATGGATATATCACAGATTTTCTGGAACCAGAATCAATAACCCAAGTATATCATGGGGGACTGAAAGCCGGAGAGATAACCGATGACACGATGGAGAGTATCATCATCAGCAAAATATTGATCAAAACCGGCAGATTTGACCGGGAGGAGTTCATCGACGAAATGCGGGACTGGGCAATCAAATATAAGATGCTGGAATCAACGGTGATCGGTCCCTCTACGCGGAGATTTCTGGAGGCTATTACCGAAAACAGGGATCCGAAAGAAGCTGCAAAGCTGAGTGCGACCAACGGAAGCGCCATGAGAGTGGCACCGGTGGGAGTGAAGTATTATTATGATTTCAAGAAATGTGTGGTGGTGGCTGCAGAATCATCCTTTCCAAGTCATAGCAGCAAGCCTTGTGTTGCGGCAGCCTGCGCCGTTGCAGCAGCGGTAGCAGCGGGAGTAAAAGGCGGTTATACAGCAGAGCAGGTTATGGAGCTTGCATATGAAGGGGCATTGTATGGAGAAAGCGTCGGCTGCGATATCACCGGTCCCAGTGTATCAAAGCGAATCCTCTTAGCAAAGGAACTCGTTGATAAAAACCGTGGCAAAGGCATGAATGCTGTCTTGGATGAACTGGTAGGCATCATTGGAGCGGGAATGCAGGCCTATGAATCCATCCCATACTCGCTGGGTGTTTTCTATGCGGTAAACGGCGATGCAAAGGAAGGGATTATTGCGGCGATCAACGGCGGAGACGATGCGGACACCAACGGCGCGATCTGTGGGAATATCTGCGGGGCATTTTCCGGTGCCAATGGGATTCCGGAGGAATGGAAGCGTAAAGTGGAACAGGAGAGCGGACTCGATTTTATGGGAATCGCCGGAGAACTGGTGAAATAAAACATTCAAAAAACTCCAAAGCCTCGTTTGGTATTGATCGAGGCTTTGGAAACAAGAGAATTGCATTCATTGTGGTATTTGCAGCAAGGCCTGCCCAATGGGTATCGATGTCCAGGCAGGCGTGGAGAAGGGAAATACAGAGCATTCCGAATGTATTCTCTGCGGTGAGTGTGTCCAGAAGTATACTATCCCAACGATTTATATGATACAATGCAGAAAGAATCGGAAAATAAGTGAAGCTGTCAAAAAAAGGAGATTTTATGGAATGCATTGTATGTGAGAAGGAAAACTTTTATAAAATAGTTCATATAAAACAGTTCAGAACAACGCCTGGAGTATCTTTTGATCTTCTTCCGGAGTCATGTCTACAGGGGATTAGTTCCATAGATAGGGTCATCCATAAAAGTGAAGCTGTTTCACCCGGCAAGGTAGATGGCATCGATAGACCATGGTATATGCATCCATATCAAGATGATAAATTGATCGTTCTGCATGGTTCGAGAAATGTAGATATTTATCTAAAATTTATCGTTACACCTGACAAGATTATAAAAGATGGTCAAACGATCGTTGAACGAATACTGGAGAGTGCCGGGTGATCAGAGAAGGTCATTTGGATCAAACTTAACGATACCTCCCGTTCCCTGTCGATCCCTCATAACAAATCGACTAGGTGAATGGGAGCGTTTTGTTTATCTACCAAATCCTGTGGGTATTAAATTCATAATCTTATCAAGCGAAACAGGAGGTACACTAGGTGAGTAGAAGCAATCATGCAGGGAATAATAATATAAATACTCTTAAAATACTTTTCTTCATCCACTTTGTGATTGATGTATTGATTGCCATTCCCCTTTTTATAATTCCCGAAGTATTTTTAAAAGCATTGGGGTGGCAAGTGATTGATCCCGTCGCGGCAAGACTTGTTGCGGCTGCATTATTTGGAATCGGCATCGAGTCACTTTTCATCAAAAATTCAGGGCTGGAATCCTTCGGCGGAATGCTAAATCTTAAAATTATCTGGTCGGGAGCGGCTATGGTAGGAATCGGCATTTCCATTTTTCAGAATGCGCAAAACAACCAAATGTTCCTATGGATGACACTCCTCATTTTTCTTATCTTTAATCTCATCTGGATTTATTGGAAAGTGAGACTCAACAGCATGACAAAGGATAGAACGCCTTTATCCAACGGTTCCCAAAGGAGGAAGAAACGATGAAGTGTGATTTTGACATAGCAGTGATTGGCGCAGGAAGCGGAGGACTTGTTACGGCGGCGGGATCTGCAGCCTTGGGAGCTAAGGTGATCTTGTTTGAAGCCAATAAGACCGGGGGAGAATGTCTTTATAACGGATGTGTGCCAAGTAAGGCCTTTTTGAAATGTGCGCATACAGCCTATGATATACGAAATGGTTCTACGATGGGTATCCATGCAGGGAATATAACCGTTGATTTTGCTGCCGTTATGGGTAAGGTGGAAGAAGCCATCGAGTTAATAAAGCCCCACGACTCCGTTGCCAGATTTGAGGGGTTGGGGGTAAAAGTGATACAAAGCAAGGCGGAAATGGTTGATTCTCATACAATAAAAGCAGGAGAGTTGCTTTATACCGCGAAGAATATCGTAATTGCAACAGGTTCGGAACCTGTCACTCCCCCTATAAAAGGAATTGAAGAGATCCCATATTTGACAAATAAAAACTTCTTTGATTTAAGGGAGCAGCCGGAGCATCTGATCGTTTTGGGTGCGGGCCCAATCGGTCTTGAGCTTGGGCAAGGCTTAAGCCATTTGGGAACGAAGGTTTCCATCATTGACCGGTCCGATCATCTGTTCAAGAAGGATGAACCTGAAGTCTCCCCTATTATGGAAGCACGGATGAAAGCGGATGGCGTTCAGCTCCATCTGAATACGAAAATAATTGAAGTGAAAAGAAATTTGGATTCCATCTCGGTAGTCGTTGAGGAAAATGGCGGGATTCAAGAAATCACAGGGTCTCACCTCATGGTGTCCCTTGGAAGAAAACCTGTTACCAGCGGGATCGGACTTGAACATGCAGGTGTTGAAACGGATGAGAGAGGTTACATCAAAGCGAACGAGAAAATGCAAACGAACATAGACAATATTTATGCATGTGGGGATTGTACCGGCCCATTTCTATTTACCCATATGGCTGGGCATCAGGCCGGCGTTATTGTTCGGAATGCATTGCTGAAGCTGAATGCCAAGGTGAATTATTCTATCTTGCCGTGGACAACCTATACCAGGCCTGAAATAGCGCATGTGGGTTATTTGGAAGAAGACGCGAAAAAGGCAAATTTATTTAGAGATCACATTATCATACAGACAAAAGAGATTGATAGATTTGTTACGGAACAGGATACGGACGGGTTTTTAAAGCTTATCATCGACAAGAGGAACCGCATCATCGGGGCAACTCTGGTGGGAGAGAAAGCAGGTGAGATCATACCGCTGGCAAGCATGGCGATTAGCAAGAAGCTCGGCCCCGGTGCCTTCATGAAGTTTATCTTATCCTATCCAACAGAGTCCGAGATTTTTCAAGCAGCCGCTACCCAATGGAGCAAAAACAACTTTAAAGATTGGCAGAAAAAGCTGATTCACTATATAATAAAGCTGTAATACGCTTTGCTTTTATTCATCAGCGCTCAACTTGGTGTATGGAGGGAACAGAATTGTCAAATCAAAAGGGAAGCGCCTACAAGGAAAAGGTGGTATTAATCGGCGGCGGTCATGCCCATGTAAAACTGCTCTACTTAATGAGACAGAAAGGTGGCTATGAAGAGTATGAGGTAACCCTCGTTTCGAAAAGTCATTGGCAATACTACTCCGGAATGGTCGGAGGGTTTTTAGAAGGGCTTTATCAAGAGGATGAGCTGCGATTTGATTTAATTGAGTTATGCAAAATGTCAAAGGTTACGTTTCTGGAGGCAGAAGTGAGCATGATTCAGCCGAATGAGAGTATGATTCTTTTCTCCGATGGAAAATCACTGAATTTCGACATCCTTTCCATAGACATTGGATCAGAAGTAAACGGCTTAGAATTGGAAAGCGTTCGCGAATATGCCAACCAAATCAAGCCCTTTCATGAAATCATGAGGTTCAGAGGGGAGCTCCTAAAGCAGACAACTTTTGATGACCCTATCATTTTTGCCGGTGCCGGTCCTGCAAGCATTGAACTAGCCCTATCGTTAAAACAATTGCTCGCACATCACAACCTGCCATTCAAACTTACCATTGTCAACGGCCAAACTCCAGCACAGAAAGGACACCCGGGGAAGCTGACAAGAAAAATAGATGTCATATTGAAGAGGGAAGGGATCCATTCCATCATGGGGAACAGGGTGCATGCAGTAAAAGAAAGCAGGGCATCCCTAAAAGATGGAACGGAGTTGGCCTTTCGTTTTTTGCTATGGGCAACGGGACCCAAATCCAGCGAGGTCATAAAATCCTCAGGATTTCAAACGGACGAAAAAGGGTATCTGCTCGTAAACGAATATTTGCAGGCTGTAAATCATCCAAGAATCTTTGGGGCGGGAGACTGTATCGGCTTTGGAAAGAATCAGCTGATCAAAAAGGCCGGCGTATATGCCGTGCGTGAAGCTGATTATTTGTATCATAACATCAAAGCAACGTTGAATAATAAAGAACAAAAAGCATATCGACCCCAAAAGCAGTATCTGTCGATCATTTCAACCGGTGGGCGCAAAGGACTTCTGCAGTTGCGAGGAATTGTTATGGAAGGCAAGCTCTGCTGGCGATTAAAAAACTATATTGACACACGATTTATGAGGCGGATGAAACGCTAGCGTCAACAGAAATTCGGGAAAGGAGGATTTTAATCTATGATGATGAAACCTGTCAATTTAAAGAATTTTATTAAATTTTCCATCCTGACACTGTTTGTTATAATCATCATTTCTATCGCTGTATCCGGTAAAATCAATCTGGATGATATGATTACGACACTAGAAGATTTAAGGGAAAAGCCCTATGCTCCGTTTCTATATATGGGAATCTATATTCTCGGAGTTATTTTTGCGATACCCGGTACTCTTTTGACCGTTGCAGCGGGACCTATTTTTGGGCCTTGGGAAGGCATTCTCTATGTTGTGATTGCCTCCAATACTGGCTGCTTTCTGACGTTTCTGCTTTCAAGATATCTTGGAAGAGATCTGGTTGCGCGCCTGGTTCCTACGGAAGGATATTTGGACAAGCTGGAGAAATCAATAGAAAAGAATGGATTTGTCTATCTGCTCTATATTCGGTTGCTGCCGATTTTCCCTTTTAACGTGATCAACTATTTGTCCGGTCTGACACCAATACGCCTGAAGGATTATGTTTTAGCGACCTTTTTCGGAATGCTTCCGGGTACCGCTGTCTATGTTTATGTATCCTTTGCCGCCTTTGGCAGTCAGGACAACAAGATCCTTCTGGCGAGCTCCCTCGTGTTTTTAGCCCTATATACAGGTATCATTTTTATAGTAAAAAAAAGAAGCAAATTATTTAAGGAGGAAAAAGATGATTGATACCAAGGCAAGGCATTTTTTTCAACCTGCTTTTGACAGAATTGGATGGGGGCTTGTCCGATTAAAAATAAGGCCAACGCAAATTACCGTAGCGGCGTTCCTGCTCGGTGTATCTGTCGGACCTGCGATTGTATTTTACAAGCTGGGAACAGCACTGTTATTGCTTTGGATTTCAGGACTGCTTGATGTACTGGATGGGTCGGTGGCCAGGTTGACGGGCAAATCTTCAAAGGCCGGTGCTTTTATGGATCTCATTATGGATCGTATGGTGGAAGCCGCTGTTATTATCGGCTTTGCCGTAAGCTTTCCCCAACATAGCCTAACTTATATTATTTTTTTAACGATGGTTATTTTTAATTTTTCGACTTTTATGGCGGCCGGGGCTCTTTTTCAAAATGCAGGGATCAAAAGCATGCATTATGATGTGGGTATCGTAGAGCGAACAGAAACGTTCCTGGTTTTTTCCTTGATGTTGCTTTTTCCGGAGTATTTAAACTGGATGTTAATGGGTTTCAATGGATTAATCTTGTGTACCGGATTGATTCGATTCCGCAAACTGATCAGACAGGCCAGGTTGATCGATGAAAACAGGATGGAGCAGATATGACAGATCTATTTTCAACCATATCTCAGGGATCGATTGAGGATATCGTAGCTTTGATTCGTTCCTGGGGCGTATTTGCCCCTCTGCTCAGCATCCTTTTGATGGTGTTGCAGGCAGTCGCCTTTCCCCTCCCCTCTTTTCTGATTACCTTAGCCAATGGGATGGTTTTTGGTGTTTTTTGGGGCGCCTTGATCTCATGGATTGGAGCAATGGCAGGTGCACTGATATCCTTTTTTCTGGCAAGAGTATTCGGAGAAAAATTCGTTAGAAAGCGCTATAAAAAGGAAGGCGCTTGGGAGAAAATTGATCAAATCGGCGGGAAATATGGATTCCGTGTTGTTTTAATTGCAAGGTTGTTGCCGTTTATATCCTTTGACTTCATCAGTTATGGCGCGGGGCTCAGCAGAATGAGGGTGGGATATTTTTTATTGTCAACAGGCATAGGCATGCTTCCGGCTACCATCGTTTATTCAACGGTGGGAAGCGAAATCGGCAAACTGAGTACCTATAACGATCAATTATTCTATGTTTCAATGGCGTTGATAGGAGCTCTGACGGTTTTCTATATCATAAAAGCGTTCCTTAAAAATAAGAAAAAAGTATAGTGCTTCGTTCATCCGAACCAACACAAACTGAAAAGAGAGGATAAAATATGCGAGGGACAAAAAAAGCAAAGAAAATTACCCTTATCGTTGGAGTCCTGATCGTAACGACCATGCTATTCACCGCCTGCAGCAAGGTAGATCCTTCCATTGATGCAGCAGCAGAGGAAACCTTTGCAACCTGGGAAGAGGTGCTTCGGGGTGGAGCGGATAAAACGGTTACTATATTTATGTGGGGTGGAAATGAATCAATCAATCAATACATGGATGGCTATGTCAGTGAGGCATTGAAAGCAAATTATGGGATTACGCTGAGAAGGGTGCCTATGAATCCTCCTGAATACCTGAGCAAGCTCCTGAACGATAAGAGAGGAAATAACAGCAAGGGCACCGCAGATTTGCTATGGATCAATGGGGAGAACTTCAGGACGGCAAAGGATGCCGGTTTGATTTGGGGGCCTTTTACCGATTTGCTTCCCAATCTGAACCGTTACTATGAGCAGGATGCCTCGGATTTAAACATAGATACGGGAATTCCGATTGAGGGTTATGAAGCGATCTGGGGAAGGGCGCAGCTTGTCTTTACATATGATTCAAAATTGGTGCCTGATCCTCCGAGGAATTTTGAAGAACTGCTTCATTGGGCAAGAGAAAATCCCGGAAGATTCACCTACCCAAAGCTACCGGATGATTTTGCGGGAAGCGCCTTTATCAGAACAGCCTTCTATGAGTTGACCGGAGAGCGAGATGTATTCCAAACAGAATTAACAAAAGAGGAGTTTGATGAAATCGCAAAACCGGTGGTAGACTACTTCAAGGAACTCAACAAATATTCCTGGCGCCAGGGCAAGGCATATCCCGCCGGTCAGGCGCAGCTGGATGAGTTGTTTAAAAATGGCGAGGTCTCATTTACCATGGGATTTGAGGTAGGCAAAACCAGCGGGATGGTCTTAAAGGGAATCTATCCCGAGACAGTAAGGACCTATGTCTTCGATACGGGGACAATTGGGAATTCTCATTATCTGGCAATCCCATATAATGCGCCTAATAAGGCGGCTGCGTTAATTGCCATTGATTTTTTAGAAAGTCCTGAAGCTCAAATTGAAAAGTATAAACCGGAAGTCTGGGGCGATGTACCAGCGTTTGATTTAAAAAAGGTCGACGTTTCAGTGAAAGAGAAACTCGAAGACATACAAGGCGGGGAAGCATCAATGGATATGGAGCTGCTTTTTCAGAAAAGACTGCCAGAGATGCAAGTACAATACATTGATTGGATTGAGACACTATGGATAGAGAAAATCGCCGGAAAATAGAGAGCTTATACAGCATATACAGCAAAAAGAGCACGTCTTATTTGCTGATTCTTCCTGTTTACCTCCTGTATCTTGTTTTTATAGGCGGGGGCTTTGGAATGTCTCTGTTGGAAAGTATGGGATACATACCAAGCATTGGCATGACAGAAGGAAATCTGCATAGCTATAGCGCAATTCTATCGGATGCTGGTTTTTGGAGAAGCTTGGCATATACCATTTACTTGGCGGTGGTTTCGACCTTTACGGCAACAGTGCTAGGGGTCTACCTGGCCTATTGTTTTATTTCCTCTCATCACGTCATCTTGAAACGGATCACGCAAAAGCTTCTCCAGATTGGGCTGGTTCTGCCCTATTTGTATGCAATTTTTCTCATCATGACTTTTTTCAACCAGTCCGGGTTTTTATCGAGAGTTTTCTATCATGTTGGATTGATCACAGAGCCTGCTCAATTTCCGGCACTGGTGAATGAACCGATGGGAATCGGCATTCTATTGGTCTATATTTTTAAAGGCACACCATTCGTTGCACTATTTTCCATTCACGTAATGGCCAGAGTCAGTAAACAGTACGAGGAAGCGGCTTTGACCCTCGGCGCCAGGGGCATGACTCTTTTTCGCAAGGTTTACCTACCACTGGCAGGCAGCACGGTACAGTGGTGCTCCTTCGTCTTGCTTGGATTTACGATTGGCTCCTTTGAGGCGCCCTATCTGCTTTCTGCAATCGATCCGGTCACATTGCAAGTCAAACTATATAGCCTATACATCAGTCCTGATATTCAACAAATCCCCAGAGCTATGGCGATGAGCATCCTTGTGCTTTTGGCGGGAGTTTTGACGGCGGGGATTTATCTTTCTGCAATTCGAAAGCTGATCAGGAGGGGCATGATATGAGGAAGCTGTATTTGATTCTCTTCTCCGTCAGCATTTTGTTCTCTACGGTTTTTATTTTGCTCCATGCATTTTTTTTGAATTATCGATATCCGGAGCTCTGGCCGACCCATTTTACCGTAACGTATTGGACTACAATGCTTACCGCAACGTCGATCTTTTGGGAGGGGCTGAGAAGCAGCATTGCTATTGGTGTTCTCAATGCAATGCTCTCTACGCTGATTGGCGTCATGACAGCAAGGGCATTGACGCGGCATGACAATACCGGAATCCGTTGGATTCGTAAGTTTTACACTATACCACTATTTATTCCTGCGATGACACTGTTTATTGGGGTTCAGCTGATGACGGCAAAACTGGGGCTCGCAAATTCATGGGTTGCTGTTGTCATGGGGCATGCTTTGGTCACGATACCATACACAACAACCATTTGCCACTCCTTCTTTGAGGGGATCAGCAGGGATATGGAACAAGCTGCATTTACATTAGGGAGCACATCCCTTCAGCTCTATCGGCAGATCCTATTGCCATTGTTAGCGCCTGCCCTTTTGCTTTCCGGTGCTGTGGGGTTTCTCATCTCATTCTCCGAATATTTTTCGACCTTTCTTCTGGGGGGTGGAAATATCATATCCTTTTCCATGGTGATGTATCCATATATGAACAACGGCGATCACATCAACGGTGCGATTCTAGGAGTTGTCTTTGTTATAATCAACCTTTGCATCTTTTGGTGTGCAGATGCACTATCCAAATCCAAGGCCAAAGTAGCCAGTTATTTATTTGAATAGAAAGGCAGCGGCATGAAGCTAGAATTGATTGATATCTCCTTTCGTTATGAGGAAAATGAAATACTGAAAAACATTAACTTGGAAGCATCAGAGGGCAAGCTGGTATCCATATTAGGACCCTCCGGAGCAGGCAAAACCACCTTGCTCAAAATCATAGCAGGTCTTTTACAGCCTACCTCCGGAGATATTTTGATGGATGGAAGGAGTATCCTGAATAAAAGAGCTGGCGATCGTAACATGGCATATATTTTTCAAGCGCCAACCCTGTTTCCGCATTTAACCGTTAGAGAAAACATCAGCTTCGGCCCCCGCATTAAAAAATGGGATGGAAAGGCCATAGATAAAAAAACAAACTTCCTTGCGGAGCGGTTTCGTATTGAGAACCTGATGGAACGTTTGCCAAGAGAGCTTTCCGGAGGACAGCAGCAAAGGGCTGCAATTGCAAGAGGTTTGGCGATAGAGCCAGCGCTCTTGCTGATGGATGAGCCATTCTCGAACCTGGATCCCAACTTAAGAGCGGATATGGGCATGCTAATCGCAGAGATTCAAAAGGATCTGAATCAAACGATTCTCTTTGTTACGCATGACAGGGATGAAAGCCTTTCGTTATCAGATGATCTAGTCATACTGCTGGAGGGGGAAGTAAAACAAAGTGATTCACCGGACACCATTTATTATAAACCGGCCAATGAAGTAGTGGCAGGTTTTTTGGGGGAATATAATATCATAGAAGGCAGGGCAAAAGAAAATGTTTTTTATTCGTTTTTAGGGAACTACCCGTCATCGGGAATCCGGGAAGGGCGAGCAGAGCTCTTTTTGCGCCCTCATGAGATTTCAATTCTTGAATCGGGAAATGATTATTGTATTACAGAAATAAAAAAGGCCGGTCGAACAAATCACTATAAGCTAAGCGATGGAGAACATGAAGTGCTTGCAGAAGCGTTTGCCCAATTTGAATATAGGATTGGCCAAAGGGTAGGTGCCAAGGTCAATAGAGAGAAGGATTTTCATTATATCAACGGAAAGAAATGAGGAAGACCAGATCGAAAGACGCTGGTTTGCAGGGGTTTTGTAAAGGAGGTAAAAATGGAAAAGAAATGTTACAAATGTGGTTCTGCCAATGTCGTAAAAGTTGTCCCAGCCAGTGCAGCCGGTATTCCGGAAATAAAAAAGGACATCATAGAGGGTCGCGCGGTCATTAGTTGCTGCAGCGCCGGTAAAGCAAGCGGCAGCCTGTATCGATGTAAGGATTGCAACTTTGAATGGGATCACTACTATGAACTGGGGATCCAACAACAGGAAAAGGAGCGAACAACGGCTGACGAAGTAAAAGACCAAACAATGACTGACGAAATAAAAAATCAAAATCAAAAGCAAAAAAAGAAATGGTGGAAACTATGAAAAAAATTATTTGCCTAGTCCTTTTATTATTTCTGCTTTCCCTTGTTGCCTGCAGCAGCGAATCGGGTGAGCCTGAAGATGCGGATGCCATGTCAAAGGCTACGGAGGATCGGTACGATGAGATGGAAATCAAAGAGTATAAAGGGTTCAAGCTTGATCCCTCTGTAGGACCGAGAGACAATTCCATTCAAGGGATTCAGACTGTGGACATCAACAGCTACACCTTGAAAGTAGTGGGGCTTGTGAAACAGGATATTACAATGTCCTACGAGGATGTTATTGCATTGCCTTCCTATGAAAAATTGATCACGTTATACTGTGTGGAAGGTTGGGATGCTACCGTGCTCTGGAAGGGCGTCTTGCTGAAGGATATCATTAATCCGGCAGCCGCAGAAAAAACAGCCAATACCGTTATTTTCCACTGCGTTGACGGCTATACTACTTCCATGCCACTGGATGATATAATTGACAATAATATTATACTTGCCTATTCTTCAAACAACATAACTCTTCCGCCTTCTCTTGGGTACCCTTTCATCGTGGTAGCGGAAGATAAGCTCGGGTATAAGTGGGCCAGATGGGTGAATGAGATCGAGCTGTCAGACGATGAAGAATATAAAGGCTACTGGGAAGAAAGAGGCTATGATAATGAGGCAGATGTTAGCAGGAAATGATTAAAATGAATGAAACAAATCAAAAGAGCACATTTCTGTGCTCTTTTTTCAGTAAAAGGAAATCCCTAATTAAAACTTTAGATACAGTGTCGATCTTCCATTAAAAAACAATACTCGCTACTTCTGAAAAAACTCTCCATATCGAGAGTTGCTAATAATATACTGCGTCCTCCATATCTGTGCACCTTAACCTTTCCGATTTCCTTTTCTTAATCTTATTGTGCCCAAAATATTTTGTAGAATCAAAAATAATTGGAGGAAATAATTTCTTGTTTATGGAACAATTGTTTCTGACTATTCGTCAAAAAGCATGTGAGTTACAAAATAATTTTCGGAGGATTTATCAATGAAAAAACGATTCTTTATAGCAATAATCGTGGTTATGACGCTTTCTTTTGGAGTGTTTGCATACGCGGGAACCCCTGTGAACTCTGGCACAACAGCCGAAGCAAAGAAGATATTCTATTTGGGAGAGGAGCTTAAGCCAGTTGTGCCTGCGCAGAAGGTGGATGGGATCATGATGGTTCCTATCCGATCAGTTGCGGAGGCAATGGATTATAAGGTTACCTGGAATAAAATCGATTCTACAATAGAGATTTCTAAAGGGGCACAGTGGACAAAAGTAAAGGTAGGAGACAACGCCTATTTTAAAAACAGAATGTCAGAGGCTCCCCTTAGCAAGGCTCCGGTGATCGTGAATGGAAAAACGCTGATTCCGTTAGAGTTCTTCTCTGTAATACTGGACAGAGGAATTCAGATCGAGAAGGGAAACTTGCTCTTTTCAGACGAGCAGATGGCCATTCAATCAGGATATATTCAAGATATCGTCAAAGGAGAGGAAGGCGTTACATCGATTACGATTTCAAGTGTGAAGGGTTCGGATGACCCGATAAACTACATAATTATCAACACATCTGCAGCAACTACATTTTTCCAAAAAGAAGTTGTAAAGGGCGCATATATGAATGCGATCTGCACTCCAATCATGACGATGAGCATACCAGCGCAGACCAGTGCCTATGTGATCTATTAAAAGAAATAAATTTAAGCCCTGGATTCATTTGAATCCAGGGCTAATTGTTACAAAAAATCTCACAAGAAAGCAGGAAGCGGCTGTACGGATTGCAAACTAAGTAAAGCGGATATCTCTATTTCAGGTAGCGGTTTATAGAAATAATACCCCTGAAATAAGTCGCAGTGTTTCATTTCCAGCAATTCCTTCTGTTCTTTCATTTCCACCCCCTCAGCAACCACTTCGATTCCCATATCATGGGCCAGGGAAATAATCGATCCGATGATTGAAGTGTTGTCGGAAGACAACAAGTCATCCACAAATGTTTTGTCAATCTTGAGCGTATTGATATTTAGGCTTCTCAAGTAATTCAGCGAGGAATAGCCTGTCCCAAAATCGTCAAGTGATATTTTAATACCCAATTCCCTCAGTTGATTAAGCTCGTCCTTGATTGTTTTGAAATCTCCGATAAAAATACTTTCCGTAATTTCCAGCTCCAGATTTTCCGGACGAATTCCTGTTTCTGCTAGAATTCTATTCACTTTATCGGCAAAATCCGGTTGCATCAGCTGGAACGGTGAAATGTTGACGGCAGTGATAATATCAGTTCCGTAAAGATTGTTCCATTGATGGTTTAATAAGCATGCCTGCCGCATAAGATGGTTGCCAAACGGAACGATCTGCCCCGTTTCCTCGAGAATGGGAATGAATTTCACCGGCGGGATATCCCCTAATTTTTTCGATTTCCACCGCATTAAGGCTTCTGCTTTTTTTACTTTGCCTGTTCCTGATTCCACAATCGGCTGATAGTGAACTTCAATTTCATTATATTGTAGGGCTGTTATCAGTAACGACTCCAGCTCAAGCTTTTCCTCTGCTTCTTTTTTCATTTCACTATTGAAAAACAAATATTTATTCTGGCCGCTTTGCTTCACTCTGAAGAGGGCATTGTCGGCATGTTTCAACAGTTCCTCATAGGTTGTTCCATCATCAGGATAAAGGGATACACCGATACAACTATCAAGCTGAATCGTGGTGTCATGGAATATATAGGGAGTTGAAATTATGTCAATTATAGTATCAATTTTATTTTCGAGAGTATCATCCCCATCGTTTTCTTTCAGCAATACGGCAAACTCATCTCCGCCCATCCTGCATAATAGAGTCGATTCTCCTAAAAAAGCTTTTAAGTTATTTGCCGTATTAATCAGCAATTGATCTCCCAGCGCATGCCCTTTTGAAATATTGACTTTTTTTAAATTATCAACATCAATATAAGCAAGCGCCAATTTGTGATTCGGCGCACAAGTAGAAATCGCGTTCCTGAACTCTTCGGCATAATATCCTCTATTTGGCAGACCCGTTAGGTAATCAAAATATATTAAACGATATAACTCTTCTTCCTTTTCTTTTCTCTCTTGAATGCTGGACAAAGCCCCTGCTATTCTGGTCAATTTATTGTTATCATCAAATTGAGCCATTGCCTGGTTTGCAAGCCACCTATAATTTTCGTCTTTGCCAAGAACTCTGTATTCAATTTGATAGCTATTAATTACACCGTTTCTCAGATCTTCATCAGCTTTTGTATAAAGAGAAAGATCGTCCGGATGGATATATTGTAAAATCGGCTGATACAAATTGATCTCATCAGGTCCATAGCCAAGCAAAGCATATGCTTGTTCAGATACATACGATCTTTGTTCTGCAACCTGATAATACCAGATTGCTTCCTGCCCGGCATTCAGTATCATGCGCAGTATATTCTCATCCTCTTCAATCTTCGCTTTACTGAATACCAGCTCTTCAAATTGAGCCTTCATTTCCTCATCCGCTGCAGCCAGTTGTTCATTTTGAGCTTTTAGTTGGCTTTCTGCGGCGAATAAGTGAGTATTGAATGCCTGCAGCGCTTGGTTGGCACGATCCAATTCCATATTTTTTTCTTTCATAGCCTGTTCTTTTTCCTGTTTGTCGATTTCAAATAAAAAGACTCTGCCAAGAATATAGGTAAACAGAAACGCGAAAAGTATGGAAACACTTCCGGCAAGCCCTAATCTGCTATATACATCTTTATATCCCACCTGTGCAATTCCAATCAAAACCGGAAAAACCGTGACGATTACGCTTAACATGACCAAATGCCCTGGCGACATCTTGAGGCTGTGTCTTTTTAAGTAAACTTGATATAAAAAAGGAATAAGGATTGCAAAAAAAGCGGAAAGCAAGTAATTCATTACTCCCGTGTAGTCAGATGCAAATAGTATGATATAAACTAATGTAGTGAACCCGCTGATCATTGCAGGTATAACTCCAAAAAACAAGGAAACCAGCACTAGTATCGAGAATTTACCATCCAAAAATCCATCAACAATTTGATGGGATATGACGATTCCTAAAATGGAAATGAATCCAAAAGTCAATCCGACAATTATGTTCCTTCGGGAGCCTGTAAGATCACACAAATTTTTGTATTTCAGACTGATGAGAAAGATCAGAGAAATTAAGATTGATAATACTGCTGCATTATAAAAAAATATGGCTATATCCATTTCAAATTCTCCCATGCCCTTTGAAAGCGAATTCTTCTATAAAGCAATATCTCTTACATTGTTTAATCGACAAAATCCGAGTATTCCTTAGAGGAAATACTGAAAAATTTTATTTTTATCACAAGAATTATCAGACAAACATGAGCCAACATCATTCTATAAAAAGCTCAAAAAGTATACAGAATAATGTAATGGGAGACGGTAAATCAATATTGACACAGGGAACAGTACAAAGTATAATAACATCTAATTAACATATGGAAGATGAGGAGCAAGGGTGTGATTTATTCTAAAGGACAGAAGGAAGATGAAATCACGAAAGCATTGATTCAGTGGGAGAAAGAGTTTAAAGGACGGGGGCCGACCGAAGCGAAAACGGATATCATTCGCGATATGGTCATAGTATCCCTCCGGGGAGTTCTTTCTCAGGCTGAGCAGCACTTATCGCGGAATCTGGAAGGGATGGCGCTGGTCAAAGAGTTGCGCAGGCAATTGGTTGAGCAGGGGCGTCCGCAGCTGGAAGAAATTGTTAATCAAATTACATCGGCCAAGGTGGTCACCTTACATACCGACGTAAGCACTCGAACAGGCGAAAGGATTTTCGTTTTTGTGATGGACCGGCATGTTGAATAGAATAGTGTAGTTGGAAAGGCGTTTAAAGGGTAATTTTATCGGTTGAATGCGAGTCCGACATTAGGTGCTGTATTTTACAGTACCTAATGTCGGACTTTTTATTCTATATAAATATATAACTGGTTTAATTGATCAGAAAGGATGAGAGAAATATGTCATTAACAGAGTATCGGGTTCTACCCGGACCAGAAAGCTATTTACCTCCGGCCGCAGCCTCCATGGGAGTCGTTCTTCCTGATAAAGGTTCTGCGCTGGTTGAAGGTGGTATTGTTCTAAAAGAGGAAGCGATGGAAAAGATCGTGGATAAACTCCTAACTGCCAAAAACCCCGTATTCTTCCCAGGACCACTGGTTTTATGGGCATGGAAAGAAGGGGTGGCAGAAAAGGCCAAGGCGATAAAGGAAATGGCGGAGGCAGTAGGGGCAAAGATTATCCCTATGCCGGACTACCGTCCAAAGTATCCGATGATTAACCCTGCAATCGAAATCAATCCAAATCATCCCAATTTGACGATCTGGCATAACAAGATTGATGCTTGCATTTTTGTTGGTGTTCATTGTCATTATGCAAACGTGGCTTTAAAAATGATTCGAGGCGGAACAGACTGTTATACGATGGCTTTATGCAGTGAAGCGGGCCATGAAGATGCAATGATATCCTTAAGAGATTTCAGGATAGAAGATCTTTATACAATGACCGAAATGATTAAGAAAAGAAAGGGGGAAGGAAAATGATTGAACAGAGAGTAGTTGAACCACCCCAGCTTTTTGAGGCAGAGAAGGAAACCCAATTTATAACGGGCAGTGAGGCTGTAAGGGAAGCAATTCGACGTGCAAATGTAGAGATGGCTATTTCTTACCCCATTACCCCCCAATCGGAGAGTATGCATCTGGTAGGTGACCTTTTTGCTGAGGGGTACATAAAAGAGTATTTCCGAGGTGAAAACGAGTTTGCCGTAATGTCATCAGTCGCAGGGGCAGCCATGGGCGGGGTAAGGGTTTTCACCGCAACGGGCGGCCCTGGAACCCTTAGGGCTTTTGAAGCTTTTTCCACCTGGGCAGGTGCTAGATTGCCAATCGTATGTGCATTCATGACCAGAGGAATTAACTCCCCGCTAACCATACAGCCGGATACGATCGAAATGGCATTTATGCTGGATACCGGCATCATCATGCTTCATGCCGAAACGGCTCAGGATCTTCACGATATGATTCTGCGGTCCTTTATGATTGCGGAGCAAACAGAAGTACACATCCCAGTCGGAGTTTTTGTTGACGGTTTCTTTGTAACCCATACCCGAGATAAGGTTGATATCGCTCCCGCAGATATGAAACTGCCGCCATATGATCCCTATAGCTCGCCGGTACCTGTAATGGATATGGAAAATGTTCCTTTCAGGCAAATGAGGGACCCTTTTGTAATGAAGAGTAACTACGTCAGCTATTCTGCACATGCATCATGGCAGCAGGAAGTTATGGCAGCAGCAGAACGCGCGCGCAAATACATTCACCAGTATCTTGGTGACTTGATTGAAACAGAATACCCCGATGCCGATATTCTCCTGATTGCATCCGGTACGGCCGTTTCCCAGAGCCGGGAAGCTATGGCGATGGCTCGCAGTGAAGGATTCAGTGTTGGCCTTGTAAAAATTAAGAGCATTCGACCTTTCCCCGAAAAGGAGATAAGAGAGCTTGTTCGAAATGCAAAGGCTGTCATCGTGCCTGAATTTAATCGTGTAGGCTGGCTGGCCCGAGAGATCAAATCGGTCGCAGAGGATACAACAAAGATTGTGGCTGGACCTCGGGTCTATGGGGGAATGACGATGCCTCCTAATATGATTATGGATGAGATTAGGAGGTGCTCAATATGAAAAAAGACATATTTCAGATATCTCCCGGCTTTGAAGACATTATGCCGGCGGAGTACCGGGACTTGATAGACAACGGTCCCTTTGAAAAAAATGTTGGGGTCTCAGACCTAGGGTCATTTAAGGAATTATTAGAGGAACATCCACTCTGTGCAGGATGCGGATTGGCACTTTCCTTACGACTGATACTGGCTTCTCTGCCAAACCCTGAGGATACGATTATTGTAGGTTCTACAGGATGCAGCGCGCTAGCTTTCCCTCAGGTTGCACTGCATAATATACATTCCCTTTTCGGTAATCAGAATGCAGTAGCATCCGGTTTGAAGAGGGCCTTAACCTTGAGGTTCCCGGATAAGGTGAAGGATGTTGTCGTTATCGCAGGCGATGGTGCAACTGCAGATATTGGACTGGATATGGTATTGCAATCCTGGTTCAGGCAGGAAAACATCACAACAATCATGCTTGATAACGAAGCGTACGCAAATACCGGAGGACAGGAAAGCGGTATGTCCCCGATGGGAACTGTTCTCAACATGGCGCCGAAAGGAAAGAAATTTCCAAAGGTTTCTGTTCCTGAATTAGCAAGGGAATCAGGGTGTGCGTATGTGGCAACGGTTACTCCGGCGCAGCCCAAAAAGCTGGGGAAGGCTGTCGTGAGAGGTATCTTGGCGGCAAGGGAATTGGGACCATCCTATATTCAAGTGTTTGCGCCATGTCCGACCAACTATAAATTTAAACCAAACGAAACGATATCAAAAATCAAATTGCGAGAAAAGGAAGGAACCTATGAGACCAAGGAGTACATCACTGCCGAGGCTCAGGAACTTTTCGCGCGTCTTGAGGAGGGCAAAAAATGAATAAAAAAATCAGCATCCGAATGTCTGGTTTAGGAGGGCAGGGTGTAGTAACAGCCGCCCATATTTTAGGATCCGCAGCCACCGAGGAAGGAAAGAATAGTACCGTCAATCCCTTTTTTGGAGCGGAAAAGAGGCTGGCTCCTGCAGAAAGCTATGTGCGTATCTCCGATGAAACAATTCATGAACGCGGAGAGATCTTGTTCCCGGATATCATCATGATTTTCCATCCTCATGTTATAACGTTGGGGAAATGCTATACAATGCCATTTTTTGAAGGTCTGCAGAAAGATGGGATCATTATTGTGAATTCAGATGAACCATTGATGCTTCAAAAGGATGACCTGGAAAAACTTGCTGAATTAAATGCTAAACTGTACTATATCCCGGCCACCCAATTGGCGATTGATGTCGGCGGCACAGACCTGTCCACGAATATGTCAATGCTTGGAGGCTTACTGGGTGTTACGAAGGTTGTTTCCTACGACGCCTTAAGAGATGCGCTGGCGGAGCGTTTTGGCGGAGGGAAATTTGTTGCATCAGCTACCACGGCAGCCCTTGATGACGCACTGAAAGGCAAATATGAAAAGGTTGCACAGTTGATCGAAAAGAACATGGAAGTAGTGGAGCAAGCAAGCAAATTTGTTACCGAGTATAAATACTGAGTTAGGAGGTAAACCGCTTATGTATGTAAAAGTTAGAGTTGATGAAGATAAATGTATCGGATGCAAATTGTGTATCCTTGCTTGTCCGGATCCTAATGTGCTGACGTATACCGAAAACAAAAAGGTATCTGCAGATGAAAATCGCTGCAAGGGATGTGGGCTGTGTGTAGCCAACTGCCCGAAGGATGCGTTGGTAATTTCTTAAAAGATATTTCATAAGGAGACTATGATTACTATGATGATACAGCAGCAAGTGGTTGATGCGGAGTATATGTTACTTCAAGCCGAAAGGGAAAAGACCTTTATTACAGGCAGTGAAGCCGTAGCGGAAGCGGTAAAGAGAGCAAATGTGGATATGGCCGTTGCCTATCCCATAACTCCTCAAAGTGAAAGCATGCACCTCATAGGAGAACTGTACGCAAAGGGATATCTGAAAGATTATTATCGCGGAGAAAACGAGTTTGCAGTAATGGCCAGTATTCATGGTGCTTCTCTTGGCGGAGGCAGGGTTTTTACTGCCACCAGCGGCCCGGGAACGTTAAGAGCGATGGAAATGTTTCCGGTGTGGGCCGGTTCCCGCCAGCCAATCGTATGTGCTTTTATGTGCAGGGGGGTTTCCCTCCCCCCTTCCATTCAGCCGGAGAATATAGAAATGAGCATGCTACTGGATACAGGAATGTTAATGTTTCATGCCGAGACAGCCCAAGATTTTTTTGACATGATCCTTAAGGCTTATGTGATAGCCGAGCAGCCGGAGGTACACTTACCGGTAGGAGTCTTTGCAGATGGCTTTCTGGTAACCCATACACGGGATCAGGTCAAGTTGCCCCCTGAGAATCTCAAGCTTCCTGCCTATGACCCGGGGTGCGCTCCGGTTCCTGTTTTTGATATGGAAACGCCGCCCATGAGAATTACGAGGGATCCCCTTCTGAATAAGAGCAATTTTATCAGCTATGCAGCCAATGCCAGCTGGCACCAGGAAATCCTAGCTGCGGCAGATCGTGCCCGTAAGCATATCGATCGCTATTTAGGAGGTCTTTTGGAAGTGGTAAACCCCAATGCCAAGATATTTATTGTTGCTTCGGGAACTGCAGTTTCTCAAAGCAGGGAAGCGTTGAGACATTTAGAAAAGGAAGGAATCGAGGCAGGCTTGATCAAAATCAAATCTATTCGGCCTTTCCCGGAAAGTGAGCTTGTTAAGGCAACGGCTAACGCAGATCTGATTGTCGTACCTGAGTTTAACGCGGGAGGATGGCTGGCAAGAGAGATTAAGGCTGTTCTTGACCATAATAGCCGCGTCGTCTCGGGACCACGCGTATTCGGGGGGATGACTTTGCCTCCGGAGCTGATTGCGAAGGAGATAAAGCAGCGATTATATGGGGGGGTAAATCATGTCGAATAAGATCATTACACCGGTGGAGGAATTTGCTGACTTATTACCGGATGAATATAAAGAACTAATCAATAAAGGACCTTTTTTTAAAACAAAAGGCATTGAAGATCTCGGTACATTCAAAGAAATTATAGACGAACATCCCCATTGTGCGGGCTGTGGCGTTGCCCTGGGGGTACGTCTCACAGCAGCGGCGCTACCCTCTCCAGAGGATACCCTTATCATCGGTACGCCGGGATGCTCATTTTTTGGGCTATCTCAAGCAGCATTAAACTATTCTACTACTGCCTTTGGCAATCAAAATGCAGTGGCCTCGGGATTGAAGAGAATGCTTACAATCAGGTACCCTGAACAGAATAAAGATGTGGTAGTTCTTGTAGGAGATGGAGGGATTGCCGACATCGGATTGGATTTGACACTGCATTCGTGGTTCAGAAGAGAAAAGATTACTACTATCATGGTAGATAATGAGGTTTATGGGAATACCGGCGGGCAGGAAAGCGGTATGAGCACCCAGGGAAAGGTTCTTAATATGGCCCCAAAAGGGAAGCTGTTTCCCAAATTGCCGGTATTCGATATGGCAAAGATATCAGGTTGTGCCTATGCAGTAAGAGTGACGGTAGCAAGCCCTCAAAAGGTAGGCAGAGCTGTAAGAAAAGCCATTCTCATCGCAAGGGAAATAGGTCCTACCTATGTGCAGATTTATACCCCTTGTCCAACGAATCTGAAATTCCCTCCCAATCAGACAGTGAAGATCGCGAAGGAAGCGGAAAAGGACTATTACGCTTATGAGGAATTTATCACGGCTGAGGCGCAAGATTACTTGGATAAGAACAACCTGAAATAAAATCAATTTATGCGATATAATAGAGAGGGCAATGCTAGATGAAAGAAGATATTAAAAAGTCCAGATGGTTGTTCATCCCTTTGGGAATATTAATATTTATCTGCTTAGGCACGGTATATTCATGGAGTGTCTTTCGGAAACCACTAGAGGATTATTTTCAGATAGGATCAACACAAAGCGGATTACCATTTATGCTTTTTTTAGCGTCATATGCCTTTCTAATGCCTGCCGGCGGTCTGCTGATGCAGAGATTCAGCCCCAGAGCAGTCATCATGGCGGGGGGAGCAATGGTTGGAATTGGGTGGATCCTTTCGGGTTATTCCAATGATATCATCACACTATCCTTTACCTATGGAGTGATTGCCGGCGGTGGCGTCGGTATCGTTTATGGGGTGCCTATGGCAGTTGTTGCCAAGTGGTTTCCGGATAAAAAAGGGCTTGCTGTCGGCCTGACACTTTTGGGATTTGGACTGTCTCCCTTTGTTACCGCACCAATCGCGAGGTTGCTTATCGTTCTATATAATCCGCTGCAAACATTTAAGATCCTAGGCGTTGTTTTCCTGTTTATTATCATTTTTTTGGCGATCCCGTTTAAATTTCCTGCGAATTCCATACTCCCGGATAGCAGCAAAAGTAATTATGGAAGCAACTATAAATTTGAAATAGAGACAAGGCAAATGATGCGATCTTCTAAATTCCGTGGACTTTGGATATGCTTTGGTATAAGTACAATGGCTGGATTGATGTCAATCGGAATAACCGGGTCGGTGGGCGAGGAAATCATTAAACTAGATCCAGGCCATGCTGCATGGGCAGTATCCGCATTTGCTGTTTTTAATGGCATCGGAAGGCCCCTGTTCGGCTGGCTTACGGATAAGCTGAATCCTTACAGAACTTCACTTATTACATACACAATTATGATTTTGGCGGCAACCCTGATGTTGATGGCAGGTAACGGTTCAACCTATTTGTATCTAACAGCGTTCTCTTTGTTGTGGCTCATACTAGGAGGATGGTTAGCCATTGCGCCTACCACCACATTGATATTTTTTGGACAGAAATACTACAGTAAGAACTATGGGTTTGTCTTCACTGCTTATGGCGTAGGGGCTATTCTGGGAGTACTGGCCTCAGGAATCATCAGGGATACGCTGGGAAGCTACCGGTACGTATTTTATCTACTGCTTGCACTCGGTGTGATAGGAATTCTTGTCTCAACACGATTCATAAGAAATAAAGAAGGATAACGGATATAGGACCTGCGGTGAAAATTGCCGCCCGGGAAATCTTGTAAATATCCGAAAACTCTACCTGGATGTTTTCAATGTGGGAGTGAATATCATATATCATTTGTTGTTGCTCAGCCTCTTGCTCTAATCTTTTGCAAGGAAGATTTACATTGAAAATAGTTCCGTTCCCCAAGACGCTTTCAACTGTAATATCCCCCTCATGCATCTCAACGAGCGATTTTACGAGGTTAAGTCCGATACCACTACCTTCGTGATTACGAGTGTTTATTGGAGTAATCTGATAAAACCGATTAAATATAACATCAAGCTTATCTTGTGGTATTCCTTCACCGGAATCTTTGATCTGTATCGTTACTCTTTCTCCATGCCCTATAATACTGACACAGATCGTTCCCCCTTCCGGAGTATGCTTTATTGAATTAGATAATAAGTTTAAAACAATTCTTTCCAGCTTTTCTTCATCAAAAGCCATAATTATTTCTTCATCGCTCGTATCAAATATTAAATGGATACCTCTATTAGAAATGTAATCAGCAACAGATAATGTTATCTCTTCAATAACATAAACAATATTTAAATTCTGTAATCTTATTTCAAAAGCATGAGCATCTATTTTAGAAATATCAATCAGGTTATTTACAAGCCTTTGTAGCCGCAAACAATTTTGTTTAATGCTCATGATATTCTTTTTTATCCTATTCTGATTAGAACTATAATTGCTGTCATATACTGACACCTCGGCTAATTGTACTGCACTAAATATTACATTTAATGGTGTTCGAAGCTCATGAGAAATATTAGAGAAAAATTCAGTTTTTAATATGTTTTCTTCTTGTAATTCGGCAATATTATTTTTAAGTTTTTCCTTTTCCTTTTGCTCAGTAATATCTGTAGCGATCCCAACTATTCCGATTGGGTTGCCTTCATTATCTTTAATTAATGCTTTGCTTATTATAAGGGGTTTTAAAATACCATCCTTCGTTGCCACGGTGACTTCTTTTACCTGTTTTACTTGCTCACTCATTAGATCTACGTCCATTTGATTACAAGTCTCGGCCACATAAGTCTCAAATATATTAAATACCTTCATTCCAATAATATCTTTTTCCTCAATCCCAAATAAATCCGTGAAAGCGGGGTTAATTCCAACATAATCTAAATTTAAGTCTTTAAAACATAAAGGGGTAGGGATGGTATTCATTAAACTATTTTGCAATGCTATTTTATGTTTAAGCTCGGTTTCGACATTTCTTCGAACCTCATTTTCAGTCCGTAGATCATGAATCACCTTTCTGTTTTTTTCTGCATGGCTTCCTAAAATATAAGCAATCGTAAGATAGAGGAACGAACCTACGATCAACATAAAAATCCCGTTTTCATAGTCAACACTATAGTCCATAAAATAGGAAAATGATTCTAGGGCAATCAAAATAATTGAGGTTCGCATCGTACCCTTCAGATCGGAATACAGGCTGCTTATAATAATAAACATAATCCCCAAAATACCCTTATTTGATAGTGGAATAAAGGGCATGAGATTGAAACATATAATAATAAAATAGTACAGATATACCTTCATCATTTTTCCTCAAAAAGTATTGTATGATCTCAATCATATCGTAGCTTTCGCCATTATTCTACAATGATATTAATAAAAAAACCGACAATTATCGTCCTTTTTTTCAACTCCAGCCCAGGCCAAGGATGTATATATATTTAAATAGAGCCTGGCCCCGGCAACATAGAATGTTACAGGAGCTAGGCTCTTATTGGATTATAATAATAGATGATAGTAATTTTCATTTTCTTTCGATCAGGCTAATAAATAGATTCACGAGAGCAGAATCAAATTGAGTTTCTGAACAGTTGATGATTTCCTGAGTCGCAGCTTCAATTGGAACCGCTTTTCGATATGGGCGGTCATTGGTCATCGCATCAAAGGTGTCTACAATACTTAAGATACGACATTCAATGGGTATGTCCGTGGCTTTCAACCCCAAAGGATATCCGGAGCCGTCAAATCTTTCGTGATGATGAAAAATTAATGCTGAAATATCCTTTAGCTCCGACGAAGCCTCTGCAATCCTTTTGCCTATATTGGAGTGGGTCTTCATTATAATCCACTCCTCTTCGGTTAAGCTGGAAGGTTTCATTAGTATCTTGTCAGGAATTCCAACCTTCCCGATATCGTGGAACCTGGCGAGAAGCTTCATTCTATCGACCTGATGCATATTCAGCTTCAGCGCTTTTGCCATTTTCAGGGATAGCTCCTCAAGACGGTCGGCATGTCCTTCTGTTATGAAATCCTTTACCTCCAGTGTTTTCATAAGCGTCTTTACCAAACTGTTCCGGATGCTGGATTCTTTCAGAAGCTTATTTTGATACATATTATTATCTGCTTCCTGATACATGGCGTTGGTTTTGACGATGCCCTCTCTTAAGATAGAATATCCAGACGAAACACTTATTTTAAGGACATCTATTTTCTCGTTATATTCATCAAGCATTTCTTCCATCTGCTCCAGCATCTTCTCGATTTGATCCTGAGAGTATCCAGATAAAATAACGCCAAATTCATCACCGCCGACTCTGGAAACAAAGCCGGTATGCAGGAAAAGTGTGCTGAGAATATTGGCAATTGCAATAATGATAGTGTCGCCATAGGGGTGCCCCAGCGTATCGTTAACCAGTTTTAATCCATCAATATCAATAACAAGAAGTGCAAAATCCTTGTTATTCATTCCTTCAAAGTGATTCAGTTTTTCCATGAAACAATGCCGATTATAAAGCTTCGTCAGACTATCCTTCTCTGCCATTTCCCTCAGCTTTATTTCCATCTGCATACGCTCTGTCATATCTCTGATTATGATCAATGCTTCGTCAAACTCGGAGATATTGACCCGGGCTTCAAAATAATAGATGGAAGCATTCATATGGTAGGAAAAATTACAGGAAATGATTTCTCTCGATTTGCGGGCATTTTTCACGGCGGCTTCCAGCTCAACCATAATTTTAGCATCCTCTAAAATCCCTTTTATGATGTAGTTCCGGTGTTTATTAGGTTCACCGAAGAGATCGGTTCCTCCATCCACTGTGCTTACAAGTAAAAAGTCGGGGATTGTTGCGATCAGAGCTCTGCTCCGCGTATTAATCCGTTCCAAATCGAGCAATTTTTCCTGTAGTTCGGAATAGTAGCTTTTTCGAAAGGAAGCTTCTCCCAAACCAATAATCTTTTCCTTGGTGAAGGCTTTCTTATTCTCTATATCGAATAATTCTTTCATAGATCTCCTTCACCTCTTCCTTCTCAAGGACGCGCGGATTTGTAACCATGCAAGGATCATTCAGTGCATTTCCAGCCAGCCTATCTAAATCAGCATCACTGCTTGCAAGCGTAATATAAGGTTGTATCCCTACCTTCTCGAGCATGTGCTGTATTTCAGTCAAAAGATTTGTTTTCACCAATGCATTGTCTAATCCCTGAACTTGCAATCCCATTTGTTCTGATATTTTTCTGTATCTATGGGGGGCTGAATCGAAATTGAAATCGATCACATGTCCCAAAAGGATGCTGTTGCATTCACCGTGGGGCAGATCATAAAGACCTCCAAGGCTATGGGCCATTGCATGCACAGCACCTAGGCTTGCATTGGAAAAGGCCATTCCGGCTTCTATGGATCCAAGCATCATATGGCACATGGTTTCAATGGTTCTTTTGTCTGATACAGCGTGATATATATTTTCAGCGATAATTCTTATAGCCTCTAACGCGTGAATATCGGTGAGTGCAGACTGGGCGTTGGATACATATGCTTCTATGGCATGGGTCAGTGCGTCCATCGCAGTGCATGCAGTCAAATAGAGATCCATATCCATAAGGGGAATTGGGTCGATCAAGGCGAGATCTGGTACGACCTTTTTACTGATAATCGCTTTTTTGACTCCTTCAGACGTGTCCATAATGATTGCAAACTGGGATACATCTGCAGAAGTTCCAGCAGTTGTGGGAATACAAATCAAAGGCGGACCCGGAAGCTTTATTTCATCAACCCCCTCGTAATCCAGAATGTAACCTCCGTTGGTTGACACGATAGAAATGCATTTTGCGCAGTCCATTGGGCTGCCACCACCTATGGCAACAATAATATCACAATGCTGATCAAGAAACAGACTTGCTCCGGACATCGCTTCCGTATCCTTGGGATTTGGCGTAACCTCGTCAAAGATAATATAGGATTTTACATGGGTTGAGATTTCCTTCTCTATTTCCTGAAACCAATCGCCTTTTCTGACGCCTCTATCTGTAACGATCATCGGCTTTTTTGCTCCGAAATGCTGGAGATAGCGGCCAATTAGAAGTCCTGCATTAATTCCCGTAATGATTTCCGGGATAACAAATTTTCTAAGTTCACAGGGATTACAAGTCGTTGTGCTTACCATACAAATCACCTCTTACTGTTTTGGACATCTGTTATTTATAATTGAGATCAATTTTGAATCCTCTTGTTATAATAATACAGCGCAGCAAATTCCGGTTATGGATCGTATCATGCACGTAAGATTGGCAAGCTGAGTTGTTCCTCTATTTCCATATTACGACAATGTATAACCAAATTCCACGTCAACTTTAAAATTGGTTGATGGATTTCAAGCTTCATTATAAAGTTAAAGGCGTAGGATTTTCACTTAAAGTATAAGTGAGGAATATATTAATTATCATGGTTTCAATATAGAGGGAGGAATGTTATGGTTAATATAAATCGTCTTAACGACCTGTGTGTTACATTTAGCCAAATGAATATTATATTTAACGTAAGAAACTTTTGGAAAGAACTGGCGACCTGGACCAGGACTTATTTATACAGTCGGTATGCAGGGATAGGCAATGCGGAAGAACTATTTGCATATCTATATTCTGTCCCGGCAAATTATACAAATATGCTGCGCCTCATTTACGGCGTGCAGTTTTCTGAACGATACTTTGATCTATTTAATGAGCATATCATCATTTTACGGGATATGGCATCTGCCCAGAAAGAAGGAAATATAGAAGCCATCAAACAAAACGTTATACGCTTATCAAAAAATGCAGATAGTATAGCTGAATTTTTAGCGTCCTATAATCCGTTTTTTGATCGAAATAAAATCAGAGAGTTATTAACCATTTATAATCAATATATCATTGATATGGCAAATTCTTTTTCTACCGGTGAATATGCTAAAGTTTTAGAAGCGTACGATCAGCTTTTAATACATACGGAAACGATAGGGGACTATCTTTCTCAAGGTCTGTCCAGCCTTATAACGAGTGGCAACCCACAGAATAATAATCAGACTTCTCAGCAGTGTATCACCTATAGTCAAATGCTCGATATTTTTAATATAAGGAATTTCTGGTTTGAAATGGCCGCATGGACACGGGCATATTTTATCAGCAGATATACAGGGATAGGAGCAGCAGAAGAATCGTATCGACGTTTAAATAGAACTGTCGAGGACTATGTCGCCAGACTCAGGCCTTTTTTCGGAGATAAAATCACAGAGGAATATTTGCAATTATTATATACACATAATTCATTGATTGCTTCCCTGGTCTCAGCCCAATTAGAAGGTAATACTGATGCGGCAGGTAATATTACTATGCAGTTATATCAAAATGCAGACGAAAGAGCTAAATATTTATCGTCAATTAATCCATTCTGGGAAGAAAATGAATTGAGAAACAGGTTGTATCGATATACGCAAAGTACATTGGAAGAAATGACTACATTTTTAAGGCGGGATTTTGCCAGAAATACAGATATCTTTAAACGACTTCTGACTCAATCCGAAAGCACAGGGGATTACTTTTCACAAGGTTTGTTTAATTATATATCTCAGTCGAAAGGTAAGGAAATCATGATACTTAAAAAGTTGAAGAAAAAATGAACTTAATTAAGATAATTTCCGTCTAAAAAATAATTGGATATTTTTGTATGTGAGGTAGTATATGAAAAAGTTTATAGTATGGATATTTGCTCTGGGCTGTTTAATGACCTTGTTAGGGGGATGCGGAGAGCAATTAACATCGAAAACTATTTTAATGGAAACAACACGATTGACCGAAGATGAACTTGCCTATTTTAACGGAGATACATTTTTTAACGGGGATTATTTGAATATCCGCAATCAATTTTTTAGTTCTCTTTACGACGAACCTGCAGATATTGATTTGTTCGGACTGTTCTACTGCGGCAGCGGAATAGCTGAAACAATAACAGAGGATGAACTGACGGCCGTTATGGACAAAAGTGGAATTGAAGGCAGTATTGAAACCCTTCCATGCCCTTGTGAGAAAATCAGTCGTTCCAATATGGATAAAATACTAAAAGAGTATATGGACGTAACTTTTTCCGATACCAATAAAATTGGACTGGAGAATTTCGTTTATCTTCAAGAATATGATGCTTACTATTTCTTTCATGGAGACACAAACTATCGGGGAAACATCAAATTTTCCAACGGGGAGCGTAAGGGTGATATCGTTCGACTTTTCTATGATGACGAGTTCTTCGGTGATGGACACAAAGTGCTTACCCTACAGGGAAAAAATGATGCTTATCTGTTTGTTGCAAACCAAATGTTTGATTCAGCCACAATGTCGGAAACCATAACTGATACAGGAAGATACCTTGGCCAAGCTATAACAGGCGGGTGGTAGGCTACAAAGAAAGAACACCTTGACCGAGTAACTTCCGGCAAGATTCAGCGGAACCTTTTTGGATATATATAAGTCGAAGAATGTTCCTTACAGAAGTCTAGGCTTATACGCAAATCGGTTGATGTTTTTTCATGTTGTCTCGGGTCGCGCTCCTGCTTTATGGTGGGCGAGTCTTGAAAATACTTGGATAATCCAGTGATCCGGTACCTATTACACATTACACCTTTCGCACAGGACGCAAAGTAGCAGATTTTCTCTCTGGTCGCTTGCCTATAAACCTTTTCGCTTACGTCCTTGAAATGAACGTAGTCAAAACAGTCTTAATCAATGAGTTTTTGGCATGGGTCCATCTTGGGGTAGTATATGTGCCCTAAGTCGGTCGATACAAAGACCGATCTTTCGTCCTCAAATTCAATATATCCACCTGCATGGTTATGCAGGGTAGGTCTAATACCAAACTCTTCACTACTTGTTTTGACATCATCCTAAGGTTTTCGATAAGTTTTTCTTGTTTTTCCGGCATGTGATTTGTGTCACGACCAGGCGGCAGAATGGTGGTAAACAAAAAATAAAAAATCCTTATAATTTAGTAATTTCAGGGTTTTTCTTTGGCACTCCCGAGATGATTCGAACAACCTCCGGCGCGCACTGCGCGCTCCATAGGGGGCGCTGCCCCCTCTTGGCGGCATACTTTGTATGCCTGTCACCCCCGAAGCGGTAATCCGTTGCATCCAAATAGATATAGTAAATTCTATATTGGTGATGCAACTCTGTTGGGGAAGAAATTCTTCCCCAAGCCCCATCTCGTCGGATGTTCGAATCCGCCTCAACAGAAACAAAAAACGAAACAACCTGTGGCAGAAACTATAAATTTTCCGTAAAGACAACCATATCTTTTCCTATTGGCAACGAAAAATAGAGCCTTTAAGCAGGCTCTATTATTTTATTTTTCTTAATCTTGAAACCATAAATTTTCCTATAGAGCAAAAGCAAACTATAAAATTTCCTAAAGAGGAGAAATAAATTTTATCGTACTAACGAATTATTTTTAACTTATTAAGGAAATGCTGACTAAAGATTATACTCATAATCTCACCGATAAATTGGAATTTGTCGATGCTTTTTGCAAAATACAATATTAATTTTCTTCATCCTCATACACTTGTTATATCAATCTCTATGGGATTCCCCCATATGTCCTCACCCTTAATCAAAAGTGTACCGTTGATAAAAGTAAACTTCTGATACTCGTTAGTATATTTTCCATAATAATCTCGTTCAAACTGCGTATCACCAATTATATCAACAAATGAATTATTAGTTTCTATTCCCGGAATCACCTTCAAAATACTATTGTACTGGTTTTTCCCTCGGGAACTGACTAAAACTCTCGCTTCATGCATATAGTCATTTCCATCTTTAAAATGCATATAATCTCTAATTGCATCTTGCGAATCAGCAAACACTTCAGAGGCAACTTTTTTTCCCATAATAACCTCCTTGTACTTAGCCTTACCTTGTTTTTTCTTGTTCAACTTACTCTTTATCCACAAACCCCAAAAGCGGGATTTGCCATCTCAATAAATTCCTGTTTATCTAAAAGTGTTGTTGGCGACAGTATACTTACTCTCTTTCTTTGGTATTTTTTTGTTAATACGAGTACATAACGTTTAATAATTCCTTGTCGTTTGCTGCTAATAACTTATCAGAAACCAAATGACGTTCAGCTTCACTAATATAAACAACAGTTTCTGGTTTTCCTTCGGGCGATTCGCTATCGAAAACGATGTTGGCAATCATTGTAATTGCATTGTCATATATTCCATCCGTTTGCCCTGTAATTATATACCGAAGGGAGTCTGCTGACTCGTTTGCATAGCTAACAACTATATTTTCCCACTCTTTACTCACCAAGTCATCCTTAGCGCTATTAATGTACGCTACTGAATTTTCTTGCCAAATTGCTTGCTGTGTTTTACCCTCAGCAGACGATGCCGATGTGATACTAACATTACTATTAGTGTTGACTTCAATAGGGAGATGGTATAAATCATTAAAAAAACCAATAAGCCCCGGATCGTCAGTGGCTAATATTTCACGAGACAAATCACTATTAAACTGAAAAAAATATCGTATTTGATTCAATTTACCTTTAGGTGATTCATTATTAAAACTGATGTAGACAAGCATTGTTACGGGATGCTCTTCAACTAAAGCACTTCCCATAACATAAAACACAAGCGAGTCTGAATTTACGATTGCCCCACTAGCAGCTATTCCCCCCCACCCTTTGCTATGGGCTTCATCCTTTATATCGTTGATGAACTTCTCTGAATTTTCCTGCCAAATCTCTTGCTGTGCTTTGTCTGCTGAAGTAGTTAAAGTCATGTCACTCACTTCATCGGAACCAGCTAGTTTAAGTATAATTTCTTCACCAGCTCCAAATCCACTTTCGTAACTTATAAGTCCCTTATTTTTCTCCCATATAAAGGATTCATAATATCCTGTTTCAACCTGATCATTATATGCATGGTATTCACGGATGTCCTCTTTCACAGACAAAGATTGATGCCACCCAGGCTGGTCTATGTCCAAGCTATCTTTGATTTCCTGATCCTGACAGACAATTTCACTTCCTTCAGGCAATTCTCCACTTTTAAGCTTTTTAAGATTCACTTCTATTGGTGCTATCTTATAAATTTTATCTTTCTGAACATAGAAATAGCCTAAAGTCAGGCGCTCATCAGAAATGCCTTCGACAGGATCGAGCTTCAATTCGTACAGGTCACCATATTTGAGCGTATCAATTTCCTTTATGTTTAAAGCAATGTTCTTTTTAATAATGTCATCGAATAGGAATGCTCCAGAGTAGTCCAATCTAGAAGTGTTTTTGTTAAAGAAGTATAAATTATCTTTCGGAACAGCTGTATTTTGGGTATTGTTACTTGAGGCATCCGAAGTAGTTGGGCCCTTATCAGCACAACCTGTCATTAGCAAGGCTATCATTAATATCAACACTATCCAATGTCGGATCATCTTTGTTCTCCCATGCGTGAATCATTTTTACTGTATTATACCATATTTTTGAAATTTGTTTTATATCATGGTATAATATGGTAACAAATTAATTCAATTTTTTTTCTAAACAATTCTTCGAAGGATATGAAATTAATGGAGCCATTACATATTTACAAATTTTACTTATCATAGGCAATAGGAGAGATCAAGACACTTAAGCGCCCTACGGTCAGACCAGGGCGTTTTCTGTTGCTTTCAGCGATACTTGATAGTATTATAAGGGCAAAAGCAGGAGGTGGGTTATGGATAAATTTGAGGCAATGAATGCAGTTCAATTGAGCGAGATGGTACGCAAAGCTGAAGAGCAGAAAAGAAAAGAGGAAGAAGAGAAAAGAAAGAAAGAAGAATTTGAAAAACAGATGCTAGAATTAACTAAACAGATAAGAGATAATACTTCAAGTTTGTCGGAAATTGTTACCTTGCTGAGGCAGAGTAATCTTAATCAAGAGGAAATCAGATTTGTTATGGATAATATAGCAGATTTAATTAGAGCAAAAGATAGAAAGGAAGCAGAATCAATATTCAGACGAGCATTAGCTAAGATTAATGACGCATCACGATCGGTTGAATCAATTGGAAATTTAAATAAAGCTTTTATGTTTGTTTACAGTACAGTCGTTCCTTTATTAGATAAAATACCTAAATAACTATGATGATATTCAGAACTATCCTTGCGGTGATTTAGATCCCCTTAGGGATAGATGGGTAATCAAAGCACAATGGCTTGAACGCAAAGTGAAAGCCAGCGCGTTTGGCGCTGTTTATTTCCATTAATCTCCTCCTGAATCAAAGCGCTGTCATAGCAAACTGGATGATACTTGTTATAGCAGCAGTTAATTCTACAGCATCGGCAATATGTGGACGGGCATTCTGCAAGCCCGAGATGGCTGTTTTAATAAAGCCTTTCTTGGGGTTTTCCTTTCTCAGCTCCTCCTGTAGAACTTCAACGTTGTCAGTTATAACTTCTAGTACTTCCGGTGATAAAGAATCCGTTAGCAGAGATTTTATAGTATTAACCAGCCGATCTAATTCCTCAACATTTATACCGTTGTTTTGTAAGGCATTAATGGTGGCGTGATCATTTGCGATATTGACTTGGTTTCCGCTGATGTTATAGTAAGTGTGAGGCATGTGAATTTTTTCAACTTCTTGAAACTCATTTTCCAAATATTTCATTCCATCTTCTGCTATCCAATATTCTAAATACGTAGATGCTGAAAAAGTAACTTTTTTACTAATGGGGTTTCTTAATGCCGGAACTTTAATAGTTTCGGTTCTAACAAACTTATTTTCTTTCAACGCTTTTAAATAGGCTTCAATCTCATTTTCTTTTAAATGGACAAATATCGCCTTTCTAATAGTAGCTGGAGTTGAGCCTTTTTTGAATCGGTTATTATAGAGTTCTTTTAAAATATCATTCTGGATTTCTCCGTGGATCCTTTTAAGATAATCAATGCCCCTAACGGTTATTTTTACATCTTCGTAATCTAATTCACTAATTTCGTCGTCAGCATATAAGGGGGAAATTCCTCTAATTAAGCCATCTTCCTGCATATCAATTAGTAAACTGGCAAATTCATTAAACTCCATATCCAGATCAGATGGATCTAATGAACTATACTTATCAATTAAATAGAGGCATTTTAATATTGGTTTTTCCTTCTCCATTTTAACGGCTCCTTTCTTATTCTCGAATGTAACCTTAATGTAAGGAGTAATAGACATTATTAAAACTATATTTAAATAAAAAAGGGGTAACACAAAGCATTACCCAGAGGCCATATATTCCATCAATTTACAGTCTACGGCATTAGACATAACTATTCAATATATAAGATAAAAAATCTGCGTCACTAATAATAACGGGGACAGTCTCGTTGGAAACATTACCGGCTAGATAACAAAACCAGCCTTAGACTTTCTCTATAGCAGTCGTGTTTACTCCAAATCCGGATTCACAACATCGTCGAGCAATTTTACTACAGGTTTCCCATTTGCAGTTTCGATTCCCCAATATCCGTGTTTGACTGGATCATAGAGAGTGACAAGCCCGCGTCCTAAACTGTAAAGAAGGTCATATTGGCCATTTGCACTTCGTATACTACATTTTTTCAAATAATATATTCGGTTTGTAAGATTTACACTGCAGACAATTATTGCTTGAGTAATTGTATCTTCATTGACAGTACCATAATGTTCTAAAATGTATTTCTTAATATCCGCATAGGATATTGCCTTATAGTCTAATGAAATAACAGCCTCCTTAACCATCTGCCATACAGGTAATTGGTTTTTTATCTCTCTCGTATTATATTTCTTTTCATCTTGTATTATTTTTCTGGCGCTATTATAGTTGTAAACATCAATACGATATCCCAGTTCATTATTCACAGCCATTAAGCTGGGGTAAACTTTTCTATCAAGGAGATTATAAATCGCTCGCTTTATGTTGTTAATCTTTTGGCATTTCTCGGATTTCATATTTGTTTCGTAATTTTGAATAATTATTTGAGCTTCAATTGGGAATTTTCTCTGAATGCTATGAAAATTAATCTTGTTTTCTTCACAGAATTTGTTCAATGACATCTCACCTTTACTATTAATGACCTCATTCAATAATGCCTTAAGATCAAAATCATTGATATGACGTTTATTTGTAGTGCGTTCTAAAAAATCAAAGAATTCTTTATTTGGATAATTAATTTCTTTAGTTAATAACTCAAGAACAGTGTAGCCAGATTTATGAGACAAATGTAATAAATTATGTAGGGTGGGTTTGGAGCCGTTTAACCAGTTACGAACTATTGCTTGGTTTTGGCCGCATAACATTCCCAGCCTCCTGCAAGAAATATTATAGAGGTCGATAATATTTCTTAAATTTATTTGAAATTGATGATCATCCATATGGTCAATGTTCCTTGAGTTAAACAGAAGATCTTCAATATTTTTGTAAACCCAATTGTCCCATTCTGAGGGCTCTATACTCTTATAATTTTTTGATCCTAACCAACAATGACACTTGTCACAGTATCCAACTCTTGATCTCCAACTCAAAACTTTAAGGGAACTATTACAATTTGGACATTTTTGAATTAATTTAACCCCGTGTTCTTTGCATATTTCTACATCCTTGAAGTTCCAAATTAATTTTTCATATACTTGTCCAGATTTTAACCCTTCTTCAAAACATATAGGACACCATGCAAGATTGACACGATGCACTTCTTTTCGGCTTAGATAATTTTTATGAATATAAGGAACTATAGATGTGAGGCCATTAACACTGGTCATTTGTTCTAAAACATTTGATGCATCCTTCGAAAAGTGAGAAAAAAATGCGTTTAAAACATTATGGTTTC
>CAKMKG010000017.1 GCA_927441425.1 uncultured Bacillota bacterium | reverse complement strand
TGTGGGATAAAAGAACGCATCTGTTTCCTCCGACGATCCATTGGTCCGGCAAAATAGTCCGAACCTTCTTTCCCGTGCGTGAATGGTATATCCATCAATCATGAGATAGACAAAAAAAAGAAGTCCCCATCCCATCAGGATATATGCGGCATTGGATTCCCGGATGCTGAAGCTATCATCCAACCGATAGACCAAAAAGGAAAAGAAGAAGGCGAGGAAAAGAAACAAAAGTGACAGCCATCTTTCTTTTATATAGATCAGAATACTCATGCCAACCGATATCCTTCCCCTTTTATCGTTTTGATGTAACCCTCCAGACCAATTTCCTCAAGCTTTCTCCTCAGCCGGTTGACATTGACAGTGAGGGTATTATCATCCACAAAGCTTTCATCATCCCATAGGGACTGCATCAGGCGGCCTCTCGTAACAAGATTGCCATGGTTTCTCATAAGCAGCGTTATAATTTTGCATTCGTTTCTGGTCAGTTCTGCCTCGGAATCTTTACAAAACACCTGCAACCGATCCACGTTGACGATGAGATCACGATACTGAAGCGTATTCAGGGTCTGGTCTGCTGATGAATATGCTCTTCTCAAAATGGCAGAGAGTTTTGCTGTCAGAAGATCAATGGAAAAGGGTTTTTCGATATAATCATCTCCTCCCTGAGTAATGGCCCGTATCTTATCACTGTCGCTATCACGGGATGAAAGAAAGATAATCGATACATTTGACAGCTCTCTGATTTTCACACACCAATAAAAGCCGTCATAGTACGGCAGGTTGATATCCATTAGAATCAAATGCGGCTTGAAAGAAGTGTAATCCGGCATGATATTACTGAAATCGGTGACTATCAGCACTTCATATCCCCATTTTTGTAAATGTCCTTCCAGAATGGAAGAAATCCTCTGATCATCCTCAATGATCATGATCTTATACAATTTGAATCCCCTCCCTTGATGCTTATTTTAAGCCACTCTTTATATGTTACTTATATTACGTGTTATTATTATATCATGTTATTTCTATCCTATAATCCTACGCGAAATGCTTCAATTTAAATAGAATTTCTATCGCGGTCGGCTTATTTCATAAATTGTTTGTTTAAAATGGCAAACTGTTTTGTGAGAAAATCCTCGGATATTTCGATTATTTTGGAAGAGAGCTTCAGTCCCTCAAGGAAGATCACGATATGTTCCGCTAGCATGACTGAATCCCCTTCAAGGAGTTCACCCTTTTTTTGTCCGTAGTCGATGAGCTTTGCAAAGATTCTTACAGTTGAATGATACCGCTCCTCCAAATATTCCTTTTGGTCGGGATAGGCTACTGAGAATTCATACACTGCAACCTCTATCCGATTTTTGCTATAGGCAATGTCGTTTTTCTGCAGCTGGAAAAACCCTTCCAGGAGCCTTTTCGCCGACAGACCTAAAGCAATCGCCTGATCGATGCTTTCCTCTGCATTATTTTCATCTCTCTCCAGCACCTCGATGAAGATCTCTTTCGTGGAGCCGAAATGCCGGTACAGTCCGCCACGACTCAATTTGCATACCTCGCAAATATCTTTCATGGTCACTGCAGTAAAGCCTTTCTGGGAGAATAGGCCTGCAGCAGTGTTGATGATAGATTGTCTTGTTTTGATTCCTTTTTCCGCCATTTCCTCATCCTTTCTCTTGCGACACCAATGTCTCTTCATTTCAATTATATGACACGCGTGTCTTATAGTCAATATCATATTATCAAAGCAGTAAATTATCCAGCTCTTGACTTTCCTATGCAACATATGTTATAAATACCATATTGCTATATAATTATATGATATATACTTAATTTTTACATTACCTTTCAATGATGAGAATGAAGGAGAAGAGATGACAATACAATATGCGATTTTAGGACTCTTAAGCTGGAGACCGTCCAGTGGGTATGAATTAAAAAAAGTATTTGAGGATTCAACCTATCTGTACTGGTCAGGAAATAACAATCAGATTTATAAATCTCTCCTGCAACTGCAGAAGGATGGAATGATTCAATATGAAACCATTCATCAGGATGGTTCTCCTTCAAAGAAAATCTATTCCGTAACAGCAAAAGGGATGTCAGAGCTTAAGGAGTGGATCATCACTGCGAAAGAAGCGCCAGAGTTTAAGAAACCATTTCTGATTCAGTTGGCATGGGCTGATATGCTCAGCAAGGAGGAGTTAGCAGGCCTTCTGACCAAATACGAAAAGGAAATAGAAGGCCAGCTGATCCAGCAAAAAGAGAAATATGACCGCGAAAAGGACTGGCCTAACCGATCACAGCGAGAAACCTTTCTTTGGAACATGATATCCGTAAATCTGATGTCAACCTACCAAAGTGAATTGACTTGGGTCCGCAAGGTCCGCGCGCAGCTGGCACGTATAGAGGAGTAGCAGGGTTTACGGCAAAAGATTGCCTGCCGAGAGATAGATATCATACCACTCTTGTCTGGTCAGTTCTATGCTTGATGCCTGACACAAATCTTTCAGCCGGGAAGGCTTTGTGGTTCCTGCGATTGTCTGCATTTTTGCGGGATGACGCGCGATCCATGCGGCTACGATGGCTGTATTGGGGACACCCTTTTCATCCGACAAACGACTGATCTGTCTGTTCAGTTCAGGAAATTGGTCATTATCCAGGTAAACACCGTCAAAAAATCCGTATTGGAAGGGCGACCATGCTTGTATTGTAATGTCCTTCAGTCGGCAGTAATCTAAAATACTACCGTCATGATCCACGGAACGGCTATTTTGCATATTTACATTTAACCCCGCGTCGATCATCCCTGTATTCATAATCCCAAACTGGAGTTGATTGATGATAAGCTTTTGGTTGAGGTATTTATTGAGCAGCTCGATCTGCATTGGATTCTGGTTACTGACTCCGAAATAGCGAACCTTGCCACTGCTGTGGAGAAGCGTGAATGCCTCCGCAACCTCCTCAGGCTCCACAAGAGCATCGGGTCTATGAAGCAGAAGAACATCCAGATACTCTGTTTTTAACCTTTTAAGGCTCCCATCAACGGCGTCGAGAATATGTTCCTTGGAGAAATCAAAGCTTGTCGGACGGATTCCGCACTTCGACTGTATAAAAATCCTCTCCCTCATGTCCGGCGTCATATTTGCCGCTTTAGCGAAAATCTCCTCACAGCTTCCTTCCCCGTACTTATCCGCATGATCAAAGAAATCAATTCCCTGTTCCAAAGCGGTGTGAATGAGTACGCCCGCTTCCTTTAATGTTAAGGTATGCATTCTAAAACAACCCAGCGCGATATTTGATGCTATGATTTCGCTGTTTCCAATTCTAATTTTTTTCATCATCAACCCCTCTTTCCAAAATAGTATCAATTCCATTTTATTATACCGCCGCTCTCTCAGCTTGTCCAATGTTAACGCTTTCACTACTGTAGCCAATATGACTCATCCTTCAACATTTTCCAGATATTGAACCTGTTCCCGGGGGCTGGGGTTATGGTATACTGATCGCAACATAAACGTACTGGTTAAAGAGGACAAGATTATGAGTAATGTGAAAGCAATCCTCGCATTTACCCTTTCCCTAATTCTGATTGTCATCACGGCAGTTAATAGTGCGACCTTTGCAACAATCGAAGGCCGTGCTGCCTCCATACGTGTTGCAGCATCCTACCATTTTACTGGGAAAGGTGAAACCACAGAAGAAAGATTGGTCGCTCCCGGTAGCACGGTACCGGCAAAGAAATCTGATTTACCTATCGAAGATAAACTGGTCGGATACTATGCCGCATGGGCTTCCTATGGAACCTTTACGCCGGATCGGATCGACGCTTCGAAGCTTACTCATATCAACTACGCTTTTGCGAACATCGGGAAAGATCTGAAAATCACCATGGGTTATCCCGATCAGGATCCTGATAATTTCAGATTATTAAACAAATTAAAAATAGAAAATCCCCATTTGAAAACATTGATCTCCGTAGGCGGCTGGACTTGGTCAGGCAGATTTTCTGATGTGGCTCTTACAGATACTTCCCGGGCGGTATTTTCCGACAGTTGTGTCGCTTTTATGAAGCTCCATGGATTTGACGGGGTGGACCTTGACTGGGAATATCCCGTTAGCGGTGGACTTCCCAGCAATAGCAGGCGTGCCGTTGATAAACAAAACTTTACTCTTCTGTTGAAGGAAATCAGAGAAAAGCTGGACGCACAAGGAGCGATCGATCAGAAGCATTATCTACTGACCATCGCGGCGGGAGCCGGAAGCACCTATCTGAATCATATCGAGCTTTCTTCCATTCACCCTTTTCTGGATTATGTTACAATCATGACCTATGATCTTCACGGTACATGGGATCTCTATACGGATTTCCATGCACCTCTCTATCATAACACTGACCCTTCCCCCCAGTACAAATCCAGCGTTGATACCAGCATTCGCGCATGGGAGCAGGCATCATTTCCCATGGACAAGCTCGTGTTGGGCATTCCCTTTTATGGGTATCGATATTCTTCAGTGAAGGACGTCAATCACGGTTTGTATCGCAACTTCTCCGGCTCAAGCTCCATCAGCTATCATCTGATCGAAAAGAATTATCTTGGCAAGCATGGCTATCAACGATATTTCCATCCCCAGTCTAAGGTTCCGTGGCTGTTTAATGGCAGTACCTTCATAACCTATGAAGATCCTGAATCCATCAAAATCAAGACCGATTATATCAAATCAAAAGAACTGGGTGGTGCCATGGTTTGGGAGCTTAGCCAGGACCCTGACAGCGTGCTGCTGAACGAGGTATATAAAGGACTACAATGAGGGATCCACAAAAATTGGGAGATCCGGCGGAGACAAGGTAAAGAGAATAAATACCGCTCCAAAGAAAAGGAAGAAGAATCCGGCAAAAATAAGCGCTGTTTTATTTGTCTTGGCATAACGATAAAAGTGCAGAGCGATAAGCTGCTCCGCCGCAACGCCCAATACAAAGGATAAAATATCGAGAAACAGGGAGTGTATCCCGAGGGCTCCGGTATAGGTATAAAAAAAGGATACAATAAACAGCATCCCGGCGAAAAGGCCGGCTGCACCGGAGCAGAACCATTGGCTGCCCGAAATTGTATCCTTTTTTTTAATACCAGGATATCCGAAGATCCACCAAAGAAGAGAAGGCCAAAAAATCAGCTTCAGATGTTCCCAAACACTTTCGTTGACCGGCGCAATCAGCCCGACGATTCGCAGTCCTCCCGACCAATCGTAAACAAAATGCATGACGCTGCCGGCAACACTGATCACCGGAATCCCCACAAGGATCCAGCACACAACAGCATCTTTTCCCACTCTTATTTTCTGGTTCATCAAAGTAACACTTCCTTTCAATTCACAGCTTGAAATTCATATGCATATGATATACTTTCTAAAATATTTGAGAGGATGTCAAAGAGGATGAATGGAAGAACAATCGTCGGTTATTATGCTGCATGGGCGGCGAATACCGGATTTACTCCGGCTCAAATCGATGCGACCCGGCTTACCCATATCAATTATGCTTTCGCAAATATCGGACCGGATTTAAGGATTACTTTGGGATACCCCTATATTGATCCATTTAATTTTACCTTACTAAACGCATTAAAGCAGACAAACCCGGAATTAAAAACGCTGATCTCGGTTGGCGGCTGGACCTGGTCCGGCTTGTTTTCCGATATTGCCCTGACGGATGCTTCCCGGAGGACTTTTTCCGACAGCTGTGTCGCTTTTATTCGGCAGTATGGATTTGACGGTGTGGATATCGATTGGGAATATCCTGTCGCTGGCGGCTTACCTACAAATATCCGACGTCCCGAGGATAAGCGCAACTTTACTTTGTTGCTTCAAAGGCTGCGAGAAGACCTAGATGCCCAAGGGTCTATCGACGGGAGGCATTACCTCCTCACCATTGCGGGCGGTTCCGGCAGTTATTATGCACAGAATACAGAATTGTCGCTGATTCATCCATATTTGGATTATGCCTGCATTATGACCTATGATATCCATGGGACCTGGGATACCTACACAGATTTTAATGCACCGTTGTACTTGAACAACGATCCGTCACCCCAATACAAGTGGAGCGTGGATTCCGGGGTCCGGTCCTGGACGCAGGCATCTTTTCCGACTGAGAAGCTGGTGATGGGCATCCCCTTTTACGGCTATATTTATGGATCAGTAAATAATTTTAATTATGGTTTATATCAGCCATTTTCCGGTGCAAATTCCATCACCTTCGCCCAGGTTTCCGCATATTATCTGAATTCCCCGGGTTTTACGAGATATTTTCATCCTCAGTCAAAAGTCCCCTGGTTATTTAACGGCTCGATTTTCATTAGCTATGATGACGCCGAGTCAATCCGGTTTAAAACGGATTACATCAAGTCAAACGGCCTCAGGGGTGCCATGATCTGGGAGCTCAGTCAAGATCCCAACAGAGTTCTCCTTTACTTTCTATATAACAGCCTGCAATAATATATGCCCTGTTACGTTCGCTATAATATCCCCTTTTCGGTTGAATTTCTTTCCATATGATCTCCGATCTGATCATGCTTCGTCTGTAGATATCGGAATTCTTTTCGAAGCAAAATGACCGCCAGCAATGAGGATGAGAAATCAGCAATGGGACCTGCCATCCAGATGCCATCCAGCTGAAAGAAGGTGGGCAGGATCATAATCAAAGGGATCAGGAAAAGCACCTGTCGCGTAAGGCTAAGCAGAATCGCTTTTGAAGCCTTTCCAACTGATTGGAAATAGTTGGTTATGACAATTTGTACTCCTACGATCGGCAGCATGATCATAAAAATTCTTATCCCTCGTGTTCCAATTTCAATCAATTCCTGATCCTTATTAAAGAGTCCGATGATTTGATGGCTAAATACCTCTGAAATTGTAAATCCGAAGACACAGATCAGCGTTGCAGCAATGGATGCAAGCTTTAGGGTACTTTTTACTCGATCGAACTTTTTCGCTCCGTAATTGTAACCGATGATCGGCTGCGCTCCCTGATTGATCCCGAAAATTGGCATCAGCAGCATCATGATGACACGATTGATAACGCCCATTGCCGCAACGGCCATTTCACCGCCGTAGATCAACAGATTGTTGTTGAAAATAAACAGGGTTACACTTGCTGCCATTTGCAGTAGAAATGGAGAAAGTCCGATGGCTGTGATTTTACCCAGTAAATCAACCCGTACTCTGATATTGTTCTTATACAGCTTCAGATTGCTGTGACCGATTGTAAAGTGATAGATGATATATCCTGATATGATGATCTGCGTGATTACCGTCGCAAGTGCAGATCCAATCACTCCCCAGTGGAAGATGAATATGAAAATCGGATTCAGTATGGTGTTTAAAACAGCAGAAAACAACATCGTAGCCATAGAGATCATAGGGTTTCCCTCTGCACGGATGATATTATTCAAACCAAAGGAGATAAACTGAAACACCGTTCCGATCAAAATCACGGTAGTGAACTGTTTTGCATACCCGAAGACATCAGGGGTTGCGCCTAAAAACCTCAGAATGGGATCCAGAAATAAAAGTAAAACAACCGTAATCACAACTCCGAATAGGAGTGTCAAGGCAAATGCAGTTCCTAGAATCTGCTCCGCTTCCTCACGCTTCTGTTGTCCAAGCTTGAGAGAAATAAGGGCTGTTGATCCGATCCCGATAAGCATACCGAATGCCATGAGCATAATCATGATGGGGAAAGCTATGGTTACTGCAGTAAGGGCCAGGGATCCCACTCCCCTCCCTACGAAAATGCTGTCTACCACATGATATAAAGCATTCGCTATCATGGCGATGATTGCCGGTATCGAGAACTCCATGAGAAGTTTACCGACGGGATATTCTCCCATACGTTCCGTTTTATGATCCAATTCTGACATAATACAAGCCTCCGTGACCTCGTTTAATAATGTTGCAAATTATTATTTAAGAACGTGAGAATCCTGAAACGAATCGCTTGATTCGGACAGGAGTAAATGCATCGCATACAGCTGCTGCAGGAATGTCCAAACCGGATTCTTCCGTTCTTTTCATAGATATTTCCTGACGGACAGTTCTTGATGCAACGTCCGCAATGGGTACAAGCTTGATCAATAACCAAGTCGCTCCCCATAAAGGGTAAGATCCCTGAAGAAAGTGTTCTGGCCATGCCCATCAAAAGCCGAAGTCCTATCCCTGTCTTGAGAATGTGCTGTTCCCCACGCAGAATTTCCAAGCACATAGTCTCAGCCGTGCTTTTCATAGACTCTAAAAATACTCTTTCATATTGCACTTCATACCCTTTTTCCACCAAGCTTCGTATGATTCGAGTAGAAGCATCACAATTTATCGGTGCAACTCCTCCCGCCGTACGAAATAAAAACGTCTTCTTTCCCTCAGAGTTGGGAAGATCACGAATAAACTCTATTACAAGCCTCGGAACACCAAAACCGATGACCTGGCTCCCAATTCCCAGATAATCATACTGGTCGGGATCAAGATGCAGACCCGCCTTTATGATGTCCTCCATGCGGATCAAATCAACGATGCAGCCCAGTTCCTCAAATTGATCTCTTATGATATCAGCAACAAGCTCCGTATTTCCGCTGCCAGAAAAATAAAAAATTCCGATGGTTTTCATATTAGGTTACTCCGCTTTTTCCTTCCGATACACCTTCGAGATCTGATCCGCCATAGTGCTTAACTTTTCTCTGAGTTCAAGGGGCTCCATAATTTCAGCCTTGTCCCCGAATCCCAGCAGAAACCCATAGAGCCATGGACCTGCAGGCATATGGAATAAGACTCTGAGCCTGCCGTCTTCCAAATATTCATAGTTCTTTACTCCGAAAATATCATCGATGGCGTACTTCATACACGGATCGAAGACCACAACAATTTCCAAATTAGCATCCCTGTCATAGGTTTCCTCCCACTGCATCTCTTCAGCAGAACAATTTCTTGGCTCAAAGTAGATGTTTTGAATACTCAGCTTATTCATCCTTCTTAATTTGAACAATCTGAAATCATTGCGAATAAGGCAGTATGCATAAAGATACCAATTGGACTGTTTAAAAACAAGCTGGTACGGCTCAACCTGTCTTTCGGTCAGCTTTTCATTTGTATAATACAGGAAATGGATCAGCTTGTGCTGTTGAATGGCTTCTTTCATTCTCTGTATTTCCTTCCCCAATTGGTCATTCTTGCTCCATGAGGAAAGATCAATCATGATTTCGTTTCCAGTCGGCATCAATTCCGTATTTACCGTAATTCCGGACAGCTTCTCGATCAGTTGTTTCACCTTTCCATCTTCACTGATGCTCTGAAAGCCTTTTAATGCATTGACGATTTTGCAGATTTCCTCGCCGGTGAGCAAATTTTTATCTAGCTTAAAGCCTTCCATAATGCCGATTCCACCGTCCATCCCCTGATAGGTAACGATTGGGATGCCTGAGAGCGAAATCGCATCAATATCACGGTAAATCGTGCGTATCGACACCTCAAGATTCTCAGCCAGCTCCTGTGCCTTTACTTTCTTGTGGTTTAGGAGATAGGTTATTATGTAGAGCAATCTGTCTAATTTCATTCTTTCACTCCTTACTGCATTTTTTCAGTTTACAGTGTATGGTAATCGTCATTCCATGTTGGCCGGAATTATTATAACACAAAAACTTGACATATGCATGGCAGGTTTTATATGAAAAACAATTCCATCACATACATAAGACACCGAGGAAAGGAATACAATGCAATGAATACAATCAAATCAAGGAGGTTATGAATCAAAATGGAATACACAATGATCCTCCCCGGACAACATCACCTTCCTCCGCTACCTTTTGGCTATCATGCCCTTGAGCCGGTCATCAGTGCAGAGACACTTCGTATCCATCATGATAGACATCACAAGGCTTACGTTGATGATCTGAATCATGCAGAGATTTCTCTGGTCGAGGCACGGAAAAGAGGCGGTTATCAGTATATAAAATACTGGGAGAACGAACTCGCTTTTCAAGGTTCCGGTCACATTTTACACAGCATTTACTGGACTATTATGGCTCCGTTGAGAACGGGAGGACAGCCCGGGCCGCATACACGGTATCAAGTCGAATGTTATTTTGGAGACTTTACCGCTTTCACAGAGCAGTTTAAAAATGCAACCAACAAAGTCGAGGGTTCCGGATGGGGAATCCTGACATGGCAACCCACGTGGAACAGAGTGGAGATTCTTCAGGCTGAAAAGCATCAAAACCTCACCCAGTGGAGCGGAATTCCCATTCTGGTCTGTGATGTATGGGAACATGCATATTATCTGGATTACCAAAACGAACGCCAAAAATATATCGACTCTTGGTGGGAGTTGATTAACTGGTATGAAGTGGAACGAAGGCTGCTTCTTGCCATGAATGGCAGAGTGCCTCTTATGATAGGAAACCCTTGAACCGATGACGGCTCAAGGTCTGTCTATCACAGGTTAACCCTTTTTCCCTCAATGATAGCTAGGACGTCCGAAAGATCATCCAAAGCGTGTTTCAGCTTTTCGAGCTCAGGATCATCAAGGAGACTTAATCTGCCTTCTATAAATTTCGCAACCTCTGCTTTATGATGATGCATAAAATCCACACCCTTCTTCGTCAAAGCAACATTGACAATCCGCCTGTCGTTGATGTCGGCGGATCGCTCTACCAGCCCGTCTGCCCATAACCGATCTATTATTGTTGTTAAATTCGGTTTTGAAATACAAGTATCGCTGGCCAGATCTGTCATGGATACCGGCACCTCTTTGGATCTCAGCCAACCCAAGACGTGCATATGTCCCGGAGTGAACTCATTCCTCTCCCGCTCTATTTCCCGTATGGGTTTCAGAAACTGGGTGGATACCAAAAATTTCAGCCTGATCAGTGATTCGCTGACAGTTTTCATCAATTCCTTATTCATCATCTTCCTCCTGTGCATTCGGATTCTTAGTAAACTGGCTATTATAAAGATCCTCATAGAATCCTTTTTGTTTCATCAGCTCTTCGTGGGTACCCTGCTCGATGACACTGCCGTCTTTCATTACTAAAATCAAGTCCGCATTTTTAATCGTAGAGAGCCGATGGGCAATGACGAAGCTGGTACGCCCCTTCATCAGTTTGGCCATGGCTTTCTGTATCAGCGCTTCCGTACGGGTATCCACACTTGAAGTGGCTTCGTCGAGGATCAGGATCGGTGGATCTGCAAGGAGGGCTCTTGCAATGGTTAGGAGCTGCCGTTGTCCCTGAGAGATGTTGGAAGCTTCTTCGTTTAATTCCGTCTCATATCCCTTGGGCAAGGATCGGATAAAATGATCTGCATGGGCCGCTTTTGCTGCATCTATGATTTTCTGCTGTTCCGAATCCTCTAAGCCATACCCTATGTTGTCCATGATGGAACCCTTATAAAGCCACGTATCCTGGAGAACCATGCCAAACAGACTTCTTAAATCCCCTCTTGTCATTTTGGTGATATCAATCCCGTCGATGGTAATCCGACCGCCGGAAAGCTCGTAGAACCGAAGGAGAAGATTTACCAGCGTTGTCTTTCCTGCACCGGTCGGACCTACTATAGCAACCATCTGTCCCGGCTTCACATGAATATTCATATTCTCGATCAGAGGAACCTCCTCTACGTATCGGAAGCGCACCTGTTCAAAACCAACTTCTCCACAGACGGTCTCCTTGCGAACTGCAACCGCATTCTGGATTTCCGGCAGCTGTTCCGCTTCATCCAGAACCTCAAATACTCTTTCCGCACTGGCTATGGTACTTTGAATCACATTTGCGATGTTGGCGGTCTGTACGATGGGATGGGTAAAACTTCTCATATATTGAATAAACGCCTGGATATCACCCACATCAATGGCTTTCTTCACGACCAGAATTCCGCCGATGACGCAGATGAACACATAGCCCAGATTATTGATAAAGTTGAGGGCTGGCATGATGATTCCCGAGATAAATTGCGCTTTCCATCCGGCATGGTAAAGTGCTTCATTGATTTTCTGAAACCGCTCTATCGATTCCTTTTCCCGTCCAAAAACCTTCACGATCTTGTGTCCTGTATACATTTCTTCCACATGACCGTTGATCTCTCCCAAAGACTTCTGCTGATTCGCAAAATATGTGCGGGCTTTTTTCGCGACGAACATCGTCAGTAATGTGCATACCGGAAGTGTAATAAGGGCAATAACCGTCAAGAGCGGGCTGATAGAGACCATCATAATCAGGATTCCCACAATGGTAACCAAGGAAGTGATCAATTGGGTCAAGCTTTGCTGCAACGTCGTGGCAATCGTATCCATATCGTTTGTGCCACGGCTCAGGATTTCTCCGTGGGTCCTGTCATCGAAATATTTCAATGGCAGCCGATCCAGTTTATCCTTTAATTCGTTTCGCATCACGTAAACCGTTTTCTGTGAAACACCTGACATGATATAAGACATTGCAAAACCCGTCAGAGAACTGATAATGTATAAAACAATCATGAATAGAAGTATTTTTCCTATATATTCGAAGTCATACTGTGAGACTGACAGATACCCAAGGGACCTGCCAGACATGACACCTTCCGCAATCTTTGTCGTGGCTTTTCCCAAAACCATTGGACCGAAGATGGAAAATACCGTACTGACAATGGCTAGAATACTCACTGCGATAAAATTCAACTTCTGCGGAGCAAAATAACCGACAAGCCTTTTCAAGGTGCCTTTAAAATCCTTCGCCTTCTCAACAGGCATCGACATCCCCCCGGCAGGTCCTTGTCCGATGCCTCCTCTGATCGGTTTTCCCGAAGACAGTCTACTGCTTTCATTGCTCATATGCCTTCATCTCCTCTTCCGACAGTTGTGATGATACGATTTCCCGATAGACCTGACAGTGCTTCATCAGTTCGCCGTGACTTCCCATTCCGGCGATTTTCCCATCATCCAGAACCAGAATGCGGTCTGCATCCATAACGGTGTTTACGCGCTGTGCGACGATGATAACCGCAGAAGTGTCTGTTTCCTTTTTCAAGGCAGCACGAAGCAGTGCATCAGTCTTAAAATCAAGAGCAGAAAAACTATCGTCAAAAATATAGATTTCCGGCTTCCTTACTAGGGCTCTCGCTATGGATATCCTCTGTTTCTGCCCACCGGATACGTTGGTCCCTCCCTGGGCGATGGCAGTGTCGAAGCCCTCGGGCATCTCTGCAATAAAATCACCGGCCTGTGCAACCTCGGCAGCCTGCATAACCTCTTCCTCTGTCGCCTCTTCCTTGCCGTATCGGATGTTATCCGAAATACTACCGGTAAAAAGCAATGCGGACTGAGGTACAAATCCGATTTTACTTCGAAGCTCCCTCTGGGACAATTCTGATACATTTACACCGTCTACCAAAACCCTTCCCTCACTGACATCGTAAAATCTCGGTATCATATTGACCAACGTGGATTTCCCTGAACCGGTTCCACCGATGATGGCAGTTACCTCCCCCGGACTCGTTTCAAAGCTGATATTGGAAATCGCCGGCTCCTCTGCTCCCGGATACCGGAAAGATACGTTTTCAAATACGATATGTCCTCTTTCACCTTCGGAGGGCAGCCCGGACTTTTCAGGATCGACAATGGACCCTTCCATTCCAAGCACCTCATTGATCCGTTCTGCCGAAGCCTGGGCTCTCGGAACCATGACAAACATCATCGCAACCATCACGAAGGAAAACATGATCATCATAGCATACTGAATAAATGCCATCATATCGCCTACCTCCATCTTGCCCTGAGAGATCCTGACTCCACCGAACCATACAATAGCAATGGTTGTAACATTCAAAATCAGTATTAACATTGGCTGCATGGCCGACATCGTCCGGTTCACCTTGATGGCGGTATCGGTCAAATCACCGTTGGCCTCCTTGAACCGTTCCTGTTCGTGGGTCAGCTTGTTGAATGCTCGGATCACACGAATCCCGGTCAGATTTTCCCGCAGAACCATGTTGAGCCGGTCCAGCTTCATCTGCATCGCTTTGAAGGCAGGCATGACGGAATACGCCAGTGCTCCCATAAAAGCAATCAAAATCGGTATGGCAACCAACAGTATCACCGTCAGCTCTTTATCCCTTGAAACAGCCAGTGCGATTCCGCCTATACAAAGAATTGGCGAATAGATCATAAATCGTAGCATCATAACCAAAACGTTTTGGATTTGGACAATATCATTGGTGGTTCGCGTAATCAATGAGGCAGTTCCCAATTGATCAAATTCATGAAGTGAATAGTTTTCTACTCGTGTAAAAACCTTTTTTCTTAAGTTTCTTCCCAAACCCATCGCAACCTTTGCCGAATAGTACGAGCCCAGTATGGCACAAACTGAACTGATCAGCGCAACCAGCAACATATAACTGCCGTAGGTAAGAATATATCTCGTATCCCCCTGCATCATTCCGTTGTTCACAACCTCCGCCATCAGAGTCGGCAAAGCAAGCTCCGCCAGGGCTTGTCCGGCGACAAGCACAATGATGAAGGAAATCATCAGCGCAAACGGCTTTAAGTGCAATAGTACTTTAATCATAATCCCCTATCTTTCAGAATCTGAACAGAATCCATTTAATTGGTGGTCAGATGCATTTATTATATTCTCATAATATTTATGTTTATATAACAATTCTAATGACATCCAGCAGTTTTGTCAAGGAATATATGGATCATACCCTACTGTCTCCCACATTTTTGATATTACATTTCCATTAAAATTGCATAAAAATTCCATATTGGCTTCCTTTACGTCGACGAATATATTATTATAGTAGTAGCTATGATTCCAAATGGAATTTTGAAACCCAATCTGGATTAGATGTATACTTATATCAGGAGGTGCACAATGCAAGAAATAATAAATAAGAAAATTGCATTCATTATGATCTTGTTCATTACCGTACTATTCATTCCGAATGTGTCCTACGCAGCGACCTACGATGATGCTGACACGATTACATATGAAACGGATGCAGAGGAAGCGGTCACGTTTAAGAGGGCTGATTTTGATGATGCCTGCAATGACGTGACTGGGGAAGATCTGGACTATGTTAAATTTGACCTTCCGGACGACGACGATGGAATGCTGTATTATGATTACGACGACGGAGATTACGCATCAAAGGTCAGTGCTTCTACGAAATATTACTATGACAGCAGCAATTCACGATATCTGTCAAAGGTAACCTTCCTCCCCGATGAGGACTTTGAAGGCACCGTTTATATTGATTATACCGGGTACGATGAAGACGGAAACGATTATGAGGGAAGGGTGAAGATTATTGTCGGCGAGGATGACGAGGATGATACGGCGGAAGATCTCACCTATACCATCGACGGAGACGATGAGTTGGAATTTGATGAAGATGATTTCAACGATGTATGTGAGGAACTGAATGATGAGGATCTTGATTATGTAAAGTTTACCCTTCCCTCCTCTTCGGCCGGCACATTATATTATAATTATTCATCAGACGATAATTACGATTCAAAGGTAAGCGCCTCTACAAAATATTATTATGATGGCTCTCCGTATTTGTCGAGGGTATCCTTTGTTCCCAAGGACAACTATTCCGGTACAGTAACCATCAAATATGCCGGCTATGATGAAGATGACAACTCCTTTACGGGAAAAGTTAAGATCTCCATCGAGGATACCTCTACCAGCGAGATCGCCTATACCATTGACGACGATGAAACCGTTACTTTTGATGAAGATGATTTTTATGATATCTGTGACGGGCTGAACGATGAACCGCTGGATTACGTGACCTTCACGCTTCCTTCCGATACGAAGGGTGTACTGTATTACGACTACGATGACGGGGATTATGATTCCAAGGTTACCGCTGCAAAGAAATACTACTATGACGATTCTCCGTACCTATCCAAGGTGACCTTTGATCCGGCAAGTAAATTTTCCGGGATATGTACGATCAATTTCAAGGGGTATGACACAGACGGCGCGGCCTTCAACGGTACTGTTGAGATCACTGTAAACGGCGATCTTCTGACGGCCAATTCGATTGCCTACTCCGCAATTCCGGGCTCCCCCGTATATTTCAAGGAAGATGATTTTAACAATGTATGTAAAAAGCTGAAGGACAACAATCTTTCCTATGTGAAATTCAAGCTTCCTTCCACAAGCAGCGGAAAACTGTATTACGGCTATACTTCAGCAACCAAATATACCTCTGAAGTAAGTGCCACCACGAAATACTACTACGGCAGCACGCCATTTTTGCTGAATGTAGTTTATGTCCCTGGAAGCGGCACTGCAGGAACCACCATCGATTATACCGGTTATGATACCGACGGTTTCGCTTTCTCTGGAAAGGTTCAGATCACAGTCAGCGGAACTGCTGTAAATCCTACCCTGAAAAAATCTCAGTATTACGGGGATGTGGATGAAGCCTATTCCTGGGCAGTGGATTATATCGATACATTGTCTCAAAACGGGATCATCACGGGCTCTACCGGCCTTGACGGCAAAAAATATTTTTACCCTGCTGCGAAAATAAAGAGGGGTGAATTCATGCTCCTTCTCTATAAAGCCTTGAATCTGCCAGCTAGTACCAGCACAGGCAACTTCTCCGATGTGGTAAAGGGCGAGTATTATTACGACGCCATCGCTGCCGCAAAGTCACTGGGCATTGCACAGGGCTCGGAAAATAAATTCTATCCCAATGCTTCCATCACCCGAGAAGACACCATGGTTCTGGCTCTAAGAGCTATGAACAAGAGCGGATCCGGTGTAGCGGCAGCGGATACCAACACACTGTCTGTTTACAGTGATAAAAATATTATTTCCGACTATGCGAAAGATTCCATTGCCGCATTGATTAAAGCGGGCATCATTACGGGAAGCGACGACAACAAGATTCACCCGATGGAAAGCATCACCCGTGCGGAAGCTGCCGCAATCATTTACCGTATTAAATACTGAAAGAAGTGTTTTCACGAAAACCGCCGTTTTTTATAATGCTGCGCATAAAAAACGGTAAAAGGTTTCACGGTTTTCTTAGAAAATACATCTTCCAGTTCGAGGACAAAAAAACCCGCCGGGTGGCGGGTTTTTTTGATTTTCAGGCTGCCCCGCATTCCGCTTTATTCTATGATCACATGATACTCCTTCAGCCAAAAGTTGATCTGTAAAAGATATGCCAACAATTGTGGGGCATTCATGAGCTGCCCAAACCATGGAATATTGGTATCCTTTTTTATTGAATAAGCCAGCTCCCCTACAGCTGACTTGTTGATGAATAGATGCAGCGGAGATGAATGATCTCCGAGCATAGAAAGCGTTAAGCCTCGAACCGCTTCGATATAAGACGGATTATGCGTTTTCGGATAAGGACTCTTTTTCCTCCAAAGTACATCCTCCGGCAGCAACCCGGTCAAAGCCTGCCTCAGGAGGCCCTTCTCTCTATTTTTATAGTTTTTCATTTCCCAGGGAATGTTCCATGCATATTCTACAAGTCTGTGGTCACAGAAGGGCACCCGCAGCTCCAAACCGGCTGCCATGCTCATCCTGTCTTTTCTATCCAGTAAGGTCGGCATCCAGCGAGTCAAATTGAAATAAAACAGTTCTCTCATTTTAGCATCGGCGGAAGGCTCGCCTGTATAACGAGGCACCTCCTCTATCGCTTCCTCATAGCGATCGGCAATATATTTCTCCGGCCCAATCGCATCCTGTAATTCGTGGGAATACAATTTTAGCCGGTCCTCTATTCTATGAGACCATGGAAAGGTAGGGTTTTTTGTATCCCTTTTATGATAAAACCAAGGATAACCCCCAAAAACTTCATCTGCGCATTCTCCCGACAAGCCCACCGTAGCGCGCTGTTTCACCCACCGGCAAAAAAGCAGTAACGAAGCATCCACATCTGCCATGCCGGGAAGATCTCTGGCAATCACGGCAGAATACAGTGCCTCGGTTAATTCTGGCGTATCGATGATACAGGCTGAATGTTTACTCCCAAGATAGTCTGATACCCGCTCAATCCAGGGAGAATCTTCATTGGGCTGTAATTCACTTGTCTGAAAATATTTGTCATTTCCAAGGTAATCGATGGAAAAAGTGCTGATGGGCCCATTTTTTTCATTTTGATATTCCTGAGCCGCAATGGCTGTGATCGCACTGGAGTCCAAGCCTCCGGATAATAATGTGCAGAGAGGGACATCGGATACCAATTGTCTTTTGATGGAATCATAGACCAATTCACGAACCCGTTCAACTGTTCGATGAAAATCCTCCTCATGGGAATGGCTATTCAAAATCCAGTATTGTTTTACGCTGCATCCTTTTGGATTTACCTCCATGCAGCAACCAGGTCTTAATTCTGCGATTCCCGAAAAAATGCCGTGGCCCGGTGTTCTCGCCGGACCCAAAGCAAATAGCTCCGCCAATCCCTCCCGATTGATCTTTGCAGTCATCGATGGATGTGCCAATATCGCTTTTATTTCCGATGCGAAGAGAACGGTGCTTCCTTTCTGATAATAGAACAGCGGTTTCACACCAACACGATCTCTTGCAAGGAACAACACCTTTTTTTTAGAATCCCAGACTGCAAACGCAAAAATCCCGTTCAGCTTTTGCAGGCACTCTTCTCCCCACTCGATATACGCATTCAGAAGCACCTCCGTGTCTGACCATCCGTCAAAGCTGTAGCCCTTCAGTTCCAATTCCTTTCGAAGCTCTTCTGTATTATATAACTCACCGTTATAAACCAACACATATTGATTGTTATCCCGATTTCGTATCATTGGCTGCCGCCCGCCTTCCGGGTCAACAACCACAAGGCGCCGGTGTCCTAATGCAGCTTCCGCTGAATACCAGTAGCCCGATGCATCCGGGCCCCTCTTCGAAAGCTTTTCCGCCATTGTCTTCAGCAATTCGGCATCCTTTGTAAGCTTCCCGCAAAAATCTGTCCACCCGACAATTCCACACATAGAGAAACACCTCCAAACTTTAAACAATATATGTTTCCCTGCCTCAGGATGTTCTTTTCAATCACTTCTTGCTCACAGAGGAATAACATATATACTAAATATTTTATAGGAATGAGGAAATAAAATGGAGTACATGATCCAAGTAGAACCCGATGTCTCTGTTTATGCCATTGACATCAATCCATCAGGACGAAAAACAATCCTGTTTCTTCACGGCTGGCCGGGAAATTACAAACTGTTTGAATATCAGTACATTTGTCTCTGCCAGCATGGATACCGCTGCATCGGTCTGGATACAAGGGGCTTCGGCAAATCTGACAAGCCCTGGCGAGGCTACAATTATAACCGTTTGGCCGATGATGTCCGTTGTGTGATCGAAGCGCTGGGTTTACATGATATTACATTGGCAGGTCATTCCACAGGCGGAGCCATCGCCGTCCGGTATATGGCCCGACATAACGGTTTCGGAGTTTGCAAGCTGGCCCTTTTTGCGGCGGCGGCACCCAGCCTGATTCAACGAGTCGGGTTCCCTTATGGTCAAAATGCGGAGGATATCGATCAGATGATCCGTTCCACCTATGCCGACCGGCCGGCTATGCTGCGGGACTTTGGAAAACGCTTTTTCTATCAAAAGGTCTCGGAACCTTTCTCCGATTGGTTCTTCCAGTTGGGGCTGCAGGCAGCGAGCTGGGCCACCATTGAAGTGGAAAAAGCCTGGCTGAGGGAAGAGCTTTTCTCCGATTTTCCAAAAATACGCGTTCCCACCTTGATTCTCCATGGGGTGCATGATCAGGTTTGTCTGTTTCCGCTGGCCATATCACAAAGCCGTGGGATACGGAACTCCATCCTGATCCCATTTGAAAACAGTGGCCACGGATTATTTTATGACGAGGTAGATCACTTTAATAATGAATTGATGCGGTTTGTCGGATAAAATTGGCTGCGCCACACGATTGAAAAAAATTACCCCTCACTTTATGTGAGGGGCTGCTATTATTTATAAATACTCTTATTCAGTGCTTCAATGATACCTATCGCAGTGGAAATAGCATATTTCTCCCTGAAGTCCTCTGTTTTTATGGTATTTAGATCGTTAGGATTTGAGAGGAAAGCGCCTTCAATAATGACTGCCGGCATAACGGTTCGTCTTAATACGGCCAGCTTCGGACTCGCCTTCGCACCTCTGTTCATCAGACCCAGATTGGAAACGAGGGTACGCTGCAAATTTTGAGCTAGCTCCATTGCGGAAATGCCATCCATTGGCGGATCACTCTTTCCATGGTAAAGTACTTCCGTGCCGCTGGGCGTGCTATTTATAAAGGAGTTATTATGTATGGATACATATAAAGAGGCTCCCATTGCATTTGCCGTATCCTGCCTGTCATAAAGAGGAATTGTGATATCCGCAGTCCTTATCATATAGATTCTGGCGCCTGCAGCGTTCAGCATTTTCTGAAGTCTCAAAGCAACATCAAGGTTGACATCCTTTTCATTCAAAACAGCTATTCCGTTTTCATATCCCCTGGCGCCGGTGTCTGCTCCGCCATGGCCTGGATCGATGACAACCATCTTTTGCCGCGCCCCCGCCGCTACAGCGGATAGACCATATTGATCCAATATCGCCTGTGCTTCTTCGCTCACGCTAAAGTCCTGATCATTATAACCGGCCGGCATTTCCGGCTCATTTATCTCAAACGTCAGGTAAGCCGTCCTCAAGGAATCGGATCTGCTTACCGCACCAGATGAATGTTCCGTCAGATCCGCCACGATCCTTATGGAATCCTTTGTATACTGGGAATATCGGATGGCTTGAAAAAATCGATTATCACCTGTTTTGATTGTTCCGTCATTGATTTCCAGTTTAGCGTTTTTAATATCAAACACCAGCCTGCTCGGGTTTGCCATTTTAAAGCTCGTAATATCCTTGATTTCTCCGTCAGCATCGACAATCACCCTGGTTCCTTCGCGGGAAAGCTCTATGCTGCTGATTGCAGTCAATTCGTTTTCCGGCTCTACAATCGGAGAAAGGATGGCAACGACCCGAGTTTTTTCATCCCAGGTTACCTTACAGCCAGCGGCTTCGGCAACAAATCGGATCGGTATCATCGTCCTATTTTTGATTATTTTAGCCGGAACATCAAGTGATTTTTCATTACCGTTTATGGATACTTTTCTCGATCCAATTTTTAGGTTCACTTCTACATCATTGAAGGTGATGGAAACTTCTCTATCGATTTCACTCCAAGTTACGGTGCCACCCATTGCCTCAAAGACAGCCCTCGCAGAGACCAATGTTCGTCCGTCAGCGATTATCGGGGGCGAATCACTATGTACATCGACACCATCAAGGTCTATCTTGATCGTGCCGTGTCCGGCAAACGCTGCTGCAGTACTGAATATCACCATCAGCAGCATAAAAAATATTGATCGAATCATCCTGTTTCGTTTCACAAGCCTTCCCACCTCCATGCCCATTTGAATCCATTATCTTATAGAATGGATTGGGATTTCAAGGACAACCATTTTCCTTCCTTTCCAGTTTTATACAATTGGAAATAGTTTACTCTCACTTGCGTCTGCTGATGCATATAATGAAATAAAAAAATAGAAAGGTTGATAATATGAAACCGTTATTTGAACAACCAATGCCCTGTCCCGTTGATCCGAATTATTTATGCCCGCTATCCATCAGAAAAACGAAAGACGAGGAGGGGGAGGAGGCAGAAGCCGTTTTTTCTGAACAAAATGTTCTAATCAGCCAATTGCCTCGAGAAATCAATCGTATCATGGGAATGCTCAACAGGAATTTATCCGATTATTATGAACAACTTCAAGACTATGGAATCCCAAGAGCAATTTCCCAGTGGATATTCCTCAGTATCATTACTTATACCGTAAGAAATGCTTCTGATCACACAGGTACTATAGAGCAGAGAGCAGCCCGGATCAACAGAGATCTGCGAAGGGAAGGATCTTTGCTGATCAATGTAATGAGAGGATATGGCGTGCCCGGTGATCTGATCAATGACATCTTCCTCGACATCATTGAGATGACATTGAGAAATATGGAAGGACAGCCGGGTCCGAGTCCGGGTCCTCGTCCCGAACCGGGCTGGAGCGACTGGGAAGATCTCGGCGGTGTGCTGACCTCGGCACCGGCCGTCGCCTCCTGGCAAGCAAATCGTCTTGACGTGTTTGGTAGAGGCCAGAATCAAGCTCTTTGGCACAAATGGTGGGACGGTTCCCGCTGGAGTGATTGGCAGGATTTGGGAGGCATCTTAACGTCCGCACCGGGAGCCGTATCCTGGGGTCGCAATCGGATTGACGTTTTCGGCGTCGGTCAAAATCAGGCCCTCTGGCACAAATGGTGGGATGGTTCTCGCTGGAGTCAATGGGAGGATCTGGGCGGTATCCTGACAACGGCCCCGGCGGTTGCTTCCTGGCAGGCAAATCGTCTGGATGTTTTCGGGGTAGGTCAAAACCAAGCCCTCTGGCACAAATGGTGGGATGGTTCCAGCTGGAGTGGCTGGGAGGATCTAGGAGGGGTCCTAACCTCCGCACCGGCTGCAGTCTCTTGGGGCCCAAACAGGATCGATGTTTTCGGAAGAGGGCAAAACCAATCTCTATGGCATATCTGGTGGGACGGAAGCAGATGGAGCCAATGGCGAGATCTGGGAGGCGGCCGGATTACCTCCGGACCGGCAGCCGCATCTACCGGCCAAAACCGTTTGGAGCTCTTTGCACGAGGGCAGCAAAACCAACTTCTATTCCGTACCTGGAACGGCAACAGGTGGAGCTCCTGGGATTCCTTGGGCGGTGTAATCACATCAGAACCGGCAGCGGTTTCCTGGGGAGGCAGACGACTCGATGCCTTTGCGCGAGGGCAAAACAATCATCTCTGGCATATCTGGAGATCATAAAAATGGCTGACGCCACTCCACTATCGTAAAAAAGCGGCACACCCCAAAAAAATCTGGGGTGTGCTTCTTTCTTTTCCCATCCTATGGGTATAATAGAATTATCGTATCATCAGACGCTCTGAACAATGTTTGAATAGTGAGGAATACCCATGAATTACATCGTATTCGATTTGGAATTCAATCAGGATTTTTCATCCGGTGCCACTCAGAAGCTTCACCGCCATTTCTTCGAGATTATTCAAATCGGTGCAGTAAAATTGGATCAGCATTTAAATGCCCTCGATACCTTTGATCGTTATGTGAACCCGACCCTTTATGTTGAGGTCAATCCTTTCATAACAGAACTCACCGGCATCACAACAGAGCAACTCGATGGCGAAAAAGCATTCCCCGAAAGCTACAAAGACTTTATCGATTTTATATGCGGAGATGATTTCGTTTTCTGTATCTGGGGAATGGCTGATTTAAGAGAATTATACAAGAATATTAGATATCATAAGCTGGATCAAAAGCTGTTATCGCGAAGATACATCAATCTGCAGACCTTTGCTGCTCAGCACCTTAACCTCTCCCAGAAAACACTTCCGAAATTGAAAACGACAGTCGAATTATTGGGGATACCGTTGGTACACTCTTTTCATAATGCCTTTCATGACGCCCTCTATACTGCTGAAGTATTCAGGAAGATCAATAAGGACACCATTCTGCCAGACTATTATGATCCTGATTTTACGACAATTCGTCCAAAGCTGCCGAAACAGAAGGTCGATTTTGAAAAACTAATCCGACAGTTTGAAAAAATGTATGCCAAAGACTTGACGGAGGAAGAGCAGAGTATGATAAAACTAGCGTATAAGATGGGAAAAACGCGCCAGTTTTCAAAATAAGTTGGTTTTAAAATTGAATCAGTTTAAGCTACCGTAGACTTTTTCAAAGAATATCTTCACAACATCCGGGTCAAACTGTTTTCCTGCCTCACTCAATATTTCTTTCATAGCACTTTCTTTGTCCAACGCTTTTCGGTATGCCCTATCGCTGGTCATGGAGTCATAAGCATCTGCAATTGCAATGATTCTGGCCTCAAAAGGAATCTCCGTCCCCTTTAACCTTCTGGGGTATCCTGTGCCATCCCATCTTTCATGATGTGACAGAGTATATTCTGCCAGCTTTGCAAAATCATTGATGGATCGTAAAATCTGGTAACCCAGTTCCGGATGCCGCTCAATCTCTGCCCGTTCCATCTTATCAAGCTTACCGGGTTTGTCCAGAATACTTAAATCGATGGCTATTTTTCCTATATCATGCATCAAGCCGATTGTCCTGAGTTCTTTCACATCCTCCGGACTCATGTTCAACGCAATCGCGATAGACTCACAAAGCTCACCTACGCGCTCCGAATGTTTCTTTTCCCTCTCGCTCTTTCCATGGAGTGTTTTTAATATCGTATCGATGGTCTTGTAGTGCATGCTTTGGCTTTCAGAAAGCTTGCGCCGATACATATGATCCTCGGCCAGCTTAAAGACTGCCGTCAGATTTTCACTCCGCTCTTGCTTCGTAGCCCAGCCGCAGGATACGGATACGCTTATGTTATCAATGATCTCTGTCTCAAATGCTGTATAAATTCGTTTCACCAGCTCTTCGGCGTCTTCCGGTACTGTCCTCGGCAACAGGATTACAAATTCATCCCCACCAAATCTGGCAATAATCTCGTCACCTCTGCATTCCTCATTCATGATGATCGCCGCTCTTTGCAGCGTAAGATCGCCCATCTTGTGTCCAAAGGCATCATTGATTAGCTTCAGCCCGTTTACATCAAGCATTACGATGGTTAGCGGAAGGTTTCTGACAGTATCCAGCCGCTTCAGCTCTTCCTCTAAAAATCTGCGGTTATATAAACCCGTCAGTTGATCATGAAGACTCAGGTATTCTATTTTTTCCTGTTTTTCTTTCTTTTCCGTAAAGTCTCGGAATACTAGTACTGCTCCATTGAGCGTTCCGTTCTCATCCCTGATCGGTGAAGCACTATCTTCGATGGGGATTTCCTTACCATCCTTTGAAAGGATGATCATTTGATTCTGATCCTGTATCATTTCTCCCGTTCTAAACACTCTATCCAAGGGACTCTTATACGCTCCTATTGGATCTTGATTGATAAACTTGAATACCTTGTCAAAAGGTTCTCCTGCGACCTCTTCCTGCGTCCAGCCAGTCATTTTCTCCGCAACTGCATTGACGATCCCGACATTCCCGTCCTTGTCTGTGGTAATTACCGCGTCACCCATGGAACGTAGCGTTGCCTTCAGTAGCTCCCGCTCTTCATTCAGGGATTTCTGCAGCAGCTTTAAATTCGTGATATTGATATGACAGCCGATCATCTGCAGGGGCGTATTATTGGGGCCCCACTCAATCACATGACCGGTAAAAATCAACCATACAATAGAGCCATCCTTATGCTTGTACCTTATTTCATTGTAAAAAGGGATCTCTCCGTGACTTTCTATATGCTTATGAAAACACTCCGTTACGTTTGCTTCATCCTCCAGAAAGAAGATTTTCTTCATCTCATCAAATGTGTTTCCCAGCTCGTAATCTTCATAGCCCAGCAATTTTTTAAAGCCGGAACTGAAGTACAGATGTTTGTTAGCAAAATCAAAATCATAATATCCCGAAAGGGTGTCATTCAGAATGCTTTCGAGGACATCCTTTTCTTTTTTAATCGTTTCACGGGCACGAACCAATTCTATGGTTCTCTCATCGACCATTTTCTCAAGGTTTTTATTGTATCGCTCGAGCTCGGTCTTCTGATATTCGATCTTTTCAAAATCTTCTTTTATTTTTGCCGTCATAGAATTGAATAGATCAGTAAGCTCACCAATTTCATCTTGGCTAAGTTTTTTCGCTACAACACTATAATCACCTCTGGAAACTCTACTTGCCGCATCCGCCAGTATCGTGATCGGATAGGTGGTTTTCTTGATAAGCGTTGTAATAAAGAATACCATCACAGCCATAAAGAGGAAGCCAATCAAAAAACAAATGAGCAAAAGTTTTTCTAATTTATTAATAAATGAGGTCGTATCATAAACGATTTCGACGGTTTTACTGGTATCACTCAGCATATTATGATCTTTTTTAAAATCGAGATAAAGATAGCTTTTTATAATATTTCCATCTTTTATTTCGAATTGCTTCTCTTTTTTTGCTCTTTCAAAGATTGCCAAGCTTTCCTCGGTCGCTTCCTTATTGGGACCGTCATCAGTAAACTCCATACCGAAGATATCATATACGCTGATGCTCACAACATCCTGGTTTGATTTTGACAGCTTTGAGGTAATATTGGACGGTTTCAGTTCGCTTACAAGGGTACCGAGCTCCGGCTGGGTGTAAGCCACTTCCAAAAGATACTTGTGATCCGAGGTGGCCATAAAAGCAAACGTACTCAGGTATCCAGTCCCTGGATTCATGCTGAATCTTTCATAATGGATCCCATCGGTAGTCCTCATACGATTGACGATATCTCCCAATGACTTTCTGGCTTCCAAGAAGTTAAAATCCATCGTATCCGGAATCGTGGATTTGATAATGGTTGTCTCACTGTTGATGATAACAAAGTCGTATCTCTCTCCCATCTTTGCTTTCAACTCATCAAGGGAAATCTTCTCCGGATCTCCTCCCGCCTTCTCAAATTCATTTTTAAATTCCAGAATACTCTGCTCCATTTCATCTTCCATATGTTTTTCAAGCATGGCAAAACCGGCGTCAATCGACCTCATTGTTTCGATGACATTCGCTTCGATCTGCTCCTTTTGAAGAGTGTAATTATTCAAATAAATTTGTTTTGTTTGATAATATACAAGAAAGGATATGATGAGGAGAGTGATGGCAATAAAAGGCAGGATATACATTAGTATTTTATCTTTCAGCTTCAAATTCCACTGCTTCATATTTTTACCTCTGCTAATTTACTACAATTAAACCACATTTAATCCCATAGATAGGCAAAACTATAATGCATTTCGAGATCCGATGGAATTATATCATAAAAATCGATGAGATTCACTAAATTTTTAATTGTCGTTTTTCAGTTTATAACAGAGCACTTTCTGCATTAATTTTACGGATTGTTTTCTGTTTTTTTCTTTCTTCTAAAACCTCACTGAAATTCAGCAAATTTTCATCTTTCAGTGCGAAAAAGCGTTGATATTGCAATGTTTTGTCATTTTTTCAGAATATTCATACAATTCATTGACGAGCTGTATATCCTTCTTTATAATAGCATGCAGGTGTTAACCTATTATTCTAAAGGAGGAAATTATGAAATGAAAAGAACAAACAGATCTTTCAGATTCGTAATGGTCTTACTCCTGGTGTTATCCCTCTCATTCCCAATGAGCTTCAATGCGTATGCAGTAGATGGAGCTGAAGGATCACCAAATATCAGCAATGTTCTTGACCCTAATTTAGGGGCTCCCACTGCCCCGGAAACAACAACTCCCGGCCCTATCTCAACGACTGACCCGGCGATAACTTCAGAAGACGCGACCGATGCAGATTCAGTGACATCTCCCGACGCAATTGATGAAACTGCGGATATGCTAAAGTCATTAGAACTGCCAAGTGATTTTGATTCCCTTCCTGATTCAATAAAGGATGCGATTAAAGAAATGCAAGCAGACATGGAATCCAAGGATGTGACTGCCCTTAAGGCTCCGCATAAATCAAAACTATGGATTGACAGCGTAGAGGTCGTCAACGGCGGAGAAGTGCAAGAACAAAACAGAGATTCCGTTACCTACGATAAAGCGTATGACGCATGGTGTACCAGCAAACGAAACGCTTCTATGACAGACGCCCGAGTCTTTCATGTTTTTTCCTTATTTTTTTCTCCCCGCGACTTCAATATGCGAGATTTCTATGAATTTGATATCAGTAAGGTAGACTGGAATTACGGGGATAAAGCTCTCAGTGAATGGAAGCAGTATACATACATTGAGAATGAAGACGGAGATGTGATCGATCAGGGCTTTATCGGAGATTCAGTAATTTCAGTCCTGCATCAGGCACATTACACCAACGGTAATATTTTGGTGGTAACCGCTTCGGTGGAGTTTGATGAGTTTTACCCGGAAGACTGGTATTCCGTCAATATACCCTATGACGGGTACACTGCAGTAAAAAAGCAAGGCTTCCCAATATTTGCAGAGGATGATCAGGAAATGCTCGGACCTCATGACCTTGAGATGATCTATGATTTTAATTCTGGTTCTAAACCTGAAACGAGAGCTGCTACTAGTGACGGGTTAAGAACCATCGCAAGCGCTTCCATTGGCCTTAATCTCTATGATTCCTTCCATACCTGGCAGGAAATCTGTGACTACGCTAAGGATTTAATGAAAAAAAGTGGAAAGCAGAAAGAAATCAACGAAAGATATGTTTCCGTTGAATCCATTGCGCAATCAGCAGAAGGACGCGACATCTGGAATGTCGTTATCGCGAAGGACGGCAAGTCTGTGAAGCAGTACTTAGAACATACAAAGCCTATGACGGAGACGGAAAACGGAATTGAGGCTTTGATTGAACAGCTGAACAAGGGGCAGGAAGACAGTCAGGTTGACGAAAAAGGAATCCAGCTCAGCATCCCTAAAATCCCGATCTATTTCAACAATGTTCACCCGGATGAGACCCCCGCTTCCGATGCAATCATTGAATTGATCAATGCCTTCATCTACGAAGAAAGTCTTTCTTACGATACGCAAACCGAAGCGGTACATCATGAGAAAACGCCGGGAGGTTATGACGGATATACCATGGAAGTAGCAGGAAAAACAAAATTGGTATCCTTCGAGGTAGATGAGATTCTGGATCATTTCATACTGGTCTTCAACCTCACGGAAAACCCTGACGGCAGGGATTATCTGCTCAGAGCGAATGGTTACGGGTTTGATCTGAACAGAGATGCTGCTTACCAGACACAAAAAGAATCAACCGCTCTGACTACGAATCTGGTCAAATGGGATCCTTTGGCGATGCTCGAGTATCATGGTTATGTCGACGAACTTTTGATTGAGCCTTGCACGGGACCACATGATCCGAATTATGAGTATGATCTTTATGCGAAAAAGATGATGGATCAGGGAAATGCGCTGGGAATGGCAATGATCGGAAATACTGCATACTCCCAGTATCTTGTCCCTGCCGTGGACTATACCGACGGTTGGGATGACGGCGCACCCATTTACGGTCCGATGTTTGCGATGTTATACGGAACTATGGGTTATACCCTGGAAATTCCGTATTCCACGGAAGACTCCAAGGATGCCTGCTATACAGCCGGCCTGGCTCTCGTAAAAGACAGTCTGGACAACTTCGAGGCTTATTATATTAATAAGCTTAACTATAAACTAAGAGGAATCCACAACCTAGATAGCAGGTCAGTAGATGAATACCTGACCGATCCGTATACGGGAGAGCCGGTCGGACGTCCGCGTGGAGATAGACCCAATTTCTTCCCGGAATATTATGTGATCCCTGTCGACAGCATTAATCAGAAAAACCCTTTGGAAGCTTATAAATCGCTGGAATTCCTGAGCAGAAACGGCGCAGAAATTTCACGGACGACCACAGACATTCCATATGGCGATACCACGCTCTCGGCAGATACTACCTTTGTTATTGATATGAATCAGGCAAACCGTGGTTTTGTCAACTCCATGCTCTCCGACGGTTATGACGCCTCCAGCTTCAAGGATATTTACGCAGAGCTGGTGATATCCCATCCTGATATGCGAAACTTTGACTGTATTACGATTTGGGAAGACGAGTATTTCAAAGACAAAATCACCGATGCGGATGACATAACAAAACCGGGAACCTCCATAGGAGGCGATTCCCTAAATGTTGTGATTTACAACAACAATATCGACGTGGTTAAGCTGGTCAACAAGCTCCTTGATGCGGGCAAGACGGTATACATGCTGACGAATGATTCGGAGTCCGGCAGCAAAGGGGATTTTGTAGTGTTAAGAGAGGATCTGAACGCAGCAGTCGGTGATCTTCTGGTATACGGCGCTCCATTCTCAGGATCCCTTGTTTATGCAGAAACCCTTGTTGAGTCCAATATCGCGGTTTTAGGTTCCTCGTCCCATTCAAAGTTTATCCTTGACATGCTAGGCTTTGAGGGTGATTATAACTATCCAAAAGATGTAAACAGTGTTGACAAAAATACGACGAACGTACTCGTAGGATTCAACAACAGCTTTGATGTGACTTCCCTTGTCAGCGGTAGTGGAATCGGATTCATTGGAATCGGAACGAGTACCATGAATGCGGCCGAGGCAAATAATCTCCTGCCTGGACTTGATTGCTATATTCCTAAATCAAGAACCCCGGAAACCTACAGGGAAGGCCTGATTAAATCCGATTATTCCGGCAACAATCTGGTAACTGCAAACTATGACCAGACTGATACCGCATATGTCATGAACGGAACCTATATCACAAAAGTTCCCTACGACGGAGAAGCTTTAATTACAGTAGATACCGGTGACGATTTCTTCAAGGCAGGTTGGTATCCACATCATGATGTTTTAAAAGGGGAAATGCTGGCAGTATCCGGCTTCAGTGGCTCTAACAACGATGTGCCTGTCACTTTGTTTGCGAACAATATTTTCAGTAAAGCTCATGCGCAGCATACCTTTAACATGTTTGCCAATGCAGTATTCCTTACCGCTTTGGATTACGGAACAGAAAAACCTCTCATCGAGGCTTCTCCAAGCTCACAGGAAACATTAGCACCTTCTGTCAGCGTTGTATTGAATTTTAAGGCTGATAGAGGAACAATTTCTAGAGCAGATGGTGAAAATGAAATAACACAAAGCAAATATAAAATAACCACTTACGAATCAGAAGGCCTTTACGGAGTTGCAGACGGCTGGATTGATTACACCAGCACAACCTCCATTACATTAACTACAGCTGGAGCTTTCTATCTCCACGCATATGCTGAGAATACCCTTGGTGAAAACGTACAAAGAGTCTTCGGTCCATACAATATCGGCACCTCCGGCGGCGGATCGGGAAGCGGTGGCGGAGGCGGAAGCTCAAAGCCTGCGACAACGACACCACCGGCAATAACACCTCCGGCAGTATTCACTGATATTTCCGGACATTGGGCAAAGGCAAGCATTGTATACGTCGTTGACAAAAAACTCTTCAGCGGTGTGAGTGATACGTTGTTCGCGCCTGATGCGACAATGACCCGAGGTATGCTCGTTACCGTACTTGGCAGAGCGTATGGCCTCAATACAGAACCCTACAATCAAAAATCAGTATTTACAGACGTTCCTCTGTCCGCATACTATGCTCCTTATGTCGCTTGGGCTTATGAAAATAAAATTGCAAGCGGAATGGGCGACGGCTTATTTGCACCTGATAAGCCGATAACCCGGGGTGAAATGGCAACAATCATCACAAATTACATGAAATTCATTGGCAAAGGAACACAAAGCACCGCAAGCCTGAACTACACCGATGCTGCCGAAATCGACAGTTGGGGTCTCGAAGGGGTCCAATTTGTTACCGCAAATGGGCTTATGACCGGGACGGAAGGAAATCGGTTTGACTTTGATGGATTGTCAACCCGGGCTCAGGTTGCAACTGTGATGGAACGACTTTTAAAGTTGATCGGGCAATAAACATTGCTTCTTGAACAGTAGAGACAAACAGAATAAACTAGAATACGAAAGGCGGCTGTTTCAGACAGCTGCCTTTTCGGCCTTTCCGCTCCAGATTGACCAGGCGACCACTGCGCTGATTACGATCGTTCCGCCGATCAATGCGAAAAAGCTGGGCACCTCCCCGTTGTACAGAAACACCCAGACCGGATTGAGAAGCGGCTCGACGGCACTGATCAATGCGCAGGCCAGAGGGGAGCATCTGCGTATCGCCAGACCATATAAAATATAAGGAATCCCAAGCTGGAAAATTCCCATCGCTAGGATGACTATAACGATAGACGGTGTGACAGGTGTCGGGAAAAAGAAAGCAAATGGGATTCCAATGATTGCTGTAAACACATGACCAAGCAGGATTCCGCTGGAGCGGGAATTCTGATCTGCATGCCCTGTCACAACAAACATGGACGCAAAGGATAAGCCTGCCATAAGCGCAAGGAGATTCCCCACCATATAGCCCCCTGATAGCTTATCCAGGAAAAACAAAGAGATTCCTACTGATGTGGCTGCAACTGTTATAATATCTCCCTGGCGGAATTTCTGATGATAGAAAAGAGCGGATAAGATCAGAATAAAAATCGGTGCAGAATACTGCAGCACGATGGCATTCGCCGAGGTTGTAAATTTATTTGCCGCGACGAAAAATACAAAGGTCCCCATCAAAGTAATACCGCTCAGGACGGAGTACCTGTTGATCTGAAATTCTGTTTTCTCATATCGCATGTAAAGCAGATACACCCCTGCTGAAATCAAGCTTCTGAATCCGGCAATCACCATTGGGTTCCAGGGAAGAAACTTAATTAAAATGCCTGCCGTACTCCATAAAACCGAACAGAGTACCATATAAAAAATAGCCTGATTTTTTGATTCTTTTACGTTCATTCTAATTCTTCCTTTGCCATTGTTATCTCTGATCCGAAATACTCCTTGATGTGGCTGCAGAGTAGCGCGATACCGTTTCTGATTTCCTCCGGCTCCAAATGGCCGTAACCGAGGAGCAGCTTACTCTGGTGGCGGCCCTTCTCGATGCAGTGATATTCCACCGGTGTGAGATTGATTCCTTTTTCCTGACCGCTTTTCCGAAAAGCGTCATCAAAATGGAATTCCGGAAATTCCACTGCTAAGTGCAGCCCCGCTTCATCTCCGAAAGCATGCCATTCCCCCTCATATGTCTCTGTCAGCGCCTTCAGCAAGATACCCCTTCGTTCACCGTACAGTCTGCGCATTCTCTTGATATGCCTGTCCAGTTTTCTCGTACGAAGAAACATCATCAAGGCCATTTGCTCCGCGATGGGGCTTTGGACATCTGTATAGGTCCGCAGATGTAACCACCGTTCTTGAAGCTGTCCGGGTAATATGACATAACCGATCCTGAGGGCAGGATATACCGACTTACTGAAGGTTCCCACATAAATGACCCGGTGGGAGTCCATTGAGTATAAGGGGGCAATGGGTTCGCCGCAATAACGAAATTCGCTGTCATAATCATCCTCAATGATATATGCTTCATTATCGTGGGCAAACCGGATGAGCGCAGCACGCCGTGATGCGGGAAGGATCGCGCCCAGCGGAAACTGATGGGACGGTGTTACATAAATTGCACTGCCCTTTTTATCCTTCAACCACTCCGTCTGAATTCCGTGTTCATCGGCCGGAATGGGAACGACAGAAACTCCTTTATTTAAAAACGTACGAAGCATGCCGGTATGACAAGGATCCTCCATGAGAATTTCCTGTCTAGCTCCGCAGATCAGCTCTGCAATCAGATGCAAGGCATGGGTCGCACCCTGTGTGATAAAAATATCGCCTGCATCCACGGAAAGGCCGCGGCTTCTATAGAGCCATAAAGCAATTTCTTTCCGAAGCTCCGGAATTCCCTGCGCTCCCGTGTAACCATAGTGCTCCGGCGTCATTTCTTCCGAGGCCTTCGTGATCAACTGCTGCCAAAGAAACCGAGGAAATTGTCTCAAGTCAGGAAGTCCCGTACGAAAATCCGAAGAAAAGACACGTTCAATATGGGATGCGGCAAGATACGCCGGATCCGTCATTTTCTCCACGCAAAGCCCCTCTGTTATCCGGGTGGGCGCACCCTGACTGCTGATGATAAAGCCCTCCGCAATCAGCATCTCATAGGCATCGCTGACTGTGCTGCGAGAAACATTCAAGCCCTTGGACAGCTCTCTTGTGGAAGGAAGAAGTTCTCCCCCTTTTAGCTTTCCGCTGATCATCTGATCCCCCAGCGCCTGATAAATCTGCCGTCGCAATGGCAACTCACTTTGCCTGTCCAAATGAATCCCCCACATGGTCTCTCCCTCCAATCCTTCTGCATTATCCAAACTGGACTCCTATTATTACATACTAACTGGCACTTAACACATACCAGTTTTCCTCGTATGATTATATCATCTCAGTTAGAATTTTCAATATCGTTTTTGGGGAGGGTTATGAAATGAAGCAATGGAAGGGTCCATTTTATTTATTCTGCGCTTTCACGCTTGCAGGAACCAGTGTCCTGTCTGCTCAGTATGTTTCCGTGAAAATGGGGACCTTCACCATCACAGCGGTAAGCCTGTTTTTCGCCCTGCTCTTTTTATTGCCCTTCTGCAGGGGGAGGTCTTCCGCATCGCTTCGAATGATGTCACGAAAGGATATGGTTTATCTGACGGTTCAGGCATTATTCGGCATGTTTCTCTTTCGTATGTTTTTGATCATCGGCCTGACCCTAACAAGCGCAGGAGAAGCCGGAATTCTGGTTGGAGCAACGCCGGCGATAACGGCTATCCTGGCAAGAACAGCATTGAAGGAATCCTGGGGAGGGAAAAAGGTCTTCGGCATCCTTTGTACAGTGATTGGGGTATTATTCATACAAGGTCTGTTGATGCCAGAGAACCACTTTTCCATGGAGCATTTTACCGGAAATATGCTTATACTATGCGCCGCGGCATGCGAATCAATCTTTAATATTTTATCGCGCTTATTTGTCCGTCAATCCGACACCGGCGAATTGCATTCGCTCCACCCTATGGTGCAAACTGCGATCGTTTCCGCAATTGCCATGATTCTCTGCCTGATTCCTGCCCTGTTTGAAAACCCGTTGACACGTCTTGCCGGAATCGGCCTGAAGGAATGGTTTGCACTATTATGGTATGGGGTGTTTGTGACGGCACTTGCGTTTATTTTCTGGTATTCCGGCATCCAACGCTGCAGCGCAGTCACTGCTGCCGCGTTCTCCGGTATGATGCCTTTCACCGCTATGTTCCTTTCCGTTCTACTGCTGGGGGAGCGTGCGGGATTGCGTCAGTGGGCCGGCGGTGCATTGGTAATCACAGGCATCATCCTTATCGGAATAGACCAAAAAAAACAGATGGGATATTCTCACGAAACCGCCGACTTTTAGAATGCTTCGCATGAAAGGCAGCAAAAATCTACAAATCAAAGATTTGTGATTTTCTTGCATAAGTTCGCCATCAATTTGCTATGCAAATTGGGCGAGCTAATATCGGTGATATGTTTCACGGTTTCTAAGAAAATAGCCCATCTGTTTTAGAAATCATACCCTATTTATCAAGAGAGCAGTGCCCGATCGTTGGCAAAGACTTCGCCGCTGACCTTTCCAAAGCGGCAAAGAAGATCCTCCACGGTTAGCCTTTGCTTTTCCTCTCCCCTGATATCCAGAATGATTCGCCCTTCATGCATCATGATCAAACGGTTACCGTATTGGATGGCATTAACCATGTTGTGGGTAACCATCAGGGTCGTCAGATTCCCTTCTTTGATGTACTGGTCACTTAATTGCAGCACCTTTTCTGCGGTTTTCGGATCAAGCGCGGCGGTATGTTCATCGAGCAGCAGTATCTTCGGCCTGATCAAAGTCGCCATCAGCAATGTCAATGCCTGCCTCTGCCCTCCGGACAGAAGTCCGACTTTGGAACTTAAACGGTTTTCCAGACCAAGATCAAGCTGGCTCAGATATTCTCTGTATCGTTCCCGTTCTTTGTTGGTGATTCCCCATTTCAGGCTTCGTGATTGGCCTCGTCGAAAAGCCAGGGCTAAATTTTCTTCAATGCCCATATTGGCTGCCGTACCCATCATAGGGTCCTGAAAGACTCTGCCAATGGATCCAGCACGCCTATGCTCCGATAGCTTTGTAACGTCGAGACCATCGATGAGAATGGAACCCTGGTCAACGCCATGGACTCCTGAAACACAGTTTAAAAGGGTAGACTTTCCGGCTCCGTTTCCGCCGATCAGGGTAATAAAATCACCTTCTTCAAGGGTAAGGCTGACATTGGTCAACGCTTGCTTTTCATTGATGGTTCCAATATTAAATTTTTTTGATATTCCATTGATAGTCAGCACTTATAATTCCCCCTTTATGGATTTTTTGAACGGGATCAGATAGCTTCTGAAAACCGGAAGTGATAATGCAATTGCTACAGTAATGGCGGTAAACATCTTCAAGTCGTTGGCCGGCATTCCCATCTTCAGCACCAAGGCGATAATAATTCGATATGTGATCGCTCCCAGCACCAAAGAAAGTAAACGGGTAAAGAAGTTTTTCTTACCGAACAGGACTTCTCCAATGATAACCGATGCCAGACCGATTACAATAGAACCGATTCCCATTTGCACATCGGCGAAACTTTGGCTTTGTGCGATCAAAGCTCCGCAGAGTGCAACAAGTCCATTACTGATTACAAGACCAAGGATGATCATGTTGTTTGTATTGATTCCCTGCGCACGTGCCATTTGGCTATTGTTACCCGTGGCGCGGATCGCAGAGCCGATTTCTGTTCCGAAAAACCAGTACAGGATGCCGACTACCCCGGTTACACAGAGCAGCCCGAAGAGAATCACAGCACTCGAGTGGTTTAGTCCGAATTCTTCAAATTTTGTATAAACGGTATCCATACGCAGCAGGGAAAGGTTCGCCTTTCCCATGATACGCAGATTGATAGAGTATAGAGCAATCATGGTCAGTATTCCTGACAACAGCGCGGGGATTTTTAGCTTCGTATGTAAAAGTCCCGTTACAAGCCCCGCTCCCATTCCACCGAAGAGCGCGATGCTTGATGCTGCAAACGGATTCATCCCGCTATATATCAAACTAGCTGCGATGGCCGCTCCCATTGCAATACTACCCTCTACTGACAAATCAGCAATATCCAGAATTCTGTATGTGATATAAACGCCGATTGTCATAACCGCCCACAGCAAGCCCAGTGAAATCGCGCCTAGCAAAATTTGTAACATTGTTTTTCCTCGCTCCTATTACTCTTTCTATTGATTGATTATTCAGCCTTGATCACGTACTGTTCTAACTCAGCCGGGATCGTTAGTCCGATTTCTTCTGCAACCGTTCCATTGATTGCAAAATCAAATTGAGTCGATGCTTCAATCGGCATGGATGCAGGCTCAGTCTCACCCTTAAGAATTTTTACTCCCATCAATCCTGTCTGATATCCAAGATCATAATAGTTGATTCCCAGTGTCGCTAATCCGCCGCTGTTAACCATTCCGGACTCGCCGCAAATGACAGGAGTCTTGGATTCTGCAGTCACTCCATGAACCACAGGCATTGCGGATGCAAATACGTTATCCGTTGGAATATAGATCGCATCACATTGACCAACGATTGATTGGGTTGCCTGCTGTACATCATTTGAATTGGTTACGGTTACTTCAACGTATTTCATTCCCTTCGCTTCAATGGCTTCTTTTGCAATCGCCGCCTGAAGGATCGAGTTGTCTTCACTGGAAGTGTAAAGTACGCCAACAGTCTTCGCATCCGGCACTAATTGAACCAGCAAATCGATCTGTTCCTTGATCGGATTCATATCGGTTGTACCAGTCACGTTTCCTCCGGGAGCATCATTCGAATCTACGAGTCTTGCAGACACATAATCCGTTACCGCTGTTCCAAGGATCGGAATGTCTGTTGTTTTTCCCGCGATTGCCTGGGTTGCAGGCGTTGCGATGGCGAGTACCAAATCTACGCTATTGCTGACAAATCGGTCACTGATGGTTGATAGGTTACTTTGGTCTGCCTGTGCATTCTGCAAGTCGATCTTTATATTTTCACCATCCACATATCCATTGTCCTCCAGCGCTGCTATAAATCCATCCCGTGCAGCGTCCAGCGCCACGTGATCCACGTACTGGACAATCCCAATATTGAACACTTTTTCTTCTCCCGATTGTGAATCGGCCTGATCCGAACCTGCGCAGCCAGTACTCATCGCGACGAGCGATGCAGTCAGGGCAAGCGCCATGATCGATTTTCCATACTTTTTCATTAAAAATCCCTCCATACTACAAAACTACAATTGATTTAGAACTTTTGAAATAAGGTTTCCCGATTATTCCGAAAGGCCTTTTATATTTCAACTAACCTAATCCGGTTCCATTGAAAACGAAGAATAAAAAAACGCCCCTGTATCTAACAGGGGCGAATGTGAATTCGCGGTACCACCTTGTCTTTGTTGTTTGTTCAACAACCTTAGTAAGCGACAAACATCGCTTCTCCACAGTAACGGCTGGATCCCGGCACATCCTACAGGGCAATTGCCTTTGAGTGTGCAGCTCTCAAGATGAATTCACGGCACTGATATCCTGCTTTCTTCCACCAAACGAAAGCTCTCTGTAAGGATCGGTGTCCCCGCTACTGGTTCTTGGTCATCGCTTTTCATGTATTGTTATCATTATATTAATCGACTTAGAATTTGTCAACCATTAAAAATTTTTATTTATCCGGATTCCGACTTCATTCTTCTGCTACTCTCTGAACAGCTATCTGCAGAACCTTTCCCGCAACAGAGCCTGCCACCTTGCTGCCGGAGCCTCCATTTTCTATCACAACCACAAAGGCAAGGGGGCAATCTTCACGATTCAGATACCCTACAAACCAGGAATGCGGCTTTTCGTCACCGCCGACTTCGGCGGTTCCGGATTTCGCGCAAAGCTCTAGTCCCTTGAAATTATGCTCACCGTAACTTTCTTTCACATTATTCCGCATCATTATCCCAAGTGTTTCTGCTGTCTCTTCCGAAAGGACCCGCTTCTTCCGGAGACGGTCCCCGGGCAAAAGCGAGAGGAGGTTAGTCTCACGGATCAGTCTTGGTGTGACCCGTATTCCGTCATTGGCGATGGAACCGACATAAGTCATAAGGGTCAAAGGATTTGCCGTATTGCTGTACTGGCCGATGCCGGCCCAGGCAAGGTCTCCCCCTTCTGCTTCGCTAACATTCACCTTTCCCTCTAAGGTTCTGATCCCGTCGATCTTGATGCTTGCATTGAACCCTGCCTTTTCCGCATAATTCTGCAATGTCTTTCCTCCCAGTTCAAGGGAAATCTCTGCGAAGGCGATGTTGCAGGACTCTGCAAGGGCCTGCTCCAGTGTTACATTCCCATGAGACTTCGGGCAAGTCACCTTCGCTCCGTTGATGATCCGTTCCCCCTCACATTGGTAGACCCTTGTATGGATATTTTCCAGATGATCCATTGCGGCGGCAGCCGTTACCAGTTTAAAGACCGATCCCGGTGTGTAGGCCGCCGAAAACAGCCTGTTCATATAGACTCCCTCGTATTGATCCGGCTTCGCCTCCACATCAGGTCGATTTTCCGGATCGAAGGTCGGCATGCTGACCATGCAAAGAAGCGCGCCAGTCTTGTAGTTGTATATCCCCACCGTTCCCTTTCTTCCCTTCATAGCCTGATATGCAGCGGCGCAGAGTTCCCCATCCAGTGTGAGAGTCATGTCGCTGTTGAAGCTGCTCAAATTATTGTTGAATCGATAAGCTCCATTCAACGGATCCCAACCAGAAAGCTTGTCGCTATAAGCAACCTGGGCACTTGTGACAATATTGCCGTAGGAATCCCCCACCGCATGCAGCAGTGCGCTTCTTACCGTTTTATCCACATTATATTTCTGAATTCCATCCACTGTCTGGAGAAGGATTTCACCATTTCGATCGTAAAGTTTTCCTGCAGTTTTCAGCTGACCATCGGTATACAGATGCTTATTCGTTGCATGCTGTGCCCAGGAATCTGCATTGATTGCATAGTTAACGGTAAAGATCAGTACTCCGGCGACAAGGAGCAGGGTCAGAATCAAAAGGCCAAAAGCACGTCTCGTCAGCAATTTCATATCACGCACCCGCCCCTTCCCTGGTTTCATCCGTATCAAGCGCAAAATCTCCGCCGTCCGGTCGGTTTCTTTCATCCGCCGCTTTGATAAATGAGAGCAGCGCCCAGCAGACGACCATGGAGGAGCCGCCGTTTGAAACGAATGGCAGCGTCACTCCCGTTAGCGGAAGAAGATCCAACGATCCGAAGACATTCAATGCTGTTTGAATCAGAAAGATCGAAACAGCGCCGCAAGCAGAAATGGCATAAAAGGACGATTTGCAGCCCCTCATCAGAAACAGTACATAAAATGCTAGAAAAACAATCATCAAAACAGCGCACAGCGCTACGATGAATCCCCATTCCTCGCAGAGGATTCCAAAGACCAGATCCGTGTCTGCGGCAGGAATCCCAACAAGATACCCGTTGCCTCCGCCAAGTCCAAGAAGACCACCACTGGCAGAATACATCAGGGTTCGGGTCTGCTGATATCCGATGGTATCCGCAAACTCCCAAACGTGTCCCCATGCCTGGAATCGTGACGCAATATAAGGTAAAAAAGATACGACCGCAAAGGCTCCGAGGACTGCCCCCGCAGAGATGAAAGCAATGGTCCGAATATCCCCGGATCGCATAAAGGCAATTACTAGAAACGTAATAAAGAAGATAACCGAGGTCCCCAAATCCCGCATTAAAATGAGTGCGGCGATGCAGGTGCCGGAGAATCCGATAAACGCCGTCAGGTTACGGGTTGTGAGAAGCTTATCCAGGGTGGCTGTTCCCGCAAGCACAAATGCGACTTTGACAAACTCCATGGGCTGGAAGGTAATAAAGCCGAGATTGATCCAGTTTTTCGCACCAAACCGGGCTTCGCCAATGGTCAGATTCAGTAGCATCAGTAAAATGCTGCAGCCTACAAGAATATATTTCAGCTTGCGGCCTCTGCCGACATCTTTTATGATCAGTTGAATTGCAGCATACACGATCATTCCTAGAATAATCGCAACCACTTGTTTCATCAGGCTACCTGGCGCTGTCACCGCTACTACAAACAGATTCATTCCGCAAAGGAAATAGATCAGCAGCTCCAGTTCTCTGTACTTCTTGCTGAATTTTGACAGAATAAAATAATAGATCCCTTCCGCGGCGATCAGTAAAAGGAAGGGATAGAGTACTCCGAGAGGAGACCCTTCCTCCTTGGAAAGGATTATCTGAATAGCCCCCAAAAGTTGAAACACCAATATGAACAGAAAGGTCTTACCGGCAGTAATATTTGGTCCCAGCTTCCCCAGCCAGTCAAGCCTGCTTTTTCGCTTTATCCGTTCAATACCTTCTTCTTCAGGAACAAATTGAAATTCAGCAGATGCAAAGGAAATCGTATCTCCTATTTCGACCCTTCCCGATTTTTCTATTATTTCTCCATTAACCCGTACTCCACCCTTTGAGCCGAGATCGGCAATGGTCCAGCCGCTCTCCCCGTAAGAAAGCACCGCATGGCTGCGGGATACGAAGGGCAGATTGATCACGATGTCGGACAGCTTGCTCCTTCCGATGGAGTTTTCCCAATGCATGATGGGGATGCGGTAAGCGTCCTTGATTTCAAGGAAGCCCCATATCCTATCGGACCCGCTGCTTCGAAGGAGGGGAAGAACACAACGCAGGAGCACCAAAACCGCTAGAACAGGGAAAATCCACCGCACCACAAAGGTATAGAATTCAACAAATTCTATAGGATTTGACAGGTAAGCTGCAATGCCTTCCACGACACGATCTGCCCAGGCACGTATTCCGTCCATGATCTGTGTTGCATTCTCGATTAAGATATCCATGCTGTTCCCTTTATATACCTCATCAATAAAATCAGACACAAGAGTAAAATATAGATACCTGTTACGACCAGTATCGATTGAATACCGATTCCTGAAGCAGCTGATATGATGATGCAGAATACGATACCGTACAGATTGTGCAACAATGAGATAACAGAATGAACCGTCGATCTACCCTGTTCTTGAATCTGGTTCTGAACAAATTCCTCCTGAAGGACCACGGCGGCTGCCATCAGCATATAAAAAAGACCGTACAATGGGATCAGAATTTTGTATTGAAAAAAGCCGAAGAGTGTAAGGCATGCTCCCGAGGCAACCGCCAACACAACGACTACATGAAACGGATCATTGATATTCAACTTGGCAAAGAGGGGTTTGATTAGATAGGCAACCTTTGATCCGACAGCCTCAAGCACATACCTAAGACCAATCCAGAGACCGATCAAACTGAATCGAAGTTCAAAGCTGCTGGCAACCAGCGGATCAAATTCGTCCAGTATACCTGCGACCCCCACTACAAGAACCAGCATAAGAATCATCAATCTCAGCATTCTGTTTTTGATGCAAAGGTCCAGAGAATCCATTAAGGTTGACAGTGGCTTCCGGCGATCCTCTCCTCCGAAATTGTCAATGCATTCTCTGAAACAGTTTCTTTCCTTAAAGCAGGATGCGAAAATAGTTGATAAGAGCACCATAAAAGCAGACAATGCCAAAACACCCTGATAGGTAATGACCTCTGTCAGAATTCCTCCTGCGAAACAGGATAATGCTACACCCAGGCTGGAACAAAAATTGCCCATGCCGTATACTTTATCAAAACTGTTTTCTTTTTGTTTCAGCTTCAGGCTGTCATATAACAAAGCTTCTTCGGAGCCGGAACATAAAGCTTCGCTGATGCCCCAGAAGATAAAGCCCAATGCATAAAGCATGAAGCCTTCGGAGAAAAACCATAAAATATAGCAGGCAGCCTTGCAAAAACTACCGATAATAATCATATTCTTCCTGTTCCAGTGATCAGCCATAATACCTGTCGGTATTTCCAGCAATACCACTGGCACTGACCAGATAGCAATAAGCAAAGAGATCTGTCCCAGAGACAGTCCCTTTGATTCAAACAGAAGAAGATATACCGGATAGATTGGAATCGTATCCTTAAAGAATTTATAAGCGTAGTATGATTTTTCATTCATAGGCATCCGTCTCTGCTGCTCATGGTGCATACAGTTCCTCAACTTGTATTAATACCTTTACTATAACACAATCTGAGACTGGCGAACAAGACATATTAGTCCATTATAGTTTCTGATTCCCTTGCCATACGGCCGAACTTTCAGCCTAACCGAGAAATACCTCGACAGAATGGGTTTTTCGATCATTGGTTAAATCGATCACGTTACCCTCCCGGAATTCTCCGTCAATTGTCAGATGGGTCACTCCTTTATTTATATTCTTTGGGTTTTTAACAATAATCTGATAGGTGGTTTCAAGGTGGCGGTATTGCAGGGAGTACTCTGTCCATTTCTTTGGAATACATGGATCGATTGCCAATTGATCAACGTTTTTACTGAAGCCTAGTATGCTTTCCAACCCGGCTTTATAGACCCAGCTTGCAGTTCCTGTGTACCAGGTCCAGCCGCCTCTTCCTACGTGGGGTGGAACTGAATAGACATCAGCGGCCATGACATAAGGCTCCACCTTGTAAATAGAGTACTCCATATTTGTTCTGGTATGATTAATGGGATTGATTAGTCCGAACAGTTCACTGGCTTTGTCTCCATCCCCCATCATGGCAAAGGCAATAATGACCCAAGCGGCGGCATGGGTATATTGACCGCCATTTTCTCGTACCCCCGGTACATATCCTTTGATGTAACCCGGCTCCAGGTCCCCTTCGTCAAAGGGTGGTGTCAGAAGTTTAATGAGTCCTGCCTCTCGCATGACCAGATAATCCTCCAGAGAGTTCAGGGCTTTTTTAATCCTATCAGGGTCTCCCTTTCCTGAAATTACAGCCCAGGATTGCGCGAGAGAATCAATTTTACATTCTTTATTGTTTACGGATCCCAGAGGTGCTCCGTTGTCAAAAAATGCCCGCTTGTACCAATTTCCGTCCCATGCGTTTTTCTCAATGGCACCGGTAATTTCGCCGATGAGCTGCCGATATCTTTCAGCCTTCTCCTTATCCTCCATTTTCTTGCAAATCGGTATTATTTTTTCCATGACCGCGCAAAGGAACCATCCCAGCCAGACGCTTTCTCCCTTTCCTCCGTTTCCGACGGTATTCATCCCGTCATTCCAGTCGCCTCCGCCGATTAACGGCAGCCCTCGTTCGCCAAACTGCACTCCACGCTCAATGGAGCGGATACAATGCTCGAAAATCGATGCTGTTTCAGCTGTAACTCTTGGCTGACTATACCGCTCATCCTCGTGAATTTTTAAAGGCTCATCCTCCAGAAATGGAACTTCAGTTTTTAAGATATCATAATCTCCGGTTGCCTTGATATACTCTGCAGTGACGTAGGGTAGCCATAAATAGTCATCAGAGAATCGTGTTCTGGGACCTTTTCCGGCAGGCTCATGCCACCAGTGTAGAACATCTCCTTGTAAAAATTGGTGGCGCGCATGCTTAATGATTTGATTTTTCGTGATTTCCGGCCATATTGCTGTAACTGACAAGCTGTCCTGCAATTGGTCCCGAAAACCAAATGCACCGCCGGCCTGGTAGAAGGCCGTCCTTGCCCACACTCTGCATGAAATCGCTTGATAAAGCAACCATCCGTTCAGCATTATATTCATGGCAGGATCAGGCGTATCCACCCGTATCGTCTGCAGTTTCTCCTGCCAGAATTCCTTCACTTCGAGGAGGACAGCACTTGCCTTTTCAGGTACCTTAAATTCATCCACCAACTCATAAATCTTATCCGGCCGATCTGTCATTCCCAAAAGAAAAACGATCTCCTTCCTTTCCTTTGCCTTAAGTTTGAGTGTAACCTGCATTGCAGCACACGGGTCCAAGCCGGCTCCCACTCTCCCAGATAATTTTTTTTGTCTGAGCGCATCCGGTGCGGCAGGTGTTCCAAATCCAAAGAACTCCTTCCTGTCACCGGTAACGGACCGAGCATCCACAGAAGAATCCATAAAACAAATCCTGTCCGGAAACTCCCTGTTATATGGATTTTTTACCATAAGAATACCCTCTGTGCTCTGGCTGCTCACTAGATGCATGGATGTTTCCCTCGGATTCACGCCCAGAACCGGTGTCATATAATAGGTGATCCCTAGACTTTTCTCCTTATCGCTTTCATTCTCCAAGCTGATGATACTGATTTTAACTGTTCCTTTCACCGGTACAAACTGGATCAGGCGCTGTGAAATCCCATGACATGCATGCTCAAATTCCGAATACCCAAATCCGTGTCTGATGGTGTACATCTTATCATCTCTGATGGGAAGCGGTGTTGCTGACCATGGGCCTCCCGATTCATCATGGAAATAAAATATTTCCCCCGGCATATCACTGACAGGATCGTTTGTCCATGGTGACAGCTTATTTTCACGGCTGTTTTCACACCATGTATATCCGCTTCCTGCCTCAGTCACCATAAATCCAAACTCCGGATTTGAAATGACATTGACCCAGGGAGCAGGTGTCATCTGCCCTTGTTCAAGGCGTATCACATATTCTCGCCCATCCCTGCTAAAACCGCCTAAGCCGTTAAAAAACTGAAGCGTATTTTGAGCAGCAAGTTCTGCCGCAGGCTGTTCCAGTTCTTTTTGAGAGCGTTTCCTTTTGACTGGGTACTTGGGCGCTTTTCGAACCGATGCATCCCGTATCCCCACTTCTCCTATCGATGATTCTCGATCCATCTTCGCCTGCAACGGCAATTTTGGTAATGCTTCATATTTCATCTGTTCCTTCATGGTACCGATGCCGCCCTTGAAAATCATTCTGGCTACGGCATAGAACAAGGGTATGTCTTCCTGCTGCATATTATTCGCATTGATGATAAAAACATCGTTGTGCCGATTTAATACATCATAGGTCTGGCTTGCATGAACAATCTCGGATATCAGGGAATACAGCGGATTTGAGTAACTATTCTCCTCATGGCTTAGAATGACCAGATCCACCTTCAAATCTTTAAGTCGCCAGTATTCGTGTGCTTTCAGTACCTCATAGAGGATTTCCACCTCTTCGGTTTTATCGAGTACAACAAGAATGATCGGTCTGTCTCCTGAGATTCCATACGCCCACAAGGAAGGCTGACTCTTCTTATTCTCCTGAATCAGGTGTATATATTTCAACCTTTGAGAGCTCTGAAACAGAATGTGGGAAATCATATTCTGATACAATTCCATCTCCTGCGCTTTGATGTTCAGATACTTCGTTTCCACCTGACTTCTGGTCAGCGCCAGCCAAAATGCAGCATCGCAGGCTTCCATGTTATCATATTTATCAAGAAGCTCAATGATTGATTCTCTGCTTCCAGCCGTTACAGTCACAAAGGCAAGTTCCGCAGTCTCGTTCGGCTCGATGTTAACCTTGATTCTCAGACTGAGGATCGGATCCAAAACTGCACCCACTGTATTTGACAACGGTCTTTCCCGTCCAAGAGCAGCAGGATGAAAAACCGTATGTCCTCTTCCTATAAATTGCATTCGATCTGTTTCGAATTGGATATCATCTACGATATCAGCATTGATGACAGGAATTTCAGCAATCCACATTTCTTTTTCTTCCTGACCCCTTGGTCGCCGATTTGCCAGCAGCGCGTTATATGCAGGATGGTACTCGGTCCTCACAAAGAGATTGCTGAAGGCGGGATGTGCCACATCACTGTTTCTGGAAGCCAGTACGGCTTCAAAGTAGCTGGTCACCTCTATGATGTAAGGGACATCTCCGTTATTTTTTAAGGTTACTTTTCTAATTTCCGCATTATCATCGGAGGCGACAACCACCTCAAGAGTCGTTTCAATTTCTCCATCCGCCCTGTGATAAGCTGCCTTGTCCGGCGTAAACACCACCTCATATCGATCCGGTAAAACATTTAACGGAGAATACGTGGCAGACCAATGCTGATTTGTGGTAACGTTCTTAACATAGAAGAACATACCATAGCTGTCGATTACCGGGTCTTCCCTCCATCTGGAAATATCTGCTGTTTTGCTTCTGCTGTAACCTGTTCCTTTATCCGTAACCATCACGGAATAATTTCCGTTTGATAAAATATGGGATTTTGGAAGTTCAAAATCCGGTGTCGTGAATTTTCTGTAAGCACCCTTATCTCTGTAAATTTTTGCTTTCGGAGTTGCTATTTTCTCCTTGTTATCCTTTGTAAACAGGATATTGACTGGGATTTTTTCCTGCAGTAAAAGCCTGGCCGCTCTGACCGCCGGGTCTGCGGAAAAGCGTTTTTGCATGATATTATGATTTAAATAGTTATTCAATGCCAATAAGCTCATACCCTCGTGATGTGCCATAAAGCTTTTTATGATTACCTTTTGTGACTGAAAATTAGTCCGCTCCGGCGTATAGTCCGCAGCCTCATAATATCCGTAGGGGCCCTCGAGCCCCTCGGCCTTTAATAGTTTTATATTTTGATAGGCTTCCTCCGGATTGACCATGAGCGCCATGAACGTGGAATAAGGAGATGTCACTGCATCCTCCACCAAACCTCTTTTCAACCCAAGCCAAGGCACACCGATAGCTTTGTACTGATAATCAAGATTGATATCCAGCGAATGAAAGGAAGATTCCGAAGTGCCCCAGGGCATGCCCCTTACTTTCCCGTATTTTTGCTGACTTTTTACAGCAAAGGAATAAGTTTCATCCAGCAGCGTATTTCGATAGCTCTTCATCAAAAGCAGCGGCATCAGATATTCAAACATGGTTCCGCTCCAGGATACCAGCCCCTGATAACGATCCACTACCGTGAGTAGTCTGCCTAACATAAACCAGTGCCTCGGTGGGACCTCTCCTCTTGCAATAGCAATATAGCTGGCTTGTCTTGCTTCGGATGCGAGCAGATCATAGTAGGAGTTCGTCAGCTTTTTTTCTTCCACATGATAGCCAATGGAAAACAGCTTTCTGCCTTCACTATATAACGGCTTGAAGCTGATGTCCGCTGAAAGCGTCTCGATCCGGTCGATCACTTGTCGGTACTGCTCCATAAAATCCGTGCAGAATTTATCTGATTTCAGTACGGTGCCGATGATTTGATTCAGCCAGGCGAACCCTTCTTCAAAGGCTTCACCTTTGATCTTTACCGTGCATTTTGTCAAATGATCAATCTGTTTCAATATGCTTTTATTTCTTTCAGATAGCTCATTCAGCGTCGCATTTTGAGCCAGAATACGCAGTAATTGATTTGTTTCCTCCGCAAGTGCTTCATGATACAACTCAGCAGGAATTGCTTCCACCAACGACAGCCAAGGTGCAAAGGTAACTAACTCTGCCTTGAACAATTTTCCCATCTGTTCTACCTTAGCTTTCCAGATCGGCTTTTTTATCTCTGCGATCGCCTTGCCTCCGATCAATTCATCCAAGGCCTCACTCCATAGGATCAGATCGATTTTATTGTCTTTCTCTACTAAATCAAGAAAGGCGAATTCAGCCGGAAGCCCTTCTCCCTCTTCCAGGCCGTTACGAATCGTATCCTTGATTCCTCTGATCAAAACCTGATCGACCACCGGCATCGAAAGATAGGCTTTCAAGCCTTCCACAAGGGTGATCAGATAGCATACAAAGTTCCCACTGTCCACCGTAGACACATACAATGGATGAAGCGGTTCTAGGGTTCTGGTATCATACCAGTTATAGAGATGTCCATTCCATTTTTCCATTTTCTCGATGGTGGCAACTGTTTTTGATATGGACTCGATCATTTCTTTGATTCCGATATAACCCATATCTCTCCCTGAGATCGAAGCAAGAAGCCCCAAACCGATATTCGTCGGTGAGGATCTGTATGCAATCCCTCTGGGGGGATCCTCCTGGAAATTGTCCGGAACCAGATAACTGTTTTTTGCATTTGCAAACTCCTCAAAATATCTCCAGGTCCTTCTGGTTATTTTTCTGAGTTCGATCAAATCTGCTTTTCCAAGTGTTTCCTTCTCTAGATCATCCTCTTTACTGATCTTCCATGCGATGAAGGGAGCGCATCCCCAGATTATAAAAAGGAGAAAAGCAAAAATCAGACTCTCGGGTTTTAAATAATATGCAAATGCCAGCGCAGTCAAACCAAATATCCAACTTGAGCTCATGTGATACAAATAGCTTTTCAGCGAACCGCTTTGAGACTTTTCCACATCCGCTGAGGTAACCCATTCCAGCATATGCTTTCTTGATATGAGAACGCGGAAAAGTGTTACAAAGATTGCATTCATGACTCTGATCGCATGATACGGTAAAAAAACGAGGGACAGAATACATTGAAATAGTGAGGATTTTATCCCAAAGAAACCGGGCCTGTATCGCTTGATTTTATCGTATTTGATTCGCTTCCTTACTTGTTCGAAAAGGTTCAATAAAAATGGCAGCCCCAGCGAGACCACAGCAAGACCGGCCCAGAGATTTCCACTGCCGGGCAGGATACTCAAGCCTGCCAATAATAAGACCAATAGGGATGGTGTAATCAGGCTTCTTCTTAAATTGTCTGCAATTTTCCATCTTGAAATATAGGATAAGGGATTTTTATTCCGTTCTCCTTTTCCGTTGCTTACCCTTCTGCAAAGCCAGGGAATCAACTGCCAATCCCCTCTAATCCATCGATGCAGTCTCGCCATAAAAGAATTGTATTTTGTGGGATAAGAATCCACCAGTTCCAGATCGGTGACAAGTGCGGCTCTTACATAGGACCCTTCCAGAAGATCATGGCTTAAGATAGCATTTTCCGGGATTGCATCCTTCAATACCCTATGAAAGGTCTTCAGCTCATAGATACCCTTCCCCGTAAAAATACCTTCGCCAAAGAGATCTTGATACACATCGGATATTGCACTGGAATAGGGATCCAATCCCTCCTGCCCTGTATAGATTCTTGAAAAGATGGATCTGTTTGCACTCTCTATATCGAAGGAAACGCGAGGCTGCATGATCCCATATCCGTCTGTAACAATCCCCCTTTTAGGATCGATCACAGGAAGATTCAAAGGATGTGCCATGGCACCGATCATTTTTTTTGCCATTCCGAAAGGAAGCATGGTATCAGCATCCAGGGTAATTACATATTTAATATCAGTGGTTGGAAGCTTTCCGTTGGAATAAAAAATAAAGCTGGTCTCCTGAGATCCGAGCAGCATTTCATTCAATTCCATCAATGCTCCTCTTTTTCTCTCCCATCCTGTCCACTTGTTATCGCGTTCATTCAGCTTTCTCAATCGATTATAAAAATAGAATACGTCCTTCCCTTCCTCGGCATATTTTAAATTCAGTGCTTTTATCCCTTCCGAAGCGACTCGTAAAATTCCTGCATCACTTTCTTTGCTTGGCTCGTTTGCATCTGCGAATGCACCCAGCAAGGCAAAGTAAAGATTCTTTTCCCTATTTGCAAGGTAATGACTCTCCATGTTTTCCAGCAGCTGCTCCACCCGTTTATTATCCGTCAGCAAAGCGGGAATCACCACCATCGCGCACAAAGGCCCAGGAATCCCGTCCTTCAGCTCCAGACGCGGAAAAAAAGCGGGTTTTTTCACTTTGCATACCAGACAGTTCGCAAGGGAAACAGCAATTTCCGAGGAAGGGATCAATGCTACCAGGCCTGCAAGTATGATAAGATAAATATTTGTGTCTCTTGAAAGATTGATTGCATAATTGGTTGCAAAGGCCACAATCAGTATTGTGAATCCAACGATAAAGCTCAGATAGATCTGTCCAAGATTTTTTGACAATTGGCTTTTCAGTTTTTCCAAATACTTTTGTTCTCTTTTACGTCTGCTTTCCAGCAGTTCCAACCCTTTTCCCACCAGATAATATCCGACATGGCATCGTTTGCTGTGACTATTTCCCTCATCCTCTGCCTTTTTTTCCAGAGAAGCCTTCCCGGCAAGCTCGATTGCCTCCTTTGCGATATGAAGCTCCGATACACGATACCCTTTCGCCAGCATCCCGATTTGTCTTTTGTAATAATTCCGGGAGTTGATATCCATCCTTTGATACGTTCCATCCGGATCCTGCCTTAGAATATTTTCAAGAAAACTAACCGTTTCGAATATTTCAGACCAGTCAAAGCTCGAGATATATTTTAAGCTTGCGATGCAATTTCCCATTGAAACGGTAGATACCGCCTGATCATTATGCTCTTTTTGAGCAATGGATTCTGCGGTTGTGTTGTATTTGTCAAGATTTTCATCAATGTATCTCAATACATTGGAGTAGCTTCGCCCGGATCGTCTCAGCCGATAAAACAAATGCTCTATAAAGGATGGTTCGATCTCGTCCATAATGGTAATATTATTCTTAAATAATTTTATGATTTTTTCTATATCAACTTCATCCTCCGCCATCCATTTATCGAAAATTTCATCGGCAAGGTTCCACTGCACTTTTGTTTCCTGGATTTTCTCACTGATCATTCGGATGTTTTCTATGAGTGCAAGCTTGATCATGATCGGTATGATGCTGATTTCTCGCTCTAAAAGAACCGTATGGGATTGATAGGCCTCCAGATATTTCAGCAAAGTGTTGATTTCGATTTGACCATCCGTATGGGACACCAGTTCCATAGCGATGGCTAGAATTCTTGTGTACCCTTTAAACGGACCCTTGGTGAGCACAGGAAGCGTATAGTACTCCTTTTTCGTCAGATCTCTCCGGATGCTTTTTACCTGTTCTTCAACAATATAAAAATTGTCCAGCAGCCATTCTGCAGCAGGAGGCACCATCCTCTTTTGTATAACATCTTCATTCAGGTTCTTGCAGACAGACAAGATAGAACTGTAATTGTCATTCATTCGAACAAGCGGCCAATTCGTTACATTTCGTTTTGATGAAATAGAATGCTCCCGCGCGATGGTCCTGGCATGATCCTCAAGGATCTCTTCAGACAAAGAAGTTCCGCGGAATGCAACACTCCTATTGATATGCATGCGAAATAATACAAAAAATAAAAGCACTGCAATCAATATCGCAATACCAATTCCAAAAAAATAATACAAATTCAAACCCAATTTTATATCTCCTAAATTATGACTTAATTTCTATTCATACTTACTATACTATTTCCTGATTGCCGTTAATCTATTCATTCATTCCTTCGTTTCCCAAAATAAGTAGTTGAAGCTACTTCTCAGGCATAAAAAAACTCCCGTTCCTTATTTTATAAGAGACGGGAGCGATTCTTCGCAGATTGTTATTGAATCTCAAATTCACAGTGGACGATAGCGGTGATTTCTTTTTCCAATGAGTAGGTATCGTTCATTCCATAATCAGATACTTCATTGGAATAGCGTGGGGTAATCTGAATCACTCCCATGTCGGCATAGGTCAATTTCCCAAGGGTATTTCCGGCGTTTTCCGCAATCATTTCAGCACGTTTTCTGGCATCCTTGGTGGCCTCGGCAAGCATGGTGACCTTCATGTCCGCAATCTTGGTGTACATGTATTGGGGTGAATTGGACTGGAACTGTATCCCCTCATTGATGAGCTCCGTAACATTTCTGGATATCTCCGTGATCTTTTCGATTTCTTCGGAGCTTATGGTGACGCTCTGGTACAATTCATAATAATCAATATCGCTTGTATACTGGCCGTTTGGCAGTATTATGTAATAGGTTCCGGTGTTAATAGAAGAAAATACAATTTCTTTCTCGGGAACACCTTGTTTCAAAAGATAGTCCATTACCCTGCTCTTTTCAGCTTCCAATTGCGCGTAAGCATCCTGAAGAACCGGTGACTTTGCATTAAAGCTTCCAGTCCAAACGATGAGATCGGAGGTGATCTGCTGCTTGGCCGATCCGGTGACGATGATCCGGTTGTTACCGCCCTTGATCTTTACGACTCCATCGGCTAAAATCATCGATGCTGCGACAATCGCAAGGGCAACAATAATTGCAATAATAATGTTTCCAGTGATTTTACTTTTCAGTTCGCTCATTTCATAATCCCTAATCCTTTCCCTAATCCGGTATCAATAAAATTCCAATGTATTTACATCATTAACAATATTAGAATTTCCTATATTTGTTAATATCCCTTTAGACGTAGCGTATGCCGCAAAGGTTCCATTCATTTAATATTCATATGCTCCGCAGTCAATTGCCTTGCCGTTGATTCGCTTCTCTCCGCTAAAATCTGTTTCGCCCTCGCCTAGAATGTGGTTCGGATTGCCGAAGTCAATGGCCGGGGAACCCTGCAGCAAACGAAAGTCTCCATTTGCAGCATCGACAAACCTTGGGTCTGCGATTCTGGAGCTGCTGTCTTGCTTGGTTTTGTTTTTCCACATGTTCAATCCCGTCAGACCCGTATCGATCCCTTTAAACCTGAGTCCCCGGGAACCACCCGGCCCATAGTATAGATTATTATCAAAGGAGATATAATAGACGTGTTCCGCACCGAAATTTTCTGTGGCAACCACCAGATTTTGTGCCCCGGTATAGATGATATTGCTGTTGAACTCGAGATTGTGACTCTTCGCAATATTGATTTCGCCCCGTTCCTTATTTTTTGTAGCATTGCTGTACAGAGTATTGTTCAGGAAACTGCAGTCTACCGCCCAGCCTCTGTTTACATCAGTACCGCCCACCTGCAAGCCGCCGGCATTGTTGCGGAAAATCAGGTTGTCCCTTACGAGGATACCGCTGCTCACCTTGTTTCTCGTTTCATTTCCCACTACGATACCGACATCATTTTCCGCACACGTATTATATGCGATGGTGATATCCTTTGCTCCGTCCGCACAAATTCCGGCCGCTCCAAAATCCGTCTGATTGCTTGGATTCGCCCCTCGACTGTTCCGCTCTATTTTGTTATATCCAACAAAACCGTTCCTTGCACGGTTATCTTCCTCTATGGGACAAACCGGTTCCTTACCAAGCTTTTTATCTCCCATGAGTGCCAAACCGGTATTATTGTTATCGTGAATATAGTTATTGGTAAATTGGAATCCATCCACATTGCCACTGATTGCAATCGCCTCTCTTGAGCCGCACATGATATCCCAAATCTCGTTTCCGTCAATCACAAGTCCTGTGATGGAATCGGTACCGTCCCTGCCGTAGACCGCGATAGCCTGGGCCCCTGAGTCAGCTGAATCACCGGTGTACCGGATTTGATGTATTTTGCAGTTTCTGATTTCGATTCCTTCTCCTTTGCCCCATACGCCGATTCCGGTTACAAAGAAGTCATCCTCCTCGTTTATGTTGTTCACAAGCTCCAGACCGATCAGCTGAACAAAGCTCTGATTGCTGACATGGATCAGGTCCTCTTGCACGGAGGCAGAGGATTGAGACCCGTCTATGATTACTTGATCACTTTTATAATTTCTGAAAATAGTGGGTTCGTCTGCTGACTTGCCGGAAACCTTGATATCGATTCTCTCGTAATAGATTCCTGCCTTGATGTAGACAGTACTTCCCGGAGCAGCAGCTTCCGCTGCTCTCTGAATGGTTTTCCACGGCTTTTCCTCCGTTCCCGGGTTGGAATCGGAACCTTCAGCGGAGATAAAATAACTGTCGGATACAGCCGCCGCAATAGGGAGATCGGCATTGGCATTTAAAGATAATGCAACAATGATGAATAATGCCATGAAAAAATTAATAAAAAACATCTTCCTCATAAATTATCCTCCTGGGGCAGGGGTTGCTATTTATAAAGCTTGGAACCATTCTTGCCATTTTCTTTCGAAACAATATGTCTATATTTTATCAGAAAGTCTTCCGTTTTTATATACCTATTTTATAACAATAATACTTTCTAAACTTCAAAAAAAAATTAAAATTTCTTCCTTTATATTGAATGTCATGAATGAATAGTATAGTATTGCTATGGAAATGGGAGGGTTAGGCATATGTATGACAATATTTTAGATACGATAGGAAGAACACCATTGGTGAGAATAAACAAATTAAACCCAAAGCCACAGATTCCGCTGTATGCAAAAATAGAGGGTTTCAATCCTACCGGAAGCATAAAGGACCGTATCGCACTGAAAATGATCGAACAGGCAGAGGAATGCGGTGCACTGACTCCCGGTAAAACAATCATCGAACCGACTTCCGGAAATACTGGGATCGGTCTGGCCATGATCGGTTCGGTGAAAGGCTACTCCGTGGCGATCGTCATGAGTGAGGCGGTTTCCGTGGAACGCCGCAAGATGATCGAGGCCTTTGGGGCAAAGACAATTCTGACCGACGCTGCCCTGGGAACCGACGGCGCCATCAGGAAAGCCCACGAGCTGGTTCAGAAGTATCCTGACCAATACTTCATGCCGAATCAGTTTTCCAATGAATATAATAAATTAGCCCATTATCAGACCACCGCCAATGAAATCTGGGAGGATACAAATGGTAAAGTAACTCATTTTGTATCCGCATTGGGTACCTCCGGCACGATTATGGGGGTCGGCATGGGCCTGAAGGATAAAAACCCAAAGATTCAGATCGTGGAGGCGCATCCTGTCAAAGGGCATTACATCCAAGGTCTGAAAAATATGGAAGAAGCCATCGTTCCTGAGATTTATGATCCGTCAAAGATCGACCGAACCGTGGTGATCGAATCTGAGGAAGCCTTTGCCATGGCACGGTCCATCGTATTGCAGGAAGGTATTTTTGTTGGCATGAGCAGCGGTGCGGCCATGATTGCAGCACTGGAATGCATGAAAGAAATCGATGCGGGCTTTGTCGTGGTCTGTTTCGCCGACCGGGGCGAAAAATATCTCAGTACCGCGCTGTTCGATCGAGCCGAATAACGCAATATAAAGTTTTAATCACACGGCAGCTTCCCTATTAAGAGAAGCTGCCTTTGAATTGCTTATTTATCTTTGTTCTTATCCTAGTTCTTAAAAACCGATTAATACTGATTGGAAGCATAAAATTTAAGCCTGAATCTGCTCATGTTTTAAAAATCCATCATATTCAATTATCTTTTAAATTATTGGATAATAGATAGTTACCTCATAACATTGAACAACTCTTTGCCTTCTGCCGATAATCCGGTAAATGCGATGGAATGGGCAACGTCTTCTTTTCCGTATACATGAAACCTGTCAATCTCACAGTTGTCGAATTCATAGATCATTATCTTTTCCTGCTTTGGATCGATGACCCAGTATTCCTTTACGCCTGATAGCCGGTACGTATTGAGCTTGTCGATCATGTCCTTGCTTCTCGTGCTTTCCGACAATATTTCAACAACCAATGTGGGCGTGCCCATATATTTCCCTTTTACGTTGACATTTCCCTCTACATCACAGGCAACCAGGATATCCGGCTGCATCACATCCGGTTCTTTGATGTCTTTCTTCCTGAAGTGAACGTCAAAAGGAGCTAGAAACACTCTGCATTTTTTCTCTTTGAAATATTCGCTAAATACCAGATACAGTCCTCCGAGGATCTCCTGGTGTCCCATGTTAGGAGAAGCAAGAAGATAGATTTCACCATTGATCAGTTCCATCCGGAGCGTGCTCTTTTCATAAATCTCCATAAATTCTTCGTAGGAAACCTTCTTGCCGCCATATTGATAATCTAGGGCGTTTTCTCTTACAGTAAAATACTGTTCAATGTCTGTCACATAAGGAGTCAGCCTGGCAATCTTATTGCCGTTCTTTGAAATAACCACATCATTTTGTTCTTCAATATAATCCAGATATTTGCCCAGATTTTGTTTCAGTTCCGTTGCCGAAATGACAACGCCTTCTTTATACTCAATCGATTGCATACCAAATCACCTCCAACAGTATTGTATCACTGCGGACGGTTTATAGCAATAATTATGTGCTTCTTATCAATATTTATCGTACGGTATAATTATATTTTTCGTTCGATATCTGCAGTGTTTTTAGAATAAATTCCTGATGATGCCTGCTCCTGCGATAAATGTGCCGAGAGAGGCACCGAGGTTCGCCATAAAGACAACGAGAATAATCCGCAGCAGCCTGTTTCTGAAGAAACCTTTAAAGGTCAGAATATCCTCTGAAACATTCTGTAAATCTTTCACCGAAGGCTTTCTGATGGTAGCCTCTACCAGACCGGTAAACCAACCGCAAGCAAGCACAGGATTCAGCGTTGTGAAGGGTGCCATCACGAAGGACGTCAAGATGCTGAGAGGATGACCCAGCGATAGTGCGGTAAAGGCCGCTGCCAAAACACCGGTCCATAGAACCCATGCCGATAGCTGCTCCAGTCCTGTCTGAATATTGTTGAAAAACGCATAGCCGATCAGTCCAAAAATCACCACCGGTATGACCCATCCCGAAATTTTTGAGATTGGCTTGACTGGCGGTACATAAGAGATTCGCTTCAGATCCTGTTCCTTATAGAGTTCTTCTTTTACTCCCGGTACATGGGCACCTCCAAGAACAGCAACGATTTTGGGGCCGGGAGCGTCTTTTATCTTTGCTGCAAGATACTGATCCCGCTCGCTGATGAGGATCTCTCCGATTTTAGGGAACTGCTCACGCATGCTTGCCATCACTGACTTCAGCATATCCTCCTGTAGTAGATCCTGTAAATCCTGATTCGAAATTTCTGTATCATCATCAAAGGAGAAGATCAATCCCGTCAAGAGCTTTGTTTTTTCCCACATACCTAATTTTCGCCAGATGCGAAGAAAGGTTGTCTGTATGTTTCGGTCCGCCAGCACCAGGGTCGCGCCGGCTGTCTTGGCGCTTTCGATGCCCTGCAGCATCTCCCCTCCCACCGGCGTGTCCAGTTTCTTTGCCATCTTTTTCTGATAGGAACTCAAAGCCAGATTGGCAAGGAGGAAGCCGACTCTTTTTGATTTGATCACTTTGACGATGTCGGTGTTTTCCCATGCCTTGGGATTCTGTATGTTTTTGTATCTGTCCTCGTCCAGCTCGACACAGACGCTGTCCGGCTTTTCTTCTTCGATCACGTGTTTGACCAGATCCGCGCTTTCTCTGGAAACGTGGGCTGTCGCAATCAGGATGATCTCCTTATCCTCAACCATTAGTCTTGTAACATTGGTCATGTTGTTTACATGATTGGTTATCTCGTTTATCATATCGCTCATCTTTCTCTCCATTTACCCCTTTACTGTTGCAATTGCAACGATAGTACTAATTAGATTCTACTATACAGGAGAAGGAAAAGCAAGCGCTCCTTTGGATCGTTGTTCCTTTGGATGATCCGCAGAAGCGCTGTAAATTCTATTGATATAAATCCTCAATCACCTCTGCATATTTTAAAACGATAGAGGATCGTTTCATTTTCAGATTTGCGGTGAGCTCGCCTCCTTCGATGGAAAGCGTATCCGCTAAAAGTGACCACCTTTTCACTTGCTCGGGATGAGAGAGCTGCTCATTGACTTTTCTTATCCCGTCTTCAATCGCAGCAACGGCAGCCTGGTCTTCAGTCGGGCAGCCGAACAAAAGAGCCGTGCAGTATGGCTTATGATCACCGTACAGCATTACATGATTGATCCCTGCGGCAGCTCTGAGCATCAACTCTATTTTTACCGGATTGATATTCTTGCCGTAGGAGTTGATGATTAGTTCCTTCTTTCGTCCGCTGATCACCAGATAACCATCCCCGGTCATGGAGCCATAATCTCCCGTGTGGAGCCAGCCGTCAACTGCTGCCGAATCGTCTCCATCCTGCTTAATCTGCTTTGCTTCACCCCTAAAATATCCCTTCATCACTTGAGGTCCTTTGACCAGCACCTCGCCGTCATCGGCGATCCGGAGCTGCGTATCCGGAAGGGGTTCTCCCACTGTGTCAATGCGGTTTGCCATATGTCGGTTCAGCGTGATCAAAGGAGCTTCCGTCAAGCCGTAGGCATTATGCACCTCTATTCCGATCGACCTGAAATGCTCCAAAAGATCGGTGCTTACCGGTGCGGAGCCCACGATCAATTGGGCACAGCGGTCAATTCCGGCCTTCTTGCTGACAGCCAGTCGGAGGATCCTGCCCGATAACCGTTTCCTGAAACCATCCCGGCTTCTTATGAAGTGTCTTCCGATCAAGCTTTGCGCCGCGTTTTCCCATACCTTTTCATAAAATCGAGGTACAGAAAAGAAGACGGTGGGCCTGATTTTGGGCAGAACCTTCTGGAGCTCGTGGAAATTCTCCAGATAATAAATATCAATGGGCGCCGGAGTATAGTAGATTGCATAGGAAGCGAGAATCCCCTCCACCACGTGGTTCATCGGTAAAAAGGAAAGGTAAACAACGTTTCGGGTCCTGGCCTTCCATGGAGGCAGTGATGCAAGGGACTCTGCCATGCTACGCAAGCTGGCGTGATCAAAGGCAGCGCCCTTCGGCCGGCCTGTGGTTCCCGAGGTGTAGCGAAGAGTAGCGATATCCTCAAAGCCTGCCGTTACTCCCATGAAGGCTTTATTCTCCACGAGGCTTTCCGGCAATTCCCATTGAGGTGTCTCCCTGCAAAAGGAAACCACCGGTATCTCCAAATCAGCAACGGCCAGCTTCTCCAATAGCTCAGGTACGCCCACAAAAATCATGCGAGCGCCGCAATCTTCGATGATCTCTTTAAGTTCATTGATGGGACTACTGTAGTATAAAGGAACGCTGATGCCCCCGGCCAATCCGATGGCGACATCAATGGCAAAATAGCGGGAGCTATTGAAGCCTACTATGGCGATCCGGTCACCGGGTTGAATCTTCATTTGATGAAATGAGGAGGTAATCCGGTCGATTTCACTTCGCACATCATCTGCACTTCGTGAAATAGTCTTCCCTGAAACTACATCGTGAAAGCGAACCGGGCGACTTTTGCCGGAAAGCCTGAAATAGGCCTGTTCATGAACGGTCCGTTCCGATCGGTGCATAAAACCGCCATCGACCGCGTATGTAAGAAGCCGTGGGAAGAAGTCCCGCCAGTTCCCCGGATACATCCCGAGAAGACGATCGACATTGTCCCGTTGATACATCCGGTCCTCTTCAAAATAAGAAGCCAGCGAGAGAAGAGAACGAACAGCGCTTTTCTCCCGAAAAAAATGGCCCAGCCATTGGAACCCGCTGGCGGGTACCGGCAGGAAAATCGGTACCGGAAGTCGTACATGAAGCCGTTCAGCTGCCCATTCCCGCGTAAATAGAATCATCTCTCTCACCGTAGGAAGCGCATCTTCCGGCAGAGTCAGATGATAGTTCTGTCCTTCTGCTTTCGGATCGAAGGTCAGCTTGGCGATCGCCTCAGACACATAATCACAAGGCACCATGTTGATCTTCAAGGATGGATCCACCGGAAAAATCTTTAATTTCCCTGTCAGGTATAACCGAAGTGGGAAATACATGGTGTTAAAGGTTTTCACGGCACCGGTTCTGGAATCTCCCACCACCATTCCGGGTCGGAGTACGGTGACAGGAAGCTCTTTCTGCGCTTCACGGACCAATGACTCTCCTTCATACTTGCTTAACTCATAGGAATTAGAGAATCCATACCGGTCAGTCAATTCTTCTTCGAAGACGATCCCCTTTCGCCTTCCTGCAACATAGGCAGTGGAGACGTAGGAAAACCGGTCTAGCCCATGGCACCGATGGATGTCTCGGGCGAGTTCCAACAGATTTCGCACACTATCCACATTGCTGATGCGTAGCTCCTTCAGCGGTTCATTCAGCCGAATGTCCGCAGCGAGATGGATGATGGTACGAACCTTTGCCGTCAAATCTCGATAGACTGCATCATCGAGCCCCAATTGAGGAAGGCTGAGATCAGCGACATAAACCACAATCCGGCGATCAATTTCCTCAATCAATTCCGGCCAATCCCACCAGATACGCTTTAGACGCTTCTTCGCATCGTACAGATCTCTGCCCCGAAGAATTACACAAATGGGATGATCGCTCTGCTCCAGAATCAGCCGCGTCACCTGTGTTCCCAGAAACCCTGAGGCACCGGTAATCATGACAGCTGCCTTTATACAGTCGCCTCGATCGTTCATAGGATTACCCCCCTGCTCCATCTTTTGTCAATTTGCTGCTCCCGGTTCAGCAATTGCTTCAGAAGCAGCGGGTTCTGTTTTGCCCATATATGCTGGTTTTGTCTGTTACTGTGCAGAATCTCCCTCTGGGAATTGGGGTTCTCCATCAGTCTCTCTGCACGTTCCTTCAGATCTTGAAAGAGCTGTGGCGAGTCAGATTCCAAAAAATAATCGTCAAAGAGTTCCAACTCCAGGTAAAGATCCCGCAACCGCTGGTCATGCCCGATGGCAATCTGTGGAATTGCTGCATCCAGAGAAAGCACTCCGGCATGGTAGCGGGAGGTAACCAGCAGCTCGAGGCTTCGTAGAATGGAAGTCATCTGGGAGGTATTGTACTCGCTGGCTGAGAATATTCGGACCTTCTCCGGATGGCGCATTGCTGAAAGAATCATGGCCGCAAGGGGTTCGTCCAACTGCTCCATGCAGATCAATGCGACAGGAATCCCATATGTATCAATCATTTGATCTGCAAAACAGGCATAATTTTTTGCCAGTGTGTTGCGGTCTAAGCGGCGCTGTTGGGAATCCGAGTAGTAATAAGGCCATCTATAGCAGTTTTTAGACTTGCCGAAGGGACGAAATACTACCGGCCAAAGATAAAAATCCACCGCTGCAATGCCGATCACACCTGCAGCTGTTCTCGACCAGCTTTTTTTCAGGAAATCACAATCAGCAGGATCCGGCCGGAAGCAAAAAGCCGAATCAGCTGTGGCCTCAATGGGTGCGCTGACCTTCCAGGTCTTGAGTCGATCCGCAGCAGCCCGAGTCCTTGTAATGATCAAATCGGTTTTGGATGCAATGCGTCGCACCAATTTCTGATTGAACGGGGATAGATACCCTGCGTCAACGGCGTATGCGACAACGATCTTTCCTTTTTTATTGGCGCACCCGGTTACCCACAGCCATGCCCAAAGCAGACAGGAACTCCAGGTGTCCATATAGCAGCTCCCTTCAGTAAGCAGGATCAGATCGTGCTCCTTCACCAAGCTGTATAGAGCCAAAAAATATACCGTTGGATATTCTACGATTTTCAGATTTGACTCCTCCTTAACATATCTGCGGAGATTCTTTTCACAGATTGTCGGAATCGTGATTTCGACCTCCGGACCTACTACCTCCCGAACCTCATCAATGATAGCCAGCAGACGGGCTTCCGAGCCCGTATTATTTGCCCCGTTATATCCCATCAAAAGCACTTTTCGGATGCTCGGCGTCCTGTCGGTTTGTTTTTGTCCAACTACCATTCCGGCAGCTTCTTGTTCTATTCTTGTTCTGAGATTTTCCGTGTTCATATAAAACGCTCCGTAATTAATTTACTTGTTCTTTTCGCCATAGCCATGATCGTCAAGATGGGAGGATTCCCCAAGGAACCGGGAAACAGCGATGCATCGGCTACATAAAGATTCTTTGGTAATCTGGGATCATGAAAGGTATCCGCTTGCTCCCTAGTAAGGGGCAGCATTCCTCCGGGATGTCCTGCATTGATGGTTCCGAGAAAGATCTCATTCTCTCTGATTCCGTATCTGCCGAGGATCTCCCTGCAAACCCTCACGCCATCCTGCAGCCTTTCTTTATCAAGGTCTGTCAATGTTTTATGGATCTTTTTCCCATCGACACTACCGGCACAGTTATCAGCCAGCTTGATCATCAATGTCAGGATATCCGAAGCCGGATATCGCCATTTTTTGTTGAAGAATAAGCTTAGGTAATCGAAATACGGAGATACGATATAATGCTCTGTCTGCACGGCAAAGGGCATGGAAATCTCCTTGTTTTGAAGGCTGCCCTTGCAATGGGCAGCAACGCAGAGCACCGGATCTACAAACAGTCTGTTCTCACATTCGATACCGGAATTCTGCAGAATGACAGGCGTTGAAAAGCCGCCGGCCGCCAATAGGACGATATCTGCCGGATGGAATGCAGTGCTCAGACCTTTCCGCGCCTGAACACCTTTCACAACTCCATCCTCAATCACGACGCGCAAAACCCTGCAGCCTGTAACCAGCTTTGCACCCATTTCTTGCGCATCCTTTAAAAACAGACGGCTATCCCATTTCACACCATACCGGCAGCCCAGGACACATCTTCCGCAGCCGGTGCAGTTCTCATATAAACCAAATTTTGGTATCGGCTGCGGATTCAGATCCATTTCCTCGCAGATTTGAAACAATTGACTTGAAGCCTCCTGCCATCGATTCCGATGTTCATATGTAATGGGGATTTCCCGATACAGCTCTTCAAATTCTTCCTCCAGATCAATGCCAAGCTCCCTTAGCCCCTGATCGACTCGAAGTGCATTTCCTGCTGACAGTGTTGTCGTTCCGCCCAGGCAGGATCCGCTGACCATTACCATCTTATCCTCGGTTTTCTGCACTCTCATCTGGGGAAATAGCAGCTGTATTTCTCTTTCATCAAAGAGCAGTCCGGTTTTCTTTAATTTTTCAAAGGGAGCCAGTTCAAAGGGGAAGGGCTTGAATTCTCCGCCGGCTTCCAAAACAGTAACTTGAAATTTTCCCTGTAGCCTCTTCGCGGCGGCGGCTCCACCTGCACCACTTCCAACTATGATTATATTTTTCATTTCAAACCCCTTATTGTAACTCCTTTACAATCTAACGATTGCTCAGCTGCAATGTCTTCATTTTGTAGCACTCCTTTGCAGCAGTGGCTCCCATCCGTGATCCTCTGTGTAAAACAAAGCCTGCCGCCGTTAGAAAGCCCTGTCGCCAGTCCTTCATCCATGGAGGATATGAGGGCACATACTTCAGCGGAGTAATACTTGCTGAAGCTGCATTGCCTGATCACGAACGCCTTGTTCCCATCATACTCAAAATCAATCCCGATGAACTGATAGAATGTCTTCAATACTTCAACTGATTCGTCCCAGGTCTTTACATGTAGACTCTTTCTCAACTTCTCACCGAAAAGAAAAGAATTGTGATACAATCGAGATTTGATTTCCTCAACCCGGCATCCTTGCTGCAGGCAGAGCTCAGCCTGCTCTTTTGAAAAAAAAGCATACTTCCACAGGCATTCGCGGAAAGCAAGCCCTCTAAGCGCCGGCATTTCCGTTTCAAAAGCATCCGCCGTCAGGCAGAATAATTCTTTCAGCTTTTTTCTCTTCAAAAATTCAGGCATATAGATCTGCATGATCTTAATCAACATCATCATTCTCCAAGTAATCCAGCTTGTTAAAATCTTTACTTTTCATATCCTCCCCTTATTCTTCCCGTTCAATTTTCTCTATATAAAATATTGTCGATCATTTGATCCAATACCTCACTTCTGCGTTGTTCATGAAAGAGATCTTTTTTCAAATGCTCTTTATATTCAATGGCGTTCAAAAATAATACTTGCATCGGTGTAATGATCTGTAATGCTATCAATTTTAGCTCGACTTCCGTTTTGCTCTCCTTGAAGATTTCCGAGAGCAGCGGTAAAATCATCATACTTGTGCTAATACTACCGTGCTTGATTTCATTCGATATAGCTATTTCTGTTAAGTAGTAATTATTGAACGCAAAGCTGGAAAAAGTCTTTATCATGTTTTTCAGTCTGCCGATCGGATCTTCGTTCTGCATGTCATCAACAAAAAGCTTTTTTGCTATATTCTCCATGCACATCTCAACTGCTTGGAATACAAGATTCTCCTTTGATTGATAGTAATAGTTGATCAATGCACTGTTCACATTTGCGAGTTCTGCAATCTGTCTGGTGGTTATTTTATTTACGTCTTTTCGTTCCATCAATAACTGAACCATCGTATCCATAATTCGTTTTTTTGAATCTATACTTTCGTGTTTCATGATTCACCCCAATTTCATCTAGTTTTAATCTTGTTTTAATCACGTTTAAATTATACAGCAAGCTTTTCTCATTTTCAATACTAATTTTATGATTTCTAAAAAAAGTGCCGATTGCATCATCGGCACTTAAATCGTTTCATCTGTCATCGCCTCCGGATGTCAGCGCATTTTCGACGGCTTTCAATATCGTTTTGCTGCTGTTAGTGGCTCCCGAAACCACATCCACATCAAGAGACTGCTCTTTCAGAATTTCGCTAATAATAGCCTCAGCCGACACGCCTTTATCGTTTTTATGATCCAATAATTTTATGTCTCGGATTTTGCCGTCCTCAATGATAACGCTGGCAGTAGCAGAAATTACTCTGGCATCATAGCGTCCTTCATAGGTACCATCCTCTATCGCGCTCACATCAATCGTTCGAATTTTAACCTTCGACATTGCCTCCTTGTAGTACATTAAATCCAAAGCATATTTCCATCCGACGACCAATCCGACCAGAAACACGGAGGCTACAATACCTATGATTATCCTTCTATTCTTTTTCATCATTAATCTCCTATTCAAATGATGGCTAGAATCCAATTGATTCTCCAAAATATTCCAACCATTTGTGATTAGTATATACGGCAATTATTAATGAAAGAATATAAGGAGATTAGAATTAAATTAAAAAAAACATCCCGCCAACAATCTGAGTGAATCGATGGCGGGGATGGACCATTGGAGACAGGACAGTACCCCTGAAAACATAAAGCGAAATTATACCGGTTGCTCCCAATCGTCATGATCACAACCACAGTAAGGAGCCGGAGGAATGCTCTGTATAAAGCAGAAAACATTATCCGGATCATACTTCGCCTTCACTCTCCGAAGCCGATCAAAATTTCCACCATAATATTCATGTCCGTAATCTTTTATGCTTAAATCGGGCACATTAACGTAGGAGCCTGTCACGTAGGGCTGCAGTCGCATGCGTGTCTTTTCAACAAGTGCAAGATTCTCTCGCGTTTCAGATTTTTCAGTCCACGTAGCATCCCATTCAGCATAGTATTTCGTATTTCGCCAGAAGAAGGCTGTATCCTTGGGATCGACCCTGTTCATCGCACCTCCGGAATTAAGGAAGAAGAAATTGGATTCGCTTCCGGTTGTTTTTTCAAGGAAACTTCGGATTGCTTTAATTCCTTTTGCAGGAATGCTTTGTTCTGCCCAGGCAGATGACCATGTAGAATTCTGTGTATCGAAAAGAGGTTCATCCGGAGCCCAGAATTCTATTGCTTCCAGCAAGGATACCTCATGAACAAAAACCCGATCGGGGCAACCGACATTGATCAGAGGTGTGATTAATCTCTTCATTTCTGATGCGTGGCCAAGGAATATTCCTTGGGAACGAAGCAGACCGTTTGATTTTGAATATATCTCTAAAATGGTTCCCAATCTCACATCAACTACGGGAGCCCATCTTTGCCATACATCGAATACTTCATCCATTTGCTCCCACGGCCAGATGATTTGAAAGATTCCGACTTGAGTAGGTGCAGGGCGTATTACAAAAGTGTAGGAGGTTATAATCCCGAAGTTTCCCCCGCCGCCTCCGCGGATCGCCCATAGCAAGTCCGGATTCTCATTTTCACTGACGTGTAAAATCTCTCCATTGGCATCCACTAAAGTGGCAGCCAGAATATTGTCGGAAATCAACCCGGCCGTACGTTGGATAGCCGTAATTCCACCTCCGGTACTGATTCCGCCGATACCAACAGTGGAACTGTCTCCAAATGGAGCAAGGAAACCTTTCCCCGCCAGCATCCTCACAAGAGGGCCTACACGAATTCCTGCTTCAACAGTTGCAATTCCCCGTGAAGGATCTACCTTTACCTGTCTCATATGGCTGGTATCTATTACGATTCCACCGTCTGTCTGGGAAAAATCTTTTGCCAGCGCATGCCTGCCGCTTCGTATCCGAATGGGCACATCATTCTCCCGCGCCCACTTCACAGCATTTGCTACATCTTCCTTCGACTGTGCAAAAACAAATAACTTCGGAAATGCATTGGTGAACGGATTCCAATTCCTGCGTGCCTGACAGTATTCCGGATCATTGCGACAAACAACCTTTCCGGTTAATTCTGTTTTTCGTTTCATTTAATCACCTTTTTCCATAAAAATAGCTTTACATAAAAATGCAATGATTTTTATGTAAAGCTGACTCCATTCTATAATATGAACTTTTGCCGGATTCGTTCCAACTTACCCCCGCTAATCCTTTTCCTTTTCCTTATCAGGTTCTAAATTCTCGGTTCCACCCCCAGGCGCTGCTGTTCTGATGCGAAAGATAAAATAGAAAACATGGCAGACCCAAACAGTAAAGATTATGAATCTTGCAACCGGTACTTGTTTCAGTAGCAGGAAGCAAATACTCAATAAAATTGTCACCGAGGTTAGAATGGAAGCCTTGGTTTTTATTGTCATGGTTCTATCCCTCACAAAGCTATCTAAATGTTTTTTATAAAGCTTTGTCGAAAGAAACCACCGATGTAATTTTTCCGAGCTTTTTGCAAAGCAGAAGGCCGCAGCTATAAAAAATGGAGTGGAAGGAAGCATTGGCAGCACGATCCCAATAGAACCCAATCCCAGAAACAGAAATCCCAAAATCATAAATAAAAATTTCATAGCATCCTCCTTTATTCCTTTTCATTGGCTTCAACCATATCACTTTTGTTTTTGAATATGCTTAGCACTGTGATAGCAATCAAAACAATCCAAGCAAAAGAGGATGAAAAGACCAACAAAAAAGCCAGCGCTATGATTAGAAAAAGGACAAGGACCTTAACCCACAAACTCTTCATGTATTTTATGCTTGCTGACAAACCAAGCAATGCGTTCCCGATGAAGAAGGTATTGGCAATTCCAACTATTTCCTCAATCGACAGCAGCTTGAAGTAAATCAATATTAAAAGGATGCTATGCCATCCGGTCAAGAAAAACAATGCACGTTTCGGCGCCTTCTCCTGTGGCTTCATTTTCAGAAAGGCCGGCAACTTACCATTCTCGGCACGAACTGCTATTTGCCGCGTTACGGCACCAAGGATCATCAGGAGCGTACAGAAACACAATCCTGTAGCGATAAGCCCCATCAGAAGATATGCAAAATCTCCGAATAACGGAACCAGTATCAAACCTAGATTTGGTTCCGCTCTCTGCGCTTCCGGTATCTGCATTCTATTTTGTAAGGCAAATGCACTGAATAAATATACAATTATGATCGCGCCAATGCTTATTTTCATAGCCCTCATAATCGTTACCTCCGGCCTATCAACATCTTCCACATAATTACCTATGACCTCCCATCCTATGATTGCCCAAAACAGTAGCAGCAAGGTATATCCCAGCTTGCCCGGTTCGGGAATCTCCGTTGGATAAAGGACTTCGCTTTGAGTCAATAGACTGTAAATACTGCCAATAACCAAAAGAACTGCGGTTAAAGAGGAAAGAATTAATGTCAGTTTTCCAACGGTTGTTATTCCGCATAGAATCACTGTGACACAAAGTATGAGAAGGATGAATGCCAGTCCTGTCTTATCGAGACCCAAATCTTTTACTAGATAGCTTAGGAATTCCGAAGCCGTCAGTAATACTGCCACCGGTCCAAAGCAAACTGCGGCGGTAAGATAGTTGGAGGCTAATTCCCTGTAGGATTGTCCCAGTGTCTGCCCTACCACTGTGCTCATGCCTTCATTGCTGGAAATCAGCAAACTCATCTTAGCAAACACATATGCAAAGACGATTCCCAACAACATGATAATGATCCATGCAAAGATCGCCTGTTCCCCTAATATAGATATGGCGATCGGAGGTAATAGAACGACTCCCGACCCCAGAATTGGACCAATCATAAGACCGCTCAGCGTCAATGTGTTCAGTTTTTTCTGCATATCATATCTCTCTTCCTGCAAATATTATAGCGGTTCTTGGTTGGTTTGTATAATTGAAATATTTCATTGTTTGTACTAACATTTTTAAAGCACTATTCCAATCTATTCTATTTGAATCAATCCCGTCAGCGCTCCGGTATGTGTGAGCGATAATTTATGCATCGCCCGGGTACAGGCTATATATAAAAGCTTGCGGTCGTACTCCTCATCGCGATAGGTTTCGCTGTCGGTCGAAGGGATGACCACCTCATCAAATTCAAGTCCTTTTGACATTCGAACCGAAGTGATTATGATCCCCTTGGCGAATTCGCGGCTGTCAGGCGTAAGCAACTGCATAGGATAGTCCTGAGACAAGTTCTGATATAACGCAGCTGCCTTGCTGTTTGTTTTCAGAATAATACCCATAGTCACATTGCCGCTTGCCTGAAAATCCCCGATTTTTTCTCTTATCTTTTCCAGCTCATCCTGAGAATCGCTGCAAACAATGATTTCGGGGATATCTCCATGGCGCTCTATGGGTTCCAGCGCAGCCACATTTTGTATTCTCTTTGCGAGACTGATGATTTCGAAGGTAGATCGATAGCTCTTATTCAGCTCAACAACTTCGGCGTTTTCATAAATTCTCTTGAAATCATCGAGGGTATGCAGATGGTTTGGGTTAAGTGATTGTCCGATATCTCCAAGTATCGTCTTTTTACAGTGGAATAGCTTATTCATAACCGCATATTGTGCGGGCGTATAATCCTGCATTTCATCGATGACAAGATGTCGTATCAATTTGTTTTCCTTCAATCCTTCAAAGGTTGCATGGAAGTACAGGAAAGGGTAAACATCTTCCCATTCCAAAGAGTCCCTGCCGGGCATGACAAATTTTTCAGTGATATCCATCACCCGATAAAAGTCATGATAAAGCGCCAGTGTATTTTTCATTTTGAACATACTCGCCAATTTTTTATAAATCGCATTTTGCTTGGGCAGCACATCACCCCGCATGTTTTGCGTTAGAAAGCGCTCGTAGATATCCTCCGATATTTCCTGTAGTCGTCTCAGGATCGGATGTTTCTTATATGCATTGTAGCGATTCAAAATCCATTCTTTTGGCGCTTTCAACCGACCAAACTGACAGTCGACTGGTTTAAAATATTCCAGAGCTGCATATTCCAGATATTCATTCATCCTATTGACAAAATCTATATTAGATTTAAACCTTACCCGTTCAGACCAAGCCGGGTCGTAGGTTTCCAGCGGATCCCTTTCAGGTTCAAATTGTATGATCCCGTACAACTGGACCTCCGCTATCTCGGTAAAGCTCATTTCGTAGATCGGTTCTTCTCCCAATTCAGGCAGAACATTGGAAATATAGTCCGCAAATACCTTATTCGGTGAGAGGATGACTACATTTTGGGCCGTTAAGGTCTCATGAAATCGATACAGTAAATATGCTATGCGGTGCAAGGCGATGGATGTTTTTCCAGAACCCGCAACTCCTTGGATAATCAGGATGTCGGTTTTTTCATTACGGATGATCTTGTTCTGCTCTCTTTGGATGGTAGAGATGATCGTCTTCATCTTTTCATCCGACGTTTGGCTTAGTTCCCTTTGCAGTACATCATCCTGGATGTTGATCCCACTTTCCAGAACGTATTCTATTTGTCCCTGAGAGATTTTCAATTGCCTTTTACGGATCAACTCTCCATTGATCCGTCCTATGGGTGCATCATATCCGGCCGAGCCCAGCTCGCAATCATAAAACATACTGGAGATCGGCGTTCTCCAGTCAAAAATCAAAATCTCCGCTTGTTCTTTATCGGAAAAGGAAAACCTTCCAATATAGTAAGTGGAATCGTATTCTTCCCTTTCTTGGCGAAAATCAATCCGTGCAAAATAAGGAGAATCCACCAACTTGGCGATTTTATCCCGTATTTGAACAGCAACAATCCCCGCTCTTTCGATTTGATTCATGGCAGTCTCATTCTGGAAAATCTCTTTGGAATCTATTTCATTTCGGTATTCTGCAAGATAGCGTTTGGAGTCCTTGTATTCCTGATCATATCGCTCAACCGTTTCTCCATAATTGTTTAAGGAGTCGTTCAACTTCATCTTAATTTCCTCAAGATGCTTCACTTCCTCCGGATATCTTTCTATCGTCATTCTTTTCTCGCTTTCTCTTTTTTAATGATCATTCTCTGTGCCGGGTAGCCAAATTCCGTAAGCAGCTCTGCCTCAGCAACTTTGGATTAAGGTCAGGATGGCTGGAGAATTTGAAAGCCCACTTACGTCAAATAGTATAGCAGATTGAAGAATAACTTTATTGATTTTTCTTGCGATTTTTTACGGTCAGTCGATATTTCATTACAATCACGCCGCATTGCGTTTTTCATATTATATAATATCGGAAAACTATGAATCACTATCTCTTATGGTTTCCGGTTTAAAATCAGGAGGTTTAAGAATGAGCAATATAGAATGGAATTAGAGGGTGATACACTTGAATCAATATAACGAGGCGAAAATGTCCCCCACCTCTTTCGGTGGCGGGTGCAACTTAACCTCACAGGCGGTGGGGACAGCCGAAAATTTTCTACGAATGCGTTATAAAATTTGTGTTTATGCAATCTGTAAAAATGAGGAACAGTTTGTAGACCGATGGATGGATGCGGTGTCAGAAGCTGACTTGGTAGTCGTTACGGATACGGGGTCAACGGATCAAACTGTGGAGAAGCTACGCGGAAGAGGTGCCGTCGTTTACACGGAAATGATTTCTCCATGGCGCTTTGATACAGCCCGCAATGTCGCAATGGACCATATTCCCGAAGATATGGATATCTGCGTCTCAAACGATCTTGACGAGGTCTTTGAGAAAGGATGGAGACAACAACTCGAAGAGGTATGGCAGCCTATCTATACACGTGCGCGATATCTGTTTACTTGGAGTCACAATTCTGACGGCACCCCTGCAAAACAATTTTCAATGGAGAAAATCCATAGACGGCACGGGTTCCGATGGGTACATCCGGTACATGAAGTGCTGGAATACAGCGGAGATGACAAGGATATGACAGTTTGGGTAAATGGCATGGTGCTCCATCACTATCCGGATCGATTGAAGCCGAGAGCACAGTATCTGCCCTTATTAGAACTGTCATCCCGGGAAAATCCCAGTGACGATCGAACTATGTTCTGGCTGGGCAGAGAGTATCTGTATCACGGAATGCACGATCAGTGCATCAGTACGCTGAAACATCATCTGGACTTACCCACAGCACAATGGGATGAGGAACGCTGTGCATCCATGCGGTATATTTCTAACTGTTATCAAGAAAAAAACAACCTTCCGGAGGCAAAGAAATGGCTCTTTTGTGCAATCGCAGAATGTCCTCACGTACGAGAACCTTACTTGCATATGGCTCGGCTAGGTTACCTGGAAGAGAACTGGCCTCTCGTCTTTTTCATGACAGAAAAAGGCTTGCGTATAGCGACAAAGACAGGCAGTTACCTGGTAGAGCTGGAATCCTGGGGTGCTGAATTTTACGATTTGGGTGCTATATGTACGTATTGGCTCGGTCTCTATGAAAAATCTTACCATTATGCAACTACCGCATGGGAACTGGATCCAAATAATCCCAGACTAAAAAAGAACCTGGAACTCATCGGTTTAAAACGAACAAATGCACTTTAACAAAAAGCAAGGGCAAGAAATATTTTTCTTGCCCTTGCTTTTACTTATTTTCTTTTCACGCTGTACCGCTTGTTTCTTTACTCTACTGCAATTTCAATGTGGTACTTGTCTTCCACTTCTTTTTTGTGTAATCTGGCTTGCTCCGCGGAGTTTTGCCTGTTAAACGGCAGGTGATCAATGTAGTCCAGGGCTTTTTGAAATTCACTTGCTGCTTCTGTGACCTGATCCTCATCTTCACCCTTCAGTTTATAATTTGGTCTTCCTAACGGGTTTTCGATTTCAATTTCCTTCATTTCACTATCCCCCTTTCCTTTAAAACGTCGTTCATATCTTCTTACGCTTCGTATAGTGTGTGTGAAGCAATTCATGAGATCTATGCCCCAGCGGTTTTTCGAGATACGCTTCATACAGGCTTACAATATCCGGATTCTCGTGGGATTTTCTAAGTACTTTCCCCTCATCTTCCGCATAAATTGCCGCGATTCTCTTTTTTCTAATTTCATCATTGGTAGGTCTTGGCTGACCGCCACCGCTGATGCACCCGCCCGGGCAGCCCATCACTTCAATAAAATGATATGGGCTTTCTCCTTTGCGAATTTCTTCGACTAAGATTGAAGCGCCCTTTAAGCCGCTGGTCGTTGCTACTTTAACCGTGACACCGTTCAAGAATTTCCATTCCTCTTTTGCATCCTCAACGGTCAACTCCGCTGTCTTGATTCTCTCTAGTCCCTGGATCGGTGTAACATGAAGCTTTTCAAAGGGCAGTTCTCTTCCTGTAATGATCTCATAGACGGTACGCAGCGCCGCTTCCATGACGCCGCCGGGCGCTCCGAAAATGTCCGCCGCACCGGAGGAGAGGCCCAATGGATTATCCATAACACCATCGGTCAGCGATGCAAAGTCGATGCCCGCATTTTTGATCATCTTCGCAAGCTCTCTTGTGGTAAGAACGGCATCAACATTGGGAACACCGTTATTTACCATTTCCGGCCGTGTGATCTCATATTTTTTCGCCGTGCAAGGCATGATCGATACGACAAATATATTCTTGGGATCCATCCGAAGCTTTTCTGCAAAGTAACTCTTGCATAACGCTCCAAGCATCATATGGGGAGATTTACAAGAAGATAGATGTGGGGTTTCTTCAGGATAGTAGTGTTCAATATATTTAATCCATCCGGGGCTGCAGCTCGTGATCATCGGCAGCACAGGCGCACTATCTGATGGTTCAAATCCAAGGCTTTTCAGCTGTCCGGCATCGATCACCTTTTGGGAGTGAAGGTAGCTTAGCAGCCTTCCCAAAAACTCGGTGCCTTCCTCCATAATGGTCAAATCAGCTGTAAAATTGGTATCGAAAACATAGTCAAAATTCATTTCTTTTAATGCGCTGACCATCTTGCCCGTTACAATGGTTCCGGCTTCATATCCGAATTCCTCCCCTAACGCAATGCGGATTGCCGGAGCCGTTTGCACGATCACAGTCTTATTTGGATCCAGTAAGGCCTCCCATACTGTCTTTGTTGAGTCCTTTTCCTGCAATGCACCCACCGGACAAACCGTTGTGCACTGCCCACAGTAAGTACATGCCGCAGACCCCAAAGGCAATTCACTCCCCGGGCTTACTTCGGTAGAAAACCCTCTGAACTGGGGATTCAGGATGCCAACACCCTGAACCTCATTACAAATCGTGACGCATCGCTTGCATAAGATGCATTTTGAATTATCTCTTACAATGGAAGGTGATGTTTCGTCGATATAGTCTTTAGATTTTGCTCCTTCAAACCGGGATTCATCAACCTGGATCATTTCTCCGAGCTTCTGAAATTCACAATTTTGATTGCGCAGACACTTCAGACAATCATTTGGATGGTCCGACAGCATCAATTCATACAACACTTTTCTCGCTTTTCTTACTCTATCTGTATTTGTATGGATCACCATGCCCTCGCTGACAGCCGTTATGCAGGAGGCTTGAAGATTTTTTGCACCTTCCTGTTCGACGACGCATACCCTGCAGGAACCGATTTTATGAACATCCTCAAGATAGCACAGGCTCGGAATCAGAATATTGTTTTGTTTCGCTGCCTCCAAAATGGTTGTTCCCTCTTCTGCCGAAATATTTTTTCCGTTGATTGTAAGATTGATCATTTCTTCACCCCCTATAGCCTTCTGTCGCATCGTAAGCATCTCATCGCTTCCGCGATTGCATTCAATCGGTGGAAGCCTCTGGACACTTCATCAAAACTGTGCTTTCTGGCGTCCATATCGATATATTCCATTTTGAACCGCTCATGCTCCACCAGTTCGGAATCATCAATGATATCGGGAAGTTCAATGGGCTCCCCACGGTTCAGCTCACCGTTTCCGCCAAGATATTGATCAATGGAACCAGCCGCTTTCTTTCCGTCAGCGATCGCTCTAATCACGACATCTGATCCCCTGACGACATCTCCTCCTGCAAATACGCCCGGCATCGAAGTCATGAGAGAACCCTCATCTACGACAAATGTCCCCATCTTTGTTACTTCAACCTCATCTCTCCGAATAAACGGAAGATCCGAATACTGGCTAACAGCAGGAATGACATGGTCCACGTCGAGAAGAAATTCAGAATCCGGAATCCTGACGGAGTTTTTCCTTCCATCCTTATCAAAACCGGATAGCTCCATTTTTAAACACTTGACTCTTCTTATCCTGTCGGTACCGATAAATTCCACCGGCTCAACAAGTTCATGGACTATGACACCTTCCTCGATTGCATCCTCTATTTCCCGTTTATCGGCAGGCATATCCTCCATCTTTCTTCTATATAGGACATGAACTTCATCGGCTCCAATCCTGATTGCGACTCGTGCTGCGTCAATTGCCGTATTGCCGCCGCCGATTACCGCAACGACGCCGCTTAGATTTGAAACCTTATCAAGATTGACGTCTTTCAAGAAGTCCAATCCATGGTATACGCCCGGAAGTTTTTCACCTTCCACTCCGATCTTTCTACTGAATTGTGTACCGGTAGAAACATAGACCGCATCGTGTTTTTCTCTAAGCTGGTCAAATGCAATGTCTTTTCCAATCTCGGTATTGGTCAATATGTCTATGCCCACCTGCTTGATTGTATCGATTTCCTTTTTCAACGCTTCTTTCGGCAGTCTGTATTCCGGAATACCGAACAGCAATACGCCTCCCGCGTCAGGCTGAGATTCATAAACAGTCACATCGTAGCCCAATCTTCCAAGATAATAGGCACAGGTCAAGCCGGAAGGACCTGCTCCGACGATTCCGACGGATTTGAATTTTTTCGGAAAAACCAGATCGGTAAAGGGATCATGATGCTTCATGGCTTCATCCGCAGCATACCGTTTCAGATCGGCAATTGCCAGTGATTCATCCAGCTGACCTCTCCTGCATTTGCTTTCACAGGGATGGGTACAGACTCTCCCGCATACGGAAGGGAAAGGATTCTCTTGCCGGATCAGATTGTAGGCATCCTTGGCTCTTCCGGCGGCAATCAGAGAAACATAACCGGGCACATTGACGTTTGCCGGGCACGCATTCTCACAAGGAGAAATAAACAATTCGGAGCAGACACCTGCCCTGCAGTATTTTTCTCTGATGTGCTCATCGTACTCATCTCTGAAATACTTAATTGTGCTCAGAACGGGATTAGGCGCGGTTTGCCCCAATCCGCACAGCGCCGTATCCTTAACCGCACTGCCGATCTCTTCCAGCAGCTCCACATCCCCTTCCTGCCCTTTTCCGGTAGTGATCCGTTCAAGAATCTCTAGCATTCTTTTTGTGCCAAGCCTGCAGGCAACACACTTTCCACAGGACTCCTCCTGTACAAATTCCATAAAATATCTGGCCACATCCACCATACAGGTATCTTCATCCATGCAGATTAGACCACCTGATCCCATGATCGCACCAAGTTCAACCAAGGAATCATAATCCACGGGCGTATTCAGATGCGCTTTTGTGAGGCAGCCACCGGAAGGGCCTCCCGTTTGCGCGACTTTGAATTTTTTCCCTTTTGGGACCCCTCCGCCGATATCATATATAATTTCCCCCAGTGAAAGCCCCATCGGCACCTCGATAAGACCTGTATTCTGAATATCTCCTGCCAGCGCGAAGACCTTTGTCCCTTTGCTTTTCTCCGTTCCCAATGCAGAAAACCAGTGGGAGCCATTCCGCAGGATGGCCGGAACATTTCCCAGGGTTTCAACATTATTGATGACGGTAGGTTTCCCAAATAACCCTGACTCCGCAGGGAACGGAGGCTTTTGCCTCGGCTCACCGCGCTTGCCCTCTACAGAACCCATGAGTGCTGTCTCTTCCCCACATACAAAGGCGCCGGCACCGATTCTGATCTCAATGTCGAAATCAAACTTGCTTCCAAAGATATTAATTCCCAGTATACATCTCTCCCGGGCCTCCTCGATGGCGTATTCCAATCCTTCCAGCGCAAGGGGATATTCGGCTCTGATATAAACATACCCTTTGCTTGCACCGATCGCATATCCGGCAATTGCCATCCCTTCCAGGATGAGATGGGGATTTCCTTCCAAAAGGCTTCTATCCATGAATGCACCGGGATCTCCTTCGTCTGCATTGCATATGATATATTTCTGGTCACCTTTTGCTTTTGCCGCAAGTTGCCATTTCAGCCCTGTCGAAAAGCCACCACCGCCTCTTCCTCTCAATCCGGATTTTTTCACCTCGTCTGTTACCTGCTCCGGTGTGAGTTCTTGAACCACCTTTGCAAGGGCGTAGTAGCCATCATTTGCGATATATTCGTCCATCGATCTGTAATCGATCATTCCGCAATCTCGCAGGACAATCTTGTTCTGTCCTTTGAAAAAGTCGATATCCTGCATATAGGGAACCCTTTTGCCGGTATTTCTGTCGGAATAACAGCAGTCTTCAACAATCTGCCCCCCCAGCAAATGGGTTTTGACAATTTTTTTCATATCCTCCGGCTTCAGTTTACAGTAGAATACGCCATCCGGAAGAACGCTCATTCTGGGCCCGACGTCACAGATGCCGATACAGCCTGTAAGGCTTAAGTCTACAGCTGATGACAGTCCTTCCTTTTCGAGTTCTTTGATAAGGGCATCTCTGACTTCCTTGCACCCAGAGGAAACGCAACCGGAGCCGGAGCAGAGCAACAGTCTGTGCCGGTATTTCGACGTTTTATCAGAGAATTCTTGTTTTACCAGATCAAGATCCTTGATCGCTCTTATTTGATTATTCATATCTTTACTCATTACGATTCACCGCCTTTAATATGTCTTTAATATTTGTTGTATCTTATTGGCGTTTACTCTTTTATAGATCTTTCCGTTAATGCTGATGACCGGCGACAAACCGCATGCACCCAGACATCGCATGACCTCAAGAGAAAATTTTAAATCCTTTGTGGTCTCTCCAACATCGATCCCCAAATTCTCTTTCAACTTTTCAAGGATCTTTTTTCCTCCGCGTACATAACAAGCAGTTCCGAGACAAACCTTGACTGTATATTTACCTTTGGGTTTGGTTGAGAAATACGAGTAAAAAGTTACCACACCGCTTACTTTAGAAATAGGCAGTTCCATTTGCTCCGCGATAAACTTCTGGACTTCAAAGGACAAAAAACCAAAAATGGTTTGTGCCATATGAAGAATTTGAATCAGATTACTCTCTTTTTTTTCGTATTCCTCAATGATTTCAGCCAGCAAAGCATACTTATCCTCCTCACTCAATTCCAGACACCTGCATTCATGATCAAGCTGTGACATTAAAACACCTCCCGTTTCAATCCGAGCTTCAAATAGAATAGATTGTTTGTTATTTATCTAACGCAAGACTGATGCCATTTCCTTACAGGTTGATTTTCTGCCAATCTTGAATTTAAATCCTTTCTTTTAATGCAGCAGTGCATTGCTTATGGCTTGTCTCATCCTTCTTCCTATCTTTGCAGAAGCGCTAAAGGCCTAACTCTCTTGCGCAAAAATAAAATAATGCGGCAGCGCATTAATAATGCACTGCCGCATTAACGGTCCGGGACTATTTATTTATCCTTATCTTGTATCTGTTTTAACTTACGCACAATCGTCGATTGATTCACACCCAATGCTTCGGCCATCTTATATGTATTACCATAAACCTTCTGTGCATGATTAATAATTTGTTTTTCAACCTCGGAGATGGCCTCTTTGAGCGGAATAATGTTATTTACGATGATTTGTCCGTGCTGCGCCTTGGAGAGCTGCTTGACGTAAGGCGGAATATCCCTCGAGGAGATCTCGGAATCCTTAGATATCACAACGATTCTCTCAATTAAATTTTGAAGTTCTCTGACGTTGCCCGGCCAATAATACCTCTCCAGAATATCCAGCACATCCGGTCCAAATTCCTTTTTGCTCCCGTATTGTTTATTAAAAACATCTAGAAAATGATACGCGAGGGGAATAATATCATCTTTCCTCTCTCTGATTGGAGGTATATGGATCGAAATCACATTCAACCTGTAATACAAATCTTCCCGGAACCTTCCATCCTCCACCATTTTTTTTAGATCATTATTGGTGGCTGCAATGATTCTGACATCGATTGCTTCACTTTTTGAAGCCCCGATCCGCCGTACATATTTGTCCTGGATGACTTGAAGCAATTTCACCTGCATGGATAACGGTAAATCACCTATCTCATCAAGAAAGATCGTACCGCAATTGGCTTCCTCAAAAAAACCGGTTTTTCCGTCTTTATTGGCACCGGTAAATGCACCGTACTCATACCCAAAAAACTCTGACTCCAATAAATTTTCAGGGATAGCGCCGCAATTCACTTTGACATAGGGACCATCCTTTAACGGACTCAAATTGTGAATCAATCTGGCTATTACATCTTTCCCCACGCCCGTTTCTCCAAGCAGAAGGACTGTGGATTTAAATTTCGCTGCTTGCGCAGCCAGTTCAAAGACTTTTCCAAACTCCTGACTTTTCGTGATGATCCCGGAATAGGAAGAGGTTTCTTTTTCATTCTTTTTTAAAACATTATGTGTTAATCTGCTCAGTTCCTCAATGTCTCGAATATTGGTTACCACTCCGATCATTTCATTTTTTTCACTGCAGATCGGGTTTCCTGTTGCAATGAACTTTCTGCCATTTTTACATTCCTGCAAAAAGGTAACTCTTCTTTTCTCTTTCAGCGCCAGCAGTGCTGCGGAAGGATAGACCGTCCTGCAGTCTTCCAACTCTTTTTCTGTTTCGGGCATTTCCCCGATTCCAACCATGGTTCTCCATGCAGAATTGGCTTTGATAATCTTTCCGGTTGAATCGCATACGATCATGCCGTCATAGGAAGATTCAAAGATCGCATTCAGTTGTTCATTCAAATTGTTAACAGTCTCAAAGGTATCACTGAGCTTCAGATAACACTCGCTCTTTTGTGAAAGCAAATAAGGGATACACATCTCCACCTCGGCAATGCCCTGATAGACCGCGATGGCCTTTTCCCTGCATGAGTTATAACCGCAAGCACCGCAGTTTAATTCATCCTCTTCACTAAATTTATCGATTCTCCCAAGTATCTCCTGAATGCTACTTTCATTCGGCTGCCTCAGCGGGATCATTCTGTTATAAAACGATCTCCCCATATCGATATCCAAATGCTCTGTATACCGTATCTGGGCTTCATTCTCGTCCTTTTGGCAGATAAAATCAGTGATGATTTTCCGCCTTTCTTGAATGAGCAGATCGTTATCCATACAAACCCCATCAATACAGCCTCTGCAGCTCAGTACATCATAGAGCTGAAAGTCTTGTTCTCCCTTTTTGTCCGCACGCTCAATATGCTTAATCAGCTCAATACAATTCTCAATGCCGTCACAAGAGTTTAAACTGTCTTCGGAAAATGCATCTTTTAAATTTGAAATGATTCCGCCTGAAAAGGAGATTTGTCTGCCTTTTGCCGATGCTGTATAATAGGGAATGGTCCTTTCGTTCAATGGGTCCCTTTCCTTGACGTCGTTTCCCTCGAACAAGATACTTAATTCTTGATAAGTTAAAGCTGCGTCGATACAGCCCTTAAATTGCTCCTGCATGATTTCGTCTTTTTTAGCGATACAAGGCCCGATAAAAACGATGCTTACTTCCTCGTCTTTATACTTTTTCCTTATCATCCTCCCCGTTGCAATCATCGGAGAGCTAATCGGGATTAGATTGGCTATCAGGCTCGGATAATGCTTTTCAACCAGATTGACAAAGGTTGGGCAAGGAGTGCTGAGTAAAATTTTATCAGCATTTGTTACTGCATAGTCTGCTGAGCCATCAATCACGTATTCTGCGCCGATTGCCGTTTCCCAAACCTCGTCAAATCCAATTTTACCCAGTTTGCCAATGACTTGTTCAGAGGTAAGCGGATAAAACCCCGCTACATAAGAAGGGGCCAGTAATGCGATGGTTTTCTTTTCTGAACGCAGTATAGATGCTACTACAGGAATATAATTTACGATTTTCTTTGCATTTCGAGAGCAGTGCTTTACACAATTGCCGCATTGAATACATCTGTCCTGTATGACTTCGGCTTTTCCGTCCTTGATTCTTACCGCTTTAACAGGGCAGTTTCTTACACAATTATAGCACTGTTTACATTTAGAACTATCTGTGACAATAACCGATTCAGACATTTTATCACCCTCTTCAGATTGAACGGGATCATTTCCCTAATGGCTGGCTTCCTTTGTTACCGTACAACGATGCGCTAATAATAGTATACTCCTGCTTCATGTTGTAATAATGTCGAAACTTGATAGCTCGAAACAGTCCTCTCTTTTTCGGTTATTGTTCCAAATCGTCATATTTTTCGCTTAGTACAATGATATCGATGCGCCTATTTTTTCCCCGTCCTTCTTCCGTAGAGTTGTCTTCAACCGGTCGATATTCTCCATATCCAACGGCGATCAGTTTTTCAGGCGAAAGATTGGTCTTACTGGTAATTAGCCGCACTACATTTGCTGCTCTTGCTGCAGACAAATCCCAATTGGAAGGAAACTCCGCCGAGTTCATGGGAACGTCGTCTGTGTGCCCTTCAATGCGTATGAAATTATCCATGACAGTAATCATATCCGCGATCTCCAGCAAGGTTTCCTCATTTTCTTTCTTGATCTCCGCACTTCCCGGATCAAAAATAATTGCATTGCTAAGCGTAATCACCAGACCACGACCATCCATACTTGTTTTTACAGATGCAGATAAATTCTCGCTTTGCAGCTTAGCATCAAGCTCAGACTTCAGCTCTTCCATTTGCTGCTGCTCACTTTTTCCGTCTATCGAACTCTCATCTGTTGCATTCTCTTTCTGTGTTTTTTCACGGTTGCTCATTTTCTCCGCGGCATAGATTTCCGTCATCATTTGTTCGGTAAACTCATCCGACATTTGTTCTGCTTTTGGTTTGTCCACCTGGCCGACCGCAAATAAGACGATGAAAACCGCCAACAATAAGGTCATCAAATCTGAATATGGGAGCAGCCACGCTTCGCCACCTTCTTCTTCATGCTGTTTATGTTTCTTTTTTTTTGACATACCTTATGTCCTCCTTATTCTTGCTTCGGTGCCTCCGCGATCGGTGCCTCCATTATTTTTTTCTGTTTTGACGCTGGCAGAGTAGCAAGCAGCTTATCCTTAAGCATAAAAGGAGTGTCGCCCTGCTGAATAGATAGTAGACCTTGAATAACCATCTCTTTTAGCATTACTTCTTTTTGGCTTTTTACTTTTAATTTTTTTGCAAATGGATTCCATAAAACATACCCTGTAAAGATACCTAGGATTGTAGCGATAAAAGCAGCGGCAATTGCTTCTGCCATTTTCTCCGTATCGTCAATCGATGCCATAGCCGCAATCAAACCAAATACGGCTCCCAAAACACCCAAGGTTGGGGCATACATTCCCGCCGCCGAAAAAATACTCGCATTTGTCTCATGTCGTTTTTCCATTGCCGCAATTTCCATTTCAAGCATCTCTTCAATAATGTCTTCTTCCGTTCCGTCAATTACCATCTGAATCCCTTTTTTTATGAAAGGATCCTCAATTTCTGCGACCTTGCTCTCTAACGATAAAAGTCCGTCTTTCTTGGCTTTCTCTGACAATTCGGACATTAATTCAATAATTTCCACGTCAGAAATCATTTTTTGCTTTGTAAAGAGGATTTTGAATAACTTTCCTAATACTTTAAGGTTTTCTCCCGGAAATGAAATTAATATAGTAGCCGCAGTGCCGACAAAAATAACAAAAATAGCTGCGGGATTTAATAAAACAGTAAAACTAATATGCTTAAAAATCATAGCTCCGACTACTGATAGAATCCCTACTATAACGCCTATAATTGAAGTAAGTTCCATATTTCCTCCCTTTTGTTCGACATAGTTCGACTGTAATCATTTCTTTCCATATGATATCATTTTTTATGAAACTGTACAATTGATATTCATTAAACTTCTCCAGAGAATTCCATACTAACAATGAGAGGCCTTCTTGTCAGCAGTACGGTTTTTCGACCATTACTCCCATGTTTTCAGTTCGGAAACCTGGAACGTCCATTCGGGCGTTTGAAGAATATCCTCTGCATTTTCAGAAAACCAAGGAGAGCCTTCACGATCGCCTTTTAAAATCTGGATGTCTTGCGCAGGCATATAACTTTGCGCCAGCATAAATATTTTTTCTCCTGTATTATTATTCACAGCCATGTCAACTACGATGACGCAATGACCTGGGGAGCCTCCCTGTATAAATACATCGCCAATGGCTAGATCCGAGAGGGGCTTCGCAATTAATTCCTTTTCCAAAGATAGGGTGGAAGCATAGGCATAAACGATATCAAGATATTTTTGGAAACTCTCATAAGAATTATCGTTATTCCTGTTCGTAACCCATGATACTTGATTGCCATTCACCGATATGCCGTTGCCAGCAGCCCATTTTGAAAAGTCCGCATGAAAACCGCTTACAAAATTAAAATGGATTTCACCAAATCGCTCTTTCTCATATAAATATTCTGCTCGTAGCCTTATTACCGCATCAGCGCACTGCTGCAAATCTCTATCTCCCAAGTCAAAATCGACCACCGCTAAATAAACGTCTCTCGATTTTTCTCTTCCATTGTAATATTTTACTTTCGTACCATCTGGCTTTAAGGGCAGGTTCTGAAGATAGGATGCAAAGGATTCCTTTTCTGCTTCCAGTCTGACGAATCCCTGAGAGACGTTGAATCTTTCTGCAATTGTTTGTCCCTCGGTGTTGATAAGTGATTCGACAGGCATTTCCTTCGTATTTATTTCAGGCTGATCGGTTTCTTGACTCTTTGTTTCACAAGCTGTAAAGAAAAAAAGACTTAAACTGCATAGAATCATACAGATCAAACCCTTTAACCGCTTGCGCTTATTTTCGTTCTTCTCCGGTTTCGTCTCTCCCATCATAAAAATCTCCTCTTCGTAGTCAGATGATTCATTTCTCCGATTTTAACATTTTTGAAAAAGCCTCATATCGGGTACGCAGTACCTCCTCATGATTTGCTTCATCCATTCTCAATTGTTCAAAGAAGCTCTTAACTTCAGGATCCTCTGCCTTTTCAATCAGCATTTGATAATGCTTCTGCGCCTTGATCTCATCTTCAATCGCTTTTAAAATGGCATCCAGTATTGACTGCATACAATTCCCCTCCTTTATTCCTTCATAAGAAATCATTCTTACTAGTACAATATCGATCATACTTTTACAACTACTAAGGTGATATCATCTTTGATTTTTTCATATCTTAAAAAATCAGTAAAATCTTCATGAATTCTTCTGACAATATCAGAGGGTTTCAAGTCATAAACTTCAGGTACCAGCATCTTTAATCTTTCTTCATAAAATTCATGATTCGAGCTTTGCTCCGGCAGTCCGTCAGACATAATGAATAAGGTCATTGTAGGGGGCAGAGGAAGAATGGAATCCTCATATTTCAATAAATTAGCCTTTAACGCTGTGGATATTGGCAGACCTGCCTTGTTCAGAGTAATTATCGTTTCTTCATCCTTAACCAATAAAGGGCAGATATGTAATCCTGCATTACAATACGTCAATTCCTTTGACTTAAAGTCAAAAACGATCAGAAAAAGGCAAACAAGGTATTCACCTGGATACCCTTCCTTTCTATATTCCTCAGCAAAAAAATCCATGATCTCTTTCGGCGACAATACTTGTCCCGGTATATGCTTCAGTCTGAAAAAACTTCTTATTGTATCTTTGACAAAAATAGCCAGCATGGCGCTGTCCAATCCATGTCCAGAAACATCGGCTATAAAGCATACATATTGTTCGAAATACTCATTCAGCAACCCATGGTCTACTTTAAATGCATCGAATAAGTCACCGCCCAGATCTTCTGCCGGAAGATATAAAGAAGAAAAAGAGATCTTTTCTGTGTCGGGAAGACGATCAGGGAGAGAGCGTTTATGTATCTTAACCGCATTCGCTATTTCGGAATCCAGCTTTTTTCTAACTCTTTCATAGTCTACATATTTTTCATTACCATAAATATAGATCAGATTATTTCTCCGAAAAAACTTAAGATGAAGTTTCAGCACATCGTGCTTGCCATGAAACAAAAAATCCTCCCAGCCGGAAGGCTCTTCCGATACCCTTTCTATAAAGGATCTAGCCTTATTCATGTGAATGTCCGCAATGAGATCGATAAAGCTACTTCGTTGCAACTCCAAATCCGCAAAACCTAAGTATGACTGCATCGCCTTATTGGAGTATACAATTTGCCCTTCTATCGTACAAACCAGAATATGGTCATCAATCATATCGGCTATTATCGCATTTATTTTTGCTGTTTCTAAGCTCTTTTCCAACAGTTTCCCTCCGATTTCACTAATCTTATATTGATCATTTATTTTAATATATCATAAATACTTTGTGTTATCACCATGGAACATAAAAATATGGGACTTCAGGTATTTTTTCAGAATTTTCTTATTTCTCGTTGCAATCCATTGTGTCATGACATATAATAAAATTGTAATGATTACAATTTTACGGTGGTGTTCTATCATCACCCTAGTTCGGGAGCGGTCAAAATGAAACATTCATATGAATTCTTATCGAATGAACTAAAAAAGAAAAATATACGGCTTTCAAACCGTAGAGCGAAGGTTCTGGAGTATTTGTGCAGAATCCCAAATCATCCGACAGTCGACCAGATCTATGGCGATTTGCATCAAGTGATCCCCACCTTATCAAAAACAACCATTTATAATACCTTGCACATTTTAATACAAGCCGGCTTGGTCAGAGTAATAAATGTAGAAGACAACGAAACCCGTTACGATATTATAACTGCGCCTCACGGACATTTTAAGTGCGTCAACTGCGGCACGATCTTCGACTTTAGTATAGATCTCGCGTTACTTACTGCGGAAGAGCTGAATGGATTTAAAATTATTGACAGGGACATGTATTTCAAAGGTGTTTGTTCCAAATGCCTTTTGTGATAAATTATTAAAATTAGTTTTATAGCTGACCCTATTATATCTTGTAAAGGAGGAAATTGTATGCATGGAGAAGGAAAATGCCCGGTAACGGGAATGACAAGAAAAGCCGCAGTTAGCGGCGGCGGTACGACGAATAGGGATTGGTGGCCGAACCAATTAAACCTCAAAATTCTTCACCAAAACTCACATCTCAGCAATCCGATGGGAACAGAGTTTAACTATGCGGATGAATTCAAGAAGCTCGACCTGATTTCCATAAAAAAAGACTTATATGCGTTGATGACAGACTCGCAGGAATGGTGGCCGGCCGATTACGGTCATTATGGACCTCTCTTCATCCGCATGGCATGGCACAGTGCCGGCACCTACCGCCTGGGCGACGGCCGCGGCGGAGCTGGGTCCGGGTCCCAACGTCTTGCCCCACTCAACAGCTGGCCGGACAATGTGAATCTGGACAAGGCACGACGGTTACTTTGGCCGATCAAACAGAAATATGGCAGTCAGATATCTTGGGCTGACCTGATGATTCTCGCCGGCAACTGCGCACTGGAATCGATGGGATTTAAAACCTTCGGCTTCGGCGGCGGCCGTGAGGACGTTTGGGAACCGGAAGAGGATATTTATTGGGGCTCTGAGGGTGAGTGGCTTGGAGACAAGCGCTACTCCGGCGAACGGGACCTCGAAAACCCTCTCGCTGCAGTACAGATGGGCTTGATCTATGTAAATCCGGAAGGGCCCAACGGCAAACCGGATCCGGTAGCCTCCGGCCATGACGTCCGGGATACCTTTGCACGCATGGCGATGAACGATGAAGAGACCGTCGCCCTCGTCGCCGGCGGCCATACCTTCGGGAAATGCCACGGCGCCGGTCCGGCGACCCATGTGGGACCGGAACCCGAGGCTGCTGGCATCGAGGAACAGGGGCTCGGCTGGAAGAGCAGTTTCAAAAGCGGCAAAGGCGGCGATGCGATCGGCAGCGGCATTGAGGGCGCTTGGAAGCCGAATCCTACTAAGTGGGATATGGGCTATCTGAATGTACTTTTCAAGTACGAGTGGGAACTGGTCAAAAGCCCTGCTGGCGCACACCAATGGCTGGCCAAGGATGTGGCCGAAGAGGATATGGTGGTAGACGCCCACGACCCCTCGAAAAAGCATCGTCCGATGATGACTACGGCAGACCTCTCCCTTCGCTATGACCCAATCTACGAACCGATCGCGCGTCATTACCAGCAGAATCCCGAGGTATTTGCAGACGCTTTCGCGCGGGCATGGTTCAAACTTACCCACCGCGACATGGGCCCACGCTCTCGCTATCTCGGTTCAGAGGTTCCCGCCGAAGAACTGATCTGGCAAGATCCCATACCAGCAGTCGATCATGAACTGATCGACGATAAGGATATTGCGGAGCTTAAGAGTAAGATTTTGAATTCCGGCTTGACTGTCTCCCAGCTTGTCTCTACTGCCTGGGCCTCTGCATCCACGTTCCGCGGCTCCGATAAGCGCGGCGGGGCGAATGGCGCACGCGTCCGCCTTACCCCACAGAAGGATTGGGAAGTCAACCAGCCTGCACAACTGAATACTGTACTTCAAATCCTTGAAAAGATCCAAGATTCCTTCAACAGTTCACAGTCTGGTCGAAAAAGAGTTTCTCTTGCTGACCTGATCGTTTTAGGTGGATGTGCGGGAATTGAGCAAGCTGCAAAGAATGCCAATCATCCTGTAGTTGTTCCATTTACTCCGGGTCGCACTGATGCATCTCAGGAAGAGACTGACGTGCCCTCTTTCTCAGTGCTGGAACCAACGGCAGACGGGTTCCGAAACTACCTTAAAACGAAATATCCCGTGTCAGCAGAAAAAATGTTGATTGATCGAGCGCAGCTTTTGACGTTGACTGCTCCTGAAATGACGATTCTGATCGGTGGCATGCGTGTCTTGAACGTAAATTACGGACAGTCGCAGCACGGCGTTTTCACCAAAAGGCCTGAGGCGCTCACAAATGACTATTTTGTGAATCTTCTCGATACGAATACGGCGTGGAAGGCAGTTTCTGAAGACAAAGACGTGTTCGAAGGGCGTGATCGCAGGACGGGCGAACTCAAGTGGACCGGTACCTCTGTTGATCTTATCTTCGGTTCAGACTCTCAGCTTCGGGCCATCGCGGAAGTATATGCCTGTGACGACTCTCAGAACAAGTTCATGCAGGACTTCGTGTCTGCTTGGACTAAGGTAATGAATGCAGATCGTTTCGACCTTTAAATAATGCCTTACATAAGGGGCGGCAATTGCTGCCCCTTATTTTGAAAAAGTGAACAAACTTACAGCGGAGGTTTTCTATAAATGATTAGTTTTTCAAAATTACTTTTGAATCAGCAATACTATGGCGACAGTCTCAGATATCATCCTGATGTTCAAGGAAGAACGATGGGTACTACGACAGGAAAAGGCCCCATCGTCGTATGGAACTGCACCCGCACCTGTAATCTGAATTGTAAGCACTGTTATGCCGAAGCGGTCAATACATATACCTCCGGTGAGCTTTCTACAGAGGAAGCCAAGTATTTTATGGAGACCCTTGTCTCCTATAAAGTCCCCGTTCTTCTCTTCTCAGGAGGAGAACCTATGATGAGGCAGGATATTTTCGATCTAATTGAATTTGGAAACCAGATCGGGCTTCGGATGGTGATCTCCACAAACGGCACTCTGATTGACAAGGCTAAGGCAAAGCTGATCAAAGAACTTGGAATCTCCTATGCAGGCATAAGCCTTGACGGTCTTAATGAAGTGAACGACACATTCAGAGGAGTCTCTGGTGCCTTTGATATGGCAATGGACGGTTTCCGAAATTGTCGTGAAGCAGGTCAAAAAACCGGTTTGAGGTTGACGCTCAGTAAGACGAATCTTCAAGAGCTCCCTGCAATATTTGACCTGATTGAAAAAGAGAGAATTCAGAGAGTTTGCTTTTATCACCTCGTGTATTCGGGAAGAGGTGCCGACATATCAAATGAGGATTTGACCCACGAGGAAACGAGAAAAGCGCTGGATTTCATAATAGATAAGACGATGGACCTTCACAACCGCGGAATAGAAACGGAAATCCTGACAGTGGATAACCACTGCGACGGTATTTATCTGTATGAGTATATGAAAAGAAGAGATCAGGAGCAGTCTGAAAAAATCCTACGCCTGATCACAGCCAATGGAGGAAACCGTTCAGGGTCAGCAATTTCATCAGTGGATTGGGACGGAAATGTCTATATTGACCAGTTTACAAGAGATCTCCCCCTAGGCAATATCAGAGAGAAGCGCTTTGGAGACATATGGGATGGAATCGGAAATCAGTTCCTGGAGATGCTTCGTGACCGAAAAAAACATCTGAAAGGCAGGTGCGCTGCCTGCAAATGGCTTCCACAGTGCAATGGTAATTTTCGAGCAAGAGCGCAAAGCACCGGTGATTTTTGGGCTCCCGATCCCGCATGCTATCTGACCGATGAAGAAATCAGCATCAGTACTCTAACAGAATACTAGGGAGGGCAGAATGTTAATATCCTGGAATACAACAAAAAAATGCAATCTGAACTGTGTCCACTGCTACCGGGAATCCGGCATGAATGTCGATACGAGCAAAGAGCTGACAACAGACGAAGGAAAAAAACTGATCGGTGAAATCAGCAAATCAGGTTTCAGACTTCTCATATTCAGTGGCGGCGAGCCTCTTCTGAGAGAAGATATTTTTGAACTGGTTGCTGCTGCAAAAGAAGCGCGTATCATGCCTGCCATGGGAACAAATGGAACTTTGCTGACCAGGGAAATTGCAGATGAATTATGCAATGCAGGTTTGAAGGGTATCGCCATCAGCATCGACAGCCTCGATGAAAGGTATCATGATGAATTCAGGGGGCAACAGGGTGCATTCAACAAAGCACAAGAAGGCATCGAACATGCTCTTTCAGCTGGACTAAGAGTCCAGATCAACATGACCATAACGGATAAAAATCAGGACGAGTTCGGTAATATGGTCTCTTATTACGAAAAAAAGGGCGTACATGCAATCCACCCGTTTTTCCTGGTGCCTACCGGCAGGGCTCTTTCTATGGAAGAGGATAGCCTCAAGGAAACCGCTTACTATTCTATGATCCGGCGGGTTCTGAATCTGCAGAATACCACGACTCTGGAATTGAAGCCCACATGTGCTCCACAGTTCATGCCCATGGCGAAAGAAATGGGCCTGTCCCAGCGGTTCTCGAAAGGTTGTCTTGCGGGCACGGGTTACTGCTGCATCCTTCCGGATGGCCAGGTCAATATCTGCCCTTACCTGCCTGTGGGCGCTGGAAATGTCAGGGAAAAACCCTTTGATGAAATTTGGGAATCCAGCCCTGTATTCCTGGAGCTTCGTGACACGAAAAATTATATGGGAGCCTGCGGCAGATGTGAACATGCAAGTATTTGCGGAGGCTGCAGGGCAAGGGCGTACTATTATAACGGAAGCTACATGGCAGAAGAACCCTGGTGTTTCAGGAGGTAACTATGGATGACACAAATATAAAGCTAATGAACCTACTTCAAAAAGGTCTCCCTCTGGAGAAGAATCCCTATGGGATCCTGGCTGCGCAACTTGATATAAGCAGATCAGAATTGCTTGCAAGGATCAAAAATCTTTTTCAGGAAGGGTATATCAGAAGACTTGGGGGCACCTTCAATAATTCAGCCATGGGATATACAAGTCTACTCTTTGGAGTCCAGGTTCCTGACGATATTTTTGATCCTGTGGCTTCCTATATCAATTCATTCAAAGGTGTGACCCATAACTATCAGAGAGACGGTATGCTAAACATGTGGTTCACTTTTTCTTTTTCCGATCCCGCTGAAAAAATCGCTCTTGTGCAGGGCCTCGGAGAACGCTTTGGAAATTTAGAAGTCTTTGAATTCCCGAATCTGCAGAATTACAAGCTGAATGTTTATTTTGATCTGGAAAGCAGGTGATCGCATGGACAAAATGGAGCAAGAACTTATAAAAGCGCTTCAAGGTACCCTACCCTTTGAGGAAAACCCTTACGAGGCAATGGGAAAAATCCTTGGAGTATCCGAAGATCAGATCATTGAAAAACTCAAGAACATGAAAGCTTCAAACAGATTGAAACGGATCGGTGCGATTTTGAGACATCAGAAATCGGGATACACCAACAATGCTATGGTGGTATTCAAAACGGAGGCGGCGATCACTGAAACCCTTGGGAAGGAGCTGGCCATAAGTCCCCTTGTTAGTCACTGCTATGAAAGAAAGTCTTATGGGAGGTGGCCTTATAACCTCTACGCTATGCTTCACAGTCGAAAAGAATACGAAATCGAAGCCTTTGTCGAATCTGTTGTTAAAAAATACGGAATTGATGCTTATGAAATACTTTACAGTGTTAAGGAATTAAAAAAAACCAGCATGACCTATTATGAATGATTTTATATTTACCTCCAAATTCTGAATGGTCCATAATACTTAAAATAAAAACACAGAAGGATAGCTTTCTCACAGCTATCCTTCTATACGATTGTACCTCATGTTATTGTTGTAGCAGTATGAATATATTAACGTTTTAATCTATGTTTTCTAGTATTCTGACTGCCATAATTACGGCAGCTTCCCTGGTTGCCATACCATATCCTGCTGCTTGTTGTGCTGTTGTCGTAGCCTTTGGCATAAATTCACCTGCCGTATTTCCCTTAATAATTTCCATTTTCGCCATATACTTCGCTCCGTTAACTGCCCAGCTCGCAATATACTTTTGATCCGGAAAATCAGGAACATTCGCTACATTATAATCACCATCGGGTCTTATCTTTTCAATCGCTCTAAATAACATCGCTGCACATTCTTCCCGTTTTATTAATTTATTCGGTGAGAATGAGGTTTCTGATGTTCCGTTCGTAATCCCGATTTTGAACGCCTTTAATATTTGAACATTTGTCGTATCTGTAAACGGATTCGGCGATATTGGTTCTGCTTCCACCTCCATCATTTTCTCATACAGCAAGATTGCAATTTCGCAAAACTCCTCACGTGTAATTGCCTTTGTCAGATCTGCGTCTTTCAAAATATCCGGAATGATCCCTGCATCAACTGCCTTTTGAAGCTCTCCCGTGGCCCAGCTACTCGATTTACTATAAAAACTGCCCGAGCCGATCGATTGCACATTTGAAAAATCGGAATAAATGTAATCCCACTCACCAGGACCTTCTCCATAGTAATATTGATAATTCAGTTTTATCTTAAACGCATATTTATGCGCTTTGATATCGATTGAATCCAGTCCTCCCTCATCGATAAAATCACCTGATGTTACATAAGTATTGATTTTCCCAGCAACTTTATAATTGTCCTGTGCAAGAATGTCGAGATAACCGTTATTAAATGGTTCCCATTCGCCGCCATCAACACTTCGGAAGTACTCAATAAAAGTAGCTCCGTCTGTAGGTCTATCCGCATCCAAATCTAAAACACTTTGCGGTATTTCAATTTCCAATTCAAAATAAGGTATTCCCTCTTCATTTTCTTGAACTTTGACCCCTAATAGGGTCACTTTGTCAATGGTCGACGGTACCCCTTCTGGAATTGCAGCAAAAGCCGAGAATTGTGTTGCACTGAATATCATCGCAATTGTAATCAAATACGTAAGTACTTTTTTCTTCATCATTTTCTCTCCTTTTTTTAGAAATAGTACGTTTTCATACTAAACTTACCTAAATTTCGATGTTTTAGATAGATTGAAAATGACTTTTTTTAGTAAGGATTTAATCACACACACAAAAAAAGACTTCCAATTTGATTAGACGTCTTTTTTACATGATTCGATTTTATTTTTTTATTGATGCGTTCTTCTATATTCTGTTGGTGTTAATCCGGTTCTTGTTTTAAAAACCTTTGCAAAATGACCATTATAATCCACTCCACACAAAGAAAATGACTGAGAGATCGAAATGCTTTTATCCAATAATTTTTCCTTGATTTTAACTATCTTCAAATTCATATAATAGTCATGGGGCGTACACGCAACATGTTTTTTAAATAATCGGGTAAAATGTGATTTGCTCAGTCCGATTCGCTGGGTAAGATCAAGTAAATCAAAGGGCTCGATCCAATGACGCTCAATATATTCTTTTGCCTGTATAATTTCCGCCTTACCTTTATAGACTCTTCTTTCAATCATCATCGATACGACATAATTTACGATTCCCCGATCATCAAAAACCGGAAAAGAAGTGATATCATGGTACAAAGATTCTATGTCCAGTCCTTCAACTTCATATAATTTTACAATTTCATCCACAGGGAACTTGATATCGGTTAAGTGAATCGACTCTCCCTTAAAAACACGTTTAATTTCGTCAAGAATCCCATACTTGACCACGAGCGGATCTTCAAAAACATTGTATCTACCTACTATTAAAGATATGTCATTAATATTGTGAAGATTCAACAATGCTTGGTTAACCATAACCGAAGTTCCATCGGCTGCATATATCTGGATCGGATATGGAAACAAATCAATTATCTTCATGCAAATTTCTTCATTTACAAGCGCCATTTGAAACATGATTCACCTCTTGGGTCAGGTACCAGTAACGAATGGGGAATGGCTCGATTTGGTAGTATCTGGTCAAGATTATAGCATATGCTATTGAGAATATCAATGCATACCTGTTATCAGGTGCGTTGACGTTTAAGCCTTTCCCCAATGTAATTTGATCCCAGAATCAAAATTCCGCCAATCATCTGTGGGAATGTTACTATCTCCCCGATAAAGATCACACTGAATAAAATGCCGAATAAAGGCTCCAGAAAACTATAAGATACGATTTCAACAGATTTCATATGTGCATAGAGAGAAAAGAATATGGTATAGGCCACACCGGTATGCAATACACCCAATAGAATCGTGTATACAACTGCTAAGGCATCCAGGTCTACGATCTTAGAAATATTGCCATCAATCAATACAAATGGCAGTAAAACAATCATCGCAGTGAGTATTTGCACAAAGGTGGCCGTTTGATTATCAACCCTTGTTTTTATGCTGCGGTTGACCAGTACAATGGTGGCATAAAGCATACCAGAGACAGCACTTAGTGCCAGCCCCATGGATTCGTAACCTTCTGATAAATTTTGACCAACAATCAGAAAGAGACCTAGAAACGAGATGAAAATCACTGAAACTTGAATCTTTGAGATCGACTCCTTCAATACCAGTGGAGCAAAAATCATAACATAGACCGGGCACATATTGTAGATCATGACCGCAGATGAAATACTCGTATGCTTACCTTGTCTACTTTTTTCCTTTTCATTACAACAAAAAGAACAGGCAGTGCAATGAATGCTCTTAGAAAAGCCAGGCTTAAAGCGGACAATGGGATTGATCTTGTAAATACACCCAGACTGCCCCAAATAATCATAACAAGTATTATTTTAAATCGATTCATATAAAAACTCCTTATCTTTACTAAATCAAGATTAGCAGAAGAATAAGGAGCTGTATTGTACAAAATTGACACTATTTTAATTGCTCTAGATACGTCCCCGGTCACAAATATCAAATACGTCTGCACCCTTGCCCAACAACCTTTTTGCTTCAGCAACCCGATACTGTAAGTGGTATGCCGAAGGTGTTGTTGTATACAACTTCTTAAAATTCCTGATGATCGAAAATTTATTTAACCCGGAAATTTGTTGAAGTTGATCTAATGTGATATTATCCTTCCCATGATTTAAGATATAATCATGGATCATATTGATGCTATCACTCGCATTTGCAGCAATCACTTCCGAGTTCTCGTCATCCCCAAATTCCAACAATAACTCTTGATACCCGATCAACTTTTTTGCCTGACGAAAGCTAACTAAATCTCCATAGTAACCCGGATCAATGAATAACATAATATACACCCAGTGATTGATATCATTCGGCGCACATCTGTGGGTCATCAGTGGCGGTATTATGACACCGTCACCGGATTGGTAATGGATTGTCCTGTCGTTCAACGTTAAGTCAGTGGATCCTTCTACGATATACCCTAATGAAAGTTCATTATGGACATGGTGCTTATACGCGTGGGGATCGTTTCTGCACAACTTAATTTCCACGCCTTCAATAATGCTTCTGCTAAATTCCATATGTCTGTCTTCTTTAAAACTACCCATAGAACACACCTGTCATTTCCGTAAAAATAGATTCGTTGTTTCATACTATACCGGCCTTTCTTTCATAGGTAATGATAGCACTTTGCTGACCTTTACGCAATTGAGGGCGGTCTATTCCCAAATAACTCCTTGTGGAATAATTTTCATAAGGCATATCTCATCACCCATTTTTATACTTTTTAACAGCTTCACATCTACTTCACAAGCAAAGGCTTTTTCGAAAAGAACCTTACTATACCCTGTCGTGCATTGACACCATGTATTGGTATCTAATTGATCTACATCTGCAAGCATTGGGCATGGACAGAAGGGAAATTGTAGATATAGCGCTCCATCTACACAAGAAAGACCGGCTGACTTTGCTTTGTCTAAATTCCCAAACTCCTCCATACTAGACGATAATCCCACCAGTTCTTTTACCAGCGCTAATTTTTCATCCATTGCATATCCACACTGACATTGCATTCTAATTTGTTTCACTGCCGATAGATCAAAATGGTTTTCTAGCCTATTCATTGTAGACTTCACCCATGTCGGATCATCCTCCATCTCAGCCAGTTCCGCTTTTCCGTATACTACTTCTCTTGCCGTTTCATCGTTGCTTGCGCTTTTGACAGCTTCATAAATTGCTTGTTCTTGAATTTTTCTGATATCAAACATCTTAACCCCCATATTTTCTTATTAATTTCGTTCCCATTTTAAATTTACTATACCACTCAAAAAATAGACTTCATTTCTACGGGAACGATATTCAAGTGATCATTCCCATTATAATAATAAGTCTATTGATATACTTCTGAATTCTTGCTCTATTTAATTGGGATACCTAGGTCCATTACAACAAACGCTTCCGGGACCTTTCGGACTTTCCGCAGAATAATCTTATCGTATTCTCCATTTCTGCTTTCCTTCCAATTTATAAAAAATCCGATCAGCCAAAAGTGCCATTAACGCTACCGGCAATGCTCCCTCCAAAATCAGAACCGGATCATTTACTCTGATTCCCGTAACGATTGGGATACCAAGGCCTCCAGCACCTACTACTCCCCCGACCGTTGCTGCTGCTATATTTATGATTACCGAGGTTCTTACTCCTGCGATGATCACCGATTTGGATTGGGGTAGTTCTACTCTGATGAGTCTCTCATAAGCCGTCATTCCCACTCCCTTGGCTGCAGTGATAATATCCTCATCGATGTCCTCAAGTCCTCTGATCGTACTCATCAAAATTGGGAGTAAGCCGTACAAAGCCAGCGCAAAAAAAACAGGTTTAAATCCATATCCCAGATCACTAACAAGAAGCGCCATGACAGCGATTGTCGGAAATGTAGTTCCAAAAGCAGCAACCGTTATCAGCAGTTCCTTTACCCCCTCCAGATGATAGATATGAACCAGTACTCCGGTCGTAAAAGCAATCAAAAATGAAGCTGCTGATGAGGCAATAACGATGGTCATATGCTGAAATACCAGCTCATGCAACGGAAGCCATTCAACCGTATTTTTTTTGATTCCGATTACAGGCTCGAGAATTTCAGAGAATATATCGAATCGAAACATCATAAGCAACAAAAAACATAACATCAATAATTCAGCAATCCATAAGTTGGTATTTTTATTATTCATATTCCCCTCTCCTGATTGCTTTTGCTAAGACACCAAATTCTAGCAAGTATCTCCCTTCTGAAGCATTCACAACAAGTTCACTACTTCCTTTGATAATCATTGCAACCAGAGCTTCCTTCAATGACATTTCATCTGAAAACTCCTGTTCAGTCTGATTCTCTTCCTCCTTGCTATGAATGGCTATGTTATGAGTGGTTGGTTTAAGCGGCATCAGCTCATGTATTAAGTCACTAATTTTTCGTTTTTCGAGTAGTTCAAAAGCATAGTTGCTCCCAGTAAATGTCGTGATTATTTGATCCGCTTTATCTATCATTGAAAAGGGACTGCCTTGATCTACGATCTGACCATCTTTCATAAGAACAAGCTTATCTGCCATTCTCACTGCTTCACCAACATCGTGTGTAACAAATATTACTGTTTTATGCAGTTTACTTTGTATTTTCAAAAATTCCTGTTGAAGCCTCCGCCTGTTGATCGGGTCTAAGGCACCAAAAGGCTCATCCATCAGTAGTATTTCAGGATCTGCCGCAAGTGATCTAGCTACGCCTACTCTTTGTGCCTCGCCTCCAGAAAGGTGAATCGGATATTTTTCTCTGTAATGATCCGTTAGCCCTACTAATTCCAATAGCTCGGTTACTCTGTCTTCAATTTTATCCTTTTTCCATTTCATTATTGTCGGTACAATGCCGATGTTTTCACTCACGGTCATATGCGGAAACAATCCTACTCCCTGAATGGAATACCCTATGCTCCTTCTCAGCGTATCAATTTGAAAGCTGCTGATTTCCCTGCCATGAATAGAAATTTCCCCCTGATCCGGGACCAAAAGCCTGTTTATGAGTTTCAGCATCGTTGATTTTCCGCATCCGGAGGGACCAAGAACAATGCATATTTCACCCTCAAGAAAGGTAAGATTAATGCCATTGATTGCTTTTTTTTCACCATAGGATTTATGAATATTCTTTAATTCTATCACGATTGAATTCTCCCCTATATTTTTTTCTCAAGCTGTTCTCAATGCCTATCATCAGGATATCAAGCAGCACTGCAACCATTACGACCAGAAGCGCTGAGGCCAAGACTAAGTCGGGCGCAGATTGTGCAAGACCCAGAAATAAAATTGTGCCAAGCCCTCCTCCGCCCACTAACCCGGCAAGGATGCCGTTTCCGACTGTTTGAATCAAGGCTGTCCGGAAGCCAACAGCAATTGCAGGTATGGCCAAGGGGCCTTCCACATGCTTTAAAATCTGTCTTCTGCTCATCCCCATTCCTTCGGCAGCCTGAATCACATTCTGGTTAATCGATCGAAATCCAGCGATGGCATTTGATGTGATTGGAAGCAACGTGTACAGCGTCAAAACAAGATACGCTGGAAAAAACCCGATACCACTTATTCCAAGCGCCTTTAAACCTGGGTATTGTTGGGCTAAAATGCCAAGGGGTATCATCAATAGCCCTAATAGGGACAGGGTAGGAATCACTTGAGAGGCATTTGCAATAATAGAAACTGCTCTATTTATTAATTGTTTTCTATATGCTGCATAGCTTAAAATGATTGATATCCCCAGTCCGGAAAGTGAGGAAGCAATACTTAATTGAAGATGCTGAATGATTGCTTCAGAAAAAAGATCCCATCTGTCACTGACTTCTCTCACAATCGAAATACTACTTAGCCAGCCTAGCCTGTATATCCAGTAAAGAATAAAAAACGTTGACAGCAGGATCAACAGGCTGATTCTTTCTTGGTTTGTGGCGTAGAGCTTCACTGACTGCTGAATGAGAAGTAAAACACCTACTATCATGAACCAAAATCCGAGCCCTACTGATGCCCTAGCGGTAGAGCCCATATCCAGTAGTTCATAGGTAGCAGCAACACCCGAAAACACAACCAGAGCGATGAACAGACCGACACCAATGAGCGTAATCCATATAGGATTTATAGCAACTCCTTTGGTATAAAAAATGATAACAACCCCAAGAATCAGAAAAAGTAATGCAAGAAGAAAACTATTTTCCCCCAGAGCATTTAGCGTATCCACCACCATTCCGTCAACGATTCTATTTTCCTTTATGATCATAAACCTTCCGCTTAAAAAGCCAATCATAATCAAGGCCAAGCTGAAATAGAACGTGACGCGACTTTTTCTTTCTCTTTCCATATTATTTCAGGAATCCATTCCTTTCCAAATATTCTTTTGCAACCTCTTTTGCATCTTCGCCATCGAAAGCAACTCTGGCATTTAACGTTTGAAGTGTTTCAAGATCAAGTGTATCAAATACACTTACAAACATTGTTTCGAGTTCCGGATACTGTCCTACCAGCTCACCTCTTAACACCGGAGCAGGAAGATAGACAGGGGGGACATTCAAAGGGTCTTCTAAGACCACCATATCCATCTTCTGAAGGGACCCATCCGTTCCATATACAAGTGAGGCATTAACCTGATTTGTACCTTGATCCAGCGCCTTTAGCATTTCCGCTGTATTTCCATGAGAAAGAATAATTAATTGTTCGTAATTTAACGTAAACCCATATGCTTCTTGATAACCTAAAAGACCAAGCTGATTGGATACAAAGCTTGAACTTGCAATTAGTTTTACGGCTCCGCCATCATTCACATAGTTTGCAAAATCGTACATGGTTTTCAGGTTGTTTTCGTCGGCAAATTGCTTTTTTACTGCCAGCATTTCTGTATTATTAGCAGGCGCAGGAGAAAGCCAAAGGATATTATTTGTTTCCTTATCAAATCGTTTCGATGCTTCATATCCCTTAATCGGGTCTGACCAGACCTCATTATCCGCCGTAGCACCATAGTATTGCCCTGACCCGGTATAATCAATGACCAGATCGACCTCGCCGGATTCCAGTGCCTTTCTTAGAATATCAGGCGTTCCAAACCCTACCTTATCAATGGTTTTAAAACCATTTTCCTCAAGTAGTAATATGAGCAAATTCCCTAATATTGCGCCTTCCGAATCAATCATTGTGGCTACTGTAACAGGTCCTTTGTTTTTTTCTGTTCCATCATTTTCTGTACTATTTTGAACATTCGGCGGGGCACATCCCGAGAGCATGATAGTAATCAATACAATAATGAACAAATTCAATATAAAACCTTTTTTCATTGTTATTCTCCTCCGCAAATGTAAATATCTAAGAGTATTTCAGTTTATTATTTTATTTTATACCCAATCATCAATTCATCACGCACATGCTCGTATCTTGCGAAAGAGAAAAGACGCGAAGGTCACCCTCTCACGTCTAAAATTTAACCCATTCCGTTATTCATGGAAGTTCGATCTGGCAAGCTCCACAAGCGCACCGATGGCCTCTTCCTCGTCAGGTCCATTCGCCGAAATCATTATTTCCGAATCTTTTGTTATTCCCAGTGATAACACACCCATAATGGATTTCGCATTCACCTGCTTTTCACCCTTCTGAAGCATCAACTCAGATTTGAATTTTGCCGCTGTACCAACAAACACCGACGCAGGCCTGGCATGAAGTCCCGTGTCATTGGTTATTGTAATCATTTTCGATATCATATTCCCATCCTCCCTAAGCTAGTACTCTGTACTGAACCTTTGTTGATCTGATTCAATATATTTCTTGCGTATTCCAAAACCGCTTCCGGTGTATCCAACTCCAGCGCATGGTTGGCAATTTCCTCAGCCTGCTTGTATGACACGTTTCTCACAATATTTTTTATTGCAGGGATTGCTGCCGCACTCATGCTGAATTCATCGAGCCCCAGACCCAGGAGTATGATACATGCTTCTTCTGATCCTGCCATCTCGCCGCACATGCCAGTAAACTTCCCATGTCTGTGTGATGCATCAATCACATTCTTGATCAGCCTGAGTAATCCAGGGTGCAGCGGTTGATACAAGTCTGACACCTTTGCATTCATCCGGTCAACCGCCAAAGCATACTGACATAAATCATTGGTTCCAATACTGAAAAAGTCCACTTCTTTCGCTATGGTATCCGCTGTCATTGCAGCGGACGGTATTTCCACCATGATGCCCACTTTAATATTCTCATCAAATTTCATGTTTTCCCTTCTCAATTCGTCCTTTACTTCCTCAAGAACCTTCTTCGCCTCTCTTACTTCTCTGACCCCTGAAATCATAGGAAACATGATAAGAATGTTTGCTTCGAAGCTTGCCCTGAGAATTGCCCGAAGCTGCGTTTTAAATATGTCCAGCCTTTCCAGGCAGATTCTGATTGCTCTCCACCCAAGGAACGGGTTTGCCTCCTCGGGTATAGGGAGATAAGGAAGTTTCTTGTCTCCCCCAATATCCAGTGTCCTTATGATCAGAGGCTTCTTTTGAAGTAAAACCGCCGCTTTGCGATATTGTTCATATTGTTCTTCTTCAGTGGGAAGCGCATTGCTGTTCATGTATAAGAACTCCGTTCGAAAAAGTCCTACACCGTCGCCGCCATTTGCCGCACCAGCGTGAATATCCTCCGGGGATCCTATATTGCAGGAAATTTCTACGCTCTTTCCATCGACTGTGATAGCCGGCAAGAAAGCAACCTCTTGGAGCTTTTTCCTGCGCTCGCTATGTTGACCGATTTTTATTTCATATTCTGCTTGCTGGTCTTTATCAGGATTTAGGATAAGTTTCCCTTCAAACCCGTCTATGATTAAATAGTCGCCATCCTGTATCTTTTCGCTAATGTCTCCCAAGCCCAGAACCGCAGGAATGCCAAGACTTCTTGCCATGATTGCAGTATGGGAGGTTCTGCCACCAACGTCCGTAGTAAATCCCAGAACATAATCCTTGTTCATCATCGCCGTATCAGAAGGTGTCAAGTCATGGGCTACTATGATGACCGGACTGTTAATGGAAAGAAGGTCCCAGGAGGAAATACCAAGGATATTCCTTGTGAGCCTGCTAGTGACATCCTTTATATCAGCGGCTCTGTCCCTCATGTAATCATCCTCGATCTGCTCAAATAGAGCGATGTAAGAATCTGCAATCTTTTTTACAGCATAAGCCGCATTGGCACAATCTGATATGACTGCTTCCCTGACCGCACCGATAAATTCCGGATCCTCAAGCATCATCATATGGGCCTCGAATATTTGGGCCTTACTCTCATCAAACTCCTGCAAAACTTTTTCTTTGAGCCTAATTATCTGTGTTTTGCTCAGTTCAATTCCCTCATTGAGCTTTTCAAGCTCTGTACTGACGGCGTCAGGTGCTACTTTTTCCATACCAATTACCGTCTGGTTATTTATATACACATAAGCCTTTCCGGCTGCAATTCCTTCCGAACCGGCAATCCCGCTGAATACCACCATCATCCCTCCTACCTTATTTTTACATTGAAACAACACTGATCTATTTCCAGTTTCCCAGCAGATATTTTTCTGCTTCCGCGCACCATAATCCCTTGTTTCTGCCGGTAATCTCAGCCAGCCTTGCAAAGTGCGGGTTGTTTTTACCTTTTTCTTCAAAGTCGCTTATATCAGTGAGTTCCATATCGATATGGGTATAGATCAGTTTTTTGCCTCCCGGGATATTGGGCAAGTTGAGAACTGTTTCCGCAACCGAATCCAAACCACCGATATGCGTTACCATAACTGCGGGATTGATCAGCTTCTTTTCTGTAAGCTTTAAAGATTCGATTAAATCGTCGGTATTTCCGCCTGTCGTTCCCATGACATGGGTAGAAGCATAGTGGATGTTGTACAGGTTCAGTGATGCAGAAAAACCGGTATCCGTCGGACCCGCAAAGAAATTCAGGCAGCCGTCCCTTGCCAGTATGCTGTCTCCCTGCTCGAAGACCGGCTTTACAGGCGCAAATACAAATACATCATCAAAGCCTTCTCCATCGGCAAGGGCTTTCAGATGTCCTACTGCATCGTCGATTTTGGCAGTATTGACATAGATCAGCCTTACTCCGCATTTTTGTGCTTCCTCTTCCGGGAAGATTCTCTTTGCCCGTTCTATTCTTTCATCATCAATGTCCGTGACGACAAGCAATCCCGGCCTCCTGTCGCAATGGAGGGCATAATCGATCGCCCCCAGCCCCATTGGTCCGGCAGCTGCCAAAATCGCCATCCTGCCGCCTTCTACGATCCCCATCTTATGCACATAATTCCCCATCTCCGTATGGTAATTTGCATGAAAAGCACCGATGATACAGGACATGGGCTCCGCCAGCGACGCCTCATAATATGTTTCACCTTCATAGTTGAGCAGGCATCCCAGTTCCATAACCTCCTGCGGAATGATCGCGTATGTGGTATCTCCTCCGAAATAAAGATAGGAATATCCAGGAGACGCCATGGATCCTTTGTAATTCAAAGCAGGCTGCTGTGCGTATTTGTTTCCCTCTTTGAACTGGTCTTTCCACTTCGCACCCACTTTGACGATATTTCCTGCAAACTCATGTCCCACGATGATTGGATTTTTATCAACATCCTGGGGTATTCTCTTGTGTTTTTTGCCCAATATCGCTGCTTTGTATGTAGACATGCATACGCTGTCGGAAACCACCTCTACCAGTATCTCATCCTCTTTTATCTCCGGCAGTTCGAAGGTCTCCAGACGCAAATCATTCTCTCCATATAGTCTGACTGCTCTTGTTTTCATATATTTGTCCTCCACAAAATTTCAAATCGGCATCTTTACAAATATTTTAAATTCACTTGAGCCTCATAATGCAGTACGTCCTTCCACGCCGGCGGCAGTGTTCCTTCACTGGCAACATTTGCAGTACCTGCTGCAACAGAAAAAGCAACGGCCTTCTCGAACGGCTCATCTCTTGAAATCGCAATCGCAAACGCAGCCACCATTGCATCTCCTGCCCCCACCGTACTCTTAACCACTACCTTAAGCCCTTCTGCGTAGATTGCATGTTCCCCATGAAAGAAAACTGCCCCGTCAGCTCCAAGGGAAATGATTGCCATCTCTATTCCCATATCAAGCAGGCTTCGCCCTGCACGCACAATTTCATCCATGCCAGTAAGCTTGCTTTTCAGCAGGCTCTCCAGCTCCTCAATATTCGGCTTGACCATATAAGGACTTGCCTTGATTCCCTCTCTCAGGAGTTCTCCGTCTGCATCCAGCAATACCCTTATCCCTGATTTGTTGGCTCTTTCAGTCCAATCCCTGTAAATATCCACCGGTACATTAGAAGGTATGCTACCCGACAGGATCAGAATATCATCTTTCCTCATATCTGAGAATATCTTGTGCTCAAGCCGGCTTAGATCCTCTTCCATTACCTCAATAAGGCCCGGTTCATTGATATCTGTATTGGTTTGGTTCCTTCTGTCTACTACCTTCAAATTTGTTCGTGTTTCTCCTTTTACAAATAGGAAATCACTGGAGACTTGCATTCGATTCAGATAGTCCTTGATATAATCGCCATTTCGTCCTGCAAGAAACCCTGTGGCGATACTGCTTCCATCCAAAGCTTTGATCGTCTTGGATACATTAATTCCTTTTCCCCCTGCATCCAGCCTCATGAAAGAAATCCTGTTGACTTTGCCTACTTCAAAATCATTGATTTCAACAGTTTTATCCACGGCTGGGTTTAAAGTCACGGTTTTGATCATCTATGATCACCTTCTGTCAGTATGGATATGATTTCCTCCTTGGCAACTGCATGCCTGAGCTCGCTTACATTGTTCTCATCCTGACATACAAGCGCGATAGAGGACAGGATTTCCAAATGTTCATCATTCTTGCCCGCGATTCCGATGAGGATATATGCGAGATTCCCCTCACCGAAATCCACCCCCTCCGGATACTGCAAAACCACGATTCCGGACTCTTTAATATGCGTAACATACTCAGATGTTCCATGGGGAATGGCGATGCCGTTACCAATGTATGTCGTTACTTCTATCTCCCTTTTTCTCATGCCCTCTATATAATCCGGATCTACGTAACCATTGTCTGCCAAAAGTCTTCCGGCCCTTTCAATGGCTTCATACTTGCCCTCAGACGCGGCATTCAATAAGATGTTTCCTTCATTCAAAATCAGCTTGTTCATCAGCTTTCCTCCCTGTTGATTATTTTTATCAGTTCATTTCTAATATCTGTGATATCTCCAAATCTCAATACATTGACGAAGCTCTCGCTCTCTACCAGTGAAGCGCTGATTCTGCCGAGCATCTCAAGAATATAATCCCTCTCGTTTTTCCTTGCAAGCATAACCAAAATGGTATCCACATTTTCTACAGAGAAACCCGCGCTTTTCATTTCGATATAATGCTCCGTCCTGAAGATGCCTACAAAGGGGGAATCGATTTCTTCTGTCCTTATATGAACCAGAGCTACATGTCTGCCTGGAATCACGACACTTCCCTTTGCCTCTCTCTTTAAGATCTGATTTTCAACCTTATCGGTCTCAGCGATCACTCCGGTGTCATAAAGCTCACGGACAATTTCACGAATCGTGTTCCGGATCGTATCACATGCAACGCTTTTGAGCATGATGTTCTTAAACATATTGTCCGCCGCAGCAAAGTCCGCCTCAGTCTCTCCGATCTCTTCGTAAAACCCTGCAGTCAAAGGCCTTTTCATATTGGCACCTTCCCCTGTCTTGATCTTAATCAGCGCGCTTACCTTTTCCACATCCTTGCCTGGCAGAAACGGTGATATGTATAGTATGTCTTTGTCTAGCTTCTTACTTACCTCTACCGTTGACAGTATAATGTCATAGTTTCCCTTTATTTTATCATCCATTTCCCTTAGGGAGCATACCTCAACCTCATTGATTTCCGGGAATTTGCTTTTAAGCTTTCCTAATAGAATCCTCGCAGTGCTGATCCCATTCGGGCAGATTACCAAAACCCGCAACCTGCTTTCATACACGTGTTGCCTTTCTATAGCCGCACCCACATGCATCGTCACATAGCCCACTTCATTGGCAGGTATCATGAGGTTGTATTTTGAAAAAACAAGCCTACATGCATAATCAACTGCTTCATATAAGTCCTTGTAATACTCCTTGATATCATTGATTATGGGGTTTCTTACCTCCAGCCCCATCGTAAGCCTGTATAATGCAGGATTTATGTGCTGTCTGAGACCGCTCATAAGCTGATCATCACATTGGATTGTCATATTCAGCCTTTTTCCTGTAATATATATGATTTCTCTGACTGAGTCCTCAAGGTCGATGCCTAGCTCCATCGGAACATTGTCATCAGTATATCTATTTCTGTCCTCCATAAGGTGAATTGCAAGATATGCAAGTTCACTTTCAGGAAGATTTATTCCATTATTATTCAGTACATCAGCAATGTCATTTATGATAGAAAACTCGTAGGTGGCTAATGTATCTTTTATGAGATCCTCCGGCAGGTCAATCCTCATATTGCTGCGGGTTCTCTCGATTGACAGCAACAAATGAATGAATGTGCTAAAATTGTCAACATCGTTGGACTTCAGCATATTGCTTTCTGAATACAGTTTCTTCAGCATGCCCTTTACATCGGCAACAAGCTTTTCTCCGAAGGTAACTTCAAAAAATGCAAGAAGTGAGTAGTCGTTATTATCCTCATACAAGAATGCCAGAAGCTCGCTTATGGGTTTGTAATGATACAGAAGCTCCGCAAAAGCATTTCTTTTACTCCAATCGGAGCCGATGACTTCAAGACCATATCCCCTTCTTCTTATGAGCTTTAAATTTTTCGTCCTAAGCCAGCCTTCTATTTTATCGAGGTAAAAAATGATTGTGCCCTCTACTACATTAAATTGACAACCAAAATACGCTGATTTAATCGGCTCCTTTGCCAGTAGCAGCTGTGCTGTGATCAGCACCTGCCTTTGCTCGTGGGTAAGCAGCCACAAAGGAGGTATCCTGTCAAAAAGCATACGAGTCATTTCGATATCTTTCTGACTTCCGCTTAAGACCAGCTTACCTCCACATTCGGATATCCTCAGTTTGTATTTTTTCAGCAAGTCATTCATTGAGGACACCTCACGCATGATGGTACGCTCGCTGACGTCAATCTGATGAGAGAGGTCCTTTACCGGTAAAGGACCCTTCTCAATCAAATTGCTTAATATGAACTTTTGCCTGACAGTAAAACGATCCATACAGTTCATAACCTCATTTTTGATTAATTCTTAAACCTGCTTAGATATTCGTCATATGCGTTTTGCTCGAGGAAATTCTTAATCGTTATAATTTCTGCGTTTGGTGCAACCTGAGCAGCTCTGCCAGCCAGGCTTTCCTGGGTAAAAATGACCTCTGCATCAGCGGTTAATGCATTCACTGCAGAATGTTTGACCTCAATCTCCAGTCCGGCCTCTTTAATCTTTTTCTTAAGGATTGATTCTCCCATTGCGGAAGATCCCATGCCTGCTTCACAGGCGAATATAATACTCTTAGGCACTGCGGAACTGAATACAGGCGCTACGGAACTTACCGTCTTCTGCCCCTTGCTCTCCGCCTTCATCATGGCAGTCATTTTCTTTGCCATATTCAAGGAGTCTTCATCCAAGTCATCCATTGACTTATCCCTCTTAAGAATTACAGAAGCGATGAGGAAGGATACAACTGCTCCCACTGCTATTCCTGCTAGTACCGGCAGGTGTCCGCCTTTCGGAGACATGGCCATCTCTGCAAATATGCTTCCGGGGGACGGAGTTGCAACCAGTCCTGCATTCAGAATTACGAAAGTGAAGTTAGCACTTATTCCACCGCCGATTACAGCTAGGATAAGCAAAGGCTTCATCAGTATGTACGGGAAATATACTTCGTGAATCCCACCGAAGAAATGAATCACCAATGCACCGGGTGCTGACTGCTTTGCGGCTCCTTTTCCAAAAAAGCTGAAGGCAAGGAGAACACCAAGACCAGGGCCCGGGTTGCTTTCCAGCAGGAAGAATACTGATTTGCCCATTTCTGCAACTTGCTGGATTCCCAATGGACCCAATACGCCATGGTTGATTGCGTTGTTTAGGAACAATATCTTGCCAGGCTCAATCACGATGGCGATGAGAGGAAGAAGTCCTGCAGCCGTTACCGCTTCGGCAAAACTTCCTAATGTTGTTGAAATAGCGGTTACGATAGGCTCCGCGATCACAAAGGCAAATATGGAAAGCAGTGCTCCCATAATACCTGCTGAGAAAGTATCTACAAGCATTTCAAAACCTGTTCGAATTCTGCCTTCGATAGCCCTGTCAAAGGCCCTTGCCACCCATCCGCCTAATGGACCCATGATCATGGCGCCAAGAATCATTGGAATGGAAGCACCAACAATAATACCATATGTCGCAATTGCACCTACGACACCGCCTCGTATGCCATATACAAGTCTTCCCCCTGTGAAGCCCACCAGAATCGGGATCAGCCATTTAATCATAGGGCCGACCGTTTGCGCCAGGTACTCATTCGGAATCCATCCTGTTGGTATAACGAACATTGTAATAAGACCCCACGCTAGGATCGCTCCAATATTGGGTATGATCATGCCGGCCATGAAGCCCCCGAATTTCTGAACGCTAGCCTTGAAATTAAGACTGTTGTTTGGCTCTGTATTGACTTTTGCATTGCTCATAACTTTACCTCCCTTATTATTTTACCCTAATAGTAAACGTAGGGAAAAGGATATGCAATTTAAAGAAAACCAATCTTGTCATGACGTCCTGCTGACAATTTTGATGATTCTGATTTTAGAACGTTTCCGTAGAAAAGTTTCGACTATAGAAAATTTTCTTATTATACTGTGCTTAATTATATCAGATAATTTTAAAGCACTACATTATTAATTTTAATGCAGCGCCTAACATATTGTTTTTCTCGGTCGCTTCTCATAACCATTTTAAGACCACTTATCAGGTTTAAAGTACAAAAATGTATTTATAAAGTAGAATGATTGCATCAGAGTACAATGAATTGGGAGGCAAATTATGAAACGTATAAAGAAGAGGTACTTGATTCCGATCGCATTCGTGCTAATCATGATGACAGGAGTTATTGTTCTTTCCATAGCAAATGGGCCCCTATCAAAAGATGAAATGAATATCATGATTGATCGGGAACTTACGAACATGGTCAATGAGCATGATGAGATTTCCAGTGCCTTGCTGACGATCTATTCAGATAAACTTCACCTGAACGAGACATATGCGGCAGGTAATACGGGGAAGGATTTTGCTGAGCCTGTCACAGTGGATCATCCGTACTATTCCGCCAGCATTGGAAAGACATTTACGGCTGCTTTGATCGGCATGCTTTGCGAAGACGGTGGGATTCGTTATGATGATTTCATTTCAAGGTATCTTGATGATACTCTGCTTGAAGGTTTGTTTGTTTACGAAGGAGTCGATTATAAGGATCAGGTGACGATCAAGCAGTTGCTCGGTCATACGTCGGGTATCGGGGACTATTATGAAGACCCGGTGTCACAGGGCGACACCATGCTTGAGATCATAATAACAGACCAAAATAAGGTGTGGTCTCCACATGAGCTGGTTTCCTTTACCCGAGAAAAACAAAAGGCAATTGCAAGGCCGGGAGAGGTATTTCATTATTCTGATACAGGGTACATCTTGCTTGGATTTCTCATAGAAACTGTAACCGGGCAGCAATTTCATGAGGTGCTCCATGAGAGAATTTTCGATCCGCTGGAGATGAATCATACCAATCTAATATTTAAATCAAAACCAAATACTTCTCATAAATATGATATACTGGAAGTGTATGCCAATGGCATTGATTTATCAGACACCAATGCGTTAAGCTTTGACTGGTCCGGCGGAGGTTTGGTGACAACGATGAGACCTGTTAAAATTCAGCAAGGCGCTGAATGAAGGGAAATTGGTTAGAATTGATACGTTGAAGCAGATGACGGATTTCAATAAGAACTATATCAATGGTGTTTACTATGGGCTTGGCATGATGGAGTTTCGTTTCGGGGAATTCTCATTTTTTCTGAGCGACTTGCCGAATATCTACGGCGGCGTAGGTTCCAGCGCAACATTTATGATGTATGATCCATCCAATGATATTCACATCATCGCTAATTTTGGTTCGATAAATTTTATGGAAGAAAGCGTCCCTTTCCTTGCGAAAACATTAATGATTGTGAATCGGTTGAAAGAATAACACAGGTTGGTGCAAATGGATATTCAATTATTTTGCTCTGCGCAAATAAAAGAGAAAATGAGTCGGATTTTTTCCAAATCAGGAATCAATCTCTCAGATGATGCAAAAATCATCTTGGTTGAGCGTGGGTTTGAGATTCCTCCCGAAAAGCTTGTGATCATTTTTGATCCCATCGATTATATGGACGCGATCGCACTGCTAAATAATGAAAGTGAATTAAAACAAGGCGTTCCGGAGACGGTTACGGGGTTTTCAAAAAACAGATACAGCTTGGTTCCGATTCAGGAGATCTATCATATTGATGCTCACGGGTCCGAAATCATGTGTTATTCAGAGAAAGAGCTCTATTATCTAAAAAACACCTTGCAATACTACGAAGAAACATTAAGCTTTCATGGCATCATCCGTATTAATAAATCACAGCTTGTTAATTTAATAAATGTGAAGGAAATTATACCCTGGTTCAATGGTCGGCTGGTGTTGGTATTAAGGAATAAACAGGAATTGGAGGTTTCAAGATTTTACGCAAAGGCATTAAAAAAAATCTTGAATATATAGGAGCTAAGTTATGTTGGATAAAATCGATATAAATAATATTCTATATTCCTTCGTGATTGGAGCACTGATTGGTCTGTTCGCTCAGATCGCACTGAATCCGATGCCGGATTTGAAATCGTTGTTTTTATGTGTCTTTATCAGCGGCATCGTTGGACTTTTTATCGGTGCAGCCATTGTTTTCGTTATGGCATTGCTTCCGATAAAGATAGCGAAACCAAGCACGTATTTTATAATCAATAACCTGACTGCTCTGTTTATCACACTAATCGTGATATTGTCATTATATTATTCCGGAGTTGAGAATTTCTCCCTCACAGATTTAATCATTGTTCTTATCATAGCCTTTGTGATCATTATTTCGGCAAATATTCTGGATTACAGCAGGTATAAGCGGACGAATATTAAGTTGATGGAATATATAGAAAAGAAGAACAGATTGAAATGAAGATCTTAAAAAAAGATCTTCATCTCCGATGTTGTGACCCAGCACTTTTGCTACAAACGAATCGTATCTGTATCCATGAAATCCAATGTAACAATCGCTTCATCAAAATTAATCTCATACAGGACTAGAAATTGGCCAGCCTGTTCAATTGTATCGGCGTAACCAGGGATTTTACTATTAAAAGCTTCTGCTACGTCAAGAATAGATAATTCACTTTTCTTGATGATTCCTTTTGCTCTTACATGTTCATTTCCACTTTTCGGTATTGTTGTGATTGCAACATTATTATTTAATTCGAATTCTTTCACCTTTTCGTTATCACCGAAGGTTGTAAAATAAATGGTTTTCTTCTTCTGATCAAAAACAAAATTGACAAGTCTTACATTGGGAATATTGGAACTACTGGAAGCAAGAGCAATCTCCAATTGTGTTGCCATCATCCGGCTGAATTCCTTTTGTGCGTTCATGATTATTTCAACTCCTTTTCTTATAATAGCTTCATTCTACTTGAAAAAGGTATCATAACATGATACCTTTAAGTATATAAGGAGTGATTAGATATGAGAAAATCAGAACGATTGAGTAATTTGATGATCTATTTGAACGATAAAAACTTTTTTAACTTAAAAGAGATTATGAATCAATACCAGATTTCAAGAAGTACCGCTTTACGTGATATACAATCCCTTGAAGAAATCGGAATGCCGATCTATTCGCAAGTGGGTCGAAATGGATTTTATGGTATCTTACCAAACAGATTATTATCTCCGATTGTTTTCAGCGTAGACGAACTGTATGCACTCTACTTTGCGATGCTTACGCTAAGTGATTACCAAACGACACCATTTCATCTTTGTACAAAAGCACTGAAGCAAAAATTTGAAATGTGTTTGTCTGATGAAAAAATCAGCAGCCTAAATAAAATGGAAGCCATATTGAATATGGGAGTGATAAAACACTTTAACGAAAGTCATTGTTTAAGAGATGTGCTAAACTTTGCGATAGAAGGTAAAGTATGTGAAGTAAAATACAAAAAGGATAATGGGAGTCGAAGCTATTTTGTGCAATTTTTTGATATCTCATCATCCTTTGGACAATGGTACTCAACCGCATACAATTTTAAGACAGAAAGGCCGCAGGTTTTTCGTTGTGATAAAATTGTATCTGTAAAAGAATGTTCCCAGTATGAACCCAAAGCGGTATCTGAATTTAAAAAAGCTGCCGAATTGATTTACAAGGATAAAGATGCAGTTAATTTTAATGTTGAGGTCACACAAAAAGGTGTAGACAAATTTCATAAAGAAAACTATCCCTCAATGAAACTTATAATAAATGAAGACCGCTATTACATCAATGGTTTTTATAACGCAGGAGAAGAAAAATTTATAGCGAATTATTTTATCTCTTATGGAAAACAGGTTCTATCTATAACACCAGCGGCGTTAAGAGACACTATCAAAAACGTGATCGAGGATCTAAATTTGCATTATAATGCCATCGATTCAAACCCTTAACATGCCTCGGAACCCCCTGACAGCATAATAAGATTCCGCTCCGTTGTGATACACAAAGACTGTATCGTAGCGGCGATCACAAAACAGGGCCCCACCTAGCCTTCTAATATTCACAGGAGTTTTTACCCAGCTTGATGTTTTCGTATCGAAATTTCCTAGTTTCTGCAGCTCCCGATATTGTTCTTCCGTTAATAGTTCAATCCCCATGGCAGCAGCCATATCGACAGCGCTGTTTTGTGGTTTATGTTCTTTCCTTGACACTAGTGCTTCACGGTCGTAACAAACATTTCTGCGACCTTTCGGACTTTCCGCCGAACAATCTACAAAAAGGTATTCGCCCGCTTTTTTATCATGGTTAATAACATCCGGTTCGCCTCCGGTGATTTCCATTTCATGGAGCGACCACATTTTTTCAACATTTGATTCCAAAATAGCCTGGATGTTTGCCCATTTTAGTCCTTTGTGACGGTCCATATTTTCCTCAAAACGGTTTTTTAATATTCCGAGGATCACCACTCGCTGTTCAGGTGACAATGTCCTTTGTTCATTTTCCATACAAAACCTATTTTTTAGCATATTCAGAGAGCAGATCAATGTTCTCTTTCATTCTGCCTAATACCTCTTTCTGATTATTGTGCCGATATAATTCGTAATCAATATCAATTCCTCCAACACCGATCAATTGCCCGTTCATATATAATGGCACTGCGTAAGATACCAATTCTTTTTTTGCAAAAGGATCATAGGATACTTTGCTCCATGCTCCTTTTTTCGCTCGAATAGGCCCATAGTACCACGATAGATAATCGTTTGTTGGTTTCATATCCTTAACATAAAGTATTTTCTGTTTTTCCAGCTTATCATTCTGCCATAAAGCATAGATTCCAACCGCAAAATCATCCGGTAACAAATGCCCGAGTAACGTTTCATCGATATAGAAATAGGATCCCAGTGCCCCTTTAAATTTCTTTAATACCACTTCACAAACCCGCTCAATGTCTTTTTGAATTCCTACATAGTAAGCTCCCGGATTCACTCTCGCTCTTTCCAGGTTAAATACTTTTTTAATCTCCTCAAGGATATATCCAGCCGCTTGATCTGCCTCTTTTCCATATACATTTTGAATATTGTTATCTTCGAATTTCAGCCCTCCTAAAGATTTGTTGATCTCATCGATACTATTTTTCGCAACCATGATTTCCGATTGAATATTATCTACAAGGGCCTTAATGTTTGATGCGGAATTTGAGGTTTGAGTCGATAATTTTTTTACTTCATCCGCCACAACTGTAAACGTACGTCCATGTTCACCAGCTCTTGCTGCTTCTATCGATGCATTCATTGCCAATAAATTTGTCTGGCTTGCAATTCTGGTAATTAGACCAACAATCTTGTCAATTTCACCGGATTTTTCATATAATGACTTGATGCTTTCAAAAATAGCAGTAAAACCAACATTCATGCTCGTTGACTGCTGTTTAAATGCTTGAATCTCATTAATATTTTGATCTTCAAGGCTTCCTATCGCATGAATTAATTCCTTTATTTCGTCCTGGAGTCTGCCAACTTCATTTGTCTTATCACCCATTCCATCCTCCACTATCTTCCTCATAAAAGCCTGTTAGATATCAAGCTCAAACGTATTAATATCCATTCTACTCTTCCACTAAACATTACTTACTATTCATTGTATTATATTTTCATGTTTTGTCAACAAAGCCGGCAGGGTATTACCTTTATTAAGGTTGATAACGGACCTGAAATCTCAGAAGTTTCAGTAAGCATGATTGATGTTTCCTACTTTTCAGCTACAACAAGCATTTCGTAATCCTCTGTTGTAAGCTTATCCTCCCTCGAATAAGCCCCGATTTTAGCTCCGAAAATCTCAACCTTTTTAAATCCCAAAGATTTGAGCAACCATGTGATTTCGCTTGGGACATAGTATCTTTCATTACACTCAAGCTTGTGTTCATTTCCATCATCATCAATTAAAGTGGTGATATTATAATCCCTTAAGGTCATTAAATCAAAGGTTTCACTTTTATAATGTGCTCCTTCGTGATGATTCTCTCCATGGAATTCATTGATGGAATGATGCAACGGAAACAATCCATTGAGGGTTGTAAATATTAATTTTGCTGAATTCTTGATCGACTTTGTTACATTTTTCAGTATCTCAAAATTCATTTCGTCTGTTTCCATAAGTGGAAACCCGCCTTCACAAAGCATAATAGCAGCATCAAACCGATTTTCAAAGGGGAGATTTCTGGCATCATGTCTTAGAAAATCAATCCTAAGGTTATTTGCTATTGCTTTCTCTCTTGCTTTTTCCAGCTGGGATTCGGATAGATCGATGCCTGTAAGCATATACCCTCTTTTAGAGAGTTCAATTGAATGCCTACCGGTTCCGCACCCAACATCAAGTATTATCAATGATTTATTATAATTCAATTCTTTCTCAATAAAGTCGCATTCACCAATTGTCCCTTGGGTAAAAATCTCCTTGTCGTATTTTTTCCCGTAGTTATCAAATAATTTTTCATACCACTGTTTCATTACGTGATGCCCTCCATTCTTATGTCCTTCATTTTGGTTCATCAGAATCCCAGCTCTCTTTTAGTTTTTGTTCCAAGTCATAAACAAGATTTTCTTTGATGAGAAGCGCATTTTCTTCTAATTTCTGATTGATTTCACGATGCTTAATTCCAAGAATTCTTGCTGCTAAAAGGCCTGCATTTTTTGCATTATTGATTCCAACTGTAGCTACTGGAACACCACCTGGCATTTGAACAATAGACAATAGAGAATCAAGTCCATCAAGCTCCTTTAATTTCACCGGAACGCCAATAACAGGAAGCTGTGTCAACGAAGCAACCATCCCCGGCAAATGGGCTGCACCACCGGCGCCTGCAATAATGACTTCAATGCCTCTGCTTTGAGCATTCTTCGCATATTCAAACATTCTTTCTGGCGTTCTGTGGGCTGATACTACCTTTATTTCATAAGGAATAGAAAATTGCTCCATCATCATCGCTGCGTTATTCATAATTTTTAAATCTGAATCGCTTCCCATGATGATGCCAACCATTGGTACTTTGTCTTTTTTGATTTTTTCATTTTTCATACCGTATAACCTCCGTATCTACTTTCTTATTACATTTTCCCCTTTGCCTTTACTTCAACATTATTTAATGCTTGCTCAGCTTTATTATCTGCAGCTTCAATTGATAAGTCCAGTGCAGTTATATGCCCAATTTTTTTCAAATGGTGAGACTCCGTTTTGCCATACAAGTGCAAGTGGCAATCGTGAATTCTTAAAATCGAATCAACACCGGAAATCATATATCGTCCACTGGTAATCGGACTTCCCAGAATATTATACATAGCACAAGGCATTCTCAATTGAGTGGAGCCCAGAGGCATCCCACAAACAATTCGAATGAGCTGTTCAAATTGGGAAGATACGCAGCCCTCAATCGTATAATGCCCTGAGTTATGAGGTCGTGGGGCAATCTCGTTAACAAGGACATTGAGGCTCGAATCAATGAAGTATTCAATACAAAACACACCAAAGTCGTTCAATTCTTCAACTATTTTTTCACTTATGAGATGAATGCTGTTCGCAATCTCACTCGTTACATTAGCAGGAATAAGTGATTTTATCAGTATACTATTTCTATGAAAGTTCTCTGCAATTGGATAGTAGACGACCCCCTCTTCATTCTTAGCAATAATAATTGATACTTCTTTTATAAAATTAATATATTCCTCCACCATTAATTCTTGGCCATTGAATTTTTGATAAGCCGTTTCTAGTTCGCATAGATTACTAATGATAATATTTCCTTTCCCATCATAGCCATCCGTGCAAGTCTTTAAAATAATCTTTTGATTGAGCCTGTAAAAAGTATTCTTCAAATCTTCGAAGGTTTGCACGAAATAAAAGTCAGGAACTCTTACACCTATGCTCTTTAACATGCTTTTTTGAGTATATTTATTTTGAATTCGCTTCAAAGTCTCTGACGACGGATATACTGAGTATCCATCACTTTCAATCACGTTGAGCAACTCCACATCTATATGTTCAAATTCATAAGTTATTACATCTGATTTCCTTGCTAGCTCACGCAATGCAGGCAAATCATTATAGTTGGCAACAATTTGTTCATCTGCAACTTGACCAGCTGAAGAACAAGGTTTTGGATCTAATACAATGACATTAAAACCCATCCGCTTGGCTTCAAAAGCAAGCATTTTGCCTAATTGCCCACCTCCTATGATACCGATCGTCGCTGGTGGGTTCAACTGCTTTACTTTCTTCGTACTCATACGTTCACCATCCTATTTTTATAATAAAAAAAGCCAAATATCATTGAGCAAGGCTTTTCTCAGATAGATTAAGAAATCCCTCATTTTATAACTATTTATGTCTATATTTTAAAACAGTATCATGTTTGTCTAACGAAACAATACCATTTGAATTTGTTATAATGAAGATAGATTGGTAGATTACAAAGTGAAAAAAGACCCTGTTAATCCGCAAAGGCGTTGGAATTAAAGGGTCTTCTATTTCGACAATTATCTACACAACTGCCGGTTTGTAGAAACGCTTATAACTAGTAAAGGATGATTCCCAGGAATAAGTAGCCAATACCAGCCAAGATACCGGCGATGAAGCCGTAAGGAATCTGTGTGATGGCATGCCGGAAATTGTCACAACCGGTAGCTGCGGATGTCAGGATGGTAGCATCGGAGTAGAAGCAACAGTGGCTTCCCCAAACTCCGGCAGCGGCAACAACGCCCACCATAACAATGGGATCTCCGCCCAGGGCCAGGGTTACCGGAACCACCATTGGAAGCGCGATGATGTACATACCCCAGTTAATGCCCATGATGAACTCGGTAAAAGCAAATACCAGGAAGATGGTGATAGGCAGATACTGAAGAGTGATGTGGGCAGTAGCAGTATCAACCACGAAGTCCATAAATCCGATTCGTTCGCAACCGTCTGCAAAGCTGAAGGCCAGTATCATCATGAATAGAGGCATCAGCATGTTTTTCAGTCCCCGCAGCACTTCGTCCACGTACGTTTCCGGGCTCATTCCCTGAAGGACGAACCAGATGAAGTTAAAGCCGATGGCAGTAACAACACCCATCTGCATATCGAAGCCGAATAAGATGGTAGCGGAAACAAGAACAAGCATCGGAACGAAGAAGTTTCTAAGTTTGGGATTCTCGGGAATCGCGGCTTCTTTCCCAGCCCGGATATCGATTCTTTCGGATCCCGGAGGGGCCAAAGGTCCGCCGGCATGAATTCTCTCGTAGGCTTTTTTCATAGGACCGAACTTGGGAATGACGCCGATGATGACCAGAAACAATACTAAGAGGGCTCCCATAGCATAAAAGTTATACGGGACAACCTGGGCGTAGGTCAATACCTGTGAACCTGGTTCTCCCAGACCGTTGGCAACCATTAGTCCGCCGATGAAGACAGCCCAAGTTGAAATGGGGTTGAGGACGCAGGCAGGAGCGGCCGTGGAGTCGACGATGTAAGCAGTCATTTCTCTCGGTGTCCGGTGACGGTCGTTGACCGGTGTCATTGCAGAACCCGTAGTAAGAACGCTAAGGTAGTCGTCGATGGATAACAGCAGGGAGCAGACGGCTGTCCACAGCAAGGTGGACTTTTCCGTTTTGGCCTTTTTTGTGACCCAGTTTCCGAAGGCATATCCTCCTCCGCTGGTTTCAACCACAGCGACGATACCGCCCATCAGGCCACAGACGATGAACAGCCAGGCCATATCCTCGTCCATAACATTGTTAAGAATGATTTCGTTGAACACTCCAAAAAATTCTCCCTTGTACCCCATGATGGTGGTTAGGATGACGGCCAGGGCCAGGGCTTCGATGATCCTCTTTGTTTTAAAAATAAAAATAATGAGGAATGCGGCAGGTAATGCAGAAATGATTCCAAAATCCGCCGGATCATCAGGCACCAGGAAGCCGATGATGGCAAAGGCGATAATCATCACACCGTAGAAAAAAATATTTCTGCGTAACATGTCTCCTTTGGTCAGCTCTTTTACTTTTGTCATAGACGTAGACATATGGGTTTCTCCTTTCATTGTGTAAAAAAATAATAAAAACCCAACACAAATAATTGTGCTGGGTTTAAATTGACTGAGTTAATAGATTCAATTTAACCTTCCAACCCGGAAGGGGAAACCGACGCCCCCCTGGACACTTCGACCATCCCGCTGTATACAGTTGGAGGTCGCCTGGTGTATCATGCGCCGATTCGAAATATTAATTTGTTGCGATCCTGTTTTAAATTGATTTCAATCTCCGTCAGATGCACATCCCGATGAAGGATATTCTCCATCATCTTTGAAATTCGGGACTCCGTGATCTGGTAAAACAATCGCCTATTTTGCTCAATTATAGCAAAATTATGAGAATTGTCAAGCAGGGTTTTTTCATAAACCGTCATAACCTCTGTGGAGCAGACTTCTACCGCTCCATTGGAGATAAAAACAATGACATCTTTGGGACCCTTTCCGGTGAAGCTTTTCAGAAAGGCAGAAAATTCTTTTTTGATTCGTCCTTCCAGTTCTCGTTTGTTGGAAAAAAAGAATTCCGGTGGCCGGGCTGCTGATTCTGCAATTTTTTCTGCCAGATCGCTGAGTTCCTTTAATAACTCCGTGGTTTTGATGGGTTTCAGCAGATACTTCAGGATCCCGGCATCCACTGCACTGAGGATCACATTGGAATCGTTAACGGCTGAGGTGATGATTACCGGGGTCTGATGGCCCATCTCCCGAATTTTTTTCACCATTTCAACACCACCCAACTTAGGAAGAAAAAGGTCAGCAATGATGATATCCGGAGTATATTCTTCAAACATCTCCAGGCCTTCCTGTCCGTCATGAGCCACATAGACACGGCCCACCCGTCTTTTCAGAAACTGTCCCAGTTCCTCGGTGGTGGTGCGATCATCCTCCACGTAAAGGATTTTTACTTCTTTTAAAACATCTCCATGGATCTCCATTATTCTACCTCCTGAAAATTGATGCCGGGGGAACAAGGAAGGCTGATGGCGCAGCTTACCCCGTCCTGAATATTCTGCAACCAAATCTTGCCGTTCATCCGCTGCTCGATGATAACCTTGGAAATATAAAGGCCGATTCCGGTTCCTCCTTTTTCTTCCTTTGTAGTGAAATAAGGATCAAAGACCAAGGCCAATATTTTTTCGTCAATGCGGCAATAACGATTCACCATCTGGATGAACAAGCTCTGCCCTTCGTAGCGAACGATGATATCGATCTGCTTCACCGGGAGATTTTCCGCCAAGATCGCGTCCCGAGCATTGCCGATGATATTGAAAAGCACATGGGAGAACTCATTGGCATAGCCATAAGCCATGCAGGATTCCTCCTTGTGATAGTTAACCTTGATGCTGTGCTTTTGGAGGCTTTCTTCCATCAAAGACAGTGCCATGGTCATGCTGTCATGGACGTCAAAATGGTCCTTTTTCTTGGGAGGCTTGAGGAATCCGGTGAAGTCTCCGATAGTATCAGACATATTGCTGATGATGTCCTCCACCTTCCGAATGCTTTTACTTAAAGATTTTTCGTCCAAATCTCCATAGTGATAGGCATCCATAATGTTGACCAGGACCAGATTGATGCTGTTCAGCGGCTGTTTCCACTGATGGGCGATATTTCCCACCATTTCACCAATCTTTGCCTGCCGGGACTGATATATGAGCAGGATATCCTTTTCCCGGTTCTGGGCTTCCAGCGTGCTCTGACGGAGGTTGATGGGACGGGAGAAGGAAATGGAAAAAAAGGTTGAAAACAATACGATCAGCAGGGAAATGATTACCCCCTGGGCAAGCAATACCTGATTCAAGCTGTAAATCGGGCTAAAGGCATTTTGCCGAAGTTGTGAGATCCCCAGGATCCAACCGTTGTTAAGACGGGCGAAGCCGGTGATATACTGAAGTCCGTCCACTTCCATAATAAGATCCCCGTTAGGCTTCTGCATAAGCTGACTGGCAACCGATTCATAGGATTCCGGGATGACCTCCTGCAAGGTTTTTCCCTGCACCGAATCCGGCCGAATGATGAATTCCATGTCGCTGTTCAATAGAAAAGCATATCCGTTATCGTAGGGATGCATTTGCTGAATGATATCCGTAGTGTCCTCCGTGGTGACGTCCGATCCGGCGATACCGACGAAAAAATCTCCTACGTAGATGGCTTTTGAATAGGAAAGCACATTGATCTTGATGTCCTTGTCGTAGTAGGGCCCGGTCCAGATGGCACTGCCTGCCTCGATGGGAGCAAAGAAGTATTGCATATCTTCCGGGATAGGATCTTCAAAATCCCGCATATTTCCTTCGAAATCCGCCTCGATATAGGTGGCGACGCCGTCCTGAAAGGAATACCACACCTCATCATTGTTTGGGGTCAACTCCGGATTGAAAGTGACATACAGCCCATGGGCGATTGTGGTAGAGGAAATGGTTTCTGCAATGATCTCTTTTAACATCTCTTTGTATTCCTCCATATAGGCCGGATTTCGTTTCAGTTCCTCGGGATCGAAGGTCACAGAAACAAAGGCAGCCACCGAGTCCACCAATCCCTCCTTATGATTGAAGATGGCGCTGAACTGATTGGCATATTTTTCGGTGGTGTTCCGGACGTTGGATTCGATTTCTCTCTGAAGATATTCGGAACTCCTTGAAAAGGTGATGCTCCCCACCACAGCAGCCACTGTCAGAGAAAAGGCAGCGATGGCAATGATAAGCTTGATGATGGTGGTCTTCATACAGTCCCCCTTTAAAAAAGGACCAGTTCTATTAAAAACTGGTCCGGAACTTGTTATTTCCGATTGTCCATAGGAGTAAGATCCATGTGGGGCTGAACACAATTTCAGCCCAGTCCTTTTTCAATTTATATAGTACCACATAACAAAATAATTTGCTACTATTTGTCGTAATTTGGATCAAATGATAAATAAAAAACAGAGACATCAAGATCTCTTATCTCAATGTCTCTGTATATTCTTTGATAGTCTGTCACTGTCCGTAATACGCACCTTTTCCGTGCTTGCGATTGTAATGCTTATCAAGCAATGTATTTGGAACAGATTCCGCATTTCCACAGTGCCAAGCCATAAACGCAATCTCTTCAAGCACTACGGCGTTGTGTACCGCATCATAGGCGTTTTTGCCCCAGGCAAAAGGTCCGTGGTTCGCGACAAGTACTGCAGGTATTCCGCCCGGATCGGTATGGCACTCGGTGATTACTACGCCGGTATTCTTCTCATATTCACCGCTTATTTCTTCGTCCGTCAGCGGGCGAACACAGGGAACCTCACCGTGGAAGTAGTCCGCATGGGTTGTGCCGAGGGGTGGAATTGGCTTTCGCATTTGTGCAAAGATTGTCGCCCAACGTGAGTGAGTGTGTACGATCCCCCCAATACTCGGGAAGCGTTTGTAGAGCTCGATATGCGTCGGCGTGTCGGTGGACGGCTTCAAATCGCCCTCCACAACATTTCCGTCCAAATCAACAATAACAATATCGTATAACGTGAACTTTTCATACTCAACCCCGGAGGGCTTGATCGCGATCAGGCCCTTTTCTCGATCTATCTCACTCACGTTGCCCCAGGTTAACGTAACGAGCTTGTATTTTGGCAATAACATATTCGCAGCATATACGCGCTGTTTTATGTTTTCAAGCATTTTTCCATACCAAATCGCTTAGCTTCAGGTCAAGCTCCAGCTTTTCGGGTGTACTGTTCTTGTTAATGTGCACGAATTCGATTCCCATAATCCTTGCCCAGTCGCGCAGGATTTCCGCATCGACATCGTAGGACAGCACGGTGTGGTGTGCCCCGCCCGCAAGGATCCAGCACTCTGTACCTACTTCAAGATTCGGTTCCGCTTTCCACATAAGTCTCGCTACGGGTAGGTTCGGCATGATCTGCGTGGGCTTCACGCACTCTACGTCTTGAACAATCAATCTAAAATGCGTACCCATATCAATCAGGCTCGACACAGTGGCCTTCCCCGCCTTACCCTCGAACACGAGCCTTGCAGGCGGCTCACGGTCACCGATGCCAAGGGGATGTATCTCGATTCGTGGCTTATCTTCCGCCAATGAAGGGCAGACTTCCAGCATATGCGCGCCAAGGGACAATCCGTTCTGTAGATCGTTGGTATAGTCCTCCATAAATGCTGAGCGTTCGCCCATTGATTTTATGATTCTGGTCATAGCAGCTACTTTCCAGTCGCCCTCACCGCCATAGCCATAGCCCTTCGACATCAGATTTTGCGTGGCAAGCCCCGGGAGCTGCATCATACCATACAGGTCTTGGAACGTGTTTGAAAATGCCTTGCATCCTTCCGAATCGAGCATTTTCTTTATTGAGATTTCTTCTCGAGCCTGGTAACGAACGGGATCAATATTGTTTGTCGCAAAGACGTATTTCGCCTGATACTCTTCTATCTGTGCATCGATTTCTGCTTCCGTGACTTCATTCATTACCTCAACCAGCGCACCGACGGGGAATGTATTCACTTGCCAGCCGAATTTTACTTGTGCTTCGACTTTATCACCCTCGGTAACCGCCACCTCGCGCATATTGTCCCCAAAGCGCATCACTTTGAGCGATTTGGACACTGCTGCACCGACTGCCGCTTTCTGCCACTTTCCGATCCGTTTCTGCACGTCAGAATTGCCCCAGTGTCCAGCAATTACTTTCCTATCAAGCCGCATACGCGTCCCGATAAACCCGTGTTCTCTATCCCCATGGGCAGACTGGTGCAGGTTCATATAATCCATATCGATCTCGTCATTCGGAATTTCCAGGTTGAACTGGGTATGAAAGTGGCAGTATGGTTTCTGCAACAGCGATAAGCCGTTGATCCACATTTTCGATGGGCTGAACGTGTGGCAAAATGTGACGATTCCCACACAAGCATCGGAGTAGTTCGCCTCCTTGATCATTGTAGTCACACCCTCTGCGGTCTTTATTGTTTCCTTGTATACAAGCTTATACGGCAGATTTCCGCTCGCGTTAAGCGCATCAACAATCTTGACGCTGTTCCGCTCAACTTGTTTCAGGGTCTCTTCTCCGTAAAGTAACTGACTTCCAACAACAAACCAAAATTCATACATTTTATTTCGCCTCCAAATATTCACTGAGCACCTTTTCATCTGCGTAATTTAAATAGTCCGCAAGAAGTGCTATTCCCCAAGCTCCGCCCTCTGCGGCGGTTTCCGAGAGTACGATCGGAATTCCCAGCATCTCGGACATAATCTGTTTTCCCGCGTTGCCCGACTTGAAGAATCCGCCGTGCCCTGCAAGCTTCTCAACTTTGACTTGCTCCTCAACCGTAAGTATCCGCATGCCGTTTGCCAAGTCGGACACAGCGGAGGTTATTACCCCATGCATAAACTCCGCGAGTTTTGAGTCGCTTTCAAGGGCAACCTCATATAACTTACGAAACAACTCATTGTTGTCTACCGTTATGCCGAACAAGTCAAAAACTTCTCCGAACATCCTTACCCATGGGTCAATCTTCGATGTGCACTCGTTATAATGCACCATTGCCACATCCCTACCATCAGGTGTTGTGACAAGATCTATCTCTTTATGCAGGTTTTCCAGTGGCCTGTCAAGCACAACCATAGCAAAAATACTTGTTCCCGCACTGACATTGCCTGTTCTCTGCGCGACTGCGTTACATGAAACCATACCTGTGCCTGCGTCCCCCTCAGGAGGAGGACAGAGGATGCAGGACGAAGGACACAGGCTGGGCGTTTCACCAAATAAGTATTGCCTGCCAACCGCAGTGATTTTGCCTGCTTTTTGGCCGGCAAGGAGGACTTTCGGTGCAATACTAGACCATTCTATCCCTGTGAGGCACTTAAATTTTGCTACGAACTCAGGGTTCCAATTCTTATTCTTGACCGGAAACATTCCACTGGCGTCACCGATGCCGATGACTTTTTCACCCGTAAGTTTCCAATGTACATAGCCTGCGAGGGTTGTAATGAAAGCAATGTCATTGACATGTTCCTCATTGTTCAGTATCGCTTGGTACAAATGCGCCACGCTCCACCGCTCGGGAATGTTGAAATTGAACAGATCCGTCAATTTCTCCGCAGCTTCTCCGGTAGTGGTATTCTTCCACGTCCTAAACGGGACGAGCAGGTTATCATCCTTGTCGAATACAAGATACCCGTGCATCATCGCGGAAACACCAAGGGTAGATAGTTGACCGTTGACTGTTGAAAGTTTGGAAACAGCGTCGCGCAAACCGGATTGTACATTGTCAAGAGAATAAGTCCAATGACCGTCAATTAGCTGACTCTCCCAGGTGTGACTTCCACTCGCACTGATATTTCGGTTTTCATCAATCACAACCGCTTTAATGCGGGTAGAGCCGAGCTCGATACCCAATGACGCTTTTCCATAGGATAAATGTTCAACGATACTTATGATAATCCCCTCCGTTCTTTGAATTCCATAATACTACTTCTTCCTCGAACAAATGAAGCTCTGGAGTACGATGAAGAAGCAGAGCATTGCTGCCCGGGTGATTTGCGGCCACCACGGATCCTGGCTACCTATTGCTGTGACGATCAGTAACACAGTTCCGCTCGCCAATACGCCGAAGAGGGTGCCGAAAATATTACCAACACCGCCGGTGAGCAGTGTTCCGCCGATAATCGACGCGGCAATGGCGTCCATTTCAAGACCTGTTGCCTGCTGAACCGAGCCGGACCGCGTGTGGAAAAGGTACAGGAATCCGCCGATCCCTGCAAGCAGACCGCAAAGCAAATGAGCATAGAACTTGGTCCTTTTAACGTTAATGCCAAGCATAAGGGCGCTTTGCGGATTCCCGCCCACAGCGTAGAAGCTACGCCCAAGACTTGTCTTCCTGAGTAGCCAGTACATCAGACAGACGATGATAATCGCTACGATAACGCCGTATTCCAGCTTTGATTGTATGAAAACACCCTTCTTATTGATATCGCCTAAAAAGGGGATTAGAATCCGCGCGCCGGACAACATCTCAAAGCCCGCATTCTTAACTTGTATCTGATTGACTTCTATCAGAGCAACTAAACCTCGACCCAGAAACATCCCTGCCAGGGTAACGATAAAGGGTTGAATCTCGAGATACGCCACAAGAAAGCCCTGAACCACACCGAAGGTGAGACCAATTGCCAAGGCCAGCATAAGAGATGTAAAAAAATTGAAACCGTAATTGTTGAGGCAAACAATACATGCCGTACAAATCAGTGCAGTGGAACCGCCGACGGAAATATCAATGCTACCAGTTATCATCACGATTGAAAGTCCGCAGGCAATTACAATCAGCGCAGCGTTTTCGTTAAAGAGGTTAAAGAACATCTGGATCTTGCTGAAACCCTTGTCTCCAAGAAAGACAATGGAGAGCGCATAAATTGCGATAAACAATGAAATCGTAATTGTCAGCAGGAAAGCTGTATCAGTCAGAGAATTTTCACGTTTCAGCTTGTTCTGAATCACTTCAATCCTGCCGGTATCCTGCACATTATGTAAGATTGACATACTAACCTCTCTCCTTTCCATCGCCTACTGTTGATTTTAAAACTGTGAATTTATTGCCTAAGAAACTTTTTACAATGGGCGATTGGATGACTACAAGCATAATAATGATCACGGCCTTGAAGACCGGAACAGCATTCGTGTTAACATTAAGCGTGGTCAGCATAGAGGTCAGAGTTTGTATGGTATACGCTCCGATAATCGAGCCGGTCATATTGAATTTTCCGCCGCTGAGTGAGTTGCCACCAAGGGCGACCGCTAAGATAACGTCCATTTCAATGCCGGGCACGATGGTATACGGATTTACGGTTTGCACCCTACTTGCCTGGACGAATCCGGCAATACCGACGCACAGACCCAAAATAACAAAGGTTAAAAACTTAATCAGCGCAGGGTTAAGACCGTTCAGGCTTGAGGATTTATCATTAATACCTACGGCCCGGGTATACAGACTAAGGTTGGTTATTTTCAATGCGAGAAATGTTACCGCGACAACAACAATCGTAATGAGGATGGGCGTCGGAATGGGGAATCCGGGAATAAAGTTGCCGTAATACCCAAACTCCGCAGCGGCTTTTGGCTTAAGCCCACCCATAGCCATAGAACCGATCGAACGTCCTGCCGTAAAGAGGATGAGCGTTGCAACCATAGGTTGTATGTTGAATTTCGAAACAAGGATACCATTAAAGGCCCCGCAGGCCATACCGGCAAGACAACCCAGTAGGAGCGCAACGATAATCGGTGCGTGCAATTCGGTTGGTTGTGTTTCATTGCCGCATAGGACGCGCATAATCACTCCTCCTGCGATCGCCACTGTAGCTCCCACGCTGATGTCCTGACCTCTGGAAGAGGCGGTAACGAGGGTCATTCCGATTGCAAGAATAACAAGCTCAGCCGCGTTGTTCAGGATATTGATTAAATTGCCTATCAAGACAGGATTTCCGCTGCTGTCTCTGCCCAAACTGACTCCAAGGAAGCCTGGATTGATAAACACATTGATTAACAAAAGAAATGCAAGAAAAGCAATGGGGATAAATAATCTGTGCCTAATCAATTCTTTCAGCACCAATGCCGAACGGTTGGAATTAAGATTGTTATTGTTTCTGGACATTTTGAGTTTCTCCTCCCGCTATGGTATACATTATCTTATCCTGTGTCATATCTTCGTCCTTTAACTCTCCAACCACATACAGATCACGCATAACAATTAATCTGGAACAGGTACGCAGCATTTCCTCAATCTCTGACGAAATAAAAGTGATACTCATACCCTCTGAGGCAAGCTTTAATACAAGTTTTTGAATTTCCACCTTCGTGCCAATATCAATTCCCCGGGTAGGCTCATCAAGAATAAGATAATTCGGATGTGTGAGCAGCCAACGGGCTAGAATTACCTTTTGCTGGTTGCCCCCGGACAACGAGCTGATAGGGGTATCTGCGGAAGCAGTTTTTATGCCGAGCAGACTGATATACTCGTCGGCAAAGGCTTGCGCCTGAGCCTTAGTGAACGGCTTGAAGAAACCCCTCATAACCTGCAGTGCAAGTATAATGTTCTCGCGGACTGACAAGTCACCAATAATCCCGTCCCGCTTCCTATCCTCGGAAAGATACCCAATCCCTTTCTTCATGGCTTTTATCGGCGTTGTAATGTTAACATGCTCGCCTTTGATTCGGAGTGTTCCATTCGTAACCTTGTCAGCGCCAAAGATTGCGCGCACACATTCGCTGCGACCGGAGCCAAGCAGCCCGGCAAAGCCCGTTACCTCACCCTTGTAAGCGGTAAAATCAAAGGGCTTTATCCCGGAAGTACTTGAAAGGCCTTCCGTTTCTATGATTACTTCTTTCGAGTCATTGGTGTTCGATTGCGTTTTATTATGTATTTCAGCCAGGTCTCCAAGTTCCTTGCCCATCATTTTGGCAACGAGCTCTACCCGAGGCAGGTCCTTAATTTGATATTCGCCCACTAGCTCACCATTGCGCAAAACTGTAATTTTATCACACACCTCATACACTTGCTCGAGAAAATGGGTGACAAATACGATACCTACCCCCCTGCTTTTGAGCTCACGCATCAGTGCAAACAACTTTGCGACCTCTTGATCATCCAAGGAGGATGTAGGCTCGTCAAGGATCAATACCTTGCAGTCCATATCAACGGCCCGGGCAATCGCCACCATCTGCTGAACTGCAATGGAGCAGCTAGATAGTTGCTGTGCGGGCTTTGCCGGTATTCCCAGACCTTGGAGAATGCATTCGGCCCTGCTGTTTCTCTTCTTCCAATTCACGAATAAATTGTTGGTTCTTCCAATAAATAAATTTTCGGCAACCGTCAGGTTCGGGCACAATGTGATTTCCTGATACACCGTACTTATTCCGAGCTTTTGGGCTTCCTGGGGAGATTTGATGTGAGGTTTATTTATTCCTTTAATGCAGATTTCCCCGGCATTCTTAGAATATACTCCGGTCAAAACCTTAATTAAGGTGGACTTTCCGGCACCGTTTTCGCCCATTAAAGCGTGTATTTCGCCTTCACATAACGTAAAATCCACGTTTTGTAAGGCCCGCACACCGGGGAAGCTTTTATAAATACCCCGCATTGTAAGTACTGTGTCCTGCATAGTAATACTCAAACCTCCGTTCCTACACGATACTCAGCATACTCCAATCACTTCTGTGATTAGATTAAATGCGCGGTACCAAGATCTGCGGACGATATCCACATTCTCAGCGCCGCGCATTTCAAATCAATATCTTGCCTTGCTGGCCTGTTGAAAGTCATAGGATGGTTTTCAACAGTACCCATTCCTCAATTAATACGTACGCGCATCAACAATAGCCTGTGTGATGGTGTCGCAGTCAAACATTTCCTCATCAACGTAGGCGTTCTTCTCAACTGTCTCGCCAGCCTCAAGGCTATTAATCAGCTTAACAATACGCGGACCATGGAGAGGATTGCACTCTACGTCAAGGTTGAATTCGCCCGCGAGAACCTTCTCAAGCGCCCATTTGTTTGCGTCAAATGCGATAACCGTTACATCGCCGTCCTTGCCGTATGTAATACCGGCAGCATCCATAGCATCACAAGCGCCGCGAGCCATGTTGTCATTCTCAGCATAGACAACGTTGAATTCTTTACCTGAAGCGATAAGATCAGCGACTGCCTGCTTTGCAAGCGTTTCGTCCCAACCCTTCATGTTTTGGTTGAATACAATATCCCATCCGTTTGCGCTTGCGCCGTCTTCAATTGCTTTGGAGCGGCCGAGCTGCGCGGAAGATCCTGTGTCACCGCCAAGGACAACGATCTTGCAATCATCGATCGCTTGAGCCTTCAACCAATCAACAGCCTTTTTGCCTTCGGCTTCGAAATCGGAGCACACCATCGCGGTGTAGAGATCCTCTGACAGATCAAGTTTCCGGTCAGCCATAATAAATGGTATTCCGGCTTCCTGAGCAGACTTTGCCACATCTTCCCAGCCTGCGGACTGAAGACCTAAGACGACTAGGTAGTCAACCTCTTCTTGGATGAGTTGCTGTGCCTGGGAAATCTGTTTCGCATGATCGCCTTCACCGAAAACCATTTTTGTCTCATAACCAGCTGCTGAGAATGCTTCGTTGAATGATTTTGTGTTTGCCGTACGCCAGTCTGACTCGTTTGCGTTTGTTTGAACTACGCCAACAGTAATAGCACTGGGTTCGGCTGATGCCTCGCTGTCTTCGCTGCCAGCGGAATTCCCGCCACATGCCACAAGCCCGAGCACGAGCATCAATACCAGTACGGAAGAAATCAGTTTTTTCATGGATATTCTCCTCCAATCATTTTTACCTCGCATTATGCGAGTTTACTTATATGTACAAGTATATTCAGCTTATACGCATAAGTCTATAGAATTTCTTTAACGAAATGTGCATTATCTTTAGTTTCTGAAGAATCATTTTCTACTGTTTGATTTTCTGAATTCGAAGGGTGTGATTCCGTTCAATTTCTTAAACAGTCCGGTGAAGTAATGGTAATCGTTATACCCGACCTCCTCTGCGATCTCTGTTATCCTTTTGGACGAGCAGCAAAGCAATTCTTTTGCCTTCTTCATTCTTTCATTTGTCAAATAACCCACAAAAGTTTCTCCAAGCTCCTTTTTGAAAAGGTAGCAAAAGTACGAGGCACAGATATTGACTGAAGCCGCCACACTGCCAAGAGAGATGTCGGGCTCTTGAAAATGCTCAGAGATATAATTTTTTGCCTGATTGATCGCAGTCTTACTCGTGTCGATTCGTATCTTGCGCATTTCAACACATTTTTCAAGCAGGTTAGTCATATAAATTTTTGTACTTTCTTGTGTCCTGAATTGTTGGATAACAGTGTCGGCGTCACCGATCGCCTCAACATATATTTCTTTCGATATGCCCATTGACTCCACAAACATTTTTGCCGTGAGATAAATGTCGGTGACTATGTAGAGCCGAAGCAGGGAAGATTTAAGCTGTTCATTTCCAATACGAGTGAACAAGCTCTCTATCACATGCTTCGCCCCGCCGGTAATACCGCTGTGCAGGAAAGTCTCAATTTCAGATTTGTCAATCCAGTTGAGATCCGAGACATGCGAGTCAGCCATTTCTGGGCCGCTGAATATCACGCTTTCAACCAATTCCAAACTGTTCATTTATACTATCACCTCTGACTGTTCGCAACCCTGCGACCCAATGGGACCAGAGGATGCCCTCTTGATCAGCTTCGGGAGGAATAGGGTATCCTTTGCCTTAAATGAGGGATTAGCCATCTGCTCAAGCAGGATGGTAGCGGCGGTTTCACCAAGTTGCTGCTTCGGATGTTGTACAGATGTGAGCGGTATTTCGCATATTTTAGCTAGTTTTGAGTCATCAATACCCACTATGGATAAATCATCAGGAACACTACGTCCCTGTTGCTTACAAAATCCTAACAGCTCGACCGCTACGCTGTCGTTATAACAAACGACGGCCGTGCTATCGTCTAGAAGTGACGATAGGCCAGAACCGGACTTTACAAACAACGTGGAATGTTCTCCTGCCGGAAACCACAAAACTCTTTTCTCAGGCATCGGTATGTTATGTTCAATCAAACTGTTCATAAAGCCTTGATACCTTTTGTGCCCCTGCATATTGTCAAAGACGAAAATCCCGGTGATTTTCCTGTGACCGAGTGATATAAGGTGCTCCGTCGCGATTTGTCCGGCGGCGTAATCGTCCATAGCTACCAAGGGGTTGCCAGACCAAGAATATTTCGCGTTGAAGAATACCAATGGAATGTCTCTTGCACGAATTTCATTATAAAGAGCCATATTCGGGTTTGGAAGTGCACTTTTAGAAGGCTCCACAATAAGCCCGCTGACATTTTGTGCCAGCATTTTCTCAAGAGCGCGTGCTTCTTCAGCGACCTGGTTTGAAGTAGTCATCAGTTGCATTGACACGTTATTATTCGTCAGAACGCGTTCAATACCCGTCACAATGCTCGGAAATATATAATCACTGAAATAGGTAGACACAATCCCCACCAAGTTGCTATTCTTCTCGATAGATACTGGGTTCGGGCTCTGTATAAAGGACCCGCTGCCCTGTCTGCGACTTAGGATACCCTGCCTTTCCATATAGGCAAGGGCTTGCCTGACGGTTTGCCGGCTCACATTATGAATGCCGCACAACTCAGTCTCTGAATAGAACTTGTCTCCGGCGGATAGGTTTTTCTCTCTGATTACTTCCTTTGCCCAGTTAACGATGCCTAGATATTTATATTCATCCATAAAGCAACCTCATCTTTTCAAGTATTATTTGATTAAGATAATAGCACAAAAAATCAATTTGTCAATACAAGTTTGGAATATATTTTATAACTTGTCCGCATAAGTAGGACATGAAACTGATGCAAATAAAAGAAAAGACGCGAACGTTATCCTTCCGCGCCTAAATTCAGTATATAAATATTACCTCGCTATCGGAAATGTTGCTTGCTTTTAACGCACCGGTTTCCAATAGATTTTTGGCTTGGGACCGGGAAATTTTTAAACACTCCGCGATTAACTTGTCATGGCGAACTTTAATTTTACTGGGATTAGAAACCTGTATTGTATTCTCCGTGCTGCTTGTTCCTGTATCCTTCAAGAAATAGCCCGGCCCATCATGAATCATTGCGGCGTTTTTTTTTAGTATATTTCTATCCAATCCATACCGATTCACAATTTCCTGATCGCTCTTCAGTAAGGCATCATATTCCGATTTATCAAGTTCGTTTCTGTTAATGCGCGAATAAAGTGAGAGATTATAGGTATGTTTACATTTAACACATTTGTAAATCAACCATACATCAATCTGTTTCCCATTGGCATTCATTCGGATCTTATTGGTGCTGTGGTAAACGCTTTTATTTCTGCAACCGGAACAATTGCGGATAATTCTGTATGTTTCCGTAGGGATAATTTCATATTTTTTTGATTCAAAACAGCTCATGCTTACATTTCCTTTCATAATACCGGATATGCAGAGGCTGTTATTTAACTTTTCTTTTTCTTTAATAAAATAAAAATAGACTTTTTCTTAAAGACCTATCATATCCGGATAGGTTTCATTATAAAAAAAAGTCTATCTTATTACTTCTGAATTCTTGCCCTATTTAATAGGGATATACAGATCCATAATTACACGTTCGTTTTCTATGTCAATATTCCGATAAATATTCAAACCATACCTTTCGACCATTTCATAACCGCTTTCAGGCAGCCAGACGCTGAATATTCCCTGTATGGTACAAAAAATATCCTGTATTTTACCCTCGAAGGGATACATTGCGAATTTACCACCTTTTATCGTTGTCACATTATCCAACCTGCAGAATGCATCCGTTGTCATACAAATATCACATAGGCAGTTGTTCAGGTTGGTAATCGCAGGATCGTCATAAAACCGTTCCATCATTAGTGTATCCGCTTTCATATAATCCTTGTATTTATCTAAAAAAATAAACCAGTTTTCTTTCAGCTCGATATAATTTCCAATCATTCGTTCATAAATAACCAAAAAGTCCGGAAGTTCCTGTATTTTGATCTTATGGTTATAACCGTCAAACGTATCAAACCCGGAAAGCCCCTCGAGATAGAACGGATTTGGCATACCCGTTACATTTGTAGATTTGCGGAATTCTACCGGCGAAACATTATGATGCTTTCTGAACGCAGAGCTGTAATTTGACGAGCTGTATCCGTAATCCAATCCAATATCGGCTATGGGTTTATTCTTTACCAACTTAATATCAATCGCACTCTGATCCATTTTAAGGCGTTTCATGAATTCATATACGCTTTCACCCGTTGCTTTCTTAAAAGACCTGCAAAAATAAAATTTTGAAAAATGAAAGTGATCAGCAACATCTTCAATGGAAAGATTCTCGTCAAAATGCTGTATGATGTAATCAATGCTTTGGTTTATTAATTCCTTTTTGATCATAACACATCCTCATTATCCACGCCTCTGCTTGCGTATTTTTTTTACAGCCCAATCGCACGTTTATTTGATAGCAGTTTATCCAAATATATGGATTTAAATTGTTTGCTAGCCATCACCTGCTTTAAAGGCGGTAATTTAAGAATAACTCCAAGTACTGCCGCCATTGCACGATGATTGGCAAATGCCTGGTTATCAAATATAAGATTTTGGAGGGTTCCTTTTTCGATCGCTTGTAATACAAATCGATGGGTACTATTCACCGGTGTAATGATTTGAACCTCTCTTCGTACTAATTCAATGGTATTTTTAGGACAGCTTCGCACGCATACACCACAACCAAGGCATACCTCATGATCTACCAGAGCGATCGCCTTACCCTCTTTGCTGTTCTTCATAGAAATTGCTAATACCGGACATACTTTCTCACATTTACCACAGCCTACGCATTCTTTCGAAACCTTAGGGATATAATTTGTAGTAGCCACCGGCTGCATTGGGCTAAATTTTCTTGCTGCTTGTAAGGCTTCACAACAACAACCGCAGCAATTGCAAATAAATGCTGGGGATTCACGTACATTTTCTCCAATTTGTACCAGATTTGCTGCGTAAGAACGTTCTAATACATCCATTGCCTCTTTCTGTTCAATTAATCTTGCATGCTGCCCATTTTCAGCGAGAGAACGGGCAACATTTCCAAAGGTAAGGCAAACATCCAATGGGGCATTTATCTCACATGGGTGGTCTGCATGTAGCATCTTATGTCTGCAATAACAAATTCCAAGCCCAATATGAGTTGCTTCCTCAATAATATGGCTTGCTCTTTCATAATCCAAAATATGAATCGTGTTATCATTCGTCAAGCTTGGCTCCTGCACATAAACTCGTCCAAGATGTGTTTCTGTTGCGAAAAATAAATCCTTAACAAAATCTTCTTCTACATTCATATATTGATAATACAATTCACTTAAATATTTCTGATCTATGTCGCCTCTTGTACGCATTAATGCAAACTCTATAAATCCTGCCATTGGCGGAGGCATTACGAATTGACGTACCCCTTTATAAAACGAATCCACAAGTAAAGCCTTCTCACAAAGCTTCTCTAAAAATGTTTCCGCTTCCCATTCACTGGTATTCCAGATTTTTGCTGCTTGTTTTGCAGTACATGGTCGAACCGGCAATAGGGCAACCAATTTGGCTTCAGGTTCAGAATATAGAATTTGCAAAATTTTATATAGGCTTTCCGATGGCGGAGCCCCTTGTGTAAACCAATTGATTCTTTCTTCTAGATTCTTATAGGCATCTTTACTTGTAATATGGCCCATGGATTCACCTCCCTAGCACATTGCATAAGTTCTGAAGAGCCGAAAAACAATTACAACAAAATCATACAATACATGATCGAATAAATCAAAAATTAATTAGCACGAAACATCTCTAGGTGATATGAATAAATTGAAATTAGTCTTAAAAAATGTTATAATTAATAAAATAAACGAAAAAATCTTTACTATAAAATTAATTTGAAATTGCGATTGGAAAGATAATAAATTCAAGAGCTTATTTTTATAAGCTCTTTTTTAGTGATAAAGAAAGGTAATACTATGATAAAGCTTGACAACTTATCCTATTCGTTTCCGCAAAAGGATCTATATAAAAAGATCTCACTTACCCTCCAAGATGGTCAACATTGTGCTTTTATAGGATCAAGTGGCAGTGGGAAAAGTACACTGATCAATATACTTATGGATCCGGAAAAATATATGTTCGATGGTACGTTAGAGATAAACCCCAATTGTAGAATTGGGTATGTAAGTCAGTTCGCTCAACGAGACAAAATAACAGAAATTACTGTTTTCGAGTATATAGGGGAAGAATTAATTAAGTTACAAAATGAATTAAACTCTATTTGTAATGAGATGGAAACATCTTCGGATATTGATTCTTTAATGGAAAAGTATCAACAAGCTTCAGATGCATTTGATGCAATTGGCGGGGATGATTTCGAAATCAACATTAAAAAGAAACTAAATCTAGCAAACCTAATCACGCTTGAAGACCGAATGGTATCTGAACTTAGTGGCGGAGAGTTCAAACTGATTCAAGTAATTAAGGAAATGCTAACGAGTCCAGATTTAATAATTATGGATGAACCCGATGTATTTTTAGACTTTGAAAACTTGAATGCACTTAAAAACCTAATTAATTCACACAAAGGAATTATGCTGATTATTACACACAACAGATACCTATTGAATCACTGTTTTAATAAAATCATACACCTTGAGAACATGGAGATCCAAGAGTTTGACGGAAGATATATTGATTATAATTTCGCATTACTGCAATGTAAAATCGAGTTACAAGAACTAGCTATTGCTGATACCGAAGAAATTGAGAGAAATGCGAAATTAAGCGATAAGCTAAGAGCAATCGCAACTTATAATTCTGAAGCTTCCAGAGGGAAAGCTCTAAATGCCAGAGTGAAACTTCAAGAGAGATTGGAGGCCCGCAGAATTATAGCACCATTTGTCGACATCAAACAACCGGATATCCATTTTGATACAAAGAATGAAATCGGAGAGAATATTGCTTTAAAAATTAATAATTATAGTGTTGCCTTTGATGAAATGCTTTTGGAGAATGTTAACTTTGAGCTGAAATCTACGGACAAAGTAGCTCTAATCGGATCAAATGGAACAGGAAAAACGACCTTGCTCCGGGAAATCTTTAAAAATAGCCATGATTCTATTGATATCAGCGAAGATGTTGAAATGGCTTATTTATCTCAGCTCCAAGGCGAAATACTGAACGAGTCGAATACAATACTGCAAGAGTTCTTCGATGTTGGGTTTAAAACTTCTGAGGAGATTAGGGCATATATTTCAAGCTATGGTTTTGATGAGGAAATCGTTAATCAAAAAATAGCCGCCCTTTCTGGTGGAGAAAAAAACATGATACAATTGGCGAAAATTTCTGCGAGTACAGCGACTCTGCTGCTGCTTGATGAACCGACAAGCCATTTAGATACCTCTTCACAAATAGCATTGGAGAAAGCAATTGAAGACTACAAAGGTTCAATTCTCATGATTTCTCATGATTTCTATTCGATAGCAAATTGTATGGACTATGTTTTAATCATTGAGGATAGGACGATCAGAAAAATGAGTATGCGGAAATTCAAAAAAATGATTTATACCAGTCACTTTGATCGAGACTATTTAGATCTTGAACAAAAGAAAAAATCAGTTGAAAAGGAAATATCGCTGGCATTAAAAAATACTGATTTTGCTCTTGCGAAAGTTTTAGCCGAAGAGCTGGGAGATCTAATTGGATTTAAAATGTAGCTCTTGGATCTTTCAGAAAATCAAGCAACTGGTTTTTATAATTTATAAAAATTGTTATTGACGTAGCAAAACCCATCATGTATAATTACAGACATATACAGTCTGTAATATCTTTGTGGAGGGATTGCGATGAAGTATACGAAAGCAACGAATTATGCTTTGCATATCATGGCCTATTTCGTTAAGCAAGAAGGCAAAGACAATTTAAGCCTTCAGCCTTTGGCTAGTCATATGAATATATCACCTACCTACCTTTCCAAGATACTCACGCAATTAGTCAAGGCTGACCTTATTCAGTCTACACCTGGAGTAAATGGAGGTTATAGTCTTAGGAAATCTAAGACTGAAATAAGCTTTTATGACGTCATTCAAGCCATTGAAGGCAGCGGAGCTCTTTTCACTTGTGCAATGGACGAGAATCGAGCTTGTCACATAGAAAAGGTTATGCGAGACGCCGAAGAGAAAATGGTGAACCACCTTAAAGAAAAACGCATTCATGACATTTTGTAAAAAATGAGTTAGACATATCGGCAGTTGCAACTGCTCATTTTTTGCCCTAATCGTAGATATTTACAGTCTACATTATATTTAATATGAGGTCTTATTATGAATCATATGCATCATCACAACCAACAGGATCAAAATTTTTTAAACAAAATTGCTTTTTTAGATAGCAGGCAAAGGGAGCGTCTCATACCGCCCGAAACACTGATTAGCCAAATGCCAATTCAAAAAAATCATACGCTACTCGATGTGGGTGCCGGCTCAGGTTTTTTTACAATTCCGATGGCAGAAAGCACATTTAGCAAAGTGTACGCTATGGATCCTGATCGGCGTATGCTCAGCGTCATAGAAGAAAAGGCAAAGGAAAAAGAACTTACTAATATTGAACTGATTCAAGATTATATTGAAAACATAAGCATTCAAAATAGCAGTGTTGATTTTGTCATGGCATCCTTGATACTCCACGAAGTTAGTTCCCTTACCAAAGCACTCACAATTATATATGAGGTACTAAAAGCAGGAGGGCACTTGTTATGTCTGGAGTATGAAAAGGACGACTTGATCATAGAAGGACCTCCAATGTCCATTCGTATTGGCTCAGAGGAACTCGAAAAAGGATTGTCAGCAACTGGCTTTGACATTGTGGAGAAGACGAAAATTAATGATGCGATCTATACTGTTTTAGCAGTTAAAAAGGAGAAATAAATTATGGAAACAAATAAAGATACACTCATTACCATGCCTGTCAGTGGACTTTTACTCAAATTTTCACTTCCAGCTATTGCTGCTATGATTGTAAATTCCCTATACAATTTGGTGGACAGATTATTTGTCGGCAGAATTGGTAGTCTTGCCATGGCAGGAATAGGATTAAGCTTGCCTTTTATGTTGATGCTATCTGCCGTAAGTTCGTTGGTTGGTATAGGAGCCTCCGCAGTGATTTCTATCAAGTTGGGAGAAAATAATAAGGATGAAGCAAGAAGGTTACTTGGCAATGCCATCACATTGCTCATTGGTTTCATGCTTTTCATGACACTTTTAGGACTTATTTTTAAGACTCAATGGCAAGTTCAGGTATGCGCATGCTCGAAAATGTATGCCTTGAGAATACCTTTGGGAGTAGGTATCATCCGCCCCCAATAGGCGGGAAAATCGACACCGTATCCTGATCATTTAAAACCTGATCAGGCTTCGCATGCCTTCCGTTGATCATTATGATTGCCGCTTCCTCTTTAAGGATAGTAAGGCGGTCAATGATTTCCTTAGCAGTCGTGCCTTGTTCTATCTCCATCATCATCTCTTTCTCACGATTTTCTCTAAGTGTTGCAAAGAGTTTTACTTTTATCTGCATATCATCACCTCTTATCATCATATGATTGGATTCCCTTTATAGTATTGCCTATGGGCAAGCGATAATACGTCTGGCCCAGAGACACTCAGCACAGGACGGAGTATTGCCCCAGCAATCCATTTCGTTACTTTCCGTATAGTTGCAACCATCAACGGATTTACAATCTGTACAGGAAGGAAAAAGATTTTCATTGACAGTCCGTCTGAAATTCACATATCCGGAATCCATCCAAATCTCTGGGAGTTTTTTTTCATTTACATTACCCAAAAAAAAGGGATACATTTGCTTTTTCCTACCATAAACATAGCACTGGTAGGTATGCATCAGGGCATAGCAGGGACTGACATTACCCTGATAGTTGATGCACAAGGATTTCCCCTTCACAAACTTACAACTACGTTCCGTTCTTAATTTCATATTGGACATCTGCGCCCAAACTGTGGTCTTCAAGGAGTCTTTACCAAACATACACCCTGCATCATCTAGGTCGTAAACGATCTCATCCTTCATGGATTCATGGTAAGGCAGCAGATTGCTTATGATGATCTGACTGGCCTTGAGATCATACGCCATTTGGATCAGCTTCGGCAGTCTGGTGTAATTTTTTTTCATGGCTACAAACTCAATCCCCAATTCTGGTTTTCCCGCCTTTTGCTTCCGTTTCATGGCCTGCAAATTTTCAATATTTCGAGAAACCCTTTGAAAATCGGCGCCTTGCCGTATTTCATTATATTCCTCCTCTTGGGGGCTATCCAGGGAAGTAAAGAGAACATCCAATTCCATATCGATCAATTTTTGAATATTTTCCTCAGACAAATAAGAACCGTTGGTAATCATTTCTACTTTCAAACCAAGTCCCTTCACGGCCCTCAGCATTTCAAAAATCCTTGGGTGCATCATGGGCTCACCGAAACCACCGAAGTGAACCGACTCTAATTTTGGCAGCTCTTTCAGGTTTCTCAATATGTTTTCAAAAGTCTCCCAGTCCATGTGGATCAGCTTATCCTCCCAGGAGCTACGGATACAAGTGATACAGGCAAAATTACAATCTGTGGTGGCCTCGATATAAATCCTTTTTACATCCGGCAGCAGCGGAATTAATCGATATCCATCCCCTGTAGAAATAAATAACGCTTCTTGATCCTCCTCCAACGCCATAGGCAGCTTGATACATCCATCCTTTGGAATCCGAACCTTTTCACCTACTTGAAATAATTCGGCGCCCAATGCTTTATGCTTTTGTTTCACTTTATCTCCCCCGTGGTGCAAAAACTAATCCTTTTTCTTTATTTTAAAGTTTGCCTCGTTATTCTGATTTTTACTATAAAATCCTAGGGCAAGCCGGTATGGACCAGGGCAGCCCGGAGGTAAAAATGCCACCCGGTCACCTGGATGGACCTCGTGATCTAACGCATAGGTTAACCCATTAATAAAAATGACCTCCACCTCGTCCCAAGGAATCTCCAATTTATTAGCAAGCTCAGCACCCGTGATGGGTTCCTCAAGCTCCATGATGAAAGGTATCGGCCCCTTTTTCCGAAAAGCTGCGTCCAAATGCATGAAACCTCTGACCTCAATCGTTTTTTTGCTTTGTTCCGACATATAAATCTGTCCCCTCTCTGAATACTTCAGCATCATTATGAACTGAAAAAATTGAAGCCGGACCTAGGGTCCGGCTTCTTCCCTCAAACGAGGATTCTCTGACTCCATAAAGCCATGATGGCCGAACTTGGAGATTTCATTAAAAATTAAATACTTCGTCGATTTCTTCAGGAGTAAAGTCCCAAACCAAGTTATGTGGTGCGCAAGGCTCATACTCGAAGAATTCAGGTAAACGATCATGTTCATTTGTAAACCCAGCGGCTTTATTAAAGCCACGTTCCGCCTTAAGAACAGCCTTCCCAAGATCAACAACGGCGTCCTGAATCGTCAATGATAATCCATACTGTGCATTAATCATGTCAACCAGGGCTTGGATGGCTGGTGGATTATCCGCGATGCCAAACCAGACAAATAAACACATACCCGTGGAGTCGATGGAAGCAGTCCCAATTTGCAGGAATCGTGATATATCTACTTGACCTTCCTTCTTTAATGGATCAATAAATCCACCGATGCTAAGAATATTATTGGCAATACAATATCCCGAAGTATGGTCAGCACCCATAGGTGTCGTAGCATAGGTCAAACCAATTCCCTTAATGTTACGAGGATCATAAGCTGGGATCGCTTGATTTTTTACTACCGGAACTCTGAAAAGACCACAAGCATTACCGACTGCACCAGTACCGCTCCCGAGCAATCTTCCGAGAGGCGTAGGAACAGCGATTTCCTTCACAGCTGCTAATACGGCTTCCCCATCACCCCAAGGCAACAGACCACCTTCCATAGCGGTAGCTACTGCAACAGCAGTCTCGATAGAGTCAATGCCGATATCGTCCATTTCACGGTCTATGTAGGCAATCGCATCAAGATCCTTGATGCATGCATTCGCGCCAAGACCCCAGATTGTCTCATATTCAAAGCCGCTGGTGATATATTTACCGTTCTTATCAGCATACCACTGAGAACATCGCATAACACAACCCTGATGGCAGCCGTGGGATATTTTACCATCACCGCCGCGCTCTTGAATGGTTGCATTCATGGTTTCACCGGAGATGTTATCGTTCCAGTCTATCCGACCAGTGGTGAAGTTTTTGGCTGGTAAGCCACCTGCTTCATTTAAGATGTTAATCAGTACGTCAGTGCCATATGCTGCTAAGCCCTGCCCAGAAACCGGATGATCTAAAAGAGCCTTAGAAAATACTTTCGCGGCTTCCTTAAATTTCTCAGGATCTGCAATAGGAACAGCACCGGCGCCTGTTTCATCAATAACAAGGGCCTTTATCTTCTTTGAACCCATTACTGCGCCTAAACCACCCCGGCCGGCACTACGGATATTGCCTTCCGGATCTTTGAAAGAAATATTAGCGGCAGGTAGACGATATTCACCTGCTGGACCAGCCAGCGCAATACCGACTTTTTCACCGTATTTTGCACTTAATACTTCAATCGCCTTGTAGTTTCCGCAGCCTCCAAGAATCTCAGTTGGGGCTTCTTCAATCGTTACCCCATTTATATCAATTTTAACAATATAAAATTTGTCCCCCTCAGGCATACCTTCAATAACTAAAGCTTTAATACCCAGTTTAGCCATCTTTTGTGAAAAAGAACCACCGGAGTTGCTTTCTTTGATCCCGCCAGTCAGCGGACTCTTTGCTCCGACTGAAATACGCCCGGAATTTGCAGCTGTAGTGCCGCTCAGTAATCCAGGGGCAAATATTATTTTGTTATTTTTCCCTAAAGGATGGCAAGTAGGCTTGACTTCGTCAGCAACGAAGTTGGAAGTAAGTGCACGACCTCCCAGCCCTACATACTTATCAGGAACTTCATCAGTAGTAACTTTCATTGTCGTCATGTCCACTCTAATAAACTTGTTCATTATATTACCTCCTAAATGATTTTGGTTGAGTACTTCTACCATAATATAAGGCAATTTCCGTGCCAACTATTTATAAGGCGCCTTTAAAAGTAGAAGCATTGCAAATACAACCTTTTAGAGATATGAACTTTATTGTTTAAATGTTCGATTATATTAGTGTTCCATTTTGAAACAGTTTGATGGAATGCAAATGTTCCGTTATGGGTCATTGTTCTATAATGGAGCAACTCAAACATCAACATCTAACTCAATTCGAGATCAGTTACGTAATAATCTGTGACTTTTTATAAACCGCTCTAATCCGTAAGAGAATTAGGGTTTCACATTTTGAAGTGCAAGGACAGCAGGAGTGCAAGGAAACAGCTGGGATACTGGAATATGTACGCCATGAATTTTGATCTGCCGGAGTTTGAAAATATCGCTAAAACATTCTCCAGATGGAGTAGAGTTTCCCCCAACTAAAACCGACGGTCAGCCTGAAGCCCGTCCGTCGGAAAAATACGTTCATATTTTATTCTATTTTGGTGTCACAAAGACTGAATGATCAATGACTCGGAAATGTCAGTCGCATTCGTGTCCCATAACAAAACCTGCCGGACAGTGTTTTCTATAGAAGGCATACCGATAAATTCCGTATCCCCAACTCTCTGCCTGTGAAAACGATGAAAATGCCCGAATATCCATAGCCGAGGCTTCTTCGCCATACCCTTCCACAAACCGGCTAATTGAGTTTCTCCACAATCATCGAATGGCCCCGGATCATATCCGGCCATGATGATATTATAATAGATGCCCATTTTATGTGCTGGATTGCCCAGCATTCCAACGCCTATCCCTGTGGGACAGGAATGTGATATGATTATGTCCGGAGGATTTGCTGAGAATTCCTTCAATGTCCTTCTGAGGTCATCGTCAGAAATGATATTTCCTGCTATCATCCGCTGCGGCCGGTGTACATTCATGGCTCCACCGATAAACCCCACCCTGATACCGTCAAGGACAACAGTAGAACCCCTTTGCTGATAATTCAGATGATGGCTTGCCCATTTTTCATGTTCGCCTTTGCTCAAAGACTTTTTCAGAAATTTAAAATCCTCATGGTTTCCATCAATAACATAAAGGGGCACGGGCAGTTTATATAATTCGGGATGTTTTAAAACTTCTTTTGTAAAACTGAAATCTCCTACTTGTATTGCTGCAGTGATATTATGATTTTCCACGGCACACATAAGCATCTCATAAAAAATCTTATGGTTGCAGTGAACATCTCCAAATATTCCTATTTGCATTTTTTGTCACCCTATTCTAACGATATCTGAGGATATCCTCTTTTGAAGGTTATTGACTTGTGCCATTGCTTTCTTCAGCATAGTCACTTCCCACGAACTCAGCTCTTTGAGCATCAAAGTGTTCTCCTGCGGGAAATTCAATTCCAAAGCTGATACTTGATTCTTAAGGCGCAGCGCCATTAAGAACTTCCATGCGTCAATCGTTTCTTCTCCGGTATCCAGACCGATATGTCGTCCCTCCATCAATGCCTGCAGCCGTTTAATCGTATTGGTTTCTCCTATGCCATTCTTGAGGGCATATATGCGTGCAAAATTCACAAAGTGCAGCATCGTCCCTTTTAAATCCACAGAGTTGTCGGTACGGCTGTCAGATCGTATCTGACCCAGCACATTTGAGGGAGTGCGGAATTCCAGAGTATTCTGAGCCAGGTTATACAAAAAAACGGAACGTTTTTCCACTTCCTTGAATAAGTGCTGGCGGAGGCTGAAAGCAAAGTTTTCATTGCCTGAAACAACGCTGAAATCAAAAAATACGTTTACAAAGAGCAAGGCGTCTGGTTCACTGTTATGGATCCAGGAAGAGAATTGATATTGCCAAGCCGCCTCACTCATGCACCATTTTGGATTCGCCACCGTGTTTTCCGCATGGCATGGCGGGATGCCGGCATCGGTACAATAGGATGTCACTAAAGTACCAAAGCGCTGAAAATAGTTCGCACAGGCAGCTTCGTTTTCACCGGATTCAAAGATCAGCGCCGTATCCTGGTCTGCATTTAAGGTGGGTTCAAGTCTCCCCACGCTGCCAATGGCCAATAATGCGTACTCACAGGGCGGGGGTCCCAATGTAACGATTGCCTTTTCTACTGAAGTGCGGTAAATGGATCGCATCGTATTTGCCATGGCTTCTGTGATTTTTTCCGGTGCGAGTCCCATTTTCACAGCTTGACGCAGCAAAACCTGTGTCCTCACATAAAGCTCTGAGGGGGCAGCCCCGGAGGATGCAGGATCCAGAAAACCATTGCCTTGCATGATTCTGTTTTGAGGTGACAAAAGCTCGGACAGAAGATCATCCGCCGCCTGATGCACCGACTGCATCTTTGTCGCATCTGTAAGGAACAGCATTATATTGTCCGCAGAATCCCCGGCTTCAGAGGTAACTGCTGCCGACGCCTGCAAATACCCTGTTCCATATGTTTCAGAAGGATGGCGCAACAGCATATTGCTGACCTTTCCGGTTGACTCAAGCTGAATAAACAGACGGCTTGCGTCTCCCTCATTCACCAAACTTTTAAAGCTTTTCCCAGCAAGTGACGTTCCGGCACTGCCGGTCAGCAGGCCTGTAGCCATTCTGTCCGCAGATATGATTTTGCCGCTCAAGGCGTTGTCAAGCCTGATCATGCCAAAACCGATGCTGGAAAGAGAATCCCGCACAATCAGGACGTTGTCCAGATTGTCCTTAAGTTTCAAGGAATATCCCGCGTACATGACAGCTGGGCTGTCATGTACAATGACATGTTCCGCAGAAAGCAAGACACGCTCCGGGCCGTTCTTACCGAGCAGGATCGTTTCCATTGCCTCCTTGCAACTGCATTTTTCTTCCGACGCAATCACCCTGAGTCCTAATGGATCAGAAATGAACTCATCAAAGCTGCGGGAGATTATCTCCACTTCATCCATACCTAAGGTTTCACAGGCAATTTTATTAGCACCGGCAATCATGCCGTCAATTGTTAAAAAAACCATCTCACGAGAGGCATGGGCCAATGCCTGATACCGCTCTCTGGATCGGATCAGCCCCAATTGAGCTAGCTGCCTTCCATGTTCGCTTTTCCATCCCCTAAAGATATCAAAAGCTAACAGTACCACCACAAAGGCACCAATCAAGGCCGATATCTTGAACAGGCGGACTGTTACTGCATCTATTTCAGCATGTACATCATCCAGGTAAATTCCGCTTCCAACGATCCATCCCCAAGGTTCAAACAACCTGATGTAGGAGAGCTTTGGCTGTGACTCCTGCAAATTGCCCTGCTTGGGCCACATATAATGGATATAGCCTTCATCTTGATTTTTGGCTATTTCAACAGCTTCGACAAAGAACAGCTTCCCTTCCGTGTCTGCATAATCATCTAGCATTGTACCCTCAAGATCCGGAAAATAGGGATGCATTACCATTCTCGGCTGAAGATCGGTTATCCATAGATAATGTATATTATCGCTTCCATAACGCAAAGCTCTCATCTCTGACAGTGCAGTTTGCTGGGCCTCTTCCTTGCTGACTAGACCTTCCTGCTCCATCTGGGAATGCTTTTCTATGATACTTGTAGCCGACATGACGATCGATTGAATCAAATCCTGTTTTTGCTGCATCAGCGCATCTTCTGTCGCCGGCAGAATAATGACTCCGATTGCCACTATGAAAGCAAACAGAACCGAGACAGGCGGAAGTATAACACTGAAGATCATTTTAAACATTTGTCGCTTTTTCAATTGTTTTCCTCCTTAGGTTTGTGAAAAGAGAGCATTGGGGCATGCAAAAGCTTGACAATGCCCCCCTTATTCAACTCAAACACTCATTTCGGAAAAACTAAATCAATCTACCTGCTAATAGATTCATCAGGGATCGCATCGTTCTTTTGTGTAAGCAATGAGACGACAACGAGTGTTATGAAGCTCAATGGTACGCCAACGATTGCCGGATTGCTGAAAGGAATAGGGGCAGTTACGTTAGACAGCCCGTAAACGCTAGTGTATGCATCCTGTGAGAACAGAATGATCGCTAAAGAAGATACCAATCCTACTACGATTGACCATATCACTCCCTTGGCAGTTGTTTTCTTCCAGAAAAGTATCATGATGATCGCAGGGAGGTTGGCCGCTGCTGCTACAGCAAATGCCCATCCCACAAGTGCCGCGACATTCATGTTTTTAAAGAGTATCCCCAATGCCATGGCTACACAGCCTACTGCTATGGCAGTAATTTTACCAGCCATAACCTTTTTTCTGTCGCTCAACTGCATATCCAAAAATCGATCCATCAGATCGTGGGCAATCGCTCCGGAAGCTGCCACGATCAGTCCACTGACAGTTCCAAGCACGGTTGAAAACGCTATGGCTGAAATCATGGCAAAAATTACAACACCAAAGCTCTTCGCTAATAATGGTGCTGCCATATTGCTGTTTGTGACATCAAGGACACCATTGACCATAGCCCCTAGCCCCATGTACAGGGTCAGAACATAAAAGAGACCGATGGTGGCAATGGCAACAAGGGTAGATTTCCTTGCGGCCGATGGGGTGGGAACAGTGTAATAACGAATCAGAATATGAGGCAATGACGCTGTACCTAAGAATAAGGCAAGCATCAGAGATATAAAGTTCAGCCTGTCGGTTC
>CAKMKG010000016.1 GCA_927441425.1 uncultured Bacillota bacterium | reverse complement strand
CTACCAGAAATTATTTCTATAAAGATATAATTTATCTTTCAGCTCAACATCAGTGATGAAATATAGATTGTTAACAGATGGATTACTGATTGTTGCTTCAGGCATCTGGCGATGCCTCATAAGGCTGTCAATAATCTTGTTTTCTTCAATTGGATCTCCTATTTCATCATCAGGGTCATGCTCTTTCTGCCATAACTCTTCCGGTTCATCCGCATCCAGCTCTTCCTGCCATAACTCTTCCGGCTCATCCGGTTTCAGTTCCAAGTGTTCCGGTTCCGAGACTTCTTTTTCTTCGATCCCTTTGTCCTGTATTCCGGCTTCTGAACGTTCTACATGGATTTCGATGAAATATTTATCATCTGGATTGAGATCTTGAATCATAAATCGCCCTTCCTCGTCGGTTTCGATATATGTAGCAGTCTCGGCGTCAGAAATATCCTCCGGTTCCTTTACTTTTAACAGTACCACGATAGCTGCTTTTACCTTTGTACCCTTCTCGTCTGTCACAATACCCTCCATCTTACTCCTCCTTCTCTTTGTCGATCATCTTTTTTATTCCGTCTTAGCGCTTTTCTATTTCAGCGATATTTCCTTCATATTAGAGTATGTATCTTCCGGCGGGATTGTGACAGGAGCAAGACGATATCAAGAATAAATCCGGTCAGTAAAAAAGCAGATAGATAAACAGCCCTCTGCAATGCAGAAGCAATTTCTCCAAATGCCGAGAAATCAGCACTTTTCAAAGCCGATGCGGACTCCTCCCAAAGCAGGTAGTACTCGATAAAGCTAAATGTAATACTCAGAATCAGCAGGATGGTCAATGTCATGGCTGCCCCCGAGACTGTCGCTTTCATTATCGCATTTGGATCACGGTGAAATATCTCTTTATAATAGAAACGTTCATGTAGGCTTCTGATTTGGCCTGTATACGCTTTAAATTCATCATGACTTTTCCTGAAAAAACTTAACAGATAACCGATGAGTGCAGTCTTGAGTGCAATAAACAACATTCCATAAACGAGGCCTGCCAAGTTACCAAAATGGATATATTGATAACCGCTTTCAGGCACAGTCAACTCCTTGCATTCGTTTTTCACCTGCGCTACGGTCATGGTATTGTTTAATTGAACGGCAAAAGAATATGGGGCTTGATCCGATACGGAAGCAGGGATGTAAACATTGTAAACCTGATCTTGTTCACTGTCTCTTCCCTCCGCATCCTTCCTGTCGTCTATCACCCCCACAACGATGTATTCCCCCTGATCTAGAATAACCTTCCGGCCGCACACATCAATGCTTCCGAACATGGCATATGCAGCCGCTTCATTCAAGACAGCAGCCTTCTGTTTCCTTTTTTGGTCTTCTTCGGTAAAAAACGAACCTGTAAGCATTTTAAAACCCATCATATGATGATAGACATAATTGGTTTTTCTCAGTGTAACCTCAGAGTTTGCATTCAAAGCCCTCAGGTTTTCCCTGGTAAGAATTTCATAGGACAGGAGAAAATGATCCCCGTTGATTTCTTCCAATCGTTCCGCATTGATGCTTGATGAATTCGACGAAATCGGTGTGATCAGTAAAATATCCTCACGATCAAGCATTCTAACGGACAGCGCTTCCACCAGAAGTCCGACCAGAAAAGCCGCCGCCAATATCCACAATAGGATCCTCGTTTTACTCCGCAAAGAAATCACCTTCATTATCAAGAATTACGATATCTCCTTCTTTTATTTCCTTGTCGCTGATCAGAACGATGGGCTCAAAAAATGTAATCCCGTCGGAAATGACCGTATTCTTGGCATCATTATCTCCGATATAAACGTTCATCTTTTCCACAAAAAACTCTTTCCCCAGCATACCCTTCCTTTGTTTTACCTGATACAGAAAGTAACCATCGCTATCCATGTTTAAGGCTCCGTTCGGCACAAGGATAAAGGATTCGGAACTTTCCTTCTCGAATTTCACATCAAAGGTCTCACCGGCTTTGACATCCTCCGACTGGATCAGGACTGATACCATTTTGCCCTCTTCTCCGGGCGTTACCTCTGTAACGATTCCGTCCAGAGAATGAGAAGTATTCTCAAGCGCGCAAAAATCCCCTTCCATAACGAAATTATTGTCCAGAGAAACGCTACAATTAATTTCATATTGCAGTGATAGCCCACAAACCGCAATGAGTTCACCATCACCCACCTTCTGTCCCTTATCTATGGAAATCTCTGAAAGAATTGAATCTTCAGGGGCATAGATCATCAGAGAACTGGAATCCAATGTGTCCTGATAATTCAGACGAAGTTTTTCCCTTTTCGTATATAGAGACTGGAGATTCCGTTCTTTCTCTCTATATTCTTTTTCCGCAATCGCGCCTTCTTGATAAAGTGTTTTCAGCTTGCTGCAGTCCTCCTCAGCGTTCCTGATATCCGCTTCCAGTTGCTCCAGTTCAAATTCTTTCTCTCTGTTTGCGGAACGCTTCTCGTCCGTCAGAGACAACCTGGCCAAAGCCTGTCCCTTTTTAACCGCATCGCCCTCCTCTGCAAATATCTCTTCAACGTACCCTCCCGTATCCGCATACACCTCTACCGTATCCGCCCATTCAGCAATTCCTTTGACTGTCTCTGTTTTCTCCAGAGTACCGTTCAAAGGGGTTGTTGCCACCACCACCGGAAGGTTATGGTTATAAATGGTTTTTGAGAAGAAGGTTAAAATCATAAGCGTTGCGAAAAGCAAAATACCGATTGTTTTAATGTTGATTCGTTCTGTTATTTTCGTGAGTCCATTCTTGTTCATATGATCTTCCTTTACCGGCTCGCCCAATTATTAAATAAATTACCGACGGCCTTATGCGTAGCTTATTTGATCCCCGATAGTTCGATTCCCTTTTCCAGATCCTTCTGTCCAAGCATGAGGAACCAGAGCGGAAGGAGCATATAAACGACCGAGGCGGCAAAAATCATGCTGATATTCTCTGACGGGATATGCGATAGGAACACGGAAAGAGGCTCTCTGTAATACTCTTTGATAAATATAATCACCTGCTCCACAATATTCCAGTATTCTATGAATACCAGCATCGCCAGTGCGGCAATCCCTGACTTCATTTGCGGCAGTGCGATATGCAGAAACATATAGAGGGAATTCGCCCCGTCCACCTGCGCCGCCTCGAAATATTCCTTCGGAAGGCTTTTCATATTCTGCCGAAGCAGGAACGTACCGAAGGGAGAGAAAATCCCAGGCAGAATGATTGCCAGATAGCTTGTGGTCAGACCCAATTGATCCGCCACAATATAATTTGGTACCAGAACGGCCTGCAGTGGCATAAGCATCACCACAATATAAATAAAAAATATCTTCTCTTTATGCTTCCACTTCCATATCGAAAAGCCATAGGCTGCGAGCATGGAGACAATAACGTTTCCCAGGACAACCGGTACTGTGATTTTCAATGAATTGGTCAATAGGATCAAAAATGAAGGCTGATTGACCAGAACATCTGCATATTGAGAAAGAGAAATCTGACTTGGGATCAGCGGAATCTGTATATATCTCTCCTTCACGCCGTTGACGATATCAAAAACGGAAAGCCGTGTCGTGTAATGGGATAGGATATCGTTTGCAGGCATCAATGAATTGGTCAGGGTTACTACAAGAGGCAGCATAAACAGCACTCCGAGGAAAATCAAGGAGACCATGATCCAACTGTCTGCATATCTACGGCTCATTCCACAGCCCTCCTTTCAAACCGGAACAAAAACTGGACCATCAGAGTTATGATCAATACCAGAATACAGGTCGCTGTGGTCAGCTTTTGATAATTCAGAGAATAGAACATGTTGTTCATAAAATGCTGCAGCATGTAGATGCTCTCATGGGGATAGCTCCCCGTGATGAGATAGATCTCTTTGAATACCTTGAAGGAATTGATGATTGACATGATCACCACCAGGACGGTCATCGGTGTCAGACAATGCAGCGTGATCCGGAAAAACGTCTGGAATGCATTGGCTCCGTCCACAGCAGCGGCTTCATAATACTCTTTCGGAATATTGTGGATCCCCGCCATGAATAAGACCATGTTGTAACCGAGATTTTTCCAAAGAAATATCAATAAGATGATATAGAGCGCCGCTGAGGTCTCAAGCCAATTGACCCCATTAAGACCGATGAAATTCAGAAGAGCATTTACATATCCTTCATTAAGAAATAAAGCTTTCCAGAAGAAAACCATCGATCCTGAGGGAATCACCAGCGGAATCAGAAAGACCAGCGTAAACAGCTTCTTGTGCCTTTTCACACGATGGATCAGCAGCGCTACGAGCAGTGACAGGATCATACCCAGCGGCACACTGACGCCAATAAAGAGCAAGGTATTTTTTAGTCCCATAAGGTACGACTTGTTATGGAATAACTCGATGAAATTATTCAATCCCACGAAGGAGCCCTTAACCGGTTTATCCAGAAGGGAGTACCAAAGGGACAGGGTAAACGGCCATATGTAAAATAGTACCAGCCCTATCAATCCCAGCATGAGAAACAGCGCCGCGGGGTCAATATGCAGTTTTTTGTCATTCATTATTTCACTCTGCCCATTCTCAGTATGATCGATTTCTCTCTATTCGTTCAAGTATAGTTCTATCTTATTCTCTAAATTTTCTGCCACTTCTTCTGCGTTTTTAGATCCGTCGAAATAGTAGGCAACCTCTTCAATGATCATCCGTTTTACGATTTCATCCTGAATTGGACAGTAATTCAATAAATCCGAAAAGTCCTCAATTGTTTTCACATATTGATCCAGAGCTGCCTGCTGCGATTCGGTCAATTCGGTGCTTTCAACATTCTGATTTTGCTCTTTATCCTGATTTGGCGCTGCATCCTTCTTCCCATTTTGACTCTTCGCTGCAGAGGTCATCCCCTTCTGAAAGGAAACTCCTGTAATATCCATTTTGGCTTTTTCCAAACGTGCAGCATTATTGACTGGCAAGCCAAACCTACCGACATCAACGCTGGTCTGCATCTCTTCACTCATAAGATATTTCAGAAACGCCCAAGCCAGAGCCTTATTGTCCGAGTTTGCATTGATCCCGTACGCTTGTGTATAGGTGAAGGGAACCTCCTGGTTTTCATTGTTCAGAAGACCCAGTGTTTTATCGTGATCTTCATTTCCGTTCGACATACTCCCGATGGAAACCATAACCTTCGTAGCGCCGCCTTTCTCTAAAGCCTCCATTAGAAGGCTAAAATGACTCTTGAGTTTATAAAAGAGCTGCTCTTCTCTCTGCTTGGCGAAATCCTCCATGCTGAGCTCCCTTGATTTGGATGATTCTGTACTCGGCAGGAAATAACCATTTTGGTCATACGTGCTCAGAGATTCCAGCAATTCTGCAAAGCGGCCGTCCGTTAGATTCGCTGTTCTGCTTTCCATGTCTAGAAAGGTTCCGATATCCAGCTGCATCATTTCATTGAACATGCCGGGCTGCATGGTAGAAAATGCAGATCCTCCGAACATTCGTTTCGGCGTGGTGGTTTCCGCATTTGCTCTGTGAAACGGCCCTTCAGCCGATTTGATCAGTTGATCATAGGTAAAGGTGTTATCATTCACAAATTTCTGCTGCTCATCTTCAGTAAAAAGCGAACTGTCATATGCGATATAATCAAAGATATAATCCATTGGCATGACATATTGTCCGCCATTATACTTTAATGCTTCAATTATATTTTTGCGGTACTCGTCCAATTGGAAGCTGTCGTCCGCATCCATATATTTTTGAAGATCCTCCAGCTGTCCGCCGTCTGCGTATTTGTAATACGGCAGGATGTCCATTGCCAGAATATCTGCTCCTTCTCCGCTCATCAGTTCCGTATTGATTTTGCTGATATACTCCGTATCGTCTTGAGAATCCTCCTTAATTGCCACGACTGCCATACTGGAACCTTTACTCTCCGAGGTTTTGATTTCCGGCATAGGCGAATAGGTTTCGATGTTTATTTTTGTACCGGGATTTTTCTCCTCAAAGGACTTTGCTGCTGTATCGAGTGAAGCCTTATACATCATGGTATCATAGCAGGATACCGTGATCTCCCCTGATAGTTCTTCCCCCAACAGCTGCTCCACCGAGCTCTCTGACGTCCTTCCGCAGCCTGTGGCTGTCAGCAGCAGAGCTGCAATACATAACATTGAAATAAGTTTATTCATAAAATACCTCCCTTGATTCATTTATAGTCCAATAGGAATATTACTCTCTCTATCTGTATCCTATCTGTAAATTATCTGTAGTTTTTCTGAAGTATAATAAAAAAAGTGGAAATAACGGAATCAGAGATTCCTATTTCCACATGTCGCCTCAAGGGCGACAACGCTTTAGGTGCTTTCTTTGTTATTCCGTCAATATCGCTTTCAGCGTTATTTCCTACATAATAAAAAAAGTGGCTAACACCACTTCCTTTACTCCTTTTTCTACATTTCCTTCACCGGAATCTCAAGCCAAAATACTACGTCAGTATCGATCATGGCCAGGTCAAAAGGAACATTCATCGAATCAAGGATTTTTTTTACGATCGTAAGACCAAGACCACTTCGCTCCTCTTTTCTGCTTCTGGCTTTCGCCACACGATAAAATGGTTCAAACAGCTTTGCCTTTTTTTCCTCATCGATAATGGCATTGGTATTGAGGACATTAATCCGAATGATACCGGTATCTCTTTGTTCACACCAAATACGTATTTCTTCTTGTTCAGCCGAATTTTGTATCGCATTCATGATTATATTTGACAAAACAGTTCTAAACATGCTTTTATCGATATACCCAAACGTTGTATCCGGAACATCAACAAGGATACTCTGGCCCTTTTTTTCTGCAAGCGTATTGTACTCCAGCAGTAGTTCATTTATGATGCTCCGAAGATTTACATTCTCTTTGTGCGGGATCATCCTTTTATCGGACAGGCTTACAATCTCTAGTATCTCGGTAATCGTTCTGTTCTGGGCAGTCATCATGTTGAGGCATTCCCGCAGATATTTCGGGTGGTTTTTATAGTCTCCAATATCGGCAATCATGCCTTCCAGTAAAGCCGAGGTTGCAGCGATCGGTGTTTTCAGCTCATGGGACGCGGCTGAAAAGAAATATCTCTGGTTTTCTTCCATCTCTTTTCCCCTCGTAATCTCAACCTCCAGTTTCGAAATTGTCTGTTTCAGCTTTTCGTACATATGATGAACATCTGCCGCCAATTGACCAACCTCATCCTTTCTGACTGTTGGTATGGATATTGGTTCAAGGCTGGCCATTTTTCTGGTATCATCGGCCAGTTTTTTAATTGGTTTTGTGATTCCTCTGGCAAATAGCAACGCACCTCCTATGCTGGCGCACAGCAATAGAAAAGCGAAAAAGAACGCTTTATTTGAAAATTCCTTGAAAAGATCCGTACTGTCGCTTGCTGATACTGCACGAACTACGAAACCGTTGTTCATAGATACTAATATTCCTTCTTTCGTTAGCTCGGTGCTCCGTCTCACAATATCTATTCTTGAACCTATGGCTGAATCGGGCTCTATCCGTTCCGCCGGTCTGGTTGTTCCGATTTTATATGCAGATGCCCCAACCGTTTTATAAACAATGTTTCCTTCCTTTGTTTCAAGATTGAATGCAAAGGATTGATTTTTATTGTGGAATTCCTCCGCTATCTCTATAACTTCTTCGAGGTCTCCATCTCCCACCATTTTCAATTTTAACGGTTCAAACAAAGTTGCATATTGCTGCAGCTGGAGGTAATCATAAAAGTCTTTGAATTGCTGCGCAAATACAGCGACTGTGGCACAGATCGACAGCAGCAAAAATAACAATGTATAAAGAAAAACCTTGCCGAATATCCCGAATCTTTGATTGATCATATTTCCACCTCCAGGCTGTATCCGATTCCTCTGACAGTTTTTATCAAATTGACCGGCAGCTTACTTCTTAGATTTTTGATATGGGTATGCACGGTGCCTTCATCTCCGTTAAAATCATATCCCCATATCTTTGTCAGCAACGTTTCATGGGAAATCACTCGGCCTTTGTTTTGTGCCAGGAGCAGCAGTATCTCAAACTCCCGCAGGGTCAGGGATATTTCCTGGGTATCGTAAACCGCTTTATAAGCCTCCATATTGAGCGACAATTTCCCTACATAGACTACTTTCTGGAGTACACCGCTCCGTCTCAGCAAGGCTTCTACCCTCTTAATGAGTATCTTCATTGAAAAAGGCTTGATCACGTAATCATCCGCCTCATACTGGAAGGCAGTAAGCTGGCTTGCATCATCGGTCAAGGCGGTCATCATCAGAACCGGAGCATTGCTGATTTTTCGAAATTCCTTTAATAGCTCCTGTCCGCTGAGACCCGGGAGTAAAATATCTAAAATAACAAGATGATAAGCTTTATCATAAAACATCTCCAAAGCCTTATCCCCATGATAGGATATATCTACGTGATAACCTTCATGCTGGAGAAAAGTTCTCACTGTATTGCAAATATGTTCATCATCTTCAACCACTAAAATTTGAATATCCATTCAATCACCTCTGTTCATCATCGTATCATAGAAATCTGTAGTTTTTCTGAAATTTTGATGAAGTATTCCATCACTCTAAATTTGTACATACAAAAAGCCTCCTGTTTTTGTTTGAGCGAATATTCGCATCAACGTAAAGCACGAGGCAATTGTTTCATCAATTCGGTAATTCTCGAACGATAGATTAGAATGACGAAAATGTTTTTTATGTACCGTAATAGATATCTGAGAATTCAATGGCAGATGCAGTGATCAGATGTTCATTTGGCTGCTCGATTCTGGTCGATTCCACAGAGTTCGTCTTGACGAACGGGAAGATCAAAGTAAAGGTGCTGCCAATTCCTTCTTTGCTTTCAACTTGAATTTCACCCTCTAAAAGAGAAACGAGCATCTTGACAAGATATAATCCAATTCCTGTTCCTTCCGAATGTCTAGCAACAAGCTGATCAGCGCGTCCGAATCTCTCGAAAATGAATTCTTTCTGGTCATTGGGTATGCCAATCCCGTAATCCTTTACCTGAATGCATATTTGGGGATTTCCTTTTAAAACCATTCGATATATATTGACCTCAACCGATTTTCCTTCCGGTGTGAACTTCACGGCATTGGAAAGAAGATTGAGTAGGATTCTCTCATAAATATCCACATCCGCCTGTATGATTGCCTTAGGCATCATGGATGAAAATGATATTTTAATATTCTTTCGTTCGGCAAAAACTGAGATCGATTCAATGATAGTCTTTGTCAGGGGAACAATATCTACACTGGTCCGATTCATCTTAAAAAGTCCCGCATTTACACGTGTGTTATCCAAAATATTATTGACCAGCTTTAATTGGCGGTAGGCGTTTTGTTTAATTTTATTGAGATATTTCCGAACCTTGTCAGTCAACTCATTTTTACAAGTAAGCTCAACAGTCTGAATAGAAGAAGTGATTATGGACAGCGGTGTTTTCAATTCATGGGAAACTAACATCAGCATTTCGTCCTTCATTTCTATCGACTTTTTTAATTCTGCGTTTTTCTCTTCCAAGTTCATTCTTTTCCTTGTAATCTCCGTTACATCCTCCTGAATCGCGATCATATATTTTACCTTGCCGTTTTCAGAGATGGGAATAATGCTTTCATTCCAGTATCTGGCCTCCCCATTTTCGGTTGCAGCTCGCTGTTCTTTTACACAGAACGCATCGCCGGTTACGGAGCTATTCAGCCATAGGCATTCCGTTTTGCTACCGTAATAATCGGGAACCATTGCATCCAAGCAAAGGCTTATCATGTTTCCCTTCGAGTGAAAGACTTCCTGCATATATTCTAAATATTTTTGATTCGCTTTCAGCAACTGAAAACCAGAGCAGTTGTATAGGCCAACTCCCTTATCGTTGTCTTTCACCAGGGTATTCACTAGTGATAATTCGGAGTCCAGAATAAAATTGTGAAGCTTCTGAAAGAGATAAAGCTTACAGTCGTCTCTTTCCATTTGACATACGGTAATTTGAACCTCGATTACTTCGTATGATTTTTTAAATAAAAATTTCGGAGATGCTTCACAATTTTCCAGATCAAAATAAATCCCAAATAATTGATGCATCACTTCCGATATTCGTTTACTGCAAAAATCAGCTTTTGTATATCCAGTCAACGAAGTAAAAGCCCTTCCAATATCTTCGACCAATCCGTTGGTCACCATTAAATAAGTAACGTAATCTAATTCAGCAGGCTCAAAATTGTTTCCCATCGAACCAATCCCTCCAAGAAAAATATCGAATCATATCAGTAGATGAAAAAAGGCAATACTTCTTCAAGTATCGCCCTGTTGACTAAAAAATAGATCTTCGAAAATAATCAAATCCCAAATTTGCTATTATGCATCGACTATCTCGTTTAATTACTATTAGATTTCAGGACCTTTTCAATAAAGATTTCTACAATATCGGGATCAAATTGCTTTCCTTTATTGTTGATCAACTCGTTTATTGCCCTATCCTGATTTAAGGTTTCTTTGTAAGATCTGTGATTGGTCATCGCGTCATAAGAATCGACTATCGAAATGATTCTTGACAAAAGCGGAATTTCTTCTCCCTTCAACCCTTCCGGGTAGCCGGAGCCGTCATACCTCTCATGATGGTACAAGACATAGTTTGCGATATCCGACATCTCCAGAGAAGTTCTTAATATCCGGTACCCAATTTCCGGGTGTGTCATGACCTCTTTCCATTCCTGCTCCGTGAGTTGTCCTGGTTTGTTCAGGATATAGTCCTGAATCGCGATCTTTCCGATATCATGGAACAATCCGCTGATCTCCAGCTTGTAAATTTCGATTTCAGGCAATTCCATTGCAATTCCCAAATATCTACATAGCCGGCTGACCCTATTGGAGTGAGTCCCCGCTTTTGCATTCTTTTCAACATGTTTGTATAACGTTGTTTCAATTATATTAGCCAGCATGCTATGTCTTTCAATAGCCTTATGTTCATACATATCTGTTACGCCTTTTCTTTTATAAGATTCCGATTCTTAATAGCCCCAATCACAAGCATAACCGCAGCTACTAAGAGTGCCATGATGATACTAAGTGAAATCTGTTCAAACCCTGCAAACCATAACATCATTGCTGCACCGAAGAAAACGGCTGAATATGCGCGGGCTCTCCCTTTATAGACTGCCTTCTCCCGTTCATTTAAAGGTTTGTTTGAGTCCTCCACCGGTGCAAGAATTGCTATGATAGTGGCTACAGAAATTAAGGCCGTCATACATACATAACCATTCCAAGGTATCAATTTAATACCCAGAAGCGCTGCTACGATTATTGGAATTGACATTAAATAACAAGTTAATTGTGTACGTGAGTGGTATCCCCCTGCATAAGACCTGATCGGATTATAAGCAAGCAAGAAAATGATACTTTGCCAAACCATCCCTAAAACAAATCCAATCAGCACTGTTGTCGCAACGTTTATAACCACCAATATCCCCATTCTAATCCCATACTCATATAAGGACTTTTCTTCTGATGGTACGGTGCCCGCATCAACAAGCGAGCCAATAATTCTTTCTGAAATATTGCTTATCATTACAGTTTTCTTAGTTTTTCTGCTCCTTCAGGAAGTTCAGGCTGATGCATTATGATCATGCATACCCTGTTTACGTTTGCTGCGGTAATCATCAAAGCTAATGCGGCAATAACTCCTCCGTACTTTGCGATCAAATTCTTCATAATAATTTTCTCCTTTCCTATTTTTCAAAATTAATTATTTGTATTATCAGTGTAACATGAAAATCATGTTGTGCCAGATTCTGTCGAAAATAATATGGTTTCCTGTAGTAAACTAAAGTTATTTTTAATTTAAATAAAGCAACTAGGTGAATTGAAACTCAAGATCCCCATTTGTAAATCAAAAGTCTCATTTTGAAATTAACAAATGTAATCTTGTAAACAGAAATCCCCTTTTGAAAATATCAATCCCGATTTGTAATCAAAAGTCCCACTAAACTATTGTTTCCTGGAGAATTTTTGATATAATGGCGTTACGGATACGAAAAGAAGCGTACAAAAACCAGAGGTCAGTTTTCGCTCGATTCTTTAGTAATCGGAAAATCCACCCCTGCGGCAGGATAAGGATAATATCAACTGCGAGATGCTTCAGTCAAACAAAAAGACCAACCATTTTCTTTTGTTAGTCTTCTGTTTGTAACATGGGGTTCCATACTCTCATGTATATCCGTTATTGTATGTTTTAGTGTAGAATGATTTGTCGGCTATAGATTTTCATTTTACAATTAAGGAACAAAACAACTAAAGCAGAAGGTAACAAAAGCAGATACCGAAATATCTGCTATCTACTAAGTCTCATTCATTTCAAATGATCTATGATTTCATCAATCCACATACATCAGCAAAGTAACCGAAAAGATATTATCGCTGTGATCAATCATCATTGTTCCATTATACTTTTGTATTACTTTTCTAATCGTTTCCAAACCTATCCCGTGATTTTCCTTATCTTTATTCGTTGTGAGTATTTTCCCGTTTTCTTCATTAATTACATCTACGTAAGGATTATCGGTTTGAATCACCAATCGACCTTTGTCATATTTCATTTTAAAGCCGATATATCGGTTTTCTTTCACTTTATATGCCGCCTTAATAGCATTGTCCAGCAAATTGCCCAGTATAATCGTTATGTCAAAAGAAGGAATATCAAGCCTCTCAGGAATCTTCAGGTCCAAATTGGTCTTGATCCCCCTTTGTTCCGCTTCCTGAAATTTAAAATTGATGATACTGTCAATGACGGTATTTCCTGAGGTCGAACAATCACTCTGAGCACCAATGTTCTCCATAATATTAGAAATATAATCCAGCGATTCTTTATTTAATCCTTTTTCAACTAAAGTCCGTATAGAGAACATATGATTTTTTAAATCATGTTTTATTGCTTTAGTTGTCAGCAAAGAAGTTTTAATCAGTTCAAATTGTTTTTCATAATATTTGTTCTGTTCTAAAACTAAAAGGCTTTTCATCTTTTCCGACAGGGCAGCTGTAATAGTATCGTATAGATAGAATGTCGCAAAATTAATAAGAAACAGTAAAACGATACCTGCAAAAACCTGTCCGATTATTAGCCCTCCCGCTTGAAAAAGCAGTAAAATAAGATATAGCGATGTTACTGGAATTAGTACAATACATAACCAATATGAATTGGGTACGGATTCACCTTTTCTAATGTTTTTAAAGTTGCATAGAATAAGTACCGCTAAATAGGAGAGGATTCGGCATACAATCAGGCCATACACAGACGAGAAACTATTCTCTATGAAAAGATAGAAATTTAAATAACCGGTAAGAAGACCTGCAATTAATTCTATCATCATTAAAATTAAATATGTAAATACGGTAGATAGGATTCGTTTTTTTAAAGTTGATTCATAATTATAAGTCAGTACAAAAAATGCCGCAAGGTTAGTGAGTAAAAGTACGATTGGTATATTGACGAATAGATAGGTTATCGTTATAAATAAATAGTATGACGTATACGACAATATTTCTACCAGCCTTTTGGTCTTTTTTACATCAAAAAATACTTCCAGAAACAAATAAACTGTATAGGCCCCCAAGATACCAGTAATGATATAAACCCATTCATACATTCCAAACTGCATTATTTAAAACCTTCCTTCTCATATTTGACCTGCAATTCCCTTGTTGCCTTTCTTCTGGCCTGACTGATCGGCAGGATCTCATCATTTGACATGGTAACCTCTTCATACCTGAACTTCGTGACGTAAAAATAGTTCACGATATAAGACTTATGGATGTACATAAAATGATGCTTCCCAACCTGGTCGTACACATCATCAAGCTTTCCGTAAAAAACCTCTTCTCCATCATTGGTTACCATTTTAACTTCTCTGTTGCTGCTTTCAAAGTATAGGATATTCTTGATCGGCTTCCGATAGATTTCGTGGCCCTTTTTATAGATAAAGACGCCTCCGATCTTTTCCATTAGCTTGATGGCAAGCCGCACATCCTTGATAATATCCTCATCATCAATGGGCTTCTGCAGGAAATGCATTGGCCTCACTTCGAACATATCTCTCAAATAATTATCTTTCCCCGAGATATAAACGATCTGCAGAATCTGGTTGTCCAGCTCCTCACGAATTTTCTTTCCAACTTCGATGCCATTGATTAATTTCAGTTCAATGTCCAGAAAAATCAAATCGAAGTTCTGACCCGACTCTAGAAACCTGTTCAGCTCTTCCCCTGTATAAAACACCTGGGTATCAATTTTTTCGTTGTTCTCCGCCGCATAATTTGTAATTATGTTTTCAATCTGCGAACAGATCACTTGTTCATCATCACATATCGCAATTCTAAACATGCAATCACTCCTCTCATCTAACCGTAATCTAAAGAAAACCCTATCGTAACCCCTACCAACTTTCAGGCTCTAACCCAACCTGAGTCTTGTGTCGCCGGTAAGGCTCACTGCAATAAGCATTTTTTATTACCTTACTCGAATATACACTGTAATTCAAGATATCACAAGACGAAATTTGTCGAAATTTGTTTTTAGCATGAATAAAAAATCATGTTTTTTGTCATTACATGATTGATTATCTTTTATATTGGAAGAATGCTTGATACTACACTGTATAAATGTAGCAGTATAAAAGATATTGACATGGAGAAAATAATAAAGAAATTCAAAGTGTAATATGAAATAAGTTTAGAATGGAGGGCTATTATGAACGTTCGTGAAGGCACAATCCCTACTGCATTAGGTACAGTGGTGACTGGTGTTGGTGCAACCTTGGTAGCAAAGCGTGTAGCACCGATGGTGGCAGCAGGTGTAGTTGGCTTTGGTGCCGCTCATATCGTGCTTGGAGCGATTGACTTGGTACATCATACAAAGCATTGGAGATAAGGTTCAATTTCTATGAAAGGGTAACCTCCTATAAGACGCTATCAATAGGAGGTTTCATACATACTACCATTCTGTTGAATGCAATCAGAAAAAAGTGTAAATGACAGCTATGATAACAATAGCAATCCTTTACACTTTATTTATTCCTATGCTCCTCTTACAGCACAATACAGATCAAATACTCTTTGCCTTCGTCAGAAATTTTCTGTAGCGCCCGCTGTATTTTAAATCGTGCATGATCCGGAACATTTGTTAATTTATTTTCCATTTGCTCAGTTACCATCTCATAGAGCGACTTTCCGAAGAGGTTTGTTTCCCAAATCTTCGAAGGATTGTTTTCAAATTCCGTCAGAAGATATCGGATGAGATCTTCACTTTGCTTTTCGCTGCCGACAACAGGAGAGACTTCCGTTGTGATGTTTGTTTGAATCAGATGGAGGGATGGTGCTTTGGCCTTCAGCCTGACACCGAATTTGTTTCCCTGCTTGAAGATCTCCGGCTCCTCGAGAACCATTTCCGAGAGCTTCGGCTGCACAATGCCATATCCGGTTTCCTCAACCTGCGCCATAGCGCTCTTGATCTTATCATATGACCTTTTATCTTGGGAAAATTCCTTGATTAAGTTAAAGAACTGATAATCATTGTTAACTTCCCTTCCCATAATTTCCTCTATCACCTTGTAGAACAATCCGGCTACAGGTGTAACGATTACCTCGATATCACCGGTGCCCAAATCCATATTGCTGACTTCGATAGCCTGCACTACGTTTCCATCCTCCAGCGAGTTTATGGTATTTCTGATATCTCTGACATTCTCAAAGGTCTTGCTCCATTCCTTAATATTGTCGATGATCGTGGCCTTGATCCAGTGATCGTTGGGCAGACCTTCAATAAAGCCGGGAAGATTAAATTTAATCTGTGCTGCAGGGAACTCATACAGCGTTTCACTAAGGATATGGGTGAGAACCTGATAGTTCATCCTTGCACAATTCGCTGCAATCACCGGAACTCTATATTTTTCTTCCATCAGACTTCTTATTTCTTGCGCTTCTTCTCCTTCTGGGGTCATGGAGTTTAGAACAACAACAAAGGGTTTATTCAGTTCCCTTAATTCCTCGACGACTCTTTCCTCGGCGGGTAGAAAGCTTTCCCTGTCGATCTCTCCAATCGATCCATCTGTTGTAACGACGATTCCTATCGTGGAATGGTCTGCGATCACTTTTCTTGTTCCGATTTCGGCTGCCTCTTCAAAAGGTATTCTATGTTCCTGCCAGGGCGTATTTACCATTCTTGCTTTTCCATCTTCCTGATGGCCAAGCGCGCTTTTTACCATATACCCTACGCAATCCACCATTCGTACTTTGAAATTGATGTTACCCGGAAGTTCAAGTGATACTGCTTCCGCCGGCACAAATTTTGGCTCAGTCGTCGTTATGGTTCTGCCGGCCCCGCTTTGCGGAAGCTCATCTATGACTCTTTCCTTTACATATGTATTTGTGACATTTGGAATAACGAGCAGATCCATAAACCGCTTAATGAAGGTTGATTTTCCGGTCCTTACCGGTCCTACGACCCCTACATAAATGTCACCCTGAGTTCTCTCAGCTATGCTTTCATATATATTTAGGTTTTCCAATTCTTTAACCTCCTCCAATTTTTGTTCCACTCATTGGCAGTCGAATTCTACAAATCGTTGATTTGTGATTTCCTTGCATGAGTCCGCCATCAATCTGCTTCGCAGATTGGGCGGGCTATTATTTGTACAATATATTAGAAGAAGCTTTTCTTTATTCATATTTTTTCATACTAGCCTACAGAGAAAATAAAATGAAGCTTATTTCTAAGCTTCATCTTTGTCAAACTATTCATAGAGTAGTAGATCTGCAGAAGAGCAAGGGTAAGTCTCTGCAATCTCTCTGATCATATCCGGAAAATTCCCAAGCACACGATTAAAATGATCAACCACCACTTGGTCAAACTGGGAACCGGCACCGTTAATCAGCTGATTTCGCGCTTCCTCAAATGGAAGCTTGGAACGATAACGCCGATCAGACATCATGGCATCGAAGGCATCAGCTACTGCGATAATCCGAGACATGAAAGGAATTGATTCTCCCGTCAGACCTTCTGGATATCCGCTTCCATCCATCCTCTCATGGTGGCATTTCACGATGGGAGCTACTTCCTTGAACATAGAGATTGCGGAAAGGATATGTGCGCCCTTGAGCGGATGCTTCCTTATTTCGATTAACTCCCATTCGGTAAGCTTTTCGCTTTTGGAAAGGATATCGTCTGATGTTCCAATTTTTCCAACATCATGAAAGAGTCCACTGACACGGAGCAGATCCAATTCCTCCTTGCTCATGCCAAAGGACTCACCGATCTTAACTGTGTAATATGCCACCCGGTCTGAGTGCCCCCGGGTATAGGTATCCTTCGCATCCACTACCATTCTGAGTGCCTCAATGGTATCCATATATCTCTCTCGAAGTTGATCATAGGTTTTATTCAGCTCGTCGTTCTTTATATTAACAAGGGAGTGAAGAAAGGCATTGTTGATGGAGGAAGCTGCCTGGCTTGAATAGATTTCAAGGAGCTTCAACCCATCCTCAAGATCGTCGCTCTCCACATAAATGATGCCGATATCTTGATGATATTCGTTAATCAGCGGAATAACCACTCCGCCATCCAGCTTTACGGCACTTTTATTAAGCCGGGCATGGCCGATATGTTCCATCAGCGAAGGATTCAGCATTTCCATAAAGTCATGGATGTCAGCGTGATAAGATCCAATGCCTTTAAATATGCTGTTATTCCTTGAATTGAACTGGGTAATGTTGTCGTCCACCAGAATAAAAGCATTCTCGCTGTTCACAAGGGGCAGTATCTCTACCAATATTTCCTCTAGTATGCTGCCAATTGGCTGAAGCTGATAGATTTTCGGGACAGCTTGCAGTATCCTGTTAAGCCCTTCCTGAAATTTCTTGATCAGCCGCATCTGAGTAATGGATTTTATTCCCGATTCTACCAGCAGCAAAAGCTGGTCGAATCGGTCGCTCTTCTCACAGTACCCCTGGATGTCCAGTGCTTTGATGGTTTCCAAGGGCGGAGCCAGATCCTTGTGCCCGGTCAGCAGAAGGATATAAATCTCTCTGTTAAATTCCCTGATTTGACGTACCACTTCGTCTCCATGAATGGGGCTCATTAGGTAATCGAGAATCAGCAAGTCGAAGTGTTCATTTCGAACGCGTTCAATCGCCTCTAAAGGATTGGTCAGACCGGTATAATGATACCCGCTTCTTTTCAGTACCACTGACAGGGAGTCTACAATGCCCGGTTCATCATCCACCAGGAGAATTTTATAATTTGTGGATACCTGAAACTTCTCTCGTCTCATATCATAACCATCCTTTCAGAACGAAGGAACTGCGCGATCGACTAGCCAGTGCACCCGTTTCTAGCAATAATTTCTCTCGTATAAGTAATTCGTACTTCAAGAATACCCTCCTTGTGCGATTTGACTCTTAAGACTTGGAATTGTAATATAAAATTTTGTCCCTTCCCCCTCCTTGGATGTAAACCACATATTGCCGCTGAATCTGCCTTTGATAGTGGAAGAGGACATGTACAGTCCAAGACCTGTCCCATCCTTACCTTTCGTGGTTACCATCTCTTTGAAAAGCCGCGGCTGGATGTCGTCGGGAATCCCCTTGCCGAAATCTTGAAATATAAAATTGATTTCCTCGTCATCTTTGCTGACAAGTAGGTCAATCTTGCCAGGCCGCCCTTCATAGGACTGAATAGAGTTGCTGATGATGTTGTCAAAAATCTGCACCAGATTGTTCAGCTCTCCTTTAATCTCTGTATTGTTGTCGATGGTGGATTGAATGTTTAGATTGCAATGTGATATTTTAAGCTCATGATTCATTAGAACCTCAATGCGCTTTAATAGCTCATCTACGGTAAATTTGTCTGTGCTCGAGTCGTTCATTTGGATTGCCTGTCCCTTGACTGCGCTGATGACATCGGACATGTATCTGCAGTAGGGCTTCATCTTGTCCAGCCATTCTTCCATCTCCTTGGCGATTTCCATGTGGTCCTGCAGAGTAACCTGAGGATCGGAAACGGATTCTCGATATTCTGTTACCAGATCATGCAGGGCTTCAATTCCGCCGGATAAGGACATGATGGGGGTTTTCAGGTTATGCGCAATCCCGCCGATCATATGTCCCAGGGAGGCCATGCGTTCCTGCTCCATAAGTATCTCCTGATTGCGCTTGATGATCTCAATATGTCGTTTATATTCGGTTACATCCTTGAAGAGAAGGATGTATCCCAGATGTTTTTTATCGGAGTATATGGGGATAATTTCAATTTCAAAGTGCTTATCAAAATTTGGACCGCAAATGTGTTCCTCAAAAGGAATATGACTTCGTTGTGTCTTTGCAAGCTCGAGTCCCTCCATGATTTTCTCCTGATTTAAGGAGATAGAAGCAGAGGTTAGCACGTGAAGTAATGTTTCCTTTCTTCTTATGGCTACCAGGTCTCCAAAGGTTTCAAAGAACGTGCGATTGTAGTCGATGATCTCTAGTTCTTCATTGACTACAATGTAACTGTCAGAGATGAGGTCTACAATCTTTTGCAGTGCAATCGGGATCACATTCATCAGCTTAAATTTAAAAATAGCGATTGCAAAACACAGCATCGTCACAGAAAACGAGATGTTCTCATAGAATACTTGCATAGCCACGATCTTTTGGGTGCTAAGGATTACAACCAACAGAGGTACCGCAAAGCCAACTAAGATCAACAGCGATTGCTTTGAGAAAAACCCGGAATTCTTTATGGAAAATGAAAGTAAAAACCAAAGTCCCACCAGAATGCAGCCATAGGAATAGAATTCGTGAATTGGATAATAAGGTCCGTAAACAAACTCTGTGCTGACAAAAGCGAACTTGACAATAAACATCTGGTTTGCAGTATCTGTTAGTGCTACAATAATCGAAATTAAGGGGATTACCAATACAAGAAGGTATTTCCAGTTCCATTGGATACGGGTTTTCGCAAAAACAACCCCAAACATCATCAAAAACACCGGAAGCAGACAGATTCCAATGTACATTAAGTGTTCCAGCGTCGGGTAAAAAACGCCTCGCATATCATACAGAATCTTCTGAATCAGCCGGATGGTTGACCATAACAGCAAGCAGGCGTTTGTCAAAAGAAATGCATAATGAATTTGCTGTTTTCGCTTTATTCGTGCAACGATACTCGTAATGAACAGCAACATTAGCAATGAGATTATCAGCATGCTATACAAAAATCCATTTTGATTAATCAGCACGATACGGTCTCCTCTTGGTCCATATTATGATAGAAATACAAATACGATATTACAAAAATTGGTTTTTCCGCATATACTCAAGCATCCGCTCAAAATAGCTATGATCAATATCAGGCCAGAAAAATCCAAGCTTTTCCAGCGCTCCAACGGTATAATCAGCTGTGATTACGATGGGAGCGCCATAGGCTAGTTCACCCTCCGGCTTCAGATAAACAGAAGCTCCCATAAGCGGTGCGTCATCCTTTCCTGTTCTTCTGGAAGTCTGAGAACGGATGGCAATGCCAAGAGTATTGAACTCAGCTATCAGTTTCATCACTGGTAGGGTTTTGGGATTCATCAGATGATAGATTCGACCTTCACTTCTCGAATTGCACATGAGCAGTGAAATTGCCCGAGCTGCACTGTCCACGGGGGTAAATTCCAGCTCTTCTGACAGAATTTTGTCGGATACCATCCCTGAGGTCACAATTGCCTTCAACGCAGAGTAAAATGCATTTTCAGCCATATTTGGCTGGAACTTACCGTCTAAATGCCGTCCAGTTAGATTACCCATGCGGAAAATCATAGCTCTGAGCTTGTCTTCTCGGATCGACCTCAGCACTCGGTTTTCACCTTCAAATTTGCTTCTTACATAGATATTTCCTTTATAGTTCTGACCGATATAAAAATCACGCTCAGTAAAATGACCGGTCGTATCCTGCTCCACCAGATAATTACCGGTGATGGAAACGGTAGACACATGCCCGAGGAAACAATTGAAGCGTTTACAAAAGTTAATGACTTCCTGAGTCCCCTCCACATTGACCTGACGGATCTGATCATAATGTCCGAAATATTTTACTAGGGCAGCGCTGTGAATCACGGTGTCTACAGTCTTGCCCAGAAGCTCATAGTTCTCCTTGGTCAGACCAAATTCCGGAAGGGAAACATCCCCGCTGAGCGCGCTAACACGACGGTCAAGCAGCTTTACATCTTCATTAAAGTAGAATCTCATCGTCTCTTCAAGACGAGCGGCAGCCTCCTGATCATCCTTGGCCCGCACCAGACAATGAACGGTCGAATCTGTTTGGGTCAGAAGCTCATGGAGCAAATGCGCCCCAAGAAAACCTGTGGAACCGGTCAGCAATACATCCCCTAAGGATTTAGACACAGCTTCTATCAAGGAGCCAGAGGTTATATCGGTTTCGTCATCTTCGAAAGGGATAACCGGCATTTCGATTTGAATAAGGTCTTCATCGGAACTTCTCAATCCGGAGGCGACTGTAGCCAGCTCGCGTATATTGGCACAGCCATAGAAATCTGCAGCTGTAAGACCCCAGCCATCATTATATATTTGTGAAAGAATCGCAATAATCGAGAGGGAGTCGGCACCCAGCTCGAACAAATTGTCTTCTATCCCAATCCGCTCTAGCTTCAGAACATCCTCAGCCACCTGACAGAGCCTAGACTCGATTTGATTGCTTGGCGGAATGTAACTGCGCTTTTCATCGGTAATCAAAGGCTGAGGCAACGCTTTCCGATCGATTTTCCCGTTTGCAGAGATTGGAAGCGCCTGCATCCGAAGAAAAAATGAAGGAACCATATATTCCGGCAGTTTCCTTTGAATATGCGCACGCAAATCACGAGTTGAGACTTCACGGTCCGCTACATAATATGCACACAGATGCTTTTGCCCTGCATATTCGATTCCGGTCACCACAGCTTCACGAACTGCTTTGTGCTGTATCAACCGGTTTTCGATCTCACCCAGTTCTACGCGGTAGCCACGGATTTTAAGCTGATGATCCAGTCTTCCTAGATATTCAATGTCACCATGCGCAAACCATCGGGTAAGATCTCCGGTTTTGTAGATGCGTTCTCCTGGCAGATACGGGTCTGATAAAAATCGTTCATTCGTCAGCTCAGGCTGACCGATGTATCCTCTGGCAAGTCCCACCCCGCCGATGTATAGCTCGCCGGGAACCCCGATGGGCAAAAGATTCAGGTGAGGGTCCAAGATATAAAGCCGTGTATTGTCGATAGGCCGCCCAATGGGAACGCAGCTGAGCGTGATCTCCGGAGAGCAATCAAAATAAGAGACATCCACTGTGGCTTCAGTTGGTCCGTATAGGTTATATAATTCCGTGCCGTAAGGACGGTTAAGCAGTTGATTGAAACGACGGACCTGTTCCAGCCCAAGGGCTTCACCACTGGCAAAGACCTGCCGGAGACCGGCCAGCTCCTCTGCGCGGCCGCTGCTCTCTAGGTACTGTAAAAAAGCGTTCAGCATGGACGGGACAAAATGCATGGTCGTAATCCGCTGGTCTCTGATTGCATCAATGATTGCAGCGGGATCCTTCTCGGCACCGGGCGTTAACATGTAAACCCGTGCCCCGGTTAATGCCCACCACATCAGCTCCCAAACGGAGACGTCGAAGGTGTAAGGCGTTTTCTGGAGAATCACGCTCTCCTGTTTCATCGGATAGCGCCGCTGCATCCACCAAAGCCGATTGACCAGTCCCCTATGTTCAAGCATAGCACCTTTTGGCATTCCTGTAGAGCCGGATGTGTAGATAACGTAAGCCAAATCGCTGGGATTTGGATAATTCTTCTGACGATCACCTTTTTCGGCGTAACTCGACCGTTCATCAAGGTTTAGCACTTTACAGGGATGAATCGAAGTAAAATGGGCTGCATGATGGGTCAAAACGATATTTGTTCCGCACTCGGTCAGCATATGTTCCGTCCGCTCGGGCGGATTGTCAGGGTCGATGGGAAGATAGGCCCCGCCGGCCTTCATCACACCCCAGACAGCCACAACCATCTCTATGCAGCGGTAGAATACTAGGCCAACAATACTGTCCCTGCCAACGCCAAGCTCTTTTAGCCGAACAGCAAGCCGGTCGGACCGGTCAGAAAGTTCCCGATAGGTGATGGACCCTATACTGGAGGATACTGCGATGCTATCCGGTGTTTTTTCAGCTTGCTCGTCCAGCAACTGAGGCATTGTTTTATCCGAGGGATACTCGGCCTGTGTTTCGTTAAAACGGTAGAGGATTTTCTTACGTTCCTGCTCTGAGAGCATATTAAGATACTCGATTTCTTTCAGGGGATTGTCCAGCGCATGCCAGAGCAGGTTTATAACGTGCTGGTGGATGAAATCGATCTCAGTAGCGCAGAAAAGATCCGTTAGATAATCGTAGTCTACAATAAGCTTTCCGTCATGTTCCCTGTCGTTCAAATTGATGATGAGGGATTCAACCTGATGGCCGTTAAAATGCCATCGCGAGATGTAGTTATCCGCGAACAGCTCATTTTCAAATTTGGAATTTTGATAGGTCACGACAATGTCAAACAGGTTATCTGAAGTCTTATGCTTTTCTCTTACGTAGCGCAACAGCATATCGTAAGGGTATTTCTGATGGCGGAGGACTGAGACAACCTCTTTTGAGACGAGCTCCACGAAGTTGTCAAAATTCATATCGTACCGAATCGGGATGCAAAGTGGAACCCCGAGACTGGCGAACATGCCTGCAGTGTTTTTTTCAGCCACATTGGTACGGTTCAGAAGCGTGGTGCCAAGAATTACATTTTCCTTGCCTGCCACTCTGTTCAGATACATTGATACGGCAGCAATGAAAAGGCTGAACTCTGACACTTTTTTTCCCTGGCAGTATTCGTGAATTTTGGTGGAAAGCTTCTGGGGCAAAACCAGTGTTCTGCGTCGGGCCAGCGATGAAATCCCACTCTTTTTCCGATTTTTAAGCGTGCAGATCTCCTGCTTGTCTTTAAACTTTTCTTCCCAATAACATTTGTCGATTTCAAATCGTTTGGAGGCCAGATATTTATTCTGACTATCTATGTAAGTGGTATAGGATGGCAGAAGAGATGGGTCAACAGAGCGACCTGCCTGTAATGTAGCATAGTATTCAAAGAACTGATTCACAAGCAAACTCATCGTCCATGCGTCAGAGATCAGATGGTGAAAACGCATATAAAAACCGCCGTCGTTTTCACCGATGCGGATTAAAGCAAACGAGAAAAGTGGAGCATCTATTATCTGAAATGGTAGAGCGGACTGAGTCTCGTCCCATTTATAAAGTTCCTCGTTGGAAGAAAATTCATATCGGTCAAAACGCATCGGCTCATAGGGTGCGATATACTGGACAGGTTTACCGTTTTCCTCTGTTATTCGAAAGCGGATTGCTTCGTTTTTCTCGACAAAGGAGTTCATCGCTGATTCAATCTGATCAATATTAATCGCTCCCTGTACCCGCAGGGTTGCAGCAATCACTCCGATGCTGGTATCCGGGAACAGCTTCTCCATATACCATATGCCCTTTTGTTGCTGGGTCAGCGGATACCGTTGACCAGTGGATTCAGTGCTTTTTTCAGAAAGAATCTCGTTTTCCTCAGCTAGCATACGGCTACCACTCAATTGCTTCGACATTGGCTCCCCCTTACATAATAAAATTATATAAATTTAGACTTTTTAAGTGTAATACTTAGTCGAAAAGTTGCAACCTACAATGTATTGTTTAGTAGAAACAGGAATAAAACTGCCAGAGGTACAAATTCCAATTAAAGTATCGTTTCCATATTACCATTATTTGCGATGTTTTTCAAGATAACTCAACAAAAAGTCGAATTATATGCTAATTTTTTCTCGATAGATTAAGGCAATACCTCTCCAAAAAGGTTGAAGGTCTTCCCCTCAGTGATTTTCACAGGAACAATCTGTCCAACCAAATCCGGGGTCCCTTTAAAATTAGTAACTTTTCCAGATTCTGTCCGTCCTGTTAAGGTCTTCGCATTGGTCTTGCTTGATCCCTCCACCAATACCGGAAGAACCAGCCCTTCACAGGCCTTATTCTTCTTTGCGGAAATCTCGTTGAGCAGATCCACGAGTCGATTGAATCTCTCATGTTTCACAGCCTCTGGAACCTGTTCCGTATACTTTTCCGCTGGTGTCCCCTTCCGTATGGAATAAAGGAAGGTAAACGCCGAGTCGAATTGTACCAGATTCACTAAATCCAGCGTCTCTCCAAAATCCACTTCTGTTTCACCGGGGAAGCCAACGATGATATCTGTCGAGATTGCGATTGCGGGAACGGTTTCTTTAAGCTTTTTGATCAAAAGCAGATAGTCTTCCTTCGTATATTTGCGGTTCATACGCTTAAGTATCTCCGAACTTCCTGACTGTACCGGCAAATGGATATAGTTGCACAGCTTGACACAGTCCCGATAAGCCTGAATTAACTTATCCGACAGGTCCTTGGGATGGGAGGTCATGAATCGGATTCGCTCAAGACCTTCCACATCATTGAGAAGATAGATCAGGTCGGCAAAATCAACGGGAAAATCACTGCCGTTTCCGTAGGAATTCACATTCTGTCCCAGGAGTGTGATTTCCTTCACGCCGGAAGCGACCAGTTCGGTTACCTCATTGACGATTTCATTCGGATGTCTGCTTCTCTCTCTTCCTCTTGTAAAAGGCACGATACAATAGGTACAGAAATTATTGCAGCCGTACATTATATTTACAAAGGCCTTGAACGGGTACATTCTTTTGGCCGGAAGTCCCTCAATAATATCACCGCCGTTTTCCCAGATGTCCACAACCTTGCTCCGTTCATTGAGAACATTGTTTAAGAGTCTGGGGAACTCGTGAATATTATGGGTACCGAAGATCAAATCCACCCAAGGGTACTTTTCTTTCAACGTATCGATGATGTGCTGCTGCTGCATCATACAGCCGCAGACCGCAACAACCACATCCGGCCTGTCTTCCTTGACCTTTTTCAACTGCCCCAGAATACCGAAAAAACGCTTGTCCGCATTTTCTCGTACACTGCAGGTATTGATGATCGCTACGCCGGCCTCTTTCTTATCCTTATTTTCAACATATCCAATCTCCTCCAGCATCCCGGCCAAGGTTTCCGAATCATGTTCGTTCATCTGGCAGCCAAAGGTTTGGATATGAAAACTTTTATTGATATTTGAATGTTTTTCCATGGCGTCCTCTTTTATTTCTTCTCTAACTATGCTCGTTTTTATTCTACTTTTACTATGTGATTATACATGAAAAACTGAAATGAGGCTATAGAATATCAACAATATGATTGACGGAAACCGATTAAAGTTTTAAACTGTTACTAGTCATTTACTGGCTCAACACCAGTTAAGTTCTGAACCATATTAGTATGACAATATCCGAACGAAGGAGGGATTTCATGAACGCTGAACAGGTGAAGCATAATCTTGGACTCAACCATGAAGAAAACATAAGAAAAGCGCAGGAAAATTTAAAAGGTGTTATTAAAGCAACACCTCTGATTTATAGCGATTTTTACAGCAAGGAAAACAAATGTAATGTCTATCTCAAGCCGGAAAATTTTCAGACGACTGGTTCATTTAAAATAAGAGGCGCTTATAATAAAATTGTGAACCTGAGTGATGAGGAATGTAAAAGCGGAATAATCTGCTCGTCCGCAGGCAATCATGCTCAGGGTGTGGCATTCTCCGCACAGCGTCGCGGTGTGAAGTCAACCATTGTCATGCCCAATGTAACCCCACTCTTAAAGATCGATGCGACAAAGCAATACGGCTCCGATGTAGTGATTCATGGCGATGTGTACGATGAAGCCTATTCTAAAGCATTGGAACTTGCAAAGGAATACGGTTATCACTTCGTCCACCCTTTTGATGATTATGATGTAATCTGCGGACAAGGTACCATCGGTCTGGAAATTCTGGATGAGCTTGAACACGTAGATGAAATTCTCGTGCCTATCGGTGGCGGCGGATTGATCAGCGGTATCGCACTAGCAGTGAAGGCTATAAAACCAGAAGTCAAGGTCATTGGCGTTGTTCCCGCAGGCGCCATGTCAATGAAGATTTCCGTTGACGAAGGACAAGTAACAAGACTCGCATCTGTGAAAACCAGTGCGGAAGGTGTTGCGGTCAGACAGCCGGGTGATCTGTCATTTGCCATCACAAAGGATTACGTGGATGAGATCATTACCGTTTCGGAAAAAGATATTATGGAAGCAGTGCTTCTTCTTCTGGAAAAGCATAAAATGATCGCTGAAACAGCTGGCGTAGTACCGCTTGCAGGAGTCAAAAAAAGGGCAAAACCCGGGAAAAACATCGTTTGTTTAATCAGCGGTGGCAATATCGATGTGGTGACCATTTCCTCCATTATCAATCAAGGTTTGATTAGCCGCGGGAGAATCATGTGCTTCTCCGTTGAACTGCCTGACAAACCAGGCCAGCTGGTAAAGGTAGCGCAAATTCTATCAGAACTCGGTGCCAACGTCATTGAGCTTGTACACAACCAGTTTAAAGCCCTCGACCGATACTCCAATACGGTAGCGTTGGAGGTTACAGTTGAAACCAACGGCCAGGCTCATATCAAGCAAATCCTTGAAGAACTTGAAGATAACGGCTTCGAAGTGAGGAGAGTTTACTAAACGTAGCTGCATAATAAAACGGACATGAAAAACATGTCCGTTTTGTTGATTATCGGGCTGGAAAAGTATTTTCTAAGAAAACCGTGAAACATATTACCGTTTTTAATGCGAAGCATTGTAAAAAACGGCGGTTTTCGTGGAAATACTTTTTCAGTTATTTAAAGAGTTCTTCTGTTTCGTGCTTCTTCTGTCTGGACATCAGCCTTTTGACTGCTTCTCTGGCATCGATTTTCTGGTTGATCACTTGGTAGATCTGCTCCGTTATGGGCATCTCAACACCAACCTGCTTTGCCAGCTCATAGGCAGCATCTGTCGTGTACATTCCTTCCACTACCATACCGACCTTCTGGGTCGCTTCCGATGGATTCATTCCTTCCCCGATCATGATGCCGCAGCGTCGGTTCCGACTATGCATACTGGTACAGGTTACGATCAGATCCCCAATCCCTGTCAGTCCGGAAAATGTGCTCAGGTCTGCCCCCAGCTTATCTCCGAGCCTCGCGATTTCAGTAATTCCCCTCGTCATCAATGCGGCCTTTGCATTGTCTCCGTATCCCATTCCATCAGAAATTCCGGCGCCCAGTGCAATGATATTCTTTAATGCTCCGCCCAGTTCAACGCCGATCACATCAGAATTTGTATAAATTCTCAGACATTCTGTCATAAAAACATCCTGAATATATTCAGCAAGCTCCTTTTCATCTGATGCCGCCACCAAAGTTGTTGGCATTGCTCTACCCACCTCTTCCGCGTGGGATGGACCTGAAAGGACAACATACCTTGCATTCGGCAGTTTTTCGTAAGCGATCTCTGACAGCCTCTTCAGACTTTTCTGCTCAATTCCTTTTGCAACGTTGACCAGAACCATTTCCGGTTTCAAATATGACATCGCTCCATCCAGAGCGCTTCTGAAATGCTGAGCCGGCACGGAAAACAGAACGATGTCCGCTCCCTCGATGGCTTCTCTCACTTCGTAGGAAATCTGCAAGGTATCCGGAAATTTTACTTCAGGTAAGTATCTGATATTTTCTCTATTTTCAAAAAGCTCTTTTAGGTGTACTTTATCCAAATCCCAAATCTTTACGGTATGACCGTTGCCGCTCAGACTGACGGAAAGAGCAGTGCCCCAGCTTCCCGCACCGATTACGGCAATCTTCTTATTCATTTCTTATCCTCCTGTTTCTTAAAATTAACCTTTGGTTCTTCTCCTTTTATCAAGCGATTAATATTCTTTCGGTGCTTGAAGAGAACTATGGCTGCCATAGCTGATGCCCAAAGCACATAACCATGGTCAAAGTAATACGCAGCGAAAGGTAGTAGAATTGCTGCTACCAACGATCCTACTGAAACTCTTCGGGAAATAATAAGAAAGGTGAAAGCAACTGCCGCTTCAATCAGACCCAATATCGGCTCAATTGCACCAATAACGCCAAAGGCTGTCGCAATTCCTTTTCCTCCACGAAATCCAAATACCATCGGCCAAATGTGTCCTAAAAAGGCGGCCATTCCACAAGCCATTGCAAGACCCTGACCCCCTATGTATTTGCCTATTAATACAGCAGCAACACCTTTTAAAATATCGATGATTAAAGTTGCAGCTGCCGCCTTCTTGCCGAGTACCCGCAGAACGTTGGTTGTTCCTGCATTTCCACTGCCCTCCTTTCGGATTTCAATGCCCATTGCTCTGCCGATAAGAATGGCCGGCGAGATGTTGCCTATAAAATAGGATATTACAATCGCAACGATAGGAAGTATGTTATTCATGACTTTCTTCTCCTTTTTCTCTAAACACAAATTTTATTGATGTGCCTTCAAAACCGAAGCCCTCTCTGATCTTATTTTCTAAATATCTTGCATAGGAGAAATGCATTAATTCTCTACTGTTAATTTTAAATGAGAATAACGGCGGCTTTACTCCTACCTGAGTTGCATAGTAGATCTTGAGTCTCTTTCCCTTATCGGAAGGAGGCGAAACCATCATAGTTGCATCTGCAATCAAACTGTTGAGCTGTCCGGTAGGCACCCTTAAACTACGTTTTTCAGACACATACTTAACCATATCTATGACATTGTCCAGTCTTTGCTTCTTCAAGACTGAGATAAATACGGATGGCGCATAGGACATAAATACCAGCTCCTGGGCAATATTTTTCTGATACTCCTTCATCGTGTTGGTTTCTTTCTCGATCAGATCCCATTTGTTTACAACAACAACGATACCCTTCCCTGCCTCATGGGCAATCCCGGCTATCTTCTTATCTTGATCTGTAACCCCTTCAACAGCATCTACCATCAGCAGACAGACATCGCAGCGTTCGATGGCAGCAATCGCCCGGATCACACTGTATTTTTCAATATCTCCTGTAACTTTGCTTTTCCTTCTGATTCCGGCCGTATCAATGAGGACATATTTATCCTCGCCTCTTGTAAAGGGCGTATCGATGGAATCCCTTGTCGTTCCGGCGATTTCACTGACAATGACTCGTTCTTCTCCCAGCAGCGCATTGATTAGTGAGGATTTCCCCACATTCGGCTTACCGATCACTGCAATCTTCGTGGTGTCATCCTCTTCTGATTCATCGTTATGAGGTAATTTTTCTACGATTAAATCCAAGAGATCACCTAGGTTAAACATATTGACAGCTGAGATGGGAATCGGTTCACCTAATCCCAGTTCATAAAAGTCATAAAAATCAGCAGGCATTCTCGCAGAATCAACTTTGTTCACGACCAGGATAACTTCTTTCCCAGTCCGCATCAGCATGCCAGCGACTTCTCTGTCAGACGAAGTAAGGCCATCCTTTCCATCTACGAGAAATAAAATGACATCAGCCATTTCCATGGCGAGTTCAGCCTGTAATCTCATCTGTGAAAGAATGACATCGGTTGTATCAGGCTCGATTCCGCCTGTATCAATTAGTGCGAAATGATGTCCGCTCCATTCTGCCTCGGCATAAATCCTATCTCGAGTTACTCCCGGCGTATCCTCAACGATCGAGACTCTTCTCCCTACCACCTTATTAAAAAATGTTGATTTGCCAACGTTGGGTCTTCCAACGACGGCTACAATTGGCATTGACATTTACTATATCTCCTATTCAAATCGATTAATTGGTCCAACAAATGGCTGGAACCTCATTCAAAAATTGCTTCAGCGAATTCGGCAGGTTCAAATTCCCTCAGATCGTCCATACCTTCACCAACACCGATAAACTTGACCGGCATCTGGAATTCGTCAGATATGGTGATAACGATTCCTCCCTTGGCCGTTCCGTCCAGCTTTGTCAGTACGATTCCGGTAATGTCGGTGATTTCACCGAATTCCTTAGCCTGGGAAATCGCATTTTTCCCCGTTGCTGCATCCAATACTAAAAGTGTTTCCCTGTATGCCTCAGGGTATTCTCGTTCGATCACTTTATTCATCTTTTCGAGTTCCGCCATCAGATTCTTTTTCGTCTGGAGTCTTCCTGCCGTGTCACAAATCAACACGTCAATCTTTTTTGCTTTCGCAGACTGAATGGCGTCAAAAATGACAGCAGAGGGGTCTGCTCCTTCCTGATGACGAATAACATTTACCCCAATTCGGTTTCCCCAAACTTCAAGCTGCTCGCTTGCAGCAGCACGAAAGGTGTCCGCCGCTGCCAGAAGTACCGTTTTTCCTTCTTTTTTGCATTGATTGGCGATTTTCGCAATGGAAGTGGTCTTCCCACCTCCGTTAACTCCGATCACTAAAATGATCATGGGGATCTCGGTGCTCAGCTTATGAGCCTCGCCCTTATCAATCAGTTCTTTCACTATATTTTTAATCTGTCTCTTAACACCTTCCGGATCCCTGATGTTCTGTTTTTTAATGTCTTCTCTCAGCCTCCCGATGATTTTCATGGTTGTTTCCATGCCGATATCGGAGATGATTAAAACCTCCTCCAATTCCTCCAGCATTTCCTCATCTATTTCAGGTCGCATGAAGATGACATCTTCAATCTTTTCCTGCAGTTTTCCAAAGAAGGATTTCTTAACTCCAAAAGCCATACTATCTTCCTTTCTTTCAATCTTTCGTATCTTCTGTAATTAATCTAATTGCCTGTGCTTGCCTCTGTGTAACAAAAATACTCACACTTTTTCTATTATCACGATTCGGTTCACTATTTTTAACCCCAAAAACAAACGTCTTCCGTTATCGGTGTTTTTGGGCAAGGGCAATATCATGATTCCCCTTGTTAAAAATATTGCTCACCTGCATCGGATAATAGTAGAAAACCGTTCGAATATTTTCTTTTACCCAGAGGCAAGCACAGCCGACGAAGTTTAATTAACAACTTTTATCCCAAACATTCTCAATCCATACTGTATGGTCTGAGTTAATCCGTCCATCAAGTCGATTAACCGATTGGAAGGGTTGATTTACAAGAAAAACATCGGAGCAGTTTTGCAGTTTTCTCCTCTTGAAGGAACTATGTCATTCCAAAGACTGCGACTGAGAGAGTGCGAAAACCAAAACTGCGACTAATTTTCGTTAAATAAACCCTTACAATTCGAAGGCATCCCCCAGCTTCAGTGAAATAATCTTGGAAATACCCTGTTCCGGCATTGTCACACCGTAGAGTACATCAGCATATTCCATGGTTGCCTTCTGATGGGTAACCAACGCAAACTGAATCTCATTAAAATTGGTCAAATATCTTGCAAAGCGGTCAATATTCGAATCATCTAAGGCAGCTTCCACTTCATCCAGAATGCAGAATGGAGTTGGTTTTGCCTTCAATACTGCAAACATAAGAGCAATGGCGGTCATGGTTTTCTCACCGCCGGACATGAGATTGATGTTCTGCAGCTTCTTTCCAGGTGGTTGTGCTACAATTTCTATTCCACATTCCAGCGGATTATTCTCATCTTCCAGCCTTAATTCGGCAGCACCGCCGCCAAATAACTCTGTGAAAGCGCCTTCGAAATTTAATACGATCTTGTCAAAGCTCTCTTTAAAGCTTTGCCTAATGGTTTTATCCATATCCTCAATAATCTGTCTCAAGGAATTCATCGCGCTGAGAATGTCATTTCTCTGCTCGTTAAGGAATTCATATCGCTCACTGACAGATTCATATTCCTTGATGGCACCCACATTGACTTCACCGAGCTCTTTGATTCGATTTTTGATTTCTTTGCTTTCCTTGACTGCCGCTCCAAGGTTGAATTCTTTCTTTTTGAACTCAATCGCTTGCAGATAGGATATCTCGAATTCCTCCCACAGCTTGTCCTTGTACGAATCAAGCTGTGTTTCGAATTTTGCCTGCTTGATTTCCAGCTCATATTTCTGGGTCTGAAATCCGTTGAGAATCTCATCCATCTCATCTTTTTTCCGGGTGATTTCATTCAGATATTTGGATACTGCGTTCTTCTCCTCTTGAATTTCTTCAAGATATCGTTCAATCGCTTCTTTTTCTTCTTCCTTTGTTTTGATTTCACTCTCCAGACTGTTATCACCATTGAGCAGGTTCCGCTTTTGGCCATCCAGCACAAGTAGTAACTGTTCTTTGCTGCTCTTTTCTTCAGTGAGTTCTTTTTTATAATCTTCAATTCTCGTCAGAAGCTGGTCGACATGATTTTTCTGGCTCTCTGCTGTTCCAACGGCGACTCTGGCTTTCGTGATTTTCTCATTAATGGCTTCCAACTGAAGCTTTCTTTCTTCATATTTGATTAGCCCCGTGTCTGCCTTGCGTTCAATTTCTTCAATCTCAGCACTTGCTCTTTGAACAACCACTTTGATCTCATCAATCATCCCTTCGGAGGATTTCTTCTCTGCCGTGATATTATCAAGCTCTTTCTGGTGTTTTTCATCACTCTGCTTCAGGTCGGAAAGCTGCCGTGACATGGTGCCAATGGCATTTTCCTTTGACAGAAGCTCCAGTTCTTTCTCTCGGTGCTCCCGATCCGCTATCTGGATCTGGTTCTGGCCCTGGAGAATCGCTGCTCTTAACTCTTCCACCTGACGGTCTCCGGAAACCTTGGCCTGTTCCATGGACACCAACTTTTCGCCCAGCTGTTTCACTTCTGTTTTCCGTTCCAGAAGATTGGACGTATTGTTACGGAAGGTACCACCTGTAATGGCTCCGCCGGAATTGATTACCTCACCCTCCAGCGTAACATATCGCAAGCCGCCAACCGGTGAATTTTTAGAAAGCTTCACCGCATGGTCGAGAGAATCCACAATGATTACCCTGCCAAGCAAATATTCCATAACCTTCTGATATTTAGGATCGAATTTGATGCATTGAACACCAAATCCCTGAAAGCCTTCCGCATTTTTTAATCTCTGGTCATAATTGGGGTTTGAATCCCTCATACTCTTGATCGGCAAGAAGGTCAGTCTTCCGGCCTTATTTGATTTCAATGCCCCAATCGCAGCTTGCGCGCTCGCGTCATCCTCGCAGACGATGTTCTGCAAGGCAGCACCGAGGGCTGTCTCTATGGCAGTTTCAAATCCTCTTGGAACTTCGATCAGCTCCGCAATTACTCCGTTGATTCCGGGAAGATTTGATTTCATAATAAACTTTACTGCATTATTATATCCTTCATAGGAGCTTTCCATTTCCTCAATCATTTTTTTTCTGGTGGAAATTTGACCGATTGAAATCTTCAGTTCCTCAAGCTCTCGCGCTAACTTTTTCTCTGTGAAAACATCTTCATTGTACTTATGCTTCAGTGCCTGCCCTTCTGCCTCCATTTTTGCAAATTGGCTTTTCAGGGTAGTCTGTTCCCTCAGGGCATTCTCATGTCGCGCTGACAATTCTCGGACTGATCCATCTTCCGTTTCCTTCTCAGAAAGGATCTGATTCCTTCGTCTATCCAGCGTGCCCTGCAAGCTGAGAAGGCTGTTGATCTCACTATTTTTATTGCTGATGGTGCTGTGGAGTGTATAGATCCTATTCTTCTGACCGTCGATTTCCTCAGCATCTGCGCTGAGAGCTGCAGTAATCTCTGTATAGTTCTTGATCTTATCCGCCAAATCGGCCTCAAGGGCGGCCAATTCTTCGTCGATCTTTCGTTTACTGATATATTGTTCTTTCGTGTTTTCCGTTTCTTTGTCCAGTTTCCCTTCAAGGATGGCAAGCTCTTCTTTTAGTCTTTCTGTATCTTTTTCAATGGTTAACAATTTTTCTTTGTTCAGCTGGTTTTGATTGACCAGGGAATTAATTTCTTCAACACTAAGAAGAAGCCTATCCCTTGTTTCATTCCCCAGGATTCCAAGCTCCTCATTACGGTTTCTATTCTCAACAATATCCGAATCGGTGGAAGTTTTATCTTCCTTTATTTCGTCGATTTGACTGGCCAGCTCCGCCAGATCATCCTTTATGTATTCGTTCTTGAGTTCAATATTTTCGATATTTTTGAGGGTAACGTTAATTTCGAGCTCTTGATATCGGTCCCGCAATCCCAGGTATTCGGTTGCTTTTTTGCTGTCTTCCTTTAACCCGTCGATTCTTGATTCGATCTCAACGACAATATCGTTCACGCGTTCCAGATTTGCATTGGAGGCTTCCAGCTTTCGTTCCGATTCCGCCTTCTTTGTTCTGTATTTTACAATACCGGCCGCCTCTTCGAAGATTTCTCTTCTGCTTTCCGGCTTGTTGCTTACAATGTCTGCGATTTTCCCTTGTCCTATCAAAGAGTAGCCATCGACGCCAATTCCGGTATCCATGATAAGTTCCCTGATATCCCTCAGCCTGCACTGATTATTGTTGATTGAATACTCGCTTTCTCCGGAGCGATACATTCTTCTTGTGATCGCAACCTCCGAATAATCGATGGGCAAAATTCCGGTGCTGTTATCGATCACCAAAGTGACCTCGGCCATACCTCTTGATTTTCTGCTTGCTGTTCCCGCAAAGATGACTTCTTCCATTTTGCCACCGCGCAGCATCTTTGGGCTTTGCTCTCCCAGCACCCATCGGATGGCATCGGAGATATTACTTTTTCCGCTTCCATTTGGGCCTACAATACAAGTGATTCCTTCATGAAACTCTATGCTGACAGGCTCAGCAAAGGATTTAAATCCATGCATATCGATTCTTTTAAAATACAAATGTGCCACCTCGCTCTAATGCTTGTTTTGCTGCTTGCTGTTCAGCTTCTTTCTTGCTTCGTCCCGATCCGCTTCCAATGACATTGCCCAGGAAAACAAGATTGGCATAAAACGTCTTGTCATGATCAGGTCCTTCTTCCCGTTCTATCACATAGCATATTTCTGTCTCACCATGGGATTGCAGTCTTTCCTGGATCTCAGTCTTATAGTCCATATGGAGCTTGCCGGAAACGGCATCCTCAATTGTCTCAGAAAAGATGTTGATTACATAATGATGTGCCGCGTCCCAGCCATTGTCAAGATAAATAGCACCGATGACAGCCTCCATTGCATCCGCAATAATTGAGCTTCGCTTCCTTCCGCCGCTGTTTTCTTCTCCCTTGCCCAGATACAGATAGTCTCCGATGGAAACCTCCGTTCCGCAGGCTGCTAGTGAGCGCTCACAAACGATGACCGCTCTCAGCTTTGTCAGTTCCCCCTCCTCTACATGATCAAGCCTTTCGTAGAGGTAATCGCTGATCACTGCATCCAAGATCGCATCACCAAGGAATTCGAGTCTCTCATTGTTTCCTGTTTGTGTGGACTTGCCCTCATTGATATAGGAACTATGGGTCAAAGCATTTCGCAATAAGTTTATATTTTGGAAATCATATTGAATTATCTTTTGAAAATCAAGCTCATTCACTGATTATTATTTCCTCCAATTCAAGTACGGAATTCTGTATCATCTGCACGACATTGGTTTCCGCATATGGTATCCCCTTTAATATGGTATTCTTAACGGCCGTAGCGTTTGATGAGCCATGCATTTTTACAAGTGCACCCTTAACGCCCAGAATAGGAGCGCCGCCATACTCCGAATAATCAAATTCCGATTTCAATTCCTTCAGTTTGCCCGCCAGAAGGAGGGCTCCCATTTTAGGAATCATCCCTGAAGTAAATTTATTTTTAAGAAGTTTGAGAATACTCATGGCAAGACCTTCAGTCAGCTTCAATATGATGTTTCCAACAAAACCATCACATACAAGAACGTCACAGGCACCCTTGGGTATTTCTCGTGCTTCCACATTGCCGACAAATCGAAGCTTGCTCTTGGAAAGCAGCTCATACGTCGCTTTTAGAACGGTTGTCCCCTTCGTTTCTTCCGTCCCGATGTTCACTAACCCTACTGTTGGTTCTTTAATATTTAAAACCTTTTCCATGTAAATGCTTCCCATGGTAGCAAACTCAAGGAGATTATTCGGTTTGCATTCTGAATTGGCGCCGGAATCCACCAGTAAGGATACGCCTCCGTTGCCCAATATCGGGTATGTGCTTGCGATGGCCGGTCTGTCAATCCCTTGGATTCTTCCCAAAATAAAAAGGCCCGCAGCCATGATAGCCCCTGTATTGCCTGCCGAGACGAACAAATCTGCTTCCCCGTTCTTCACCATGTTGATTCCCTTTACCATGGAGGAATCCAATTTTGTTCTAACTGCCTTGACCGGTGCATCCTCGTTACTGATCACTTCACTAGCATGCACCACGGTGATTTTCTCTTTGTTATATTTATATTTTTCCAGCTCGCTGTTTATCTTGGATTCATCTCCCACGAGAATGATTTGGTGTTCAGTCAAAGCTGACGCTTCCACCGCACCCTTTACAAGTTCCAAAGGTGCGTGATCGCCTCCCATGCCATCCACAACAATTTTCATAGGATAAACCTCCTTAGTTTATTCATGTAATATGATGTCTGTCAAATCATCATGTATCTTAAAATATAACACATTCTACCTGTAAATGCAATTCTTACCCAAGGGGCGAAAAGAAATCAAAAAGACTGCCGGCAACGACAGTCTGTGATCTTTTTCCGAAGCTGTGGATTGAATGAGTTCATGGTTCGCTTTCCAACGATTCCAGCTTTAAAATAGAAACTTCATATGCAGTTTTTACGGTGATGTTTCCCTCAAGGTCGCGTTTTCGATACTCCCTGCTCTGGATTCTGCCTGTGATTGAAATTTTGGTACCCACGGAAAGATTGCTCGCATAGCCTGCATTCCTACCCCAGGCAATACAGGGTATGTAATCAGACTTGTTATACATTCGATTCACAGCAAGCATAATATCGCAGATTTCCCTACCAAGAGGAGAAATCCTTCCAATTGGTTTTTTGCAGATAAAACCCTCCAGATGGATTTTATTCTCATGTTCCATTCTGGAATCCTCATCACATTGTTTGAATTCTCTGGCAAAAACGACGACGTTGAGCTTGTTTCGCCCCTCCTGCTCCTCATTATAAGTTCTGATCTGACCTAAGATCTCAACATAATCTCCTGTTTCGAATTCCAGATTCCAAATGAGCCTTTCCGATACGATGATTTGAATGACATCACGATAACCACTTTTTCTGTCCACCCCTATCGAAAAGCTGTAAAATGTTTCGCCATAGGATTTATGGCTAATTGTTGGCGGCGACAGAACAACTCCGATCAGTACTGTGCAATTCGTTTCCAACCCCTTTTCTTCCATGCCCTCCATTGCTTTTCCCCCTTTTATCCTTCCATGTTTCCTGGCAGTGTATCCACACTCTACTGATCAGGTATAATCAGTTCCTGTATCATGCAACTTGGCTTTGTAAGCATGATATATTGATTCAACCTTACGGGAAAGCCGCATAGAGGCTCTGCCGCATTAAAAATGTTGAATCAATATAGTTTATTCATCAGTGTCTTTGATATTACTACTTTTTAGGATGTTCAGGACTAAAAGGATCTCATGGAAATGAAACTTAATCGGCATCGAATTGAGTATTCTATCCCTGTTCTAATCGGAAAATAATGCTGTGGAAAGATATCGTTCCCCTGTATCCGGAAGAAGCACGACTATTGTTTTCCCGGCATTTTCCGGCCTCTTCGCCACCTCGGCTGCCGCATATACAGCAGCACCGGAGGAGATTCCGATCAAAAGTCCTTCCGTTTTTGAAAGTTCTCTTCCCGCTTCAAAAGCAGCTTCATTTTCAACGGTAATAATTTCATCATAGATTGATGTATCTAATACATCTGGAACAAATCCTGCGCCGATTCCCTGAATCTTATGTGGTCCCGGATTACCCTTAGATAGTACCGGCGATGCTGCGGGTTCTACTGCAATGATTTTCACATTAGGGTTTTTGGATTTCAAATATTCCCCTACGCCGGTTATGGTTCCTCCTGTTCCGATTCCCGAAACAAAGATATCCACTTCGCCGTCGGTATCCTCCCAAATTTCAGGTCCAGTCGTTGCTTTGTGAATTGCAGGATTAGCAGGGTTTACAAATTGACCTGGGATAAATGAGTTTGGTGTCACATCGGCAATCTCTTTTGCTTTTGCGATTGCACCCTTCATCCCCTTTGCCCCCTCGGTAAGAATCAGTTCTGCACCGTATGCCTTTAGAAGATTTCTTCTCTCGATGCTCATCGTTTCCGGCATGGTTAAAATCGTCTTATACCCCCTTGCAGCCGCTACAGAAGCCAAACCGATTCCTGTATTGCCGCTTGTCGGCTCAATGATGGTTGCGCCTGCTTTGATCAGGCCCTTTTCTTCAGCGTCGTCCAGCATTGCCTTGGCAATTCTATCCTTCACACTCCCTGCCGGATTGAAGTATTCCAGCTTTGCGATCAATCTTGCTTTTAATCCATTCTTTTTTTCATAGTTTGTTAGCTCTAACAACGGTGTCCTTCCGATTAGGTCTGTTAAACTCTTATATACTTTGGCCATTTTCTCGTTCTCCTTCTTTATATTTTTAATCATACTATTCATACAGTTTTACTATGTTTTATTTATGTTTTTATTATATCCATCTATTTCATGTTTGTCAATCCGTTTTTAAAAATATTTCATATCATTCCTATATGATATTAGGTGTATTGACATTTCCCCCTTTTTTCATTACTATAAAGAAAGAGAATTTTGGATTGGAGAATGGGACCATGACATATGATTTTAATGAAGTAATCGATAGAAGGGGAACCAATTCCTTAAAATATGACTTTGCGGAGGAAAGGGGCAAGCCTGGGGATGTCATGCCCTTATGGGTTGCTGACATGGACTTTCGGACGCCTCCTGCTGTGATCGAGGCTCTAATAGAGGCCAGCAGGCATGGAATCTTTGGATATAGTGACGTGAAGCTTCCTTATTTTCAGACGCTGCATGACTGGTATCGAGACCATTTTCAATGGAGTACGGAAGCCTCATGGCTCGTGAAAACGCCGGGTGTTGTTTTTGCCATCTGTACTGCAATCCGTGCCCTCACCGATCCCGGTGACGGCGTCTTGATCCAACGTCCTGTTTACTATCCATTTACCGATGCCATCCTTGATAACAATCGTGTTTTGGTGAATAACCCACTGATCTATCGGGATGGACGCTATACCATTGATCTTGTAGATTTTGAAACAAAAATCAGCGAAAATGCCGTCAAGCTTTTTATCCTCTGTAATCCACATAATCCGGTGGGCAGAGTTTGGTCAAAGGATGAATTGATTGGTATGGGAGAGATTTGCCTGAAGTATAACGTTACAGTTATTTCTGATGAGATCCATGGGGACTTTATCTATCCAGGCTACCGTCATACTATTTTTGCAAGTCTTAAGCCGGAATATGCAGATATCACCATTACTTGCACAGCGCCAAGCAAGACCTTCAACCTTGCCGGCTTACAGGTTTCCAATATTTTTATCAGCAACAAAGGGCTTCGGCACATGTTCCGGAAGGCGATGTGCCGTACCGGGTATATGCAATTGAATACCTTTGGTCTTGTTGCCTGTCAGGCAGCTTATGAGAGAGGGGAGGATTGGCTGGATGAACTGAGAGCTTATTTGTCCGGAAATCTGACTTATATCAGATCGTTCTTGCGAGAGGAACTTCCTCAGATTTCAATGGTGGAACCGGAAGGAACCTATCTTGTATGGCTGGATTTTCGCTCTCTGGGAATGGCGGAGGAACAGCTCGATTGTTTCATCTTGGAAGAGGCCGGACTTTGGCTCGATAAAGGCAGTATGTTCGGTCCTGAGGGGGAAGGCTTCCAGCGCATAAATATAGCATGCCCGAGAGCGACCCTGGAACAGGCTTTCACTCAACTGAAGCATGCGATAGAACGGATTGAAGTGTTCTGAAAACGCTATGATTTTTACAAAGCTTTTTGATAAATATGCACATCTTCAGGCCCATCTGCAAAGGCCCCAAGCTGCGGCACGAATTCTTCAAAATGGGCTGCTGCCATATGCTTGTTCAGCGTCTCCATGCTTTCCCATTCCTCAATAAAGGTCAATACCTGTGGATCATTGATATCCTGGTATATATCATAATGGATGCAGCCTTCATCATACATGTTGGTTGCTTCCACCAGCTTTTCAGCCAACGCGATAAATTCATCGATCTTCTCTTTTTTCACCTTATTTGTTGCAACAACTTTAATCATTCTTTCATTCTCCTTGATTTCTTTCACCTTTTTTCTCAACCTTTATTCGCAGGTTCTCATTGCCAAAATCGTCTTTTCTATCAGATCATCCAGCTCCCAACCAAGCATTTCAGCTCCCTGCTCGATAACCTCTCGGGAACATCCCGCTGCAAAATTCAAGGTTTTATATTTCTTTTTTACAGATTTCAGTTCCAGGTCCGACACGCTTTTTGATGGGCGCATCAATGCCACCGCACCGATCAAACCGGTCAATTCATCCGTTGCAAACAGCACCTTCTCCATCTCATGCTCCGGTTTAATCTCGACAGCGGTTAGTCCATATCCATGACACACTGTTGCACGGATGATTCGTTCATCTATTCCATGCTCCTCCATAATTTCCCGCTGTTTGATACAATGCTGCTCCGGATACATCCCAAAATCCAGATCGTGCAGCAGTCCGACGATTCCCCAGAAATCCTCATCACCTCCATATCCAAGCAACTTGGAAAAGTACTTCATTGTACCTTCCATGATGAGGGCATGCTTCAGCTGAAACGGATCCTTGTTATACTCGTTTAAAAGCGCCCATGCCTGTGCTCTCGTTAGTGCATTTGTTTCTTTTTCAGTATAATCTTCTACTAACATATGTCTTCGTAAACCATCCCTTCTTTTTCTGCGAACCTCCTGTCAGCTCAGTTGTTTTGACAAGTTAAAGTATCATACCATAATCATACTCCGAAAGCATTCCCATGTCAAAGCTGTCCGAAAGGTTTCGCAAAAGGATGTTTAACAAGTCAATGTACCGATAAAACATGCATGGCAAACCGGCCCTACGAATAAAATGTAGCGAGGAAAACATTGTGTTCTTTGGGATGGAGGGATTGAAAAGTGAGGAGATCTATAAGGAACCGTTCTATTATAAAGATGACGCTGGCAATCTGTGTTATTGCTGTTTTGATCGTTACTGCTGGGCTTTATGGTACGACTGAGTGGGGGTTTGATTCCGTTTTCGGTCAGGATAAAAAGCTGCCCATCTATTCGGTTGATATGAAGGAGAAAAAAATAGCAATCAGCTTCGACTGTGCGTGGGGAAATGAACACACAAAGGAAATTCTTGATATTCTTGATCAGTATCAAGTCAAGACCACCTTCTTTATGGTCCAATTCTGGGCGGAAAAGTTCCCCGATGATGTACTTGAGATCTATAACAGAGGTCACGAGATCGGGAATCATTCCTCAACCCATCCGAATATGGCAAAACTTTCGATAGAAGATATGACGAAGGAACTGAAGGGTGCAGAGGAAGCAATTGAAAAAATAACGGGACAGAAACCAACCGTTTTCCGGCCTCCCTTTGGCGCTTATAACAACAGCCTTATCGAGGTCTGCGAGACCAATGGGTATTATGTCATTCAATGGGATGTGGAAACATTGGATTTAAAATACAACGCGGACAGACCAAAAGGACTGTCCGCATAAAAACAATCATGAATTTGATCATTGTTATAGTAAATGGTTTTACTTATAGTGCAATAAATCATGTGCTTTGTGTCCCTTAAGAATCCCGTTATATAGCGCTGTTGTTGTTGGATTTTCGCTAGAGATCTTAACATTTGACATTCTGTCAGCTTCATACATTTCGTTGGCCCTTTCATTCTTGGCTCTGTTTTCAGCATATGGCTGACCTGCGCCGCAAATACATCCTCCTGGGCATGCCATAACCTCTACAAAGTCATAGTGGCATTCTCCTGCCTTTATTTTTTCAACCAATGTATTCGCATTGGCTAAACCGCTTACGATTGCTAACTTTAACTCCCTTCCATTGTAAGGAATAATCGCTTCCTTGACGCCATCAAATCCACGAACTCCGGTAAATGCAATTGCTTTTAAGTAATTCTTTGCTTCCTCACCCATAATATAGCGAATTACGGCTTCCGTTACACCACCTGTCACACCAAAGATAATGCCTGAACCACTGGCAATACCAAATGGCATATCAACTGCTTCAGGTAAGATTTCGGAAAAAACAATCCCAGATTCTCTGATCATGTTTGCAAGCTCCTGTGTTGTTATGGCGTAATCAATGGTCTGTTCTTCCTCAAATCGAAATTCTTCTCTCGCCACTTCATATTTTTTTGCTGTACAGGGCATGATGGCAACAACCTTGGTCTTCTTTGCCTTTTTCCTTGGCATATTATTCTTTGCATGTTCTTTTAATACCGATCCGAACATCTGCATAGGAGATTTACAACTAGAAAGATGATCCATCATATCCTGATGGTTAATTTCTGCATATTGAAACCAAGCAGGACAACAAGAGGTAAACAATGGCAATCTTTCACCTTTTCTAAGTCTGTCTAAAAATTCATTTGCCTCTTCAATTACCGTAAGGTCTGCTCCTGTTGCAGTATCATATACCTTATCAAAGCCCATCCTTTTCAGTGCGCTTACCATTTTCCCCATGACATTGCTTCCAACAGGGAGACCAAATTCATCTCCCAGGGCAACTCTAACCGCCGGAGCGATCTGTGCAACCATAATAGTATTGTCATCATAAAGATCCTGCCAGACCTTCTTTGTATCATCCTTCACGCCGATGGCTCCTGTGGGACATATTGCTGAACACTGTCCGCAATTTACGCAATTCGTTTCTGCAATGGGCATATCGAAGGCAGGGGTTATTTGCATCTTGGAGCCTCTAAAGGCAAAATCAATCGCTCCAACCTTTTGGATTTCTGAGCACATTCTTACACAGTCCCCACAAAGAATACATTTGTTCTTGTCTCGAACGATGGATTTTGAAGAAGTGTCCCCTTTCTCCAATGGAGTATAGTTTTCAAACCTCACTTCTCTTAACCCAAATTTTTGAGCAATGGATTGCAGTTTGCATTTGAAGTTTTTTTCACAAGTCGTACAGTCACGACAGTGATCCGCTAAAATGAGTTCCAGAATCATCTTTCTATGCTGCTGTAGCTTGGGCGTGTTGGTTTTAATCTCCATCCCTGACCTCGGAGGAGTAGAACAAGATGTCATAATTTCTCCATGCTTATCCTCTACCACACACATTCTGCAAGCGCCATAGACGGAAAGCTCGGAGTAATAACAGAATGTTGGAAGTTCAATGCCAACTTTTCTGATAATATCTAAAATATTCTTCTCGCCATCGATTGGCGCAGGGATTCCATCTATTGTCATATATTTTCTATTCATAATTAATCCTCCTTGATGGCCTTGAAGCTACAACTGTCAATGCATGCGCCACATTTGATGCATTTTTCTTGGTCAATCACAAAAGGCTCTTTCACTTTCCCATGTATGGCAGCTACCGGGCAAATTTTGGCACATTTTGTACATCCCTTACAAAGTTCCGCTTCAATTGATATGGTCTTCAACGCTTGACATGTTTTAGTCGGACATTTTTTATTGACGATATGTTCGATATATTCGTCCTTAAAATATTTCAAAGTGGAAACAACCGGGCTTGCCGCTGTTTTTCCCAGTCCGCATAGAGATGTTTCAGAAATGGTTGCCGCCAATTCTTCCAGTAAGTCCAAATCTTCCAGTTTTCCCTTGCCTTGAACAATTCTTTCCAAAATTTCCAGCATTCTTCTGGTGCCTTCTCTACAAGGTACACATTTTCCGCAAGATTCGTTCTGAGTAAAATTCATAAAGAAACGAGCGACTTCAACCATGCAAGTATCATCATCCATTACGACAAGTCCACCAGAGCCGATCATAGCTCCTACCTTTTTCAGACTATCAAAGTCCAGGGGTAAATCCAAATGCTCCTTTGTTAAGCAACCACCTGACGGCCCACCAATTTGAACTGCTTTAAAGCCCTTGCCATCTCTGATACCCCCTCCAATGTCAAAGATTATCTTCTTTAATGTAGTTCCCATTGGCACCTCAATGAGACCTGTGTTTACGATATTCCCAGTCAAGGCAAATGCCTTTGTTCCCGGACTTTTTTCAGGCCCGATGGATTTATACCAGTCTGCACCGTTCATTATAATCATGGGTACATTTGCAAAGGTTTCAACATTATTTAGTAATGTTGGCTTGCCATAAAGTCCCTGTTCAACTGTTCTTGGCGGCTTAACTCTAGGCATGCCTCTATCTCCTTCAATGGAAACAGTAAGTGCACTTCCTTCTCCACAAACGAAGGCACCGGCACCCTTTACAATTTTAATATCAAAGCTAAAATCTGTTCCTAGGATGTTCTCTCCAAGAAGGCCCACTTGTTTTGCATTTTCAATGGCCAATCTTAGCCTTTTGATGGCAAGGGGATATTCTGCCCTAACATAGATATATCCTTCACGGGAACCAGAAGAGATTGCTGCTATCATCATGCCTTCCAACATTTTGTGGGGATCACCTTCCATGATGCTCCGATCCATGAATGCTCCAGGATCTCCTTCGTCACCGTTACACACGATGTACTTAACAGGTTCTTTCTGTGCTCTAACTTGTGTCCACTTTCTGCCTGCCGGGAAGCCTCCGCCTCCCCTACCTCTAAGTACAGCGTCAGAAATGATCTTGATAATTTCTTCCCCGGAAATATCAAACAGACATTTTTCCAATGCACGGTAGCCTCCGTAGGCAATATATTCCTCAATGGATTCCGCATCGATTTGCCCGCAGTCTTCCAGAACTAATCTATTTTGATTTTTATAGAATGGGATTTCTTCTTGCACAGAGTAGGATATGCCATCTTTTTTATATACCAGCCGTTCAACCAATTCATCATGAATAATTGATTTTTCAACGATTTCTTCACAATCATCCAACGAAACCTTTAAATACAACAGCTTCATAGGCTCGATTCGAAGTAGGGGGCCCATTTCGCAGAATCCGTGACAGCCGCTCTGCTTTAATCCGATACTATTATCCTGCCCTTCCGTCTTCAGCTCAACTTCACAATGAATATTCTTTGCTTCAATTACTTCCTTTAATTTTTCAAAAATCTCTAACGAACCACCCGCCACACATCCGGTTCCTGCGCAAACGTAAATCTTCTTTTTTTGTTTTTTTAGTTCTTTTAAGAAGTTTTCTCTTTGAGCGATCAGTTCGTTTCTATTCTTTATTTTCATTTGCTCTCTCCTTTCTAATTTCATTAAGAAGTGCCACTGTTTTTTCCGGTGTCATGGAAGCATACACTTTCTCATTTACTGTGATAACCGGTGCTAGACCGCAAGCCCCTAAACAAGAAACTGTTTCTACAGTAAAGCCTAAGTCATCGGTTGTATGCTTCGCAGCGCTAAGCCCTAGCTCTTTTCTCAATGCTTCTAGGATAGGAATCGATTTTCTAACATGACATGCAGTGCCATCGCAGATTTTTATGATATAGTCACCCTTTGGTGTTAGTGAGAAATTTTCATAGAAAGTAGCAACACTATATATTTTAGCGATGCTAATCTTTAATTTCTCTGCTAAATATGCAAATATTTCCTTTGGAAGATAACGATATTCCTCCTGAATATCTTGTAAGATTGCAACGATAGCAGGATTTTCCGATGGATACTGGGATAAAATTTCGTCTAATTTTTCATATGATATCGTTTTGTCCATAAAATATGCCTCCTCGTAGATTAATAATATGCGACAGCGTTTTGTTATTATTTTAACACTATTATCATACCGCTTTCCTCGTCAAATTTCAACAATTAATTTCTAAATATTTACTGTTATAATATTCTAATTATTCAATAAACACCATCTTTAGTGCGGGTTGTGAGTTTCTTATGAGTTTTGCCAAGGCACCTGAATGCCTGTATTTTGTTGAAATTCATTCAATTTTTGAAACGTTTTTTAACATTAAAAACGAGTGCTTATTTCATTTAGTTAATTAATTCACATTGTCTAACTCTTATGTGGAAGTAGTACTACAATCTTATCTTGCATACATAAACAAGCCTCACTTGGCATATGGTTCTAAAAAGAGTGAGGAGGATTGTATTATGGATGACGAAAAAAAAGTGTCTGGATACACGGTAAAAAATTCGTGGCCGGTTTACTCTTCGGAAAAAGAGAAAGCGATATCCGAGCAGGCTTTAATCAAACACATTTTGCAAGACTATAACAAGTTAAATATGGTAAGGAAAATTGTAAAATGATTGCTCTTTATGGTCGTCAATCTGTAGACAAAAAAGAAAGCATCTCCATCGAGACGCAAATAAATTTCTGTAAAAAAACGCTAGAGGATGGAGAGTCATATCAAATTTACACAGATAAAGGATTTAGTGGCAGCAATACACACAGACCTGCTTTTGAAAAAATGATAAAAGATTTTGAAAGTGGTCTCTACACAAAGCTTGTGGTTTACAAAGTGGACCGAATCAGCCGTTCGATATTAGATTTTTCAGATATTATAAGCACGCTAGAGAAGTTTAAGGTTAAATTCGCATCAGCAACAGAGACCTTCGATACGTCAACTCCCATTGGAAGAGCAATGCTACATATTATTATGGTTTTTGCCCAACTAGAAAGAGAGACCATACAAACAAGAATAACCGATAACTATTATGCAAGAGCAAAAAAAGGATATTATATGGGTGGCCCAGCCCCATATGGGTTTAAAAAGGTACCAATTCGTGTTGATGGGTATAAAACCTGCAAGTATGCTCCTGACGAGGATCAACTGCCTAGCTTACTTAAGATATATGAGCTTTATACAGCGAACATGAGCTTGAGCGATATCTCGAAATATCTTAACAAAATAGGAGTAAAGGCCGCCAAAGGTGGGAATTGGGAATCTTCAAAGATAAGCAAGCTTCTGAATAATCCTTCCTATGTGAAGGCTGATGCAGACGTATACACATATTACACAAGTCGAGGAGTAACGATAGAAAATGACATATCGGAATTCACTGGAGAAAAGGGCTGCTTTTTATATGGGAAGCGCCGCCGCAATGAAAGGAAATATACGAATGTGGAAAACCATACTCTTTCCGTTGCTTTACATGATGGCATCATTGATTCCGGAACATGGTTAAGATGTCAGGAAAGGCTCAGCAAAAATTTACAAATTGGCAAGTTGGGACAGGGAAAAAATAGTTGGTTATCCGGGATCATAAAGTGCGGGCATTGTAATTACAGTTTGGTTGTCGTAACTGCAAAAGGCAAGTATAAAAAGTTTTACTGCAGTGGACATCGTTCTTACAATGCTTGTGATGAATATGGAAAAGGCACGAATGTCGAAGAGATTGAAGAAATTGTTAGAATCCAAATATTCGATAGAATAAATGACATCAGCAATACCATATGCAATTATAAAGAGACGGATACCATGTGGATGAATGCTATTAAAATAAAGCTAATTGGTGTAGAAAAACAAATTGATCATATTATTAATCAAATCTGCATGGGCGGAGAAGCACTAACCAATCTTTTAAACGCTAAAGCTGAAACACTCATAGCGGAAAAGAAATACTTACAGAAGGAGCTTGAAAAGGAGATCAGTGAAACCAGAATGACAAATTACGGCGATCTAAAAAAATGTATGGAGGATTGGGATAATAGTACAGTGGAACAGAAAAAGATCCTGGCTAGTAGCATGATAAAACAAATAACCGTTAAAAATTCAGAAATAAATATTGAATGGAACGTTTAAGGAGTACTTCATGTTGTATTTCCAATCCAGTATTGATAGTCTGGATTGGAAAGAGATCACGGCAGAACAGATTGTAGACAGGGTGACAAGAAATGTGAAGCCCGGATCCATCGTTTTGTTTCACAATAATGCAGAACATGTGGAAGAATATTTGCCCGGTATACTGGATAAGCTGCGATCGGATGGATACGAAATTGTGCCTATCGGTCAGCTTATAATGAAGGAAAATTATCATATGGATCATGCCGGCAAGCAAACTGCAGATTGAATCCTGTATACATGCTCCGATCTGTTGACTTTCTATGTTGAATATCATATAATTACCTCGAACAAAAGTGTTTATCAAATTGGGCAGGTATCTGCTTGCAAGTTTCATACTTAAAGGTGGAGAGCTTCCATTGAAGTACCCGCCTTTTTTTAATGAATAAATTCTGATATGGTTCTTCTATTGGGGCAAACTTTTATATAATCCAATATATAAATCTGTCTCATACTATGGAAAGAGCAGAAAATTATTCATAAGCATTAACCGTCGTATATTGGTAAAAAAGGAGGTAAATCAATGAGTATTTTTGAAAGCTTCATTACAGGACTTTTCTGTATGGTAGTGGTTTTTACTGTGCTGGCATCCTTGTATTTTCTGATTTTGATTTTTTCATTCGGGATCAGAAATTTTGAAAGTGCAGGCAGAAGAAAAACTACGCAATAATCTAATTACTATTTTTACTCATGATTAAGGAGGAAATTCATACTATGTTCACAGAAGCTATTATAAAACTATGGGGAGAATCGGGTTTTACTGCATTGACATGGCAATATCTGGCGATGATTATAATCGCATGTGTGCTGATTTATATGGCAATCGTAAAGAAGTTTGAACCACTGCTATTGCTGCCCATTGCATTCGGAGTATTATTGGCAAATCTACCCTTATCCGGATTGATGGAACCACCAGCGTCACCTGATGAAGCCGGTGGATTGCTTTATTATTTATATTTGGGAGTAAAAAAGGGAGTATATCCTTCACTCATATTCCTTGGAATCGGCGCGATGACGGACTTCGGCCCGCTGATCGCACGGCCTTCCAGTCTGTTTTTAGGCGCAGCGGCCCAATTCGGAGTTGCCGTTGCATTTGTCATCGCAGTTACACTTGGATTTACGCCGGCAGAAGCTGCTTCTATCGGAATTATCGGTGGGGCGGATGGTCCGACGGCAATCTATCTGACAGCCAAGCTTGCTCCCCATCTATTGCCGGCGATTGCAATCGCAGCATACTCCTATATGGCATTGATCCCGTTGATCCAGCCGCCGTTGATGCGTCTGCTTACAACAAAGAAGGAAAGAGAAACGAAGATGGATCAGCTCAGGCCTGTTTCCAAACTGGAAAAAGTATGTTTTCCGATTCTGGTAACAGTATTATGCGTCCTGCTACTGCCGTCAGTTGCACCTCTCATCGGTATGCTGATGTTAGGGAACCTCTTTAAGGAATCCGGAGTAGTGGAAAGATTATCCAGCACCGTACAAAATGCCATGATCAATATCGTTACCATTTTCCTCGGTGTTACCGTTGGCGCAACTGCAAACGCAGAAGCCTTCCTGAGACCGGAGACGATTAAAATCATCGCATTGGGGCTATTGGCCTTCATGTTCAGTACCGTTGGCGGATTGCTGCTCGGCAAACTGTTTTACGTACTCTCCGGCGGGAAAGTCAATCCTTTGATCGGCTCGGCAGGCGTCTCTGCAGTTCCGATGGCTGCACGCGTATCCCAGGTTGAAGGCCAAAAGGCTAATCCTTCAAACTTCTTATTAATGCATGCCATGGGACCAAATGTAGCAGGCGTCATCGGATCAGCCGTTGCAGCAGGAATACTGTTATCCTTGTTCGGTTAATACTCATCAATATACAAAAATAAATATTGGGCCTGTGCTTCATCAGCACAGGCCCTACCTTTTTATCTATGCAGCTCCCCCAATTTCCGTACAATTGAAATAAAAGCACCTGCCAAGTATCTCCAGCGCCTGCAGGGGGAATTCTCAACAGAAACCGTGAAACCTATCACCGCCTTTATGCGAAGCATTCAAAGGCGGCGGTTTCCAAGAGAATTCCCCCTGCAGGCGCCTCTTTTGGAACACCTGGCAGGTGCTTAATAATTCTTTATTTCATTGTCTCATTCATACTTCCGGTACGATATCCAATCAGATCAAGGGCAACATAGATGAAGCCAATCTCTTTCAGTCGGGAATGAATTAGTTCCCGGTTTGTCTTTTCCATAAGTTTGGGGAATTGCTCCTCAACGATTTCGATTCTTGCTAGAGTTTCATGGTGCCGGACTCTCATTTGGGAAAAGCCTAAATCCAGCAGTAGCTGCTCTGCTTCATCCACCATCTTCAGCTTTTCCGGCGTAATGCTCTGCCCGTAAGGAAATCTTGAGGAGAGGCAGGCAAAGGACTGCTTGTCCCATGTGGGCAGCTCCAATTCCTTCGACAGTTGCCTGATTTCCTCTTTGGTCAACCCTGCATACCGTAAGGGACTTTTGATACCCAGTTCCTCAATCGCGGTGAGTCCCGGCCGATAATCTCCCAGATCGTCCATATTGGAGCCTTCTATCACCTCATGAAATCCCTCATTTTTAGCAACGACCTTCATTTTTGAAAATAGCTCATGCTTGCATAGATAGCACCGGTTCACTGGATTTTCGGAGAAGCCTTCAATTTCCAGCTCCTCTGAATCAACGACCCTATGTAGGATTCCGTTCTCTTTTGCAAAAGAAATTGCTTCCTTCAATTCCCTTTCCGGAAAGCTGCATGAACGGGCGGTAACCGCCATTGCCTTATCCCCTAAAACATCATGGGCCACCTTCAGCAGAAATGTAGAATCCACACCGCTTGAGAAAGCAACGGTTACGCTACCTAAACTCTTCAAATATTCTTTTAGCGTTTGATATTTTTCTTGCAGCTCCCTCATGATGATTCCTTCCCTTCCAGCTGACTTTCCACCGTTACCACGATATCTTCAACAGCCGCCAAAGCACCTTTTCCTAAATCTCCACAGGCAAGTCGGCTTTCCTTCGGTTCGATAAAATGATATCCAAGTTCCTCCAGCGTTTTCATATTTCTCTGAACGATGGGGTTTTCATACATATTGGTATTCATGGCAGGGCAGATAAAAACAGGCGCATGTGCTAAAGCCATGATAACCGTTGTAGCCATATCATCAGCAATACCGCTTGCAATCTTGCCGATGATATTGGCAGTGGCCGGCGCTACAAGGCATAAATCCGCCTTTTTCGCAAGAGAGATATGCTTTACCTGCTCCGGCTCATACTCGTTGAACATCGAGGTATATACCTTGTTCTTGGTCAGGGACTGAAAGGTTAAGGGAGTGATGAACTCCAGCGCGCTGTCGCTCATGATTACATCTACGTTATATCCATCCTTGACAAACCGGTTGGCAAGCTCAGCGGCCTTGTATGCTGCAATGCTTCCTGTGACACACAGCAAAATATTCTTCATCATCTCACACGCTCCTTCTCTTCTAATTGTAGTTCCACATTTCTGACGATCGCATCTGCGATCTGTTTTTTCGTTGTCAGCTTCTCATAGGCTCTATTCTGAGAGATCAAGTAACCGACATGCTTATCACCGGTGATTTCAGTCAGATCATTGGCCAGCACCATATTACAGTCATTTTTCTGCAATAGCTGGTATCCAGTCTCGATCAGAACATCCTTTTCCACATTTGTTAGTAATTTGAAACCAACCAATATTGTATCCCTTTGCAGCTTTTTGATTTCCCCGATCACCTTCGGTGTCTTTTTCAAAACGATGACAAGGTCGTCGATCTCAGAGCTAAGCTTCCCTGCCGCCAATTTTTTATCAGGTTGGTCTTCCTCCCCTGTCCGGATAGCTTCCAACGTGGTCACCTGTCTCACAGTGTAATCGCTGACTGCCATCGCATGAATCACCGCATCAATTTTCTTCGTGGTCAGGAGGTTTTCCAAGGCCTCCAGCAATCCCTGCACTCCCGATACTCGAACCGTCTCAACCCGTGCATCAGATGGAGCATTCGTAGTCCGATCACACAGGTAATAGATTTTACCTACCTTGGCGCGTTCAGATTCCAGAAAGGATTTTGCAATAGCCAAGCCCAGCCTGCCGGAAGAAAAGTTTGAGATTACTCTGACTTCATCGATTTTCTCGGAAGTTCCGCCTGCGGTTATAATAATATTCCTCACCATTTGGCACCTTCCATGTTGCTCATGGCCGTATTGATTCTGAATTTTTTAGGGAGGACTTCAATCTCAAGAGGGAGATCAACCCCCTTTTCTCCGTCAATATCCGTTCCGACCTGCTGCTCCGACTCAACATAAAGCTTCTTGGTCCGGAAGAATGCAACATTTTTATTCTCCTGATGCTGCCCTGTCATCACATTAAACAGCAGCGGTGCCAGCTCTAAAATCGGCATTTCCTTAAAAAGCATCACATCAAGCAGTCCGTCATTCACCTCTGCCAAAGGTGCGATTCGTTTGAATCCGCCGGCAGATCGGCCATTCATGACAAGCATGAAATAGATTCTATCCTCTGATTTGTACTCTTCGCTGGTTATTTTCACAGGGATAGGCTTTAGATTCGGAATTTCCGAAACACCCTTTAAATAGTAAGAGATGATTCCAAGGGTATTTTTAATATTTGGATCTGTTTTCTGGCTAACATCCACAAGGAAACCCATGGCAGCGACATTAACAAAATATTTGTCATTGACCCTGCCGATATCGGTATACGTATAATGCTCTTCCAGCGCAATCTTGACCATGTTCTCAAGATCATGTGGAAGATCAAAATAATAAGCAAAATCATTTGCCGTTCCAGAGGGAAAAATTGCGATGGGAAGATCGACGTTGTACTGCATCATCGCATTGATCATGATATTAATCGATCCATCACCGCCGGCGACGATTACTTTTCTATATTCGTCGGGGTTCATATCCCGCATTACTTCATTCAGAATCCCTTTCCGGTCAGCTCGTACCGGAACCAAAAACATTTTTTTCTTTTGAAATTTTTCAATAATTAAATCAAGATTGCTTTTAAACAATCCATTGCCCGCATTTGGATTATAAAACAAGAGCACTTTATTCTTTTTCATAATTCAATATCCCCCTTACTTTTCCAACCAAATACAGCGATCCTGCAATAACAATCACGTCATAGGCTAATGTTACCGTATTGATGTAACGGCAGACATCCTCCGGATTTTCCATGGCAGAACACTTTTTTCCCCTGCTGAGAATCCTATCGCATAAATCGGTAGCGGAATGTTTTCTGGGATTGTCCGGCTCCGTTGCAATAAAATCGTCTGTGATCAATGAAAATTGATCCAGCAGCTTGTCAATTTTTTTGTCCGTTAGCATGCCTACGATCATAAGGATTCTACAGTTTGGAAAGCGCTCCTTAAGTGCAATCCTTAATGCCTCGGCACCGGCTTCGTTATGTGCTCCGTCGAGGATTAGATAGGGCTCCTTCCGCAGGATTTCAAGCCGGCCAGCCTGCCGAGCCTTATGAAAACCAGAATACAGCTTGTCTTGATCCAGTCGAATGCTCTTATCTTTTTTTAAGACCTCCAGAACGGTCAAGGCACAGATTGCATTGCTGATCTGATGGAAGCCGATCATGGATATGGCAAGATTACGATATTCCTTCCCCTCGATTTCCGTATCAAAGGTGTATCCGTCCGCTGTCACTTCCCGCAACTGAAAGGTAGAGGCAGGGGCCTCGTATACTCTGCTGCCGGCTGTAGTTGCAATTTCTCGGATCACTGCCGCGGCTTTTTTATCTTCCACATTTAAGATCACAGGAACACCGGGTTTGATGATGCCGGCCTTCTCAATGGCTATTTTTTCCAAGGTATCTCCTAAATATTCCATGTGATCAAAGGAGATAGAGGTGATCACTGAAGCCGCCGGCTTGCTTACCATATTCGTCGAGTCTCCTGCACCTCCAAGACCAACCTCTAAAATCAGATAGTCTATGTCCTTCTCTGAAAAATATAAAAAGGCGATGGCGGTAATCAGTTCAAACTCCGTAGGCGATTCCTGGCCTGCAGCAAGCATGAGATCAACATTTTTCAAGACCAGTTCCGTATAACGTATCAGATCCTCCTGCGAAATTTCCGAGCCATTATACTCCATTCTCTCCGTAAACCTCTCCAGATATGGAGAGGTATACAGTCCCGTTTTGTAGCCGTTTTCCTGAAGTACGGAATAAAGATACCTGCAAACCGAACCTTTTCCGTTGGTTCCTGCAACATGAATTACGCGCATGGTTTCCTGAGGATTGCCCAGCAGTCCCATAAGATTTGTCATACGCTCCAGACCAAGCCTGCTCCCGTATTTTTGAAAGCTGTGAATCCTGTCAAGTGTCTCTTGATAGGTCATATTTTTTTCTCAACCAGTGCAAGGCGGTCTGAGATTTTGATCAGCATATCCTCATACTTTGCCATTTTTTCTCTTTCCTCGTAGATGACCTTTTCAGGAGCCTTGCTTACAAAGCCCTCGTTGGCAAGCTTAGCCCTCACCCTTTCCACTTCGGTGGAGAGTCTGGTTTTTTCTTTCTGGAGACGTTCGAATTCCGCCTTGTAGTCCAGCAGGTCATCCAGCGGTATATAGATTTCCACCGTATCGATGACCGCAGACATCACTTCCTCCGGTACCAGCGATTTCTCTGTAATAAACTGGATATCTGTTATGTTGGCAAGGCTCTTGATATATCTTTCTCCGCCCTTGATCGCCTCCAAATCATTACCAGAGGATAGAATGACGGCGCTCAGCTTTCTGGAAGGAGCTGCTTCTGCTTCTGCACGGATATTTCGGATGCTACGGATGACTTCCATGGACAGCTCAAGCTTTTTTACTTCCGCCTGATAGATCAGCGCGCTATCGTAAATCGGCCAGTCTTCTCTGATTAGAAAGCCTTCCGGGTTCCCTTCCGTCACCTGATTCTTCGGCAGGAAGCCCCAGATTTCTTCCGTGATGAAGGGCATGAATGGATGAAGCAGTTTCAGCATATCCTTTAAGGCACGTACCAGCACGTATCTGGCAATCTTTTTGTCCTCTTCGTCGTCTCCGTATAATCTGCCCTTGACGAGCTCAATATACCAGTCGCAGTACTCATTCCAGATGAGTTCATAGGTCTTCTGTGAGGCGAGAGATAGTTCGAATTTATCCATATTTGAAGTAGCTTCTTTTACCGCTTCATTCACCTTGGCAAGGATCCATTTATCTTCATCCTTCAGTGGTAGCTGATCAATTCCTTTGGAATCTCCAGCCATCGCTTTCAGCTCACCATCTTCATCCTGTAAATTCATGATGACGAATCTGGAAGCATTCCAAAGCTTATTGGCAAAGTTTCTGCTGGCTTCCAGTTTATCCTCCTTGAATCTCATATCATTTCCCGAAGTGATGCCGGTCATTAACATGAATCGCAGCGCATCCGCTCCGAACTGCTCAATGATTTCCAATGGATCCACACCGTTGCCCAGAGATTTACTCATTTTGCGGCCTTCGGCATCTTTCACCAGACCATGAACATAAACATATTTAAAGGGAACCTCTCCCATGATTTCCAGACTGGAGAATACCATTCTCACAACCCAGAAAAAGATAATATCATAGCCTGTGACCAGAACATCCGTCGGAAAGAAGTATTTCAGATCCTCGGTTTGTTCCGGCCAACCTAATGTTGAGAAAGGCCATAACGCGGAGCTAAACCAGGTATCAAGCACATCTTCATCCTGCGTGAAGTTGCTACTCTGACACTTGCCGCACTTCTCCGGAGGTGTGGCAGAAACAATCATTTCTCCGCAATCCTGACAGTAATAGGCCGGGATTCTGTGTCCCCACCAGAGCTGTCTGGAAATGCACCAGTCTCTTATATTCTCAAGCCAGTGGAGATAGATCTTTTCAAAGCGTTCCGGAACATGAATCAGATCCTTCGTCTTCGCCGCTTGAATAGCAGGCTGCGCCAATTCATGCATTTTTACAAACCACTGGTCTGAGAGTCTCGGTTCGATGACGGTATCACAGCGATAGCAGCCACCAATCGGAATAACCTTTTCTTCTATCTTTACCAGATAGCCTGCATCCACTAAATCCTTCACCCATGCTTTTCTACAGTCAAAACGGTCCATGCCCTCATACTTTCCTGCCAGTTTGCCCATGGTTGCATCAGCATTGATGCAGGTCGGGCTGTCAAGCTGGTGTCTCTCACCCACCTCAAAGTCGTTAGGGTCGTGGGCCGGCGTGATTTTAACCGCACCGGTTCCTTTTTCCGGATCCGGGTAGGAATCCGCAATAACAGGGATCTCTGTGCCAACAAGCGGAATCACTACCATCTTGCCGATCAGGTGCTTGTATCTTTCATCATCGGGATGAACCGCGATGGCTACATCACCGAACATGGTTTCCGGTCTTGAAGTCGCAACGGAAATCCCTTCGCTTCCATCTGCACCGGGATATCTGAAGTAATAGTATTTTCCGGTTTTATCCTCGTGCTCCACCTCGGCATCGGACAAAGAAGTACCGCAACTCGGACACCAGTTGATCAGGCGGTTTCCCCGATAGATCAATCCCTTTTCATAGAGCTTGACGAAGGTTTCAATGACCGCTTTATTGCAGCCCTCATCCATGGTAAAGCGCTCTCTTTCCCAGTCACAGGAGTTTCCCAGTTTTCTTACCTGCTCGGTGATCCTGCTTCCATAAAGGTGCTTCCATTCCCATGCTCGTTTCAGGAATTCTTCTCTGCCCAGTTCTTCCTTGGTGATTCCTTCTTCATTTCTGATTTTATCCGCTACTTTGACCTCTGTGGCGATACTGGCATGATCCGTTCCCGGAAGCCATAGCGCGCTGAAGCCCTGCATTCTCTTCCATCGTGTCAGGACATCCTGCAAGGTCTGATCCAGGGCATGACCCATGTGAAGCTGACCGGTAATATTCGGCGGCGGCATGACAATGGTAAACGGTTTTTTGTTCGGATCTCTGATGGCTTTGAACGCTCCGCTCTTTTCCCATTTTTCATAGATCCTATCTTCAAAATCCTTTGGACTATAGGTTTTCGCTAAATTTTTTTCCATAATAACACCTCTTTACTATTTCATAAACTTCACTGAATGAGAGATTGTTTTCCTCTGCTAATCTTGCGCAGTCTTGGTATTCCGGCTGGATTCGCTCCAGCCCTCGGACGATAACCAATTTCACGCGGACCTCTCCCAGCTCAGTTCTCAACGTTCTGATCTCTCTTTTTAAGGTAATCCGCTCCAGCTCCTGCAGCCGGATCCCTATCGTAGCGGTTTCCCTGAATATGATATCGGAAAGCAATTCCGTATTTTCCGTTTTACTGAGCACCGACAGGATGACCGCCGGACGATTCTTCTTCATCTGAATCGGCGTAAAGTATACATCCAGTGCACCTGCCTTCATAAGTCTTTCCATGGTGTATCCCAGCATCTCACCGGTTGTATTATCAATGTTGGTCTCCAGCAGAGTGATCCTGTCACGCACCCTGTCTTCCTCCCGCTCCGGTAACCGTTCCTCCGGCCGGTGGTCTTTCGTCCCCAGTATCACACGAAGGGCATTCAACCTGCCCGTATCTGTCTTACCAAAGCCATATCCGACCTTTTCCACGCGCATCTCAGGCATTTTTCCGCAGTGCTCCGTTACCGTCTTCAGGATGCCAAAGCCAGTTGGCGTAACCAATTCCGCCTGGATATCCTCCGTAACGATAGAAATCCTACTGCCCTCCAGCATCTTGATCACAGCCGGTACAGGGACAGGAAGGATTCCGTGCTTGCAGCGAATAAAACCCTGCCCCTCATGAACAGGGGAACAGCAGACCCTGTCCACCTTCAGCATGTCGATACAGATTGCGGCACCGACGATATCTACGATGGAGTCAATTGCTCCCACCTCGTGGAAATGGACTTCTTCGATCTTTTTCCCATGAACGGCGGCTTCAGCGATTGCGATTTCCGTAAAGACTGCAATAGAAAGCTCCTTTGCCTTATCGCTGATCTGGCTGGAATGAATGATATGAACGATGTCCGCAAGGCTTCTTTCTTTATGATCATGGTGATGCTGGCCTTTGTGAGGGTGGCTACCCTCATGTTTGTGGGCGCCTTGTTCCTGCTCCGTAGCTTCCTCATGGGCATGAATGCAGTCTGACTCTCCGTTCAGAGTAACGCTCACATCGGTTCCTATGATGGAAAAGCGGCTTACCTTTTTCATCTCTATATCATACCCTTTGACACCGAGCTTTTTGATTTCTTCTATTACAGCAGAAGGATCAAGACCCAAATCAATCAGTGCCCCTATGGTCATATCTCCGCTGATTCCTGCAAAGCAATCAAAGTATAAGATTCTCTCCATTAAAGCTCCTCTCTTATAGCTGATTAATATTCGATGCCAGATACCCTGCACCAAATCCGTTATCGATATTCACAACCGCAACTCCTGAAGCACAGCTGTTGAGCATGGTCAGCAGCGCTGATACTCCTCCAAAATTTGATCCGTATCCTATGCTTGTGGGAACCGCGATAACCGGCTTATCCACAAGTCCTCCGACCACACTGGCAAGCGCACCCTCCATTCCTGCAACGACGATGATCACATTGGCAGCTCGAATCCGGTCCAGTCTGGCAAAGAGTCGATGGATTCCAGCCACTCCGACATCAAAAATGCGGTCTACTTGATTTCCCATGGTCTCGGCAGTAATGGCGGCTTCTTCTGCAACAGGAATATCTGCGGTACCGGCTGTAATCACTGCGATCATCTTCTCCGAAAGCCTCTCTTCTTTTTTCTTTACGACAAAGATGCGCGCAAGAGGATGATATACTGCTTCGGGAGAAATCTCCCTTACTTTCTCATAAACCTCTACTGAGGCTCTGGTTCCCAGAACATTGGAATTATTTTCTTTCATGATTTGAATAATAGCAGCCACCTGCTCCGGCGTCTTCCCTTCACAGTAAATGGTTTCG
>CAKMKG010000015.1 GCA_927441425.1 uncultured Bacillota bacterium | reverse complement strand
GCTTTTAAGGTCATGGGATCTCCCATTCTTGCATCTCCTGATTGATTCTGCCCAACAAAGAACAACGCTGCCGTTGTTGTTGGAGGGATTGCTCTGACCGGAGGCCGAGGAAGCGTTTATCTGGCCATCGTCGGCGCTTTAATTTTAAGCTTTGTGAATAAGATCATATTTTTTGCAGATGCACCGGCTATCAAAACATCATCGCTGCAGTCGAAGGAGCCATTGAAAAATAAGAGTTGATGATAAAAGGAGCTGCTTCAAAATGTGAGGCAGCTTCTTATTATACGCGCCGCGCCGTGGGTATTCTTCCGAAAACAGCCTCCTTTAAGATGCTTCGCATCAAGTCGGTAACAGGTTTCACGGTTTTCTACGAGAATACCCACGGCGCGGCGCGTATAATAAGAAGCTGCCTCACATTTTGAAGCAGCTCCTTTTATCATCAACTCTTATTTTCTGATTTCTTCTTTTATCATCAACTCTTATTTTTCAATGGCTCCTTCGACTGCAGCGATGATGTTTTGATAGCCGGTGCATCTGCAGAGATTTCCAGAAAGAGCGATCTTGATCTCCTCCTGCGTAGGGAGGGGATTTTTTATTAACAAGGCTTTTGCGCTCATCAGCATACCGGGGGTGCAAAAGCCGCACTGTACTGCATGATGATCGATGAAGGACTGCTGCAGCCGGTCAAGGGCACCATCCTGCGCAAGCGACTCAATGGTAAGAATTTCAGTTCCATTGATCTGAGGTGCCAGCACGAGGCAGGAGTTGACGGCAATTCCGTCCATCAGCACGGTGCATGCGCCGCATTCGCCGCCGCCACAGCCTTCTTTCGTGCCAGTGAGGAAGAGTTCTTCCCGTAGTAGGTTCAACAAGGTCATCTCAGGGTCTGCAGCCAGAGTGACTTCTTTTCCGTTTAATACAAACGTAATTTCCAGTTTATTCATATCTGACTCCTCTCTCCATAGCAGCATGAATCAGTGAAACAGTAAACTTTTCAATCACAGGGAGCTTATAGCTGCTGGAGGAACGCCTTCCCGTCTGCGAAAGCACATACTCCGAAGCACGCTTTCCCGCTTCGGCAAGCACTTCAGCGGTCAATTCCCGGCCTGTCAGGTAAGCTTCAACGGCTATGATCCGCTCCGGTATTGATGTGGATGCACCCAAGGCGAAATGGATGCGCTCTACCGCGCTGTTTTTCAACTGCAGGGTTACACTTCCGCTTAATCTTGAAATCGCTAGAGCATTTCTTCTGCCGATCTTTTTAAAGGCGGAGAGGGCGACCGCAGCAGAACGCTTAATGATGATGCCGGTCAGGATTTCATTGCTTCTTAAAGCTGTTTTTTTACTTCCCACGATAAACTCTTCCAGTGGCAAAATCCGCGTATTCACTGTACCATCAGCAGCAAGGGACTGCAGCTCGACCTCTGCATCAAGACAGAGCAGGGGAGTAAAACCGTCTCCAGCCGCGCTTGCATTGCAGAGATTGCCTCCGATGGTGCCTTTGTTTCGTATCTGAGGTGAACCCACCGCCTTTGCGGCTTCGCAGAGAATATCCGCCGCCGTTTGCAGGAGCACGGAGTCTTCAATCTCCGTAAAGCTGGTCATAGGGCCGATTCTTATCCCGGCTCCAACTTCAGCGATGCCTTTTAGCTCACGAACCTTTGACAGATCGATCATGCTGTCTCCGGAGATGGTGTCATGCCGCATTGCGACGACAAGATCAGTTCCACCTGCAAGCAGGGAAGCCCCTTCATGATCTCTTTTCAGCTGAAGTGCGCTGATTAAAGTATCGGGCTGAAAAAAATCCTTACTCATTGCGTCTTCCCTCCTTTATATAACCAAGTCGTTCACTTTCCTGAATTGCTTCGAACACGCTTTCCAGATTTGCCGGGAGCTTCCTGATCCTGACCCCAAGGGCATCTTCAATGGCGTTGATGACCGCAGGAGCAAAGGTAGCAGTGGAAGACTCTCCGATCCCCTTCACGCCAAGGGGATTGATCCCCGGTTGCTTCGGTTCCAGCGGAATCGGTCTGAAATTTTTGAAATCCATCGTTGTGGGCAGTAAATATCCGTCAAAGTTCAGGGTTTTTACTTGGCCTTTCTGGATGTCAACTTCTTCTGTCAAAGTAAAACCATAAGCCATGGAACCGCCTCCGGCGATCTGCGCTCTGACTTCCGGCTCATTCAATATTCTCCCGACATCGTGGATTGCGGCCACATCGATGATTTCCACTTTCCCTGAAGACAGATCGATTTCTACTTCGGCGCCGCAGGCTCCGTAGTTGAAGGAGGCATAGGTGTCTCCGCTATTTTTATCAAAGTCCCACCATACGGGAGGGAGTGCCCACCATCCGTAGCCGAATACCCCAGGTAGCTTGGTATAGCATAGCGTGATGGCATCCGTAAAGCGGATTGTCTTTTCTTTATTCTCTGTAAAAATGGTGTTATCCTGGAATATTAAATCCTCAGGAGAGACACCCCAATCTTCCGCAACGACATTCGCAATCCTCTTTTTGGCGTCTTCTGCAGCAACCACGGCAGCATTGCCAGAAGTGATTGTACCTCTTGAACCCACAGTCGCACCGCTATCGGGCAAATACGCGGTATCCAGAGGACTGACCTTTAGATTTTCAATGCTGACGCCAAGGGCCTTACTGACCATCTGTAGCACGATATTGCTTCCACCCTGGCCCATTTCTGCAATCCCGGTGAGTACGGTTATGCTGCCGTCCCGTTCAATATGAATGTTGACAGCTGCGGCATCCAGTGTTGTAACGCCGGCTCCATTGGCTTCGCCGCGGAAGATGCAGGAGATGCCTCTTCCTCTCACTTTCCCCGCCGGGGGAGCAGCCGGCTTTTCATGAACGGGGAAGACCTCTTCCAGTTTGTCGAGACATTCGATCAGATTGACGCTTTTCAATTTTTGACTTGTCGCAGTGATCGCACCTTCCCGGTAGGCGTTGATACGCCGGATCTCCAGCGGACTCATCCCAAGCTCTTTCGCCAATTCACTCATCAGTGATTCGGAAGCAAAGTCCACTTGAGGGGAACCAAAGCCGCGGACCGCGTCGGAGTAGACATTGTTCGTAAAGGCACCTGCGATGGTTGTGGAGACGTTTTCGATAGTATAAGGGCCCGTTGCCTCTACGGTGGCCCTCCATATGGTTGCTTTACTTTTCGTTATGTATGCGCCTACATCTGCTAAGCCGTTGATTTCTATGGCCGTAATATGACCGTCCTTTTTGGCGCCTATTTTATAGTTCAGTTTGAAGGGATGCCGTTTACTTCCCTCAAGCAGCACTTCCTCACGGGTCCAGGTCATTTTGCAGGGCCTTCCGGTGATCATTGCCGCCATGGCAGCACGGGATGCGATCGCATTGATATCGCAATCCTTACCTCCGAAGGCTCCGCCAATGGCAGGCTGGATCAGCCGTACCTTATTTTCACTGAGGCCGCAGGCTGCAGCCACAGCACGTTTTACATTAAAAGGTCCTTTGCCGGGGCAGTAAACAGTGATGCCGTCGGCTTCCGGAACAACAACAGCTCCATCCGGTTCAATGGCGGCATGCATCGCCCTCTGGGTGGCGTATTCCCGCTCGAGGATGATGTCGGCTTCCAGAAAGCCGGCAGCAATGTCTCCCTTTACTGTTTTATGGGTGATGGCAAGGTTTGAGTCGCCGTGCAATACAGGTGCTCCTGCGGCAAGCGCCTCTTCGGGAGTGAAAACTGCCGGAAGCTCTTCATAATCCACCTTTACGAGTTTTGCCGCTTTAGCAGCCAGGGACCTTGTCTCTGCCACGACGACAGCAACGCCGTCTCCGGTGCACTTTACCACATCTTCAACAAGCACGGGCTTGTCGTTTGGTAGATGATTTCTTCCGAAAACATCCTTTGCTGTAAGCACTTTTACAACGCCCTTCAGCTTCAACGCTTCCGAACTGTCAATATGTAAAATCCTCGCATGGGGAGAGGGGATTCTGACCGTTTGCACATAGAGCATTCCGGGAAACTTGATATCGTCGACATATTTGGCTTTGCCTGTGATTTTTCCATAGGCGTCCTGTCTGTCTACAGGGATCAATTTTTCATTTACCACGTTTTTGCCTCCTTTGGATTTGATCTAGAGCATTTCTGCCATAGAAGTGTAGTCATAATAGGGAGTGAACCCTCCCGTATGAAGGATAATTACCCTTGAGCCATTTTTAATACCACCATTTCTGATCAATCCGATGAGTCCGGCCAAGGCTTTTCCTGAGTAAACCGGATCAAGGAAGAGCCCTTCTGTTCTTGCCAAAAGCTCGATGGCCTCCTTCAGCTCGGCAGTAGGTCTTGCATAGCCTTCACCGACATACTCCTCATAGCAGATGATCTTATCCTCAGGGGGATATTCTATCATCAGAAGAGAGGCGGTACCCTCAAGGGCACCTTTCACAGCCTTCAACTGTTTTTCATTATTCTGAGCAACATTGATTCCAATGACAGCAGCAGGGTGGTTAACTTGCTCCAATCCGATGATCAATCCAGCTTGCGTCCCTCCGGTGCCGCTTGGGCATATTACATAATCAAAATCAAGATTCATTTCTTTACTCTGTTCAAGCAGCTCCTCGGCACAAAGGATATATCCGCAATTGCCAAGGGGGCAGGTGCCGCCTCTTGCAAGTATGTAGGGCTTCCTGCCCTGGTCTTCAAGGTCTGCTTTCATCTTCAGTGCAAGCGCCAAGGTATGAAGCGGTCCGGTAACGGGAGCTCCGCAGCTGGTCGTCCTTGAGACACCACCAAATTCATAAAGGTGTTTGTTCGGGTCAAGTGCGTATTCATAGTCAGACTTTGCCCAGTTTTCCAAAATCAGCTCTGTCTTCATTCCTTCCATGTTGGCCATGAGAAGGGCCATAAGGTTATGATTGCACTGAACAGTGCTTGCTGTAATGATCGTGTCAGCCGAGAGATCGACAGCTTCCTGAAAAAGTAACTCCAGTTTTCTTGTCTTGTTGCCGCCGAAAGGAAGCAGGTCATCTCGTTTCATATAGATTTCGACTTGCCCGCCAAGGGCCTGGGATAAATGAGACAGCTTCTGCAGCGGTGTTCTTTGCTTGATATAGTTTCGTCTTGGAATCGCCTTGATTTTTTCAAATACACTGTTTTCGGACATATCGATTCTCCTTATAAATTGACCTTTTCGGTTTGTTCCGTATTTCATTATTATAACAAACTATAATCGATTATACAAGAATATTTCATGTAGAAATGTTGCAATTACTGAGAAACAATCAATTTAGTGCAAAATAAATGCATAAATGAAAAAACCACCGCCTGACAGATGTCGGCGGCAGTTTTTTGTCAATTATATATTTATATTCTGGAGAACGTTTTTAGCTTATCGTTTATTGCTAGAACCTAGAACATTCTTAATCTTGTGCTGTACCATCTTCTGGATTGCATCCCTTGCAGGCCCGAGATATTTTCTTGGGTCGAATTCCGCAGGATTTTCCATGAAGATTCTTCTTATTTCAGCAGTCATGGCCAGTCTTAAGTCCGTATCGATGTTCACCTTACATACGCCATATTTGGCAGCCGTTCTGATCATTTCTTCCGGAACGCCCTGTGCACCAGGGATGGATCCTCCGTATTTATTGCAGAGTTCTACAAACTCAGGCAGTACGGTGGATGCGCCGTGGAGTACCAGCGGAGTGTTCGGGATCAGGGTGCTGATCTTTTCCAATCTTTCAAAATCCAGGTAAGGATCGCCCTTGAACTTGTATGCGCCGTGACTTGTACCAATGGAAATCGCTAAAGAATCAACACCGGTTTTTGCTACGAATTCTGCTGCTTCATCGGGATCGGTGAAGGTAGCATGACGCGCATCAACCTTGATGTCGTCTTCGATGCCTGCCAGTTTGCCAAGCTCCGCTTCTACAACAACGCCTTTCGCGTGGGCATATTCAACGACCTGCTTCGTCAAAGCGATGTTTTCTTCGAAGCCATATTTAGAGCCGTCGATCATAACGGAAGTAAAGCCGTCATCCACACATTTTTTGCAGATGTCGAAATCTTCGCCATGATCAAGATGTAAAACGATATCGAGACCGGAGTCCTCGACGGCAGCCTCTACCAGCTTAACCAGATAAGTCGGCTTCGCATATTTTCTTGCACCTGCGGATACCTGTAGAATTACCGGTGCTTTTTCAATTGTTGCAGCATCAACAATACCTTGGATAATTTCCATATTGTTTACGTTGAAGGCCCCTACTGCGTAGTCGCTTTTTAACGCCTTTGCAAACATTTCTTTTGATGTAACCAATGCCATAATAAAATCCCTCCTATATCATTGTTATCAAGAATAACAGATAAATCCATCACTCCGTTGAAACGCACAGAAGAAAGAAAATTTCCTACAGTCGAAAATTTTCTGCTAATGCGTTATAACAAAATTGTCTAGAATTATTATACCCTAAATAGGAGGGATTGCATATATTTTTTTTATATTTTTGGTAACTATTTATCATTTTTGTTTGAAAGCATGGATAAAATTGGGCCCATGTTGGTCATAATGCTTTGCATGTCACCAAGTTGTTTCACATTTGATAATGTATTGGCAAGGGAATCAATTTGTTTCGTAGATTTGTTGGTATATAAAAGGCCTTTTACAGCATCCAGTGATTCCTGCACCCGGTCGATGGCGTTGTTTTTGTTTAAAGGGATTCCTCTGATTTGGTTCAAATGATTCACCTTTTCCAGAGTGGATGTCATGGTATGAAGCCGGTCTAACAGCAATTCCATGCGAAAGGTGTCAAAATAACCGGGATCCTTTATCGCAGGGATGCCCAGCTTGCCGATTACAGGAGCGGGAAGCTTTAAAGGCGATTTCCCTTGATTTTGGGATAAAAAAAGCACTGCGGCCAGAATCAGAGCAGGGTTCATATGTACCTCCATTCCTGCCAGTTTTGGAATCACCTGACATAATAATCTAATACAAACCTTGAGACGCGAAGATGATAGAAAATTTCTGCAGTCGGAAATTTTCTACTGATGCGTTATAATATGAAAATAACGCTCCATTGGTGCATATATTATAGAACGCCGCGCAAATTAGCTGATCCAATCGGAAAAAAAGATTAGCGATCAGGCGGAAAGAGAAAGGAGCATTTTATGGATGGTAATGATAAACTGCTGATGGACCTGGCAGAGCAGCTGGGGCTTGGACCTTCCGAACCCAGGGTATCCAAGGCGGATCATATGTCTGATTTGGCGGACAAATACAAAGGAAAAAGCGATCAGGAGCTGATCAGTGAGATCATGAAGGTGAAGCAAGCTCTCAAAAAGGATAAAGCACAGTATGAGAAACAGATGAAAACGATCAAGGCCCTGCGCTCCATGATGACAGGGGAACAAAAAGCCAGATTAGAAAAACTAATCCGGCTGTTGGAAGCAGATGATTGAGTATTAGTTGGTAATGATGGAAATAACCTCTGCAGGTGTTGCGTCGGAAGGGATGATAAAGTTTCCAGCCTGGAGCTTTCCCTCCGCGCCTGCTGCGGCAACAGCACTTTGGAATTGCTGCCTGTCCTGAAACAACCCCACACCGATGAGGATATCGGCTATTTTATCCCCGGTATCCCCGTAATTGATGTAAACGGAATAATCCACAACTTCTCCCGTTGTGCCGGTGCCTTCATTGCCGGAGGTGCCTCCGCCTGCTGCATCCTGATTATCATCAATGCCGGCCCCTGTGGTGGTCCCCTCATCATCGTTGGTAGTATCTCCGCTGGACGGCTCTTTCACAGGGGGATTATCAGCATAATTGGTTGGGACTTCTTCTTCGGGAAGCTGTATTTCCGCGGCAATGGTTGCCGGATAGTTAAGTATAGAATCAATATTGCTTACGATTGTCAGGGCAGCTACTGCAACAATGATCAGCGCCACCATAATATCATTCAGATCATAAAAGATATCTTTCAATTTTTTCATCCGTAATTCCCCCTGCATGCAACAAATTTCGTTCTTATTTTCTCTTTCAATTTATCACAGTTGATGCAGAATGACAAGGTGAAATCTCTACCATTGTGACCTTGTTGCATGATTTCGTTATTCTTACTTTCTTTATTAAGTTTTGTTTACATGGGTATATTTAAAATAGTTTCTGTTGTATAATCTAATTTGAAAAATACGAGAGTTTGATGGTGACAAATGATAAAAATAAGCATAACAGAGAACGAGGAAAATCAAAGGCTGGACAGGTTCTTAAAAAAATATTTTAAGAATGCTTCCTTGAGCCATATCTATAAATTGATCCGGAAAGATATCAAGGTAAATGGAAAACGGGCGGCAATTGAAACCCTTCTAAAGCTTGGCGATGAGCTTGCCATTTATATCCCGGAAGAGGAGGCAGAGGCCTACCAGGAAAAGAAGACCGTCAGTCATTCCAAGAAACAATTTAAAATCGCCTTTGAAGACGAAAACATAATCATCGTGGAAAAGCCCTTCGGCCTTCTGGTCCACGGGGACAAAACCGAAAAAAAGAATACCCTCGCCAATCAGGTTGCCGGCTACCTTGCAGACAAGGGGGAATATGCCCCCGGCAGGGAAAGGACCTTTGTACCCTCCCCGGTAAACCGTCTGGACCGCAACACCACCGGGTTGGTCATCTTCGGGAAGAACAACAAAGCCTTGCAAAGTCTGAATCAAATGATCCGGGACAAAGGATATGTTCGGAAATATTACTTGACCATCGTCCATGGTGAAATGAAGAAAAGCCTGCAGCTGAAGGATAAAATGGAAAAGGATGAAAAGACCAACACCGTTAGGGTTATAGATTTGGAAACGGAAGGCGGAAAGGTGATGGAGACCATCGCTAAACCGCTGAAAACCGCAAAAGGATACACCCTTGTGGAGGTGGAGCTGGTAACCGGGAGGACCCATCAGATTCGTGCCCACCTGGCCAAAGCGGGATTTCCTGTTATCGGTGATGTGAAATATGCAATAAAGGGACAGAATAAGAAGATTGAGCAGAAATTTAAACTTTCTACACAGCTGCTCCATGCGTATAAGCTTTGCTTTGATGACGGGGCTGCGCCCCTTGAATATATGAAGGGTATGGAGATTAAGGCAAATTTGCCTGCGAATTTTGAAGAGATTAAGGATAGCTTGTTTGGTACGTTGAATTAGGAGTACAAGATGGTACAAAAAGAAGATTATAGACCTTTTCGAGAAAAGTATCGAATTTATATCTATCCCATCATCGCCGCCTGGTTGGTCACAATGTTTTTCAGACCCATCACCGCCGACGGCAGCGCCATGCTTCCGGGGATCGGTGACGGAGAAGTGATCATTGTCTCCAAGCAGACCTATTCCGCGGTACGGGGTGCGCCTGAATTTCAGCAGGTGGTGGCATTCAAAGATGACATTCTCGAAGAAGGCGACAAAGGAGATAATACCATCCGAAGAGTCATCGGCTTGCCGGGAGATAAAATAGAGATCAAGGACGGCAAGGTATATCGAAATGATATGCTTCTGAAGGAAGAGTACATAACCGGAACGACAGCGGGGGAAGTGAAACCGATCACCATAGGAGAGGATGAGGTCTTTGTCCTCAACGATAACCGGGATAACAGCATCGACAGCAGAGATCCCAGAATAGGCCTGTTGAAATTGAATTTGATCAGAGGATACTGTGCCATAACCATATGGCCGCTCAATGAAATTGGGCAGGTGAAATAACGAAGGAAAAAATAGAAGGAATGAGTAATATCAATATGAAAGAGTTAAAGGAATGGATTAAGGATATCCTAATCGCAGTAATCGTAGCAGTGATCATTCTGCAGTTTATTAAACCGACCTTTGTAAGAGAAACCTCTATGCTGCCTACATTGCAGGAATACAATTTCCTATTTTTAAGCAAGCAGTCCTATACCTTCGGAGAGCCGAGGAACGGTGACATCATCGTTTTTCATACCCACCTGAAGACACAAGCAGGGGATGAAAAGATGCTGATCAAGAGAGTCATCGGACTTCCCGGGGACACGATCAACATAGAAGACGGCATTGTTTCCGTCAACGGGGAGGTTCTGAGCGAGCCTTACATACTGGAACCATACACCGCGGGTTATGTGAGTGACCTGGTGGTACCGGAAGGCGATCTGTTTGTCATGGGGGACAACCGCCAGAATAGTATTGACAGCCGTGACCCCGATGTTGGATTTGTAAAGATTGACGACGTCTACGGGAAAGCCGTGTTCCGTATCTATCCGTTCAACGAAATCGGTACACTGAATTAAAGGGGATAAATTTATCAGAAGGGGATTAGCAGGAAAATAAGAAGATGAGAAAAACAATATTTGAATTTGCGAAAACGATTATCATAGCGCTTATCATCGCGTTAGCGATTACAACATTCATAAAACCAACCTTAGTAAAAGGATACTCCATGTATCCCACCATTGAGCCTTACAACTATTTGATCGTCAACAAGCTGCCGTATATAACCGGAGAACCTTCCCACGGTGATATTGTCGTCTTCAAGGCCCATATTTACAGTGACAGCGGAGAAGAAAAGGATCTGATCAAACGCGTGATCGGAGTGGCTGAGGATATCATCGAAGTGAAGGACGGCGTTGTCTATCGAAATGGTGAAGCCTTGGAGGAAGATTATATTTACGGCGGTGTAACGCCGGGAGATATGGCCCCCTTTACTGTAGATGAAGGCTACATCTTTGTGATGGGCGACAACCGTCCGAACAGCATGGACAGCAGAGATCCGAGCATTGGAGAAATCGCAATAGCAGATATATTAGGAAGAGTAGATTTGAGATTATTTCCCTTTGATGAAATGGGATTGATCAACAGGAGATAATCAGGCGAAAATGAGTTATAAACAAGGTGATTAGATGAAGCAGAAAAAGACATTAGCGAACAATAAAAAGGCAAAGCATGATTACTTCATAGAGGAAGTCTATGAGGCCGGCATGGCATTGACCGGAACGGAAATCAAATCCATGCGACAGGGCAAATTGAATCTTAAAGAAAGCTTTGCCAAGGTCGAAGGAGGCGAGATCGTCGTGTATGGGATGCATATCAGTCCCTACGAGCAGGGCAACCGTTTCAACGTAGATCCGCTGCGGCCGAGGAAGCTGCTGCTCCACAAGCAGGAGATCCGGAAGCTCATCGGCTATACGACCCTGAAGGGATTGACCCTCGTGCCGCTTTCCGTTTTCCTCAATGAAAAGGGGTTGGCCAAAATGGAACTCGCCGTCGCCCGAGGCAAGAAAAACTACGACAAACGGGATGACATCGCAAAGAAGGATTCAGAGCGGAGGATGCAGCAGGAATTAAAAGGTCGAAGTCATATTTAACGAAAACAGTCGCAGTTTTTATATGATCACTCTTCAAGTCGCAGTCTGTGGGACGGAAAACAAACGGCTTCCATAATCGGTGTTTTCCTAAAACGACTTCGTCGTTTGCCAAAGACTTTGCTCCTTTTCAGAGGATAATATGGAAAAACTGCTCCGATGTTTTCTTATAAATATAACTTCTCCTCTCAGCGATCAACTTGATTGGGATAAATAAACATAAATAAATTTGAATACATACAATATTACAAGCGTGCTAATAATTGCTACTGTTTAAAAGCAATGTGCTGTGGTATTATGTATATATGACATCAACATAAAGGCAATATGCATGTACATTTGTGATGTGCAGGAAATTTTTCTAAAGACATTTGGAAAATTAACAAACATGGGGGTGTAAAGGTTTCGACGGGGGTGTAGAAGCCAGATAAGCGAGCCGTAGTTGCCTAGTCTACGTTAAAAGAGGCACGTTTAAAATAAACGCTAAAAATAATAATAATTACGCTTTAGCTGCATAAGCAGTAGCCGCTTCGGCGGTGCGTCGTCAGCTCTCATTCACCTGTAGGTGAGAAATCTGGCGTCGAATATACAGGAAAACTCCGTGTGAGCTCCTAGTAGCACGGGGGAACAATAGGATAGCCAAAGATTGAGCCTGCTAACGGGCGCTCTAAGAGGCGAAACAAATAAAACATTAGCTGCGCTCGGAGAAAGTCTTGTGGAAATGCTTTCGGACGCGAGTTCGACTCTCGCCACCTTCACCATAATTTATTCGGTATTTGGATGTCCTGCGTAAAAACGCAGGACTTTCGCCGTTTTCAGGTGTTTTTGTCGCCTAAAAAGCCGTTTTTTAGAATATCGATTTCGTGGATATCATATAGGGAATTTCGGTAGTTTGGGGGAGTTGAACTCATATCTCGCGTACATTTATGCATATCTGTAGATTCATTACCAAGATTATTCAAGCCATATAACATATAAACAGGGAGGCTAAAGAAAAACTTTTCTTTTGACACTACGTCGCTCTGTCACGAGGCGTCAGATAGAGGGAGCTACGCTGCTAGATCCAGCCTTATAAACGAAAACAAGCTGTTTAAAAATGAAGAACTGCAGGCACTTTATCACGCTTTGGATCAGGGACAGAAATTTACTCCTTAAGATATATTTTTCCCATAAGTCAATAAGGTGGAGTTGTTAAGTTGAGTCATCACCAGCTTGATAAGTTTTACATTATCAGCCAGGTCGCAAGTATCTTTTTTTAGTGCAGAAGATCGTGCGCATTCTTATTTGTCACGTAATTGTTCATACCATTTTCTTCTATGGATAGGTTTGTTTATAAATAATTATTAGTTGACATTACAAAATTCATATAGTAAGATAAGACAAGTTAAGAGGGAGTAGTTTTATTGTAAAGTCAACATACTTGCGATTCGCATGGCTTTATAAACCACTTTTGGTAACGAGACTTTTAACATGATTCTTCTATGAAAGAAGGATTATGTTAGGAGTCTCTTTTTTATATATCAAAAATTATATCTTTATCCATGATATGAAAGGGTGATTCTATGGACACTATGTTAATGGCGTATTTCTTTTCAGCGGGTGCAGTTGTTTTGGCAGAGATGGGTGATAAAACGCAGCTTTTAGCCATGGCTTTTGCCACCAAGTATAAAGCATCAAAAGTTATGATTGGTGTTTTCATTGCTACTATATTTAATCATGCCTTGGCCGTCGCGTTAGGCAATTTTATTACAAGGTTTGATTCAGCTCAAATATGGATTCAAGGGATTGCTTCCTTGTCTTTTGTTTTCTTCGGGCTATGGACAATACGGGGAGACAAGCTTGAAGGTGAGGCGAATAGGATTTCAAAATATGGGCCTGTTATTACAGTAACTATCGCATTCTTTTTTGCGGAAATGGGCGATAAGACTCAGCTGGCAACAATCGCACTCGCAGCAAAATTTCCAGCATCACCAATTGGGATATTAATGGGAACCACTACCGGAATGTTAATCGCAGATGCAATAGGGATCATAGTCGGTATTGTTCTATGTAAGAAGATCCCGGAAAAAAGGATCAAGCTCATATCTGCAGGCGCCTTTATACTCTTTGGACTGATCGGCACTTATCAAGTAGCTGTAGACAGGCTTCATCTCGGACTTCCGGCAATTGCAGGCATATTAACAGTCATAATTGCAGTCACTGGGATAGCAGCCTACTATATAATCAAAGGCAACACTAAATCAGAAACCGCTGCAAAAAATAATTCTCATGAAACCGGCACCGATATTAATTCAATAGAGGAATGTCCTTGCAAGGTCAGAGTATCAAAGATAAATCCTGAAGAAAGATAGATCTGTTTGAGGAGGGATATTCATGCAACCTGCTAGAAAGAAACCGAGTCCCCGGGAAAAAATATTAGGATCCCTTCTGGAAATGATCGGAGTAATTGTTGTTGCTTCCGGTTTTCTCAAGCCGGATAATTTATTTCTGGAAGGTATTTTGATCATAGGAGGTCTTTTGATTTTTATTCTCGGCGTCAAATTCAGGATCGGAATGATGAAATATAAGGGGGAGGACTAAATGAACGAAAGGATTAATAAGTTTGAAAATCCAGTAAGAATAGCAGAGCTTGATCCGAAGAACACTTTGATGAAACTGGGGTTTAAAGAGAAAATGGTGCTTTGTGATATCGGGGCCGGAAGTGGAATCTTTTCTTTTCCAGCTGCAGAAATAAGCAGCGGCGATATTTTCGCTCTTGAAATATCCGATGACATAATAGCTGTTTTGGAAAGAAAAAAATCGGAGGGCGATATTCAAAATCTTATTATTCGGAAAGTAGAGTCAGATAGGTTGCCTTTGGAAAGCGGTATCTGCGATATGGCTATCATGGTAACGGTGCTGCATGAAATCGAGGATAAGGACTCCATGCTGAAAGAAATAAGAAGAATTCTAAAAACGAATGGAAAGCTTGCAGTCATAGAATTCCATAAAGCGGAAACTCCGATGGGACCTCCTGTCGATCATAGAATTTCAGAAGAACAGGTTATGGAACTATGTGACGATAATAGTTTTAAACATATTGAGAAATATAAATCGGGAGATAATTTTTATTACCTGATTTTCCAATCTATATAGAAGATAGAAGCGGGGAGCTATGCTCTCCGCTTCGCTTTAAGCGTTCTGACAATATATCAACTTTATGTCTTTAGTAAACTGGTTAGAATCGGTGATTAATAGGATCGGAAGTTACCCGCCCATAACTGAAAGCTAGTGTTCTTATCTCTGGGTTATCGCCAATTAATATGCGTCTATTAGGGTGTTTCTCATATTTAATAAAGAGAACGGATGCTTTAGGAAGCTAGTTGACTACAATTCAATAGATATTATTCAGACCGTATTACAGCAAAATGATGCGATGCGGTCCTTTTTTATTTCAAACAGTATGTTTCAAAAGGAGGCGCAACATGAAGAGTGAACGATATTTTCAGGAAATATGCCACAGGGTCAAGCCATATAACATCGAAACAGAGGGGCTAAAGGAAAATGGATCCATGTATTTTTCCTATGCCGGTAAGTCGCTATGCCGTGTCTCTCCTGATGGAATAACTTATCACTTTTCAGAACATCTGGATACAGAAAAGAAAAAAGAGCTTTGCAGCCTGATGACGGAGATTTCCGAAGAGGTGAGAGTGTATGTACAGTCGGTGGAAAAAGCACCACCTCTAAAGGCTGTCGATTTGCGCGACGGATATAAGCTGCTGTGTGAGCATGAAAAGATCGTCTTAGCGGGGAGAGACATAGGAGAGTATGGATATGAATTTGTAACCTGGCAATATACCTATGACAGAAAAGGCGTTACACTCGGCCACTACTATCACAACGATTATGAAGGAGCCAAGGAGGATTTTGCCGTCCGCTCCGGACTTGTAAGCGAGCAAAGACTGTTAAAAAACGAAGAATTGCAGGTGATCTATCGTGCCTTAGACCAGGGGCAGAAATATATTCCTTATCTCACATTTGACCAAGAGCAAAAGATACTTGACCTAAAAAAGAAAATTGAACTCACCTCGCCAAAAGCAGCTGAGAGTTTTAAAAAGGAGCAGGAGGCTCAATTGGAAAAGCCCATTTTTCTCGTTCGGCTTATGGCAGGTGATCTTGAACGTGATCTCCTGAAGGTTCATAATGACTCAGAGGGTAATCCTTTAGTGCATGAGCTTATCCTGCCTGCAACGGCTGAAGAACTGAAAGCAGCGTATGATTTTGGGACCAAGAGTGAAACCTGCTATCAAACCATACAAGGGATCAGATATTCAATTCCGGTAGGGGACATGGCTGCGGCTGATCTGAATTCGTTGAACGAATCCGCCAAGATGATCGACCAAATGAGCGAGATGGAAATTGCTGATTTGTGGATATCCTTAAGAGCGTATTACCTTGAATATGAATATGAACTGAAGGAAATCTGCGAGGAAGTTCTTAGTCCAGTAACGGTCATGCAGAATAATTTAACCATGTAAGCAGATTGTTTTCCGAAGAAGTGCCATATGGAATAACAGCCTTAACAGGGCATGGCGAAAGTAAGGAGGAAATATGAAACGCATAGAAACCGCCCGATGGATATCCTCGTCGAATCAGCCAAGCAAGCTGGAGTACGACGGCCAGCGCACTGCGCAGGAGGTTTTTGAAGAACTCTCCTACCGCCTTGCAAACACTGGATACCTTCCGGATGAATATTTCCTATTGAACAGCGAGTGGCAGGATGGAAAGGAATTTCCCAAAGACGCCGGTATCTTCTGCACCACAGATTATGGCGGCAGCGAGGGTATTTATACCGACGTTTATCTTCGGGTCTATAATGAGGGCAACGGCATCACAAAGAAATTCGCCACGGGAAAGACCCTTGGAGAAACTGAGAGCGATCTTGACCGCATGAATCTCATCGCCTCGGCTATTACAAAAGCCTTTCATTCAGATGGCGTACATGCCCGGTACATTCGATTGGGTGAAGCTGAAAAATCCGAGAGTCTAATCATACATCTGAACGAAGAGGAGCGACTGATTGCCGCTGACAGCCTCATAGAGATGAGAACGCAGCTTCTGGATAAAACCGTGACGGTCGAGAACCTCCTGCGCAGAATTGCCGGAAGCATTACCGAATATATCAATATGGTTGGTGACCGGCCTCAGAAGATCAGTAACACGGATCTTGCCATCCTGGCGATACAGGATGGCAACATGGCAATGTTTCTTGATGCGTTTCCAAAAGCAGAGGATCAAGGTGCCGTGCTGATCCACGCAGCTGGCCGTCCGGGCAGGGTCGGAACCCTGATGACGTCAGAAATCCTTCAAGAAGCGCAGAACAGTATCCCGAATGATATATATCTGAGCGCCTGTAAAAAAGCTGTCAGCATTGGAGATACAGATAGAGCGTTGCTGATGATGCAGAAAGCAGATTCCGCTGTAAAGGGCTTAGGTATGGAGATTTTTGGTGAGATCATCCGCAGTTCCCTTGAGTTTCATAGTGAAAACGGCCGCAACCGCAGGATGGCGCATATCCTTGTGCAGGAAAGTACGCCCGAACAAATCCAGGCTGCCGACCCTGCCCTTCTGCTGATCGCCCAGTGTCGGGAAGACTGGCAGCTCTTATTCCAGCTAATCCAGCAGGGGATCGATGCAAATCAATACGCGGCGGAACTGTTCGACCAGTTATCAAGACAGAAAAGTGCCTGGATGATCTATAGCTGCATTGACCGCGGGATGAAGATCCACAGCAATAATTTTTCCGCGCTTCATGCCTGCATTCTGCCTGATTCAATGGACGCTGCAAAAAGACTGCTGGAACAGGGAATGAATTTTGACGGTTATCTGGCGTGGTCAGAAAAGTATCATTCCGGAGAGAAGGATGAAAATCTGATCGGTATCCTTAAAGAGTATTGGGAAAATGACGTTAAGCCAAAGCAGGAATTGAAACAAGGCGAAACACCTGGCCTTGATCATCAAGAGCAAGAGCAGCCTGACATTCCCGATGGCAGGGAATATATTTTTAAACTTCAAGTCTATCCATCCTATCTTCCCGAGGCAAGGGAAACACCGTTTACACTGAAGCTTCCCGCATCAGAAAGTGAATTACGGAGTACGCTTTCCAAATACGGAATAACTGATTTCGTTGACTGTGATGTCGCAAGCTGCGAGTGCCCTCTAAAAAGATTATCCAACACACTGAATCTCGAAGGGGATCTCTATGGATTAAACCGGCTTGCAGCTCAAATCAAGGATATGATTGGAAATCAGTCGCGCATAGCAAAGTTTCTTGCCATGCTGGAGGAAGCAAACCCAAGTGAATTATCTGACGCCATCGATTGCATGGAGGAACTTGACCGCTATGAGTTTCTTCCTCAGAATGTAAAAACTCCAACAGAGCAAATAAAAGGAATGGAAATAGCGCAGGAACTAAATATGTAAACAGAAAAGGCTGGAGAGCCGGGCTATAGATTGCACCTCTATTGCCTGGCCTTTTTTATTTTCAGGAGGAGAGATGCCATGATCGTACGATACCGAAGAAATAGGGAAATCGCATTTTACGATTTAGAATGCCTTAAATCAGTCGGCAAGCCCGAACAGTGCGAATCCCCAAGAGGCCCGTTCAAAAGCTGCGGCGAATGCCCGTATCCTTCCCACGGATTCATCTGCTACAGATCGGAAGGCGATTGTCTCAAAACCGATATGGAAAAAGTCCATCAGAAAAACAGAAAGGAAGAAAGCCGATGTTAGAAATAACACTGCGAAGATATGACGCCCCTTCCTACCGCACAGCAGTCATTGCGTTTCCTGCACCTGAACCGGATTTGGAGAAAGCGCTGGATGGAATCGGTGTCGGCATCACCACAGAGAAAAACTGCCTGGTGGACAAGATCAGCGGTGACGGGGGGGCGCTCCAGGGGCTGATCAGTCAGTGCATCAACGCCGATGAGATGCAGTACCTCGCCAAGCGGCTGGACAGCCTTGATAAAAGAGAGATACAGACCTTCCGGGCAGCGGTTCATACCGAGAGGCTCACTACTGTAAAGGACATGATCAACCTCACCTTCAATTTTCACGCTTATGCTGTTGTCACCGACTTTTCGGATATCGCTGGAATCGGAAAAGCCTACGAACTGAGTCGGAGGCTTTCCATATGTGCCCAGGAAATGGAAGAGACAGACTTTGCCGTGATTGGGTACAGGCTTATCAATGAACAAAAGGGCACCATTACGCCATATGGCGTGCTGTATTCCACCGGAAATGAGAAACAGGAGCTTTACAACGGCGAACAGTTTCCGGAGTACCGCTACCGCGGTGACGATGTGGCGATAGTCACGCTGGAGGTGGGCGATTATCACAGCGGTATCAAATATGAATATCTGTATCTGCCCTGCTGGGATGTGGAAATCCAAAAGGCGCTCTGCCGCCTTGGAGTGGAAACCATCCAGCCCTGCATTACTACGCTGGACTGCGATGTGATGAACGAGGAAGTCTGCCGCATTTTCACCGAGGACTATCCGCTCTCCGAGCACATGGACACACTCAATAATCTGGCACGGTCATATACGGGCTTTGATGATCAGGGACGTGAAGCGTTCCATGCCATTTTGGAAATGGCACAGGCCAAAACCCCGGAGGATGTAGCGGTGCTGGCGGATAATTTCTATGAATTCACTGTAGTTCCGGGAATCAAAACCCCCACGGAGTATGGAAGGTACATGATCAAAGACTCCGGCCACTATGATTTTGATGAGAACCTGGAGGAATACATTGATTTCAAAGGATATGGGGAACGCCGCATCCAAAATGAACACGGCAGATTTACTGATTATGGCTACATCGCTTATCGGGGATGCACCCCTGCCGTGGAGGAACTGCTTCGCCAAAATGATTCGCAAAGTATGAAAATAGGAGGAATGTGATATGTTAATGCTCTATCTGACCCGCGCTGATAGTGATGAGGGCGTCTACCTGCAGCTCCCGGCATCTTCAGGGGAGATCGGGGAAGCATGGTGCAGGCTGGACAGCATCAGTGACGACGTCGAATCAACCCAAATTGTCAGGGTGGTCAGCGATGTAAGGAATATAGGGCAGTACATTAAAAACGCGGATGTGAACGATTTCGGGCAGATGAAAAAGCTGAACCATATCGCCGAAATCATCGACACGCTGGGCCGTAGCGAGTACCGCCTATTGGAGGGCGCCTTGGACGCCGAGTCCGTGAACGACTTGGACGATGTGATCGCCATCATCATGAGCCTGGACCGCTACCTGTATATTCCCCATGCCGGCAATGACAGAGAACTAGGCATCTGCCTTGTGATTCACGGCGTTAAACCATTTGATGAAAGTGTCCGACCTTATCTGGACTATACCCGAATCGGCAGCGAGTATTACGCGGATCACGGAGGCGCATACGCGGCCGGGGGGTATGTGATAAGGCGGGACAACATAGAGCAGGCACTGATCGATGCTGTTGAATTCCGGGAACCGCAGGGAATCGGCGATATGAAAATGGAATAGCTGTTTCACGCGTTTTATGGTATCTTGTGTGATTGACAACACAGATTTAGATAAGGGAGAATGCATTATGACAAGAGAAGAAGCAATGGCAATGTACAAGAGCCGCTGGTATGAAAATAAAACTGCACAGGAAATTGTGGAGTTTCAGCTCTATGAGGACCGGATTTGCATGCCCCTTCCTCTGTACCAAAAAGCTGTGGAAGAGGTATTGAGGCGCCCAGTTTATACACATGAGTTTGCGAACTTAGACCGCTTGATAGCTGAATACGAGGAAATCAAGAACGCTGACCGCTGCCTGGAAATACAGGGACCGGAGCTGGCTCTGTGATAGTGGAGGGATAGAGTTGATCCAAATTAATACAGGAAAAGAAAAGTTGGAGCATGTGGAACTGTTTGGAAAACCGGCGCTGTTTTCAAGCTCCCGCATCGACAGGGCAACTGTGCCGAAAGGGTTCTCGTGCTATGACCTGCGTGGCTCCGACCGTGATCCCGGCAAGCAGGTAACATTGGAAAATCATGTTGCAGTAAACCATGCCGGCACTGTAATAGTGCCGGAGGCGATCACCATCCCGAAAGAAGGCTTTCGCCGACTGCATGGTAAACTGAATTTCCTCGGCGAGTGTCTCAATCTTGCAGAATTCTGCGAGGAACACGGACTGGAACTCCCGACTGATAAACGAAAATTCTCCCTTCGCCCTGCCGCGCCTGAAGAAGCAGTGCTTTTTTATACCCTGCCCGTCGAGCAAGATGCGGAGCTGGGAGCCATCGGCCATGTCCGCTTTGATTTCGGCCATCACGGGAAAGAGTTCTGGCACACCTGGTGGCCCCGCGGCGATGCCGCGCTCAACAGTCCGGAATTTGAGGCAGAGCTGGCTGAGTTGGTAAACATGCTGCGGGAAGAAGGCCCGCTGAAGGACCTGAACGCGATGTCTGCTTACTGTGATCAGCACGGAGGGCAGATCGAGGGCGGCTGGAGGCAGAATTACGGATATATCGTGGAAACGGAGTGCTACCGGTATTGCCTGCGGTGCAATCCCGCTCCTGGCGACTATCAAGCTTATCTGACAGCTTATGATCAGCGGGTTCAGGAAATGAACCGTTCAAAGCAGGCTGAGCAGGATCAGCAGATGGGAGGTATCAAATTTGAATAAGAACAGAAGAGATAGCACCCTGCCGCAGAAATGCTACGCAATACTCCCTAATGACGGCAGTCTGGTCATCATCACTCAAGATGTGCCGGGCTATACGCATTCGCCGCTTGACCAGGGCGACCGACAGAAAAACCGCGCCATCGCAGATGAAAAAAACAGGGAGCTTGGCGGCGTTACACCAGAGCAGGAAGAGGCAATGATCACAGGCACCATCTTCGGCTGGGAATTCGTCAGAATGGTAGAGGAAGACCCCACCCGGCTAATGAGTCAGATCTTCCGGGTGGAAATCAGCCGTCCAGGCTCATTCGGAGAAGGTACTTCGTCGACACTCTCGTTACCCGCAACGCCGTACGAACTGTTAGATGCGCTGGATAAAGCGCGTGTAACCGATGAACGCGTCATCTACTCTACAGAGATAATAGATTGTAGGCTGAACTATCCCTCGCAGCTATCCAGCCCGAGCACCAACCTGTATGAGCTAAACCATCTGGCTCACCGGCTTTCCACACTGAGCGAATGGGAACTGGACTGCTTTGAGGGCATGGTGATGATGGACGCGGTCCGGACAGGGTACGCACCTATTCCCGTGGACCGTCTCATCAACATGACCTATAGCACATCAGATTGCCATGTCGTCTATGAAGCCGATAACGACGCATTACTCGGCCGGTTTTACGCAGACAACGGCTTTGTCAAAGAGTTGGAAACCCTGCCGGAAAGAATTTTTCCATGGCTGGATTACGGGAAAATTGGCAAAGAGATGCGTGAGGGCGAAGGCGGTGTCTTTACGCCCAACGGCTATGTGGTGCAGAACGGTGAAATCGAAGAGGTATATCAAAACGGGGGCGCTATCCCCACTCAGAGGCCGGATTATGCCGTGCTTCTTAAAGTAACCAAGGGATTTTTTAATGGCCCTGAGTACGATAATGATCTGGTCACTTTTCTGAAACTGCCCACCAGTGACGATGAGCTGTTCCGAGCTGTGGGAGAAGTGGAGGCAGCATCTCCGGAGGAATGCGCTTATTCAGCCCTTGACTGCATCGTTCCCCGATTGACAGAAAAAATCTCCGATGCACTGGAAGAAACGGACGGCGACTGTTATGGTCTTGTAAGCGAATTGGCAAGGCAGCTTCAGAAACTCGACAGTGAGGGCGGGATACCGAAATATAAGGCAATGCTGGAGGCGGCTTCCGAGGATATCTCTCTGGTGGAAGTCCTCGACCTATGCCGGGAAACGGAACGCTTTTCCCTCATGCGGGAGATGAGCTCTCCATCGGATTATGCCGCAAAGGAAGTCCAGAGGCTGATGTCCCATGAAAACGACGAAGGACTGGAAAAATATTTTGACCTGCCCGAATACGGTCATTATATTATGGAGAAAAACGGAATTTCAGAAACCTCTTACGGCTTGCTTGAACCGTTGGAGGGGCAAACGGTGGAAGAGTGCCTTGGACGACCGGAACATCATATAACACTGGAATGAGAGGTGGCTATAAATATGAAAGATTACCCCTATCCCTATCCGTGGAAGGAGCTTTCTGGCACAGCGGAGGAAATGCAATTCATTGAAACCCGATTCGCAGAGATGTCGGCAAGAGAGCGTTATCTGCTGGAGGGCGCTTCACAGCTTCAATCCATTAATAACGCAGCCGACCTGATCAACCTCACCGAGCAGCTTGACTGCTTCGCTTTTTACTGCGGTGCAACCAATGATTCCGCTCTCGGCGAGTACATCGCCAAATACCGGGAACGCGCCACCTGTGAGCAACTCCCGTTCCTCGATCTCGCCCGCTGGGGAAAGGACGCGAGGGAGCGGCATGGCGGAGTATATGTTTCGGGCGGTTTCGTGGAACAGGTAAGGCCGTGCCAGCAGTGCTATGACGGGACGAATCTTGAGAGACTGGCCTGTGAAAATACCGGTGTTCAGCTAAAGGTCGCGTCCGGGAGTTGCCCTGCCGGCGTATGGGTGAAGCTCCCCGATCACGAGCTTGTTACCGGCGAGCCCCATGAACTTGCCGCTGCGCTGGCAGAACTGGGAATGACGAAATGGCACCATGCGGTACTGCTGGATGCAAAGTGCTGTCTTGCCAACATTTCCGGTCTTTCAGAACAGTATGACTCCCTTGAGCAACTTATTGAGGACGGCAACAACCTCGGCTATGTGCTGGAGAACCGTGGTCAAGGTGTGATCTGCTTTGATGAATGGTTCCGGGCGGCGATGGAGCTGGAAAGCAGCGTCAGGCTGGACGAAGCACTGGATATCGCCCAAAATCTTCGCTGCTATAACTTCATTCCCCTTGAGCCGCATTGGGAACGCTTCGGGAGAGAACTTGTCCGCAGGAATAAAATCGTTGATCTCAACAGTACGACAGGAATATACTTTGACTTTTCCGCATATTGCCGGGCTGAAATCGAAAAGCATGGCCTCCAGCCCTGCTCCTACGGATACATCGCCAGAAATGATCAGATATTCGTCTGTGAATACACTCAGGCGGCCGCTTGGGAAGAATCTATCGATGCAGCCGTAATTTCTTAAAATTTGGTATAGCTTTATCAATAAAATATTCTTTTTTTCTAGCTATTCCGCAAAAAGTGTGGCATTGTGTTGTGCTGGGAGGTGAACAAATGAAGCAGATGGATGAAAAAATACTGGAGCTGCTGGAGCAATGCCTTTTCGAGCGTACACAGGTCGCATATACGCAAATGCGGGAGGAACATCCGCAGCTGAAGAAAATCACCCAGGAAGCGGCTGTACTCAGCGGGGAAATCGAGCGAAGCACCGTCCTGAACGCAGAGGGCAGATCACTGGTTCAGCGGTTTTTATCCTTATCAAAAGAAGCAGACTATGAATATCAAAAATACCTTTACATCCAGGGCGCCAAGGACTGCGTGGCAGCGCTTCGAGAGCTTGGCGTAATCAGGTAGCACGGACAAAGATATCCGTGTTTTTTTATCCCCAATTTAATCAGCAGGGCCGTTTTCCCAAAAGGACAGCGGCCTTGCTTTTTTTGTGCCTTTTTTCGGGAGAACAGCCTGAAAAAAGGAGACGTTTCGATGTGGAACAGAGAAAATGGTGAAGCCCGGCCAGGGTGCATGAAAGCATGCATCCTGTACTCAGACAAAGGAAAGCTTCGACTGACGCTGGAGGGAGGTGATGCCTCCTGAACAGCTATATGTCATGGATCGGAGGGAAGAAGGCACTGCGCGAGCTGATTGTCGACCTCTTCCCGCTGTATTATGAGCGGTATATCGAGGTGTTCGGCGGCGGCGGCTGGGTGCTGTTTCACAAGCCTCCCGGCAATGATTTCGAGGTATACAACGATTTCAACAGCCTGCTCACAAACCTTTACCGATGCGTCAGGGAAAAGCCGCAGGAGCTGATGGAGGCCCTTCTATTTGTACTCAACTCCAGGGAAGACTTTGAGCTGGTGCGGAGCATCCTCGCCTGCGACAGCACCGCAAGCGACGTACAAAGGGCGGCATGGTTTTATCAGATCATCCGCTACAGCTACGCCTCGGGGCTTACAAGCTATGGCAGCCAGCCCCACGATATCCGTTCCAACTTTCCCCTTATCGAGCAGGCACACCGACGCCTTGCAAAGGTCGTAGTCGAAAACAAGGACTGTGTCCATCTGATCCGGCAGTATGACCGGCCTGTCAGTTTCTTTTATTGCGACCCCCCGTACTTCGAAACGGAAGGGTACTACCGCAATATCGGCGAGGACGGTTTCCGAAAAAAAGATCACATCCGGCTTCGGGATACCCTGATTGGAATCGAAGGAAAATTTCTGCTGTCCTACAACGACTGTGATTTTATCCGGGAACTGTATGCCTTTGAGGGAATCCAAATAGAATCCTGTACCCGGATTAACAACATTAAGCAGCGGTACGACAGCGGAGCGGTCTTCTCCGAAATCCTCATCGCCAACTATGATATGCATGAGCGGAACAGAGAGAATCCCGCACAGATGAATCTGTTTGATCTGGAGGGGATCGTGGAATGAGGATGGACAGAGACACCATCGGCTGCCCCATTACGGGGCAAACAATTTTAAGGAGGACAACTCTATGAAAAACAATAAGACCCAGCCTGAAATTTTGCTTCCCGAGCACGCATGCGAATTATGCGGCTTTGACTGCGGGGACGCGCTGGAGCTTCACGCAGGCGAGGATGTTCTCGTCATTCTCAAAAACCAGATGACCGCGATAGAGCTGGTACATGTGATTTCCATGCTCGGCGAAATGTCCACCGACCTGACCGTTGCCCTCGCTAAAGCCTGCGGAAGATGCGATAACTGTGACGATGAGGATGACGGCACCGGCCAAAACGATCCCGCAAAATGGGTGGAGAGATGTTCTCTCTGCCGGGATTTACTGGACAATAGACAGACTATTCATATTCCTGATTATCTTCTGGAAGAAGCAGGGATCTCCAGCGGTGCCAAGCTGGAAGCCACCGCAGACAAGGACGCCGGCGAGATCACGGTCACGGAAGCGGAAAATGAGTATGATATTTCCGATGTCCCTCCCGGTATTCTCAGTGTGCTGGCGCAGAGCGGCATCTGCCTCGCAGAGCTTGATGAGCTGATCATGGCGGAGGATATCATCTATGGAAAATGATTTTATTTACCTTTATCCCTATTCCCGGAATGAATCCAGACGGCTGAAACAGCTGAAGGAGTGGAAGGATAGCCATAAGGAAAACATCATCTGCAAAACCTCTATCGAGAGCGCAATCCTCCGTGACATTGACGGCCTGCACCTGAAAGACGGCTGCGCCGAAAGCGTCATCGCGGCATATGGATACAAGCGCGTGAGCTGGGTACTTGCCAACACCGTCAAGCAGCAGGATTGGACCGGGCATTTTTCCGAGGAAAGCAAGGAGTGGGCAAAGCGTATCTTTATTCCGCCCGATAAGGACAGCGTCTACAATCAAAATCTCAATCTGGACTTCGTGGTGGACAGCCATCCTGCAGTGCTGGACAGCTTTGTCTCCCAGTACCGCCGCGCATATCAGGCCCTTGGACTGTTTGATTTCACCCACTGCGAACTGGACTCACAATATCTGAACTATGAGGGCAAGGTGCTGGTGCTGTCGAAGGACATCCTCAGAGAACGGGACTGGATCCCTCAAAATCAGCTCTGGCTGGCAACTTTCGGATTTGGCTGCAGTCCTGACGCTTCCGGCAGGGCAGTATTTGCCACCTGTCTAGGCGATGGCGAAAAAACCCGCTGGAACCGCTCGGATTTTATAGGGGTCCTCAAGGAGAGTCTTCTTCCCGATTGGGCAAGTGAAAAACTTGCAGAGCTCCAGAAACAGCAGGCAATGGACAGTGGAACAGCAGGTATGGGAGGGTTGGAAATGGAGTGATGGAGGTGAGGATATGCCGGGCATTATGACCAAAAGCGGCATGATTTCTTACTACGGAACCCCTGCCGGATATATCGAAAAGGATCAGGCGGTGGTCGACCGCATCTTTCAGTGCGACGAACTGAAAGTATGGCTGCGAAACCGGGGGCTGACTCCGGTCTGGACGGACGGCGTGCTGGAGAGGATTCTTGCAGGAGAGAGAATGAGCGGCAGCGAAGATACCGCCCCACTGAAAAGCGTCCGCATCTGGCAGCTTGATTCCAAGGTCGATGTGCATATGAAATTCATCCGGTATGAGGATATGCTCCAGCAGTTTGGAGCGCCGCATCCCGAGAATTACCGGGTCGCCTACGACGGACAGCTTGACACCAATGATCTGGAGCGTATCTGTGAGCGGTTCAGCGTCCGGCAGCCTCCCGGCTTTTCCGGTCACCCCATGTCTATGTCCGACGTGATCGAGCTGTATGATGCGGACGGCAGCACCTTCTACTATGTGGACCGTTCCGTTTTCCATCAAATCCGATTTGATCCAGAGGAACAGACGCAAGCAAGGACATGAGCGTGTAGACAGCCATGGCTGTCTTTTTTACTGTCCTGAAACGATTACAAATGGAGGAATATCCAATGATCAGATTTATAAAAAAAATAAAGGATTGTATAGCAAGCAGAATCAGAACGGCAATCTCTTCAGCCGTTCCTGCTTTTTCCGGAGCGAAAACCATACTTGCCGGCAACCGCGCCGAAGGGTATGTGGATACGGCCGTCATTTCTTAACTTCGGAGCCAGCATTGGAAGAAGGTAGTCTGTCAGCATGAACCGGCAGACCGTTCCTCCTGTCGTAATTTCAAACAAAAATCGTTTTACCTGAAATCGTTTTTCCATGATTCTATCCTTTCTGTGCTGTTTTGCACAGAAA
>CAKMKG010000014.1 GCA_927441425.1 uncultured Bacillota bacterium | reverse complement strand
CATGTTTTTTATGATACAACCGTGACAAAAGAAGAGTGTGAAAAATATCTGGATCGTCGTTTCGATATTATCAATCTCTCAAAAATACCTACGAGGAAAACCAATAAAATTACCGACGAACCGCTCATCTGGCGATATTTTGTTACACCGCTTCCCACAAAATTGTCAGAAAGTCAGCTGGATGAGGATGAGTTTACCACCCGTTGTGTCATCGAGGTCAATACAAAGATCAGCGGAGCTTACGTTTTTTCCAGCGGAAAAAACATGGGCGTATTCAAAGCAGTAGGATTTCCCGAGGATGTGGGTTACTTCTACCGCCTTGAAGATTATGAAGGACATTGCTGGACTGCCCATGGCAGATATCCCACCAACACACCGGGCTGGTGGGGTGGCGCCCATCCCTTTGCGCTGAGAGATTATTCCATCGTACATAATGGGGAAATCTCCTCCTACGATACCAACCGTAGATACATTGAAATGTTTGGTTATCAATGCACCTTACTGACCGATACGGAAGTAATCACCTATATCGTGGACTATCTTCTCCGTAAGCGAGGTCTCACTCTGCAAGAGTTGGCACATGTGATCGCGGCTCCTTTCTGGTCGACCATAGAAAAAAAATCCGAGGAGGAGAGAGAGATTCTGACCTATCTTCGCAACACCTTCAGCAGTCTGCTGATTACAGGGCCCTTTTCCATTCTTCTGGGCTTTCAGGGCGGTATTATGGCGTTGAACGACAGGCTCAAGCTGCGTTCCATGGTAATCGGAGAAAAGAAAGATATGGTTTATCTCGCCAGCGAAGAGTGCGCGATCCGCGTCATATCTCCGGATCTGGATAAATTCTGGTCTCCGAAAGGCGGCGAACCTGTAATCTTTACCCTGAACGGAGGTGGAAACAATGTCGATTAATTATTTTTATCCGGAATTTGAAGTGATAAGAGACAAAGAGAAATGCGTCCATTGCGGTCTATGCGTATCCGAGTGTGCCAATCAGGTTCATTCCTATAAAGCGGACGGCAAACAACTAACTGTCGATGATGCAAAATGTGTCAATTGCCATCGCTGTGTCTGTGTCTGTCCTTCAAGAGCGTTACAAATCAGAAAATCCAATCACAATTTTAAATATAATGCGAACTGGTCCAGACGAACGATTATGGAAATTTATTCTCAGGCGGAAACGGGAGGCGTTTTACTGTCTTCAATGGGGAACCCCAAAGATATGCCTGTTTACTGGGATAAAATCCTCATCAATGCATCACAAGTGACCAATCCCTCTATCGACCCGCTAAGAGAGCCTATGGAAACGAAAGTATTTCTAGGAAGCAAGCCTACCGCCATTCAGAGGGATGGGAAGGGGAAGATCATCAATAATATGCCCCCTCATATTGCCCTGGACGTACCGATCCTTTTTTCCGCGATGTCCTACGGCTCGATCAGCCTGAATGCCCATGCCAGTCTGGCCAATGCAGCCGTTGAACTGGGTACTTGCTATAATGCCGGAGAGGGCGGTCTCCATGAAGATTTTTACCGCTACCGCGACAATACCATCATACAGGTTGCATCGGGACGGTTCGGCGTACACAAGGGTTACCTGGAAGCAGGCGCCGCAATCGAAATCAAAATGGGGCAGGGTGCAAAGCCGGGGATCGGCGGCCATTTGCCGGGGAACAAAATCGTAGGTGATGTTTCCAAAACCAGAATGATACCGGAAGGATCCGACGCTATTTCGCCGGCTCCCCATCATGATATTTATTCTATTGAAGATTTACGGCAGCTGGTTTATTCCCTGAAAGAAGCAACCGACTATAAGAAGCCGATCATCGTGAAGGTTGCTGCTGTACATAATATTGCATCTATTGCAAGTGGGATTGCCCGCAGCGGTGCCGATATCATTGCCCTTGACGGTTTCCGCGGGGGCACGGGAGCAGCTCCGACGCGGATCCGGGATAATGTCGGAATTCCCATTGAACTGGCGCTGGCCAGTGTCGACGAACGGCTCCGTCAGGAAGGAATTCGCGGCAACGTATCTCTTATCGCAGGAGGAAGCCTCCGAAACAGTGCAGATGTGGTCAAGGCCATTGCACTGGGCGCCGACGCAGTCTATATCGCAACCAGCGCTTTAATCGCCCTCGGCTGCCACCTCTGCAGGGGCTGCCACAGCGGCACCTGTAATTGGGGAATTGCTACGCAAAATCCCGCGCTGATCGCCCGCCTCGATCCGGAAGAAGGCAAGCAAAGACTGGTCAATCTAGTCTCCGCCTGGACCCATGAAATCAAAGAGATGATGGGCGGCATGGGAATCAACTCTATTGAAGCGCTTACCGGCAACCGGCTCATGCTGAGAGGGATCGGTCTCAATTCGAAAGAGCTGGAGGTGCTTGGGATCATGCATGCCGGCGAATGAAAACAGGAGGTAATTTTATGAATATAAATGCTTTGGCTACTGATTTTCAGGAATTAAATAAATTAATAAAAAGTTCCGTCGAGGAGGACCTCGTAATAAATAATTGTATGGGGCAAAGATATCTCGGCTGCGGTCTTTCCGCCGGAAAGCTCAAGATTTACGGAGTACCTGGCAACGCTTTGGGCGCCTATCTGGACGGCGCTGCCATCACAGTTCACGGCAACGCACAGGATTCCATCGGCGATACGATGAATGAAGGCACGATCTATATTCACGGTTCCTGTGGCGATACACCGGGTTATGCCATGCGGGGCGGTAAAATCTTTATCAAAGGAAATGCCGGCTATCGTGCCGGTATCCATATGAAATCCTATCAGGACAAATCTCCGGTTCTGATCATCGGAGGCGACGCAGGAAGCTTTCTCGGGGAATATCAGGCGGGCGGCAGGATCGTCGTCCTGGGTTTGAACAGCAATTCAAAATGTCCGGTAGGATATTTCTGCGGAACGGGGATGCATGGAGGAAAGATCTATCTTCGGTGCAAGGAGCTTCCCTCAAGCCTTCCGGATCAGGTAAACGCAAGCCTTGCAAGTAAGGAGGATCTTCAGGAGATCGAAGCGGATATCGAACTGTTTTGCAGGGAATTCGGTTTAGCCAAAGGTGGGATTCTGGATCATCCGTTCTATGTCCTGACACCGAATACCAAGAATCCTTACCGGCAAATGTACGTACATTGTTAGTAAAAAGCGGCTGCCAGGTATATTTTCTCGAAAATCCGGTCGCTTCCAATTTGACCAAGGCTCCAACGGTTTTCTATGAAAACATACCGGCGCGCCGCTACTGCACAAAGAAACCCATGGCTCTGCATAGCTAAATAAAAAAGTTGCCTTGCGCATGCAAGGCAACTTTTGATTTTCGTTAGAGGCCGAGTCCAAATTTTTCTTTTACTCGGGTTAAGGTTTTTTCTGAAATGGTATTTGCTTTTTCTGCGCCATCCTTCAGAATGTCAATCAACTCCTGGGATTTGCGGATTTCGTGATATCGCTGCTGGATCGGCAAGATCGCTTCCACTGTGACATCCACCAGATCTTTTTTGAAATCTCCGTAGCCACGGCCTTCGTATTTTTTCTCGATCTCCACCACGCCCAGGCCTGAAAAAGCACTGTAGATATTCAACAGATTGCTGATGCCGGGCTTGCTTCCCATATCGTAGTGAATGGTTCCTTCTGAATCGGTTGTGGAGCGCATAATGGATTTTTTTATTTTATTTGTGTCATCCAAAAGAGAAATTCTGCTATGGATGTTTTCCGCACTTTTGCTCATCTTTGCCGTCGGGTCATCAAGGGACATGATTCTGGCTCCCTCTTTTAAAAATCTTCCGTCGGGAACGACGAAGGTTTTTCCGTATTTATTGTTCACTCGTTCTGCAAGATCTCTGGTTATTTCAATATGCTGCTTTTGATCATTCCCTACCGGTACCACGTCTGTATCATAGAGTAAAATATCTGCAGCCATAAGGATCGGATATGTGAACAGTCCGGTGGGCGCCGATTCACTGTCTCTGCTCTTCTGCTTGAACTGAGTCATTCTGGAAAGCTCGCCGGTATAGGAGTTGCACATGAGGATCCATGCCAGCTCAGTATGCCCGGGTACCATGGATTGCACAAAGATAATCGACTTTTTTGGATCAAGCCCTATGGCAAGATAAAGGGCGGCCACGTCCATGATGTTTTCTCTGAGCACCTTCGGATCCTGCGGCATCGTGATGGAATGAAGGTCAACGATACAGTAGACGCAGTCATGATCCTGCTGCAGCTCTACGAACTGCTTCAGCGCCCCCAAATAATTGCCAATATGAATATTGCCCGTTGGCTGTACTCCTGAAAAAACGCGTTTCATTGAAATTCTCCTCATTATAGTATCACACCTTTACGGCGGATTTAAACTTCTCTCTGATTTTCTTTTCCAGTCTGGAAATGGTCATCTGAGAGACGCCCATTTCTACCGCGATGTCCTGCTGTGTTTCGTTCTGGAAGAACCTTCTTTTAAAGATGTCCTTTTCTTTTTCCGATAAGTCCTTCATCACCGTTTTGATCAATTCTGCATTTTCAAAGCTGTTATATCCCTGCTCTTCTCTTCCTGTATATTTCTCCAGAACAGCGCCTTCCCCCTCGTCTCCGCCTTCATCAAAGGTTTGGTTCAGAGAATATGTACTATAGGCCTGTCCGCCTTCCATGGCTTCGAGAATTTCTTCTTCTGTGTGTCCGAGATATTCTGCAAGCTCTCCTACTGTAGGGATTCGGGAATACTTTCCATATAGATACTCCTTCGCCGGTGAAATCTGTGCAGAAATCTCCTTTAGTCTCCTCGGAACCTTGATAGCCCATCCCTTATCACGGAAATATCGTTTGATCTCCCCGATGATCGTTGGCGTCGCAAAGCTAGTAAACTCATAGCCTCTGGAAAGATCATATCTTTCGACAGCAAAAACTAAGGCCATGGAGCCAACTTGGTACAAGTCCTCATAATCCACGCCCTTATTTACATACTTTTTAACTAATATATCAACGATATAAAGATACTTTTCTACAATTTCATTACGAACCTCGATGCTTTTTGTCTCATGATATCGGTCGAAAAGCTCCTTGTTGCTGATTTCTGTTGAGGTCATATCGCTCCCCCACTAAATGCGGCTTAAATATTTAACCATTTTAATACTGGTCCCCATCCCTATTTCAGAAAATATGTCGACCTCATCCATGAGCGCTTTGATAATGAACAACCCCAATCCACCCTCTTTTGGGCAATCACAATCCAGGACCGGTCTCTGATAGTTTGCCATATCATAGCCTCCGGCACGATCGACAACAGAGATGGTTATTCTACCGTCCCCTACTTCACAGTCAACCTCATAGCATTCTTCTCGATTGGGTTTTCCATGGCATACCACATTGGTACAAGCCTCTGAAACGGCAACTTTAATATCCTCGACTGCCTCAATATCAAAGCCTGCACAATTAGCCAGGGAAGAGATTGCCAATCTAACCGTACCAACATATTCGGGCTTTCCGGGGATTGAGAATTTCAATATATCAGTCATTTTACTCTCCTCTTATTTAGTAGTACTTAACAATCTGAACAAAGTATCCTATCAAGACTGGTGATGCTGAGTAGCTTTTTAATATTATCCCGTGGGTTAACAAGCTTGATCCTGTTCTCACTTTCCTGCATTCTGCCGAAAGCGCCGATGATCACGCCAAGTCCGGTGCTGTCAATATAATTCAATTCATCAAGAAGAAGCAGGATATCTGCTTTCTTTTCTTGATAAGCACCATCCAAATATTTTCTTAACTGCGGAGCGGTGGAAATATCCACCTCTCCCTTCGCCGTTAATTCCCATTGATCCAATTCATTATTATAACTACTCTGCAGCTGTAATGACATTTCACTTCCTCCTCGAATGTATACCCTTTGTAAGAGGCCTTAAACGTTATTCTGTTTCAAGTGTCATCTGAGTTGATTCATCTTTTTCCTCTTGCTCATTTACGACAACATCTTCTTCCTCTGTTTCATTTTCATCGTCTTCTTTGATTACTTTTGCCATTGTGATGATATTCGCATCCTCTGCAACTCTCATAATCTTGACGCCTTGTGTTGCTCTTCCGAGCCTTGAGACTTCTCCGGCTTTGATTCTGATAATAATTCCGTCGGAATTAATCAGCAGAATTTCGTCGTCGTCGTTCACGACCATAGCGCCGATGAGCTGCCCTGTTTTCTTGAACTTCGCCTTATCATAGGTAAGCAGACCCTTCCCGCCTCGGGTTTGAACCTTGTACTCCTCTACCGGAGTCCTCTTTCCATAACCGTTTTGGGTAACGACCAATAGCTCTTCGTCCTTTTCAGCGAGTTCCATGGCAACAACTTCATCACCTTTATCAAGTTTTATCGCACGAACGCCGCCGGCGATTCTTCCCATGGTTCTGACGTCTTCCTCGGAGAAACAGATACATTTACCGAACTTCGTGACAATGATAACATTGCTGGTACCCGTGGTCTGATTGATTCCGATGAGCTCATCTCCATCCTTCAGATTGATTGCAATCAGTCCGGTCTTTCTATTTGTATCAAACTGGGAAAGCGACGTTTTTTTGATGGTTCCGTGTTTTGTGACCGCAACGAGGTTCTTGTCTTCGGCAAAATCCTGAATAGGAATGACTGCCGTGATTCTTTCACGCTGCATCAGATTCAGGAAGTTGACAGCAGGAGTACCCTTTGCTGTTCTTTGTGCCTCCGGAATTTCGTATGCCTTTATTTTATGCGCTTTTCCTGTATTTGTAAAGAACATTAAGTAATCATGGGTGGAGGTCATGATCAAGTTCTTTACAAAATCGTTTTCTCTCGTTGTAACGCCGGTGACTCCCTTGCCGCCGCGTTTTTGCGTTTTATACGTATCTGCAGGGATTCTCTTGATATAGCCAAGGTGGGTCAAGGTTACCGCAACCTTTCCTTCCTGAATCATATCTTCTTCGTCAATCTCCTCGGCATCTGCTTGAATATCTGTTCTTCTTTTGTCTCCAAATTTCTTTTTGACTTCAAGGAGCTCTTCTTTGATGATATTCATTAAGATGCTTTCATCGGCCAATACTTTCTTGAACCAGGCGATTTGCTCCATCAGGTCATTATATTCATTTTCGATTTTTTCACGTTCCAGACCTTGCAGTCTGGCCAGTCTCATATCTAAAATAGCCTGAGATTGAATATCGCTGAGGCCAAAGCGCTCCATCAAACGGGGCTTTGCATCATTGTAGCTTTCCCGGATCGTCTTAATGACTTCGTCGATATGGTCAAGGGCGATTCGTAAGCCTTCTAAAATATGAGCTCTTTCCTCTGCTTTTCTGAGATCAAAAATCGTTCTTCTGGTAACAACATCTTTCTGGTGCTTTAGATAGACTTCCAGCATTTCCTTTAACGTTAAGGTTACAGGCCTTCCGTCCACTAAGGCAAGCATGATCATGCTGTAGTTATCCTGAAGCTGCGTATGCTTGTAGAGTCGATTCAATGTGATTTGTGGATTTGCATCTTTTCTCAGTTCTATAACAATACGCATACCGGTCCGATCGGATTCATCCCGGATATCGGAAATGTGCTCTAATTTTTTTTCTCTTACCAGTTCCGCAATCTTTTCAATTACTCTGGACTTATTTACCTGATACGGGATTTCCGTAAAGATGATCTGCTGTTTGCCTTTGCTGGTTTCTTCAAACTCTGCTTTTGCCCTTACGGTTACCCTTCCCTGGCCTGTTCGATACGCGTCCTTTGCGGAATTTCTTCCCATAATGATCGCGCCTGTTGGGAAATCCGGAGCCTTCACAATTTTGATCAGGTCTTCCAAGTCCGTATCTTTGTCGTCGATGAGCTTGACGGTTGCATCGATTACATCACTGAGATTGTGGGGCGGTATGGATGTGGCCATGCCGACAGCAATCCCATTGGATCCGTTTACCAATAGGTTTGGATAACGAGCAGGAAGAACCACAGGCTCCTGTTCCTCTTCGTCGAAGTTCGGCATGAAGTCTACGGTTTCTTTATCGATATCGCGAAGCATCTGAAGCGCAAAGGGGGTCATTCTCGCTTCCGTGTATCTCATTGCAGCCGCGCCGTCTCCATCAACGGAACCGAAATTTCCGTGTCCGTCTACCAGTGCATATCGAATGGAGAAATCCTGCGCCATTCGAACCATTGCGTCGTAGATGGAAGAGTCTCCATGGGGATGGAACTTACCCATTACTTCTCCGACGATACGCGCCGATTTTTTATGGGGCTTGTCCGGTGTGACGCCCAGCTCACTCATTCCGTAAAGAATTCTTCTGTGAACCGGCTTCAATCCGTCTCTTGCATCGGGAAGCGCTCTGCTTACGATTACACTCATGGCATAATCAATATAAGAGTTCTTCATTTCATCGTGGATTTCATGCTGTATTAGCTTTGTATCATCTAAAAAACTTGTTGTCATATCCATCCACCTCCTATATATCCAAATTCTTTACGTATTTCGCATTATCTTCGATAAATTTCCTTCTCGGAGGAACCTTGTCGCCCATGAGAGTAGTAAAGATCTCATCCGCCGCAGTTACATCTTCAAGGGTAATCTGTACTAACGTTCTGGTGTTATAGTCCATCGTTGTATCCCAAAGCTGTTGATGGTCCATTTCTCCAAGGCCCTTGTATCGCTGAATAGCGGCTTTTCCCGGTTTATCCGCAATCTCGGCCATAAGCTTATCCTGTTCTCTTTCCGAATAGGTATAGTAGACTTCTTTTCCTTTTTTCGTCTGGAACAGGGGCGGTTGTGCTGCATACACATAGCCACCTTCAATGAGAGGTGTCATGTACCGGTAGAAGAAGGTGAGCAGCAGTGTTCTGATGTGTGCACCGTCTACGTCGGCATCGGTCATTATGATGATCTTATGATATCTCAATTTTTCCGCGTTGAAATCAGCTCCAATGTTGCAGCCGAAGGCTGTGATCATATTTTTGATTTCTTCGGAACTTAGTATTTTATCAAGTCTTGCCTTTTCCACGTTGAGGATCTTACCTCGGAGCGGAAGAATCGCCTGTCTTTTTCTGTCACGGCCGGATTTTGCGGAGCCTCCTGCAGAGTCTCCCTCCACCAGGAAGATCTCTGAAAGAGCTGGATCTTTTTCAGAGCAGTCGGCAAGTTTGCCCGGCAATGTCAATCCGTCCAGCACTCCCTTTCTTCTTGTCAGCTCTCTCGCTTTTCTTGCTGCCTCTCTTGCTCTGGCTGCTCTGAGGCATTTATCCAATATGATTCTGGCCTGGGTTGGATTTTCTTCCAGAAAAGCGGTTAGGTTTTCATTGGTTGAGGTTTCAACAAACCCTCTCATTTCACTATTTCCAAGTTTTGTCTTGGTCTGTCCTTCAAACTGTGGATTGGTCAATTTAACAGAAATGATCGCGGTAAGCCCTTCTCTGACGTCTTCACCGGAAAGGGCTTCCTCGTTATCTTTGATGAATTTATTCTTTCTGGCATAATCGTTGAAGACTCTAGTCAAAGCAGATTTAAACCCGATCATGTGGGTTCCGCCTTCGCTAGTATTAATGTTATTTGCATAAGAAAGCACAAGCTCATTGTATCGATCCGTATATTGCATCGCTACTTCGATCTCGTGGTCATCATCCCTTTTTATTTCAAAATAAATAATATCCGGATGAATGACTTCCTTGTTTTTATTCTGGTGTTTTACGAACTCTCTGATTCCGCCTTCATAGTGGAATACTTCTGTCTTTTTCTGTCCTTCCCTTTCATCCTTAAGGGTAATTTTAATTCCTTTGTTCAGGAATGCCATTTCTCTTAATCGATGCTCCAAGGTTCCAAAATCAAAATCCAGCTCCTCAAAAATCTCTACATCCGGCTTAAACATGGTCCTTGAACCGGTTTTTCTGGATTCCCCGATCTCCAGCAATGGAGTCTGTGTCTTTCCTCTGGAATACGTTTGTTTGTATATTTTTCCATTTCTTTTGATCTCGACTTCCATGATTTCCGAAAGCGCATTCACTACAGAAGCACCTACTCCATGGAGACCTCCTGAAACCTTGTACCCTCCGCCACCGAATTTGCCGCCGGCGTGGAGCACCGTATGAATGACCTCCACCGCTGGAAGGTTTAGTTTTGGGTGAAGGTCAACAGGCATTCCTCTGCCGTCATCCTCTACCACGATGGAATTATCACTTTGTATGGTAATGTTGATCGTTTTGCAGAAGCCTGCCAGGGCTTCATCCACACTATTATCAACAACTTCGTATACTAAATGGTGTAGACCTCTTGGTCCTGTACTCCCGATATACATACCTGGTCTTTTTCTGACAGGTTCTAATCCTTCCAGAACTTGAATTTGTTCTGCGTTATACTGTTGTTGCCTTACATCTGCACTCATTCTTTTTCATCACCTCATAATTGTATATTTCGTCTGCTTGATTGTGTTTTATCTATTTTATTTCTATAGTAAACCACCATATATTGTATACTTAAATCTTTGATTTTACAAGTTTTTTTATTAAAAAGGCTCGTAGATATAAAAACACCGTTTTATAGGACGTAAAACGATGTTTCCGTTTTTATATAGGGCTAATATTTTAACATATATACCCGCCTAATTAGTATTTTTTTCCAGATTTTTCACATGTCCGTTTTCCACAAAGAAAATATCTCCTTCAGGCAGCTGTTTTTTTACTTCATCACTTAATTCTGTGGTGGTGATAAAAAGCTGAACTTCTTCCAGAGAATTGATTAAAAAATTCTGCCGCTCCCCATCCAACTCGGAAAGCACATCATCTAAAAGAAGGATTGGCGAAACCCCTGTCTCTTCCTTGATCAGCCGGATCTCTGCAAGCTTTAAAGATAATGCCGCGGTTCGCTGCTGACCCTGGGAGCCGAAATGGCGGATATCAATCCCTTCCGCACAGATTTTCAAATCATCCTTGTGGGGGCCAACGGAAGTACTGCGTCGAAGAATATCGCTTTTTAAGTTTTTACTTAACATTCTTTTTAAGTGTTCTTTTTGTTCTTCGAAGCCCGATTTGTATTCTATATTCGCTTCGTAGGATAGATCCAGTGTTTCTTTTCCGTTGGTGATACGGCAGCTGATCTCTTTACTGATCTTGTTGAGCTTTTCAATGAATCGATTTCTTTCCTGTATGATTTTTGCCCCATACTCTGCTAAACCTTCATCCCAAACAGCGATCATATCTTCTTTGATTTCCTGCTGCTTCAGTAGACTGTTCCTCTGCTGCAGGATTTTCTTATACCTACCTAGATTTTTATAATAGATAGGCTTCAGCTGGCAGAGCTCCCGGTCGATAAATTTCCTTCTCTTTTCCGGCTCTTCCTTTACGATTTTCAGATCCTCGGGAGAAAAAACCACCATATAGACATTTTCCAATAAGTCGATGTTTTTTGCCGTTTTCATTCCGTTGATTTTTGTCGACTTACCTTCTTTTCCAATGGTTATTTCAATTTCCAGCTCTCTTCCTTCCTTCATGGAGGTGGTTTTTACTCTGCAAAATTCCTGATCAAATCCTATCATTTCCGTATCTTTATTGGTGCGAAAAGACTTTCCAAGGGACATAATATACAGGCTTTCCAGCAGGTTTGTTTTCCCCTGGGCATTTTTTCCGGTAATGATATTTACTTTGCTATGAAATTCTACCGATTCCTCATGATAGTTCCGGAAGTTTCTTAATTCTGCTTTTTTTAAATACATGTACCCTTCCTTTTCCTTAATTTGTGGAAATCCGGACCGGTAATACGAGGTACTCGAATGACTGCCCCTCTAAAGGTTTAATCAGGCAAGGGCTTACACTGGTATTGAATTCCATAGCAATACTTTCCTCGTTAACAGCTTTCAGTACATCCAGAATATATTTGGAATTAAATCCGATATCGATATCTTCTCCAACCTTTTCTATAAATACCTCTTCCTTCACATTTCCTTCTTCTGATCTGGAGGTTATTATTATTTTATCTCTGAAAATAGATAGCTTGATCAGATTATTCTTTCCTTCCTTTGCAAGGAGGGACGCTCTTTCGATACTGTTTAATAATTCGGTTCTGTTTACTTTCACTCTGCTCTTATGTTCCTTCGGCAGGATATCACTGTATTTAATGAAATCGCCTTCCAGTAAACGAAGTACTATTTTTGTTCCATCCAGTAAAAACACAGCTTTTTTCTCGTCCAATATAAAGAAGATTTCTTTGCTGTCTTCATTTTCTGAAATAATTTTGTTTATTTCATTCAATATTCTTGCGGCAATGATAATCTTTTTCTTTTCTCTGTTTTTCATTGGTTCTCTGGTGATTGCCATTCTGAAACCATCCAAAGCAACCATATTTAAGGACTCTTCTTCCATTTCAATTAAAACACCTACTATGATTCCCTTTGACTCATCAATGCTTGCTGCAAAGGAAGTCTTTTTAATCATTTCTTTTAGAACATCTTTCTCTAAAGAAAGCTTGTTTTCTAGATTGAGTTCTCCTATGTTAGGAAATTCGTCTGCAGGCTGTCCAACGATGGTGAATTCTGATGCAAGACATTTTATAACGATCGTATTATTCTCCAGCTCTTCAATCTGAATATCCTCATTTGGAAGCTTTCTAATTATATCACTGAACAATCTTGCAGATACGACGACGGATCCTTCTTCCTCAACGGAGACTTCCACTCTTTTTTCTATACTTAAATCCAAATCAGAAGCGGATAAAGTAAGTGTATTATCACTGTTTGCCTCTAACAGGATCCCTTTTAAAATTGGAATAGTAGTTCTAGAGGTAACCGCTTTTGAAACAGTATTTAACGCTTTAGATAAAGTTTGTTGATTACAGGAAAACTTCATGGGGATTCCTCCTTTTTCTTATATAGTTTATAGTAATAATAGTAATAGGGCCTGTGGATTTGTGGATAACTTCTGTGGATAATAAAATTCCAATCTTTTTAATCAGTTTTTGCCTGTTGATAAAGCAGTAAACTTTATAGGCTTCCTGTGTGCAATATTAGTCTTCTTTTATTGATTGTTCTAATTTTTTCACAACATCTCTCAGAGATTCATTGAGTTTCATTTCCGTCGAAATTTTATCACAGGCATGCAAAACAGTTGTGTGGTCCCTGTTTCCGAAGGCTTCCCCTACTTTAGGCAAGGACAGTTCGGTCAAATCCCGGCAGATATACATTGCGATCTGTCTTGGAAAGGAAAGGTTTCTGGTACGCTTTGAAGATTCGAGATCCACCTGCTTGATGTTGAAATGCATGCAAATGTGTTTTTTAATCAGATCAGGAGTTACCGGACGATCTCTTGAAGAAAAGACATCCTTTAAGACTTCCTTTGCAAGTTCTTTGTTTATTTTTTGACCAGTCAGATTTGCATAAGCGATGACACGGATAAAAGCACCTTCCAGTTCACGGATATTGGATTGGATCTTTTCTGCGATCACCCCGATGACTTCAATAAGGCTCTCTGTTGTTTCCAACCCCTCTAGCTCTGATTTATTTCTGAGAATCGCAACTCTGGTTTCATAATCCGGTGCTTGGATATCAGCAATCAATCCCCATTCAAATCTTGAACGAAGTCTTTCCTCAAGGGTTGTGATTTCTTTTGGTGGCCGGTCACTGGAAATGATAATCTGTTTGTTCGCCTCGTACAACGTATTGAAAGTGTGAAAGATTTCTTCCTGGGTTCTTTCCTTTTTTTCGATAAATTGGATATCGTCAATGAGAAGTACGTCGATGCTGCGATATTTATTTCTGAATTCCACGTTCTTATCTTCCCGAATGGCTTTAATCAGTTCATTGGTAAACATTTCCGAGGATACATAAAGAACCTTGGATTTGGGATTCTGCTGTAATATGTAATGACCGATGGCGTGCATCAAATGAGTTTTCCCCAGACCGGCGCCTCCATAAATAAAAAGTGGATTATAAGCCTTGGAGGGAGACTCCGCAACAGCCAGTGAGGCGGCATGGGCAAAGCGGTTGTTATTACCGATAACGAAGGTATTGAAAATATACTTTGGATTCAGGTATAATTCGTCTGTGAAATGCATATCCTCCTGATTAACCTGAGGATCCTCGGAATAGATAAAGATGACCTTTATTTTTTTTCCAAAGGCTTCCTTCACTGCATTTTCTATGATTGTGATATATCTGCCTTCCAGTATGGACTTGGCCATGTCGTTATAAAGGGATAAATATAGTTTGTTTTCTTTATGATCAATTTTGACGGGAGTTAGAGGATAAACCCATGTATCATAGCTTACTGCGGTAAGTTCCGGCTTGAGAAGCTCTAAGGTTCTCTCCCAATTTGCAATCAGATTTTTCATTTGATTTTTTCCTTTATTGTAATGAATATGGTTCATGTCACGGAATAAATTAATATGTAGTCACGATACTTCTTTGAAAGCATTTATTATACTGTTAAAACTACGAATCTATCATAACAAAAAAAGTTATCCACAGGCAATACCTAAAATAGAAATCGGTAAAAATATATTTTCCACGGAGTTATCCACTAGCTGTGGGTAACTTTGTGCAAACTTTTCACAGGGGGCAACTATATATTGATTTATAATTTCTTTTACAGCTGGATGGAGGATTCTTCCTGCTTGGAGGGGGGATAAAATGATTGACAGAAAAGACCTTTAAATGTATAATTACAAGGCAGTTATGCGCGGATTGAAATTGAGATCGCGTAAGATTTAGTAAAATCATAAGGAGGTGAATTAAATTGAAACAGACTTTACAGCCTAAAGTGAGGCAGAGAGCAAAAGAACATGGCTTCAGAAAAAGAATGAGTACAAAAAACGGTAGAAATGTTTTAAAGAGAAGAAGAGCAAAAGGAAGAAAAGAATTGACAGCATAGAGACCGCAAATGTGGTCTTTTTGTTTAGCAGCCTGATATCTTTTAAAGGGGATGCAAATGTTAAAACCAAACGTTTTGCGTAAGAAAAAGGACTTTTCAACAATTTACAACAAGGGGAAATCAATTGGTGAACGGTATGTCGTGTTATTTTTTAGAAAAAATAATCTAACCTACAATCGGACAGCCTTTCTTGCCAGTAAAAAAGTTGGGAACAGCGTCTTGCGTAACAGAGCGAGACGGCTTATGAAAGAAAGCTACAGAGAATTTGAGAAAAATTTGGACAAAGGCTATGATCTTATTTGGATAGCCAGAAACACGATTAGTAATTTGAAATGTGCGGATGTGAAAAAATCAATGGAAGCCGCAGTAAAAAAGTCCGGAATCAAAAGAGGAAGGACAGACGGGTGATGAAGTTTTGAAAAAGAGTATCATGCTGCTCATTCGTGGGTATCAGAAATTTATATCACCGTTGTTCCCGGCAACGTGCCGGTTTTACCCGACATGCTCCCAATATTTTCTCCAATCAGTGGAAAAGTATGGAGCATGCAAGGGAAGCTTACTTGGAATCAAACGAATTTTGAAATGTCACCCATTTCATCCGGGTGGATATGACCCCTTGAAATGAGTAACAGGAGGATATTGAATGAACACAATCATAGGATTTGTCGCAGAACCGCTGGGGATGCTGCTTAGTTTTTTATATGGATTTTTTGACAACTACGGCATTACAATCATTGTATTTACATTTATCGTAAAACTTTGTTTATTTCCATTGTATGCGGATCAAATCAAACACTCGGCTAGAATGGCAGATGTACAGCCAAAAATGCAAGCGCTGCAGAAGAAGTATGCTAATGACAAGGAAATGCTTAATATCAAAATGATGGAGCTGTACAAAGAAGAAAAGTTTAACCCGATGAGAGGCTGTCTGCCCATGCTGATTCAGATGCCAATTATTTTCGGCCTTTTTTCGCTTCTCAGAAGTCCTACGGACTTTATCGAAAGCAACGCAATGCTTATGGCAGTACATGAAGCATTTCTGTGGATACCTGACTTGAGCCAGCCGGATCCCTGGATCTTGCCGATTCTCGCCGGAGTTTCCACCTTTATTTCTTTCTCCCAGACGCAGAAGCAAACGGCAATGGGAGACAATTCAATGGCATCCATGATGAAAATGATGCGATACTTTTTCCCGGTTATGATCGTCTGGATGGGGAGATCCTTCCCTGCAGGCCTTACTATCTATTGGTTTGTAGGAACTGTGATTCAGATATTCCAGACCATGGGACTGAACAGATGGAAAAAGAAGCTGACCTCAAAAGAAAATTAATAATTGATGGAGGAAATACACATATGGATTTTTCAGAAAAATGGGGAAAGGACGTTGAAGAAGCAACTAGACTTGCCCTGATAGATTTAAACCTTACAGAAGACCAGGTAAAAGTAATCGTTCTGGAGGAACCTACAAAAGGCTTTCTAGGACTTGGTGCCAAGCTGGCCAAAGTAAGAGTCGAGAAAAGTACGGACAAGAAACCGGAAGCAAAAGAGGAAAAGGCACAAAAGCCGGAACCTTCTTATAAAGCGGATAAACCGCAGAAATTTGAACCCGAAAAGAGAGCAGAAAAAAGAGAAAAGAACAATGATCGACCTCCAAGAAAGACCGGTGAAAACACATTTGAAGGAACCTTTTCTGTAAGAGAAAAACCTGCCGATCTAATGGACCTGAGCGGACACGCTGCAGAGACGTTTTTAAAGGAAATCACGGAAAAGATGGGACTTAGCCTTCAAATCACAGTTCAGGGAAATGACAGCTCTATTTATATCGAAATGGAAGGAAGAGATTCCGGAACGATAATCGGCAAGAGAGGACAGACGTTGGATGCGATCCAGTATTTGACCAGTCTGGTTGTGAATAAAGATAAGGAAAAGTATCAGAGGGTCGTAGTCGATGCTGAAAACTACAGAGAAAAAAGAGAAAGAACCTTAGAGCAGCTCGCAAACCGGTTGGCTGATAAAGTAATCAAAGGAAGAAAAAGTGTAAGGCTCGAACCGATGAATCCATACGAAAGAAAGGTGATTCATGCAACACTTCAGTTGAACCCGAAGGTGACGACGAGAAGTGAAGGAGAAGAACCTTACAGAAGAGTAATCATTGAGCTGAAATAATAAAAAGAGCGGGGCTGTCTTAAACGTGAACTTAAGGGAGCCCTTTTCATCTGGCAAAGGCAGCTACTTTTAAGGAAGAGGGATTTTATGGAAGACACGATTGCCGCCATCGCTACGGCTTATGGCGAGGGAGGGATCGGGATCATCAGACTGAGCGGGGAGGAAGTAAAAAATATCCTCGATCGGATCTTCGTTCCCAAGCAAAGCCAATATAAAGAGTCTATTGTTAATAAGCGATTGTACTACGGTCATATTATCGATCCGTCCTGCGGAAAGGTCATCGATGAGGTTTTGGCTGTCTATATGAAAGCGCCGGCCACCTATACCACTGAGGATGTTGTTGAAATCTACTGCCACGGCAGCATCGTAGCCTTGCGCAAGACCTTATCTTTGGCGTTAAGAAATGGAGCACGACTGGCTGATAAGGGAGAATTTACGAAACGGGCTTTTCTGAACGGAAGACTGGATCTGTCACAAGCAGAAGCGGTCATTGACATTGTCAAAGCAAAGACAGACAAAACCTTTGATGTTGCATTGAGCCAGATGGAAGGAGCTCTTTCGGAACAGGTAAAAAAGATCCGACAGGAGCTGATGAGTCTCCTCGTGGAGATTACGGTAAATTTGGATTATCCGGATGAAGATATCGAGATCATGACTTACCAAAAGCTCACTGAAAGTACAACGTTAATAGGCGATATGATTGATAAATTGTTATCAACAGCCGGCGCAGGTCGTATCCTCCGGGATGGACTCAATGTTGCAATCATCGGTAAGCCGAACGTAGGAAAATCATCTTTGATGAATGCATTATTAAAGGAAGCAAGAGCTATCGTTACAGAAATTCCGGGCACAACTCGAGACACCATCGAAGAGGTGATTAGCATTAGGGATATTCCTGTAAAGCTTACAGACACCGCCGGAATCCGAGAAACGGAGGATCAGATAGAACGGATCGGAATCGAGAAAAGCAAGGAATCCTTTAACCGGTCTGATTTAATCATCTTTATCGTTGACGGCAGCAGTCCTTTGACGAAGGAAGATCGAAGGATCATGGCCAAACTCGACAGCAGAAAGGTCATCATACTGATGAACAAAACAGACCTGGGGCTTCAGGTTGAGGAAGCGGAAATCAAGATCACCTTGCCCCATGGAAAGTTGATAAAAGCTTCAATCAAGAATAATGAAGGAATTGAAGCCCTGGAGCAGGAAATCACAGATATGGTTTATGGCGGTGAAGTCAAACAGGAGGAAAGCCTTCTGGTAACCAATGTTAGACATATGGAGCTTTTGGAAAAAGCCAGAATAGCAATCGGTGATGCCCTTATAATGGCGGAAAATAGTGAGGCACTGGACTTCATTGAGGTGGATATACGCAGGAGCTGGGAGCTCCTGGGTGAGATTATAGGAGAATCCGTTACGGAGGATATCATCGAGCAGGTGTTTGCGAGATTCTGCTTAGGGAAATAGAATGAAATTACTTCAAAATTGCTCAAAGTGTTTTTCAGTTAATTCCATTCTATTTACGTTGGACGATAGACATGATTGTGTGTTTTCAAGCGAGTCTTTGCAGGAAAATTGAAGAATTTCACGGAAGAATAAATCGTATGAACAGTAGTTGTAACAAGGAATGAACTTGTTTTAGTCAGGAAGGAATTATGAACTACTTTATTTTAGATGAGTATGATGTAATCGTCATTGGTGCAGGGCATGCAGGCTGCGAAGCAGGTTTGGCTGCTGCAAGGATGGGCCATAGAACGCTCATGCTTTCCATAAACCTGGAAGCGGTGGCGATGATGGCCTGCAACCCATCTATAGGAGGAACCGGAAAGGGGCATCTGGTCCGTGAGATCGATGCGTTGGGCGGTGAAATGGGGATCAATATAGACAAGGCCTTTATTCAAAGCAAGATGCTGAATACGGCGAAGGGTCCCGCGGTCCATTCCCTCAGAGCCCAGGCAGACAAGGCCAGATATCATGAGGAAATGAAAAAGACCTTGGAAAATCAAGAGAACCTGGATTTAAAACAAGGGGAAGCAGTTGATCTTTTGATCGATGATGATGGGGTTAAGGGCGTTATCCTGAAGACCGGAGCTGCATACCGTTCAAAGGCTGTAATTCTGGCAACAGGTACCTTCCTCCGAGGAAAGATTTTTATCGGAGAATGGTCCTATGATAGCGGACCAAACGGGTTATCCGCCTCCGTTGAATTGGCGGAGAACTTAAAGCGATATGGCCTGTTGATGCGCCGCTTTAAAACAGGAACACCGGCAAGGGCACTGGGTAGAACCCTCAATTACGAAAGAATGGTGGAACAACCGGGTGATGAGAAGATTATTCCCTTTTCCTTTATGAACGACGAGCTTCAGAAGGATCAGGTTTCCTGCTGGCTGACCTATACAAATGAAAATACACATAAAGTGATTCGTGATAATTTTTCTCGTTCCGCGCTGTTCGGTGGACAAATTGAAGGGATTGGACCGAGATACTGCCCTTCCATTGAGGATAAGGTTAACCGCTTTGCAGATAAAGAACGCCATCAGCTTTTTATCGAGCCGGAGGGCCTTTATACTGACGAGGTCTACATTCAGGGAATGTCGTCCAGCTTGCCGGAAGATGTACAGGGTGCATTCTACAGAACCATTGCCGGACTGGAGAATCTAAAAATTGTTCGTCCGGCTTATGCCATCGAATATGATAGCATCGATCCCCTGGAACTTTCAATGACGCTGGAGCACAGGAAGATTGATAACTTATACTGTGCCGGACAATTCAACGGGAGTTCCGGTTATGAGGAAGCTGCTGCCCAGGGCTTGATAGCAGGCATCAATGCCGCAAGGAAGTTAGATGGAAGGGAGCCGTTTCTATTGGACCGTTCCGAAGCTTATATCGGTGTATTGATCGATGACCTTGTGACGAAAGGAACCAACGAACCGTATCGAATCATGACTTCAAGAGCGGAATACCGCCTTGTTTTAAGACAGGATAATGCCGACCTCAGACTGACTGAAAAATCATACCACGCAGGTCTGGCATCAGAAGAAAGATATCGCAGATTTGTTCGCACGAGGGCAGCGGTGGAACAGGAAATGAAACGGCTGGAGAACACAGTTATCCTTCCAAGTGAGATCAGAGGATTTTTGGAAAAGCATGGCAGTACAACGCTCCAAAACAAAATTTCACTGGCAGAACTACTGAAGCGGCCTGAAATGAACTATGAAATTCTTGCAGAAATCGATCTGCACAGGCCAAAGCTTTCCCAACATGCCATTACCCAGATGGAGGTACAGATCAAATATCAGGGATATATTGTAAAGCAGCTACAGCAGATTGAGCGGTTTAAAAAGCTTGAAAACAGAAGGCTTTCGTCAGAATTTGACTATAACCAGGTTGACGGATTGCGCATCGAGGCAAGACAGAAGTTGAATCAGTTAAAGCCCATTTCTGTAGGGCAGGCATCCAGAATATCCGGCGTATCACCTGCAGATATCAACGTTTTACTTATTCATCTGGAAAAGCAGAAAAGAAGATAACGCAAAAGACTATTAAATAAGAGGGGATAGCATGAAACAGCTGTTAGATGCCCTAGAGGATATGGGGCTGTCCTATGACGAAAACACACTGCTGAAGTTCCGACGATATATGGAGTTGATTTTGGAGTGGAATGAAAAGGTCAATCTTACATCAATCACAGACACCGACGAGTTTGTAAAAAAGCATTTTGTTGATTCCATTGCAATATGTGGGACTTCTCAGATGGTAAATTCGTCAAAAATCATTGATGTGGGAACCGGTGCCGGCTTTCCGGGAATTCCCCTTGCAATTCTCTATCCAGATAAAAAGTTTCTGCTGATGGATTCTTTAAATAAGAGAATAAAAATTATTGAAGAACTGTCACGGGAGATTGGTTTGCGGAATGTAACCTTTCTTCATGGCCGTGCCGAGGAACTGGCTCGGAACAAAGATTTTAGAGAACAGTTTGATCTTTGTGTTTCGCGGGCGGTTGCAAATCTCGCGGTTTTGTCTGAATACTGCCTTCCATTCGTTAAGGTTGACGGTTGGTTTGCGGCATATAAGACAGGAACGATTGAGGAGGAGCTGCAAGCAAGTATGCATGCAATCAAGCTTTTGGGCGGTCGACTGGATGAGAATAAACAGCTCACAATCAAGGGCTATGATCTTGATCATAGAATACTAATGATCAAGAAAGTAAAAAAAACCTTAGCGAAATATCCGAGAAAAGCAGGAACCCCTGCGAAAGAACCCCTGAAATGATAAAATCGGGGTTTTTTTGTTGAAGAAAACCGCTTTCTTTTGGGACAAGCCTGCTGATACTATGGAAGAAGGAGCAGTATCATCGGCAAAGAAAGGGGGATCATTATGCTTTTTAAGAAGTCAGACCAGCTGGATATACCAATTGAATTGATCAGTACCAATCCGGAGCAACCAAGAAAATGCTTTGAGGAGAAAGAGCTTTTGGAACTAAGTGATTCAATCAAAGAATTCGGTGTTATCCAACCAATTATCGTTAAAAGAGACAATAAGGGGTTGTACATAGTAATCGCAGGGGAGCGGCGATTAAAAGCCGCGGCACTGGCAGGAATGAAGAGGATACCGGCGATCGTTCGAGAGGCCAACGACAAAGATTCGGCACTATTGGCCTTGGTTGAAAACGTCCAGCGAGAAAACCTAAATTATATTGAAGAAGCTGCGGCGTATAAGAGACTGATGGAGGAATACGGACTCACACAAACAGAAATTGCGAAACGGGTCGGAAAGCAGCAGTCCACCATTTCAAATAAAATAAGAATTCTTTCACTGCCGCCAGATATCCGTCAGGTATTGGCGGAGAACCAATTGACTGAGCGGCATGCAAGAGCGCTGCTGAAAGTCGGAGATGAAATGGTAAGGAAGCAGATCTTGGGAAGAATCGTAGAGCATAATTTAAACGTAAAGCAAACGGAAAAGCTGATAGAAGATGTAATGAGAAAACAGGAGGAAGAGCAGAGAAAAGGAGAGAAACTCCGATTTATCAACTACCGTATTTATTTAAACACGCTGAAAAAGGCGTTTACGAGCATTTCTGAGGTTGAAAAGAATGCACAGTTCTACCAGGAGGACAAAGGTGATTTCCTGGAGGTAAGGATAATAATACCAAAAAAAGAAAATAAACCCAGCACAATCGCAGCGGACTGAGGCTTGAATCTGCTATAGGTTTCACGTGAAACATATCACGGGAAACCTTTTTTTATTCAATAGGACATATCAGCTCTCTATTGAATAAAAAAGGGAGTGCAGAGGGGGCACCCCTCGCCATGAAAGGAGGGTGCTCAGGCCGCATGCGGCCGCCGAAGGGAACCAAGGGTTCCCTAGCGGAAGTGGCGACAGCCACTTTTTTATTTGCAAAAAAACATGGAGAAAACGGAAGGGATAGTATATAATAAAAATGTACTGATATATAGGAGCAACGGAATGAGGAAAGCCTTGTATAGGAGTATTTCGAAATTCGATTACATTAGGAGGGCAAAGTTTTGGGAAAAGCCATAGCAATATTCAATCAAAAAGGTGGAGTTGGAAAAACAACGACGAATATAAATCTGGCTGCGTGTCTTGCATTGAAGGGCAAAAAAATATTGATTTTAGATATTGATCCACAGGGCAATACAACCAGCGGCATGGGAATATCGAAAAAGGGACTGGAAAGAACCATGTACGAGGTGTTAATCAGCGATAAGTTGGAACCGATTGATGCGATCATACCGACGCGGATTAAAAATCTGGACATAATCCCTGCAAGCGTTCAACTGGCAGGAGCAGAAATTGAACTGGTCCAACTGGAGGGAAGAGAAAAAAGACTCAAAAAAGCATTGGATAAAATTAAGGGGAACTATGATTACATATTTATAGACTGCCCGCCATCTCTTGGTCTGCTAACAATCAACTCACTTACTGCGGTTGACAGCGTACTGATTCCAATACAATGTGAATTCTATGCCCTTGAAGGAGTCAGCCAACTGATGAGCACCATTGAGCTTGTTAAGAAGAATATGAATACAAATCTAGAAATCCAGGGCGTTATCTTGAGCATGTTTGACGGTAGGACAAACCTTTCAATTCAAGTAGTAGAAGAGGTAAAGAAATACTTTAAGGAAAAGGTATATACTACGGTGATACCGAGGAACGTACGACTTGCCGAAGCACCGAGTTACGGAATGCCGATTACAGAGTATGATCCCAAGTCGAAAGGAGCAGAGGCGTACTTTGAATTTGCTGAGGAATTTTTGGAACTGGAAGGTGAACAATAATGGCTGGGCCTAAGGGCAGAGGCCTAGGGAAGGGTCTGGAAGCACTCTTTAACGAGGTTGAAATCTCTACCAACGACTCGAGTGGCTCTTCAGATCAACATGACGGGATCCTGTTCCTTGATCTCAATGATATTAAGCCAAACTCAAAACAGCCAAGAAAGAACTTTCCGGAGGATAAAATAGAGGAACTGGCGAGGTCGATCGAAAAGCATGGAATTATACAGCCAATCATGGTTAGATCAACCGGGGGTGGATATGAGATCGTTGCAGGAGAACGTAGGTGGCGTGCAGCAAGAAAGGCGAACTTAAAACAAATTCCCTGCATCGTAAGGGAACTGAGTGAAGAGCAAAACATGCTGGTGGCTATCATTGAAAATATGCAGCGAGAAGACTTGAATCCGATGGAAGAAGCAGAAGCGCTGAACCAGATGATCACAAATTTTGGATTGACACAAGAAGAAGTTTCTAAAAGCGTCGGAAAGAGCAGACCCTATATCACAAATGCATTGAGACTTCTTAAGCTTCCAGCCGACATCCGAGAAATGGTCGTACAAGGAGAGCTGACCAACGGGCATGCCCGTGCGATTGCAGGCATCAAAGAAACAAAAAAACAACTGCAGCTGGCAAAACGTGTAGTAAAGGACGGTCTTTCCGTCAGGGAGACAGAAGCTCTGGCAAATAAAGAGAATGAAGAATTAAATCATAAGCCGTTGAAAGCAAAGGCCAGATCAAAAAATCGTGAAATTACCGATATGGAAGAAGAACTGAAAAGTGCATTAGGTACAAAGGTAGCGATCAATCACGGCGCAAGAAGAGGAAAAATAGAAATAGAATACTATAGCAGAGAAGAGCTCGAACGATTGCTTGAATTGCTATTGAGTTTAAAATAGGATTGATATATCAATGATAGAAATAGTGTTTCACGTGAAACACTATTTTAATTAGGACTTGTTACCAATTGCGTAAGAGTATGTTTGTTTAGCAACTAAGACATCTTTTCATAACAACATGCATCTAAGAGCAGATTAATCGATCTCTGCATAATATGAATTAGAAGTGATGGAATCAACTTCTAATTCGATCGGAGGTTATCATATGATATATTTGGATAACGGAGCGACAAGCTTCCCAAAGCCGGCGGGGATGCTGCGCGTTATGGTGGAATGCATGCGAGATTATTGCGGGAATCCCGGAAGGTCGGGACACAGTATGTCAATGAGAACAGGGGAAGAAATTTACAAGGCAAGAAAAGAGTTGGGAAAACTCTTTCATATAAATGATTGCAGTAGGATTGTATTCACTTCTAATACAACAGACGCATTGAACCTTGGAATCAAAGGTGTTTTAGAGAGTGGAGATCATGTGATTACAACCTCCATGGAACACAATTCGGTCATCCGCCCACTGGTGGCGCTGGAACAATCCGGGGTTGAAACCACGATTGTAAGATGTAACGAAGACGGAACGCTGAATCCGGAGCGACTAAAGAAAGAAATCAGAGAAAACACAAAGATGATTGTCTGCACACACTCTTCCAATTTAACCGGAACAATCATGCCGATAAAAGAAATTGGAATGATTGCCAAGGATAGGAACCTTCTATTGCTGGTAGATGCAGCGCAAAGCGCAGGAGTCTTACCCATTGACGTAAATGAAATGAACATCGATCTCCTTGCCCTGCCGGGGCATAAAGGCTTACTGGGTCCTATGGGAACTGGGATGCTGTATATAAGAGAGGATGTAAAAATAAAGCCGCTGAAAGAAGGCGGAACCGGAACAAACTCAAAAGAACTGCTGCCGTTCATCGAATTTCCAGAAAGTTTCGAGACCGGTACGGTAAATGCTCCGGGCATAATCGGGCTGGGATATTCCTCCAGATATATCTCGAAATTCGGTATTGAGAACGTCAGGGCCTATGAGGAAGACCTTATCGAAATTCTGGATGAAGGGCTGCTCAATATGAGTACTGTAACAGTTTACGGCCCCTGGGACTGTAGGAAAAAGACTGGGATTGTAGCCTTCAACCTGAAGAACTATGGCTGTGAGGAGGTTTGTGACAGGCTAAATACTGAATACGGCATTTCATCTAGAGGGGGATACCATTGCGCAGCACTGGCCCATAAAACCATTGGAACCTATGATACGGGCGCTGTCCGATTAAGTGTAGGACCATTTAACACGAGGAAAGAAATGAATTTGGCAATTGAAGCCATATACCATATACAAAAAGTATGATATAATGAACGCATCTCTAGTCAGCTTCGCTGCAAGGAAGCGTTCATTGCATCATCCTATAGACTGGTAAGGGATGACTAAATAATTCCATCGATCTTTACAGCGTTGCTGTAAGGTAGGAATTATTGTATCATGTCCCCGTATTGCTTAGAGACATGATAAAATGAACGCATCAGATTAAGTCGGCTTCACCTTTTTGCCCCAAGCTTGCTTGGAGTGGCAAAACGGACAGCATGCGAGCGAAGCGAGTCGGAGGCGAAGCCGTTGCTGGAAGGAAGCGTTCATTGCGTCATCCTTATTTTAAAACATTGGACAAGAGGAAATAAGATGAATATTCAAGTAATCAATGGGCCCAATTTGAATATGTTAGGCGTAAGGGAGCCTGAAATTTACGGCTCGCTTACACTGGAAGAGATCAATCATCTACTGATTCAGAAAGGTGAGGAGCTGGGTATTTCTTTGGATTTTTATCAATCAAATCATGAGGGGGCTATTATTGATAAGATTCAGGACTGCTATGGAAAGGCAGATGGTATCGTGATCAATCCGGGTGCATATACACACTATAGCATCGCAATCCGGGATGCCATTGCTGCAGTGGGGATTCCTACTGTGGAAGTCCATCTGAGCGATATCAACAGCAGAGAAGACTTTCGCAAAATATCGGTGATCAAGAGCGTTTGCAAGAAACAGATCTGGGGCAAGGGAGTCAACTCCTATTCGGAAGCCATGGAATTTCTTGCATCGAAAGGACAATAAAAGGAGAAGCGGGAGAATGGCAATTAGAGAGAATCCATCCTTAATGCGAGAAGTAATCGAGGAAATGGATCATATGGTCAGAATTATGGATTCTGAACATAAGGTGATCTATATGAATAAAAAAATGCGGGAGGAATTCGGATATACTCTGGGTCATATCTGCTATTCCTTGATGGGCAGGACGGAGAAGTGCGAGCATTGTGTCACGAAGGAAACAATGGAAACAGGGAAGCCTGAGATGAAGAATGTTCCAATTGGGGATAAATATTATAATGTGATCGCTTCCCCGGTCAATGTTGAAAATGGAGAGACGTATTCCATCGAACTGCTCCATGACATCACGGATAAGAAAAAGATCGAAGATGAGCTCTTGCAACATTATGAGAAACTAAAAGCGGATATTGAATTTGCGAAGCACATACAGAATCGTGCATTGCCGATAGACGGTATGTATTGGGATGCCTTGGAAATCAATTCTGTCTATGATCCCAGTGAGGACCTGGGAGGAGATCTGTTCGATGTTATAAGGATGAACGAGAGAGAGTTTCTTATTTACATAGCAGATGTATCAGGACATGGGATCACGTCTTCTCTGCTTACAATTTTTCTGAGACAGCAGGTTCGCGGTTGTATTGGTGAAAGAAGGGTTGATTTGAATGAAATTCTGGATACGCTCCAAAGGAGCTACAACGAATTGGTGGCTGACAAAGAGCAGTATCTTACTATTTTGTTTTGTCTCTACAAACAAGAAAAGAAGGAAGCGACATTCATCAATGCCGGCCATAACTGCTTGCCTGTCATCTTAAAAAGTACAGGAGAATTGAAAGAAATCGAAGTGAAGGGCTTGCCGGTTTGTGCTCTGATGAAAAAAGTTTCGCATAAAGAGGTGACGGTTCCGGTAGAAATAGGAGACCGCATCATTTTATACACCGACGGTATTACGGAAGCCAGCAGCGAAGAGAATCAGCCATATGATGTGGAAAGAGTGATCCAAACGCTAAGAGAGAACTTCACGCTGGAAGGAAAAGCCCTTGCTAGGAAAGTCGTTGACGAAGCGGAAGGCTTTGCAAAGAAGCCTGCTGCCGATGATATGGCGCTGATTATCGCAAAGTTGATTTAATCCGGAGTGTTCGGTGAAACACTTTTGATCCCCATATTTGCCAGTTCGTCAGCCCGGTTATTCATTTTGGTAACGTAAAGGAACTCATCCAAGGTAAAGGATGGGCCATTCCATTCGATAAATTTATGATAAATAGGGTCGACCTTCGTCGCTTTGCTATTGAGATTAACATGGCCTTTGACACGATAAAATTCTATGTTATGCCGGTTGATGAAAGCAAAAAGCGCTTCCCAGAGGTCCCGGTTTTCCACATCGGTCTTTTTGGAGGTTTTCCAGTTATTTCGATACCAATTTTCATACCATTTTTCGCGAAAGCAATTCATGAGATAGGAACTATCAGAAAAAACGCGGATGCGTAAGCTGTCCTTATTGAGGGCATGGAAAGCATTGAGCAGAGCCATCATCTCCATACGGTTATTGGTTGTGTTCAGTTCTCCGCCGAAGAGTTCCTTTTGATGTTCCCCAAATTCCAATACTGTACCCCAACCGCCGATATTTGTCTCGTTTTGATTGCCTGAGCAGGCTCCATCAGTATAAATGTTTACAACCCTCATCCTCTTCTCTCCTTTGTTTTATCAAGAAAAATTGCCTTTAATTCTCTTACTTATTATGCAGGAAAAATAGTGTACAGGCAAGGGGGTGATTATTGTGTAAAAAGACTGAATCATGGCAAAACTTGGACGAGGGCATACCATAATAATGTAAAAGGATTTTAAAGCCTGCGTAACACGTTTGTAACATACATAATATATACTGTGTATATCATTGAGAGTATATTTTGGCGATTTATGCCTTTACGATATCTATAGAGAGGAGGAGATTATGCGATGAGAAAATTAATCGTCGTTCTGACAGTTGTATTATCTTTGCTGTGCAGCACCATCGTTGCCAGTGCGGCGACGGATCCCAACGTCATACTGGTAAACCCGAAGTCCAATAGCACGGTCTATTCAAATAATCTCTTGATCTCAGTTAAGCTGACACAGCCGAAGAGCATTAAGGTCAGCGTCTTTGAGGAAAAGCAAGTGGTCAACGGTACGTTAAGTGCGGTCAATGTTAATACGCTGACGACTTCCAACGGCTCGATCAACAACGCCAGCTTCACCTCCGTTTCTACGGGGGTTCCGGCTTTGTTTGAAAGCAAGAATAACTTAAGCTTTTATACGAAGCAAATGAGCTTAAAACCAGGACTTTATAGAATACGTATCGATACGCTGGACCCAGCAGGCAAAGAAATCTTTACCCGAAACAGTTATGTGGTAGTCAAGGAAAAGACAGAGGAGGCTGAAGCTAAGATATTTGAAACGCCCCAATCCGGAACGATGCAATTCTTGCAGAATTTGCTCAAAACTATATTTGGAGATTAAGGACGGCAGATATGTCAAAGCCGAATGTGATAGAAAACATTAAAAATATCAGTTTAGTAGTATTGTTTTTAACAACAGTACTACTATTATACTTTTTTTGGGGAAATATATCCTTTGATGGCTTAAAATCCCCATCGATTCAGGTAACGGGCGAAGTACCAGAAACCGCCGTGATACTTAGGCCTGAACAGATCATCTTAAATTTTGGTGCCGAAAACTACACAGTGGTGCCGCCCGGTGAACTCTGGTACAACAATAAGGAAACAGGAAGTTTTGTCGAGGAGCTTGTCCGGTTTGGACCGGCAGAAAATATTCTCGTGGAAGAGATTACCTATGAAAAGTATCAGCAGGTTAAGGGAATCAAGTCTATCTGGGCCAGCTTCAATTATGCAATTCCAATATCAGATTTCTGTTCCAATTTTGGTATAACAAAGCTTCAAAGTTACGATGTAATTGAGACCGTTACTGAAATCGGTTATTCGACGGCAGATCGTGGCAACAGCCTTTTTATTTATGATGGAAAAAACCGAAAACAATATAGACTGCTGGCGGAGGATCCAAAGGATCAGGACAACAAGGGCAATACTAAGTTTCCGGCACTGATTGATTCCATCGAAGCAGAAGGCTATAATATCTATTATCCGATCAGCAGTTATCTGGGCATAGCGAACGATACTCTCGTTCCGCTTTCCGTTGAAGCAAACTTAAGAAGCTTTCCTTTTCTCCAGGATACCTATTCCTATCAGACTGAAAAAATCAGCGTTATCGCAGAGAAATTTTTCGGAGGGAACTTTGACTTTGTAAGAAAGATCACGGAAGAAAACGGAACTGTCATCTATATGTATGGTTACGGACAAAACGTACTGATTGTCAATACCGACGGAAGTGTGGAATATAAGGAAACGCAGCTTAGCGGCAATACGATGGAGCAAAGCTTTTCCGGCGCGCTGGAAACTGCGCTGAACTTCATCGCAAGTCACGGAGCATGGGAGTCCTTTGAAGGGGCAAAGCTGACTCCGCATTTAAAGAATGCGATTCCGCTTCCGAACAACGAAAAAGGCTATCGCTTTACCTTCGATATAGAGATCAATGGAAACCGTCTGTATTATGAGGAAGGGGAACCCGTTACAGTGGATGTGATTTCCGGTCAGGTCATCTATTATAAACGGCATTTCATCGATTTTGATCAGGAGGATATCGAGGCGGTCGAAACTTATACTGCCGAGAACGCCTTTTCGGCGGTCAACCTGATTGCCCAGAACTGTAAATACATTTACAGCCTTCTTCACCAATCCGGGGAGGTAAATGAAACTTCCGATCTGGACGTAATGCTGAATGAGATCGCGGCTTTGGTAAAGGATATGAAGATCGGGTACGTCAAGTTGGCTGACAAAGAAGCAACGGAAATACCGCCGGTCTGGGTCGTTACCGTAAACGATACCGAGTTCTATTTTGATTTGTATACAGCAGACCCCATTGGCTATTCTGAATAAGAGAAGGAGCGGAACCCATGGACTGGACGAAAGCGAAAAGTATATTGATTGTTGCGCTGGTTGTTACAAATCTGGTATTAATCGCGACCTATTTCCTTCAAGATAGCCGCTTTGAAGAGGACGAGAAAGAAATGCAGAAGGTTACGATCAAGCTGCTGGAAGAAAAGGGTATTATTGTTGAAACCGATATCCCGGAGGGGCGTAATCGTATGCCTAAATTGACGGTTCAATACGACAAGACGAACGAGAATGCCATTGAAGAGCAGCTTGCAAATCAGAAAATCATTCCGGAAACGGAATTAACAGAGGAAGCACTCATCTCCATGACGATGGAATTTATCGAAGCCTGTGATATGATGACCGACAACGTAACCTTTGACAAGATCACGCGTAGGGGTGGGGAGATCCGGGTATCCTATAAGAACTATATCAATGAAATTGCCATTGAAGACAGTCATATCAATGTGATCATAAAAGATGGGAAAATAGTAGACTTTGAGCGATACTGGCTGGAGCCAATTGAGATCAATGATACGGAAAAAGAAGTGATTCCGGCGGTGGCGGCGTTGATCAAATTTATGAGCGAGAATGCGGAAGAGGAAAGAATCTACGTAAAGGACATCTCTTTGGTTTACTGGCTTGATTCCAGCTCATTTGACGTAGAGTTCCCAGTGACTGATACGGCATTTCCCGCATGGAAGATTACATACAATCGAGGAAAGATCCATTATATACTAGCCTGGGAGCAGTAATTGTTTTCTTCACTTCTTCAAAAGAAAATCACATGACGATCACAAACATAAGAGACAATAAAGGAGAAATGACGATGACATTAAGCTTTTGTTCCTTTTCAAGCGGAAGCAGCGGGAACAGTTATTTAATTAAATCAGAGCATACTGCAATCCTGGTCGATGCAGGCATCAGCGGGAAAAAAATTTTTGAAGGACTGGAGCGCACTGGGACACCAAGGGAACAGCTGGCCGCCCTGCTGATTACTCACGAGCACAGCGATCACACTAAAAGCATCCGAACGCTCATGAGAAAGGAAAAAACCCTAAAGGCCTATGCCAATGCTATGACCTGGAGTCAGATCAATAGCGAGATCTGTGCTGAACAAAGACAAGTTTTTGTAACGGGGGAAGCCTTTTTAATCGGAGACATCACGGTAAAAACCTTTCGTGTATCCCACGATGCGGCAGATCCCGTTGGATTTACATTCTTTTCCGGAGGAAAGCAGATCAGCATTGTGACCGATACGGGGTGTATGAGCGAAGAGATCATTTCAGAAATAAAGGAAGCCGACATTCTGATTCTGGAAGCAAACCATGATGTGGATATGCTAAGAGTTGGCAGATACCCATGGTTTTTAAAACAGAGAGTACTGGGAACGGAAGGACATTTATCCAATACGGCTGCTGGGGAAGCCATCTTGAGATTGCTTACCGAGAGCTGCAAAGAGAGGCATGTTTTATTGGCACATCTGAGCAAGGAAAACAACTTTCCGGAAATGGCCTACCAAACGGTCAAAAATATATTAGAAGAAGCGGATTTTTACATAGGCAAGCATATCAACCTAACTACGATTACGAGAGATGAGGTAAGCTTGGTCTATGAAATCTGACAAGGGGGGAATTTCATATGGAGAACGAAATCATTAGAGACGAATTGACAAATGAAAGTGTAAGTACGGCAGCAGACGAAGGTATAAGTATGGCAACAGCAGGTATTCCCGCGGTAGAGACAAAGAAGAAGAAAAAGACCGGAAGAAAAGCGCTGGCAGTGATTTTGATTGTATTGCTTTCTGCAGGAGCGGGTTTTGGAGGAGGAATCGCTGCAATCCATTACGGGCAAATCCTTTTGGGTCAAGTTCCTGTAAACAACATCACCATAAATCCAAATGACAAGATCAATGCAGCGGAAGCAATTGCTGCCAAGGTAATTCCTTCAGTGGTGGGAATCAGTACCAGCACGGAGGTTACTTATCAAGGCTTTTTTGGAGAACAGAAGGGTCTGCAAAACGGTGTCGGGACTGGAATTATCGTAGATGAAAAGGGCTATATTCTCACCAATTCTCATGTTGTCAGCGATGGAACAGCGAAAGAGATCATTGTTCAACTGACCGATGGAAGAGAGGTTTCCGGTACGGTTCTATGGAATGACAGAAGCATTGATCTTGCTATTGTAAAAATAGAAGCATCGAACCTTGAGGCTGCGGAGCTGGGAGATTCAGAAGATGTAAGGATCGGCGCCTATGCGGTAGCCATCGGAAATCCTTTGGGTTTGGCCTTTGACAGGACAGTAACCCAGGGAGTCATAAGCGGGCTGGATCGGTCCATAACCGTTTCCGACGGGCAATCTCAGCTTACCATGGACGGCCTAATGCAAACCGATGCATCCATTAATTCCGGAAACAGCGGTGGGCCGTTGCTCAACAGTACAGGTTTGGTCATCGGAATCAATTCCGCGAAAGCGCACAGCGGAGAGGGCCTTGGCTTCGCGATCCCGATCAATACCGCAAAGCCCATCGTTGATGAAATAAAGACAAAAGGAGAATTCAAACGATCCTATATTGGGATTAAGGGTGCCAGCGTTTCCGATTACCTGCAGGCGTACCCGGACGCAAAACTGGGAACAGAAACCGGAGTATATATCGTACAGATTTATACCGATTCCCCGGCCGCCGCCGCGGGCTTGCGAGAAGGGGATATCATTACCGAACTGGAAGATAAAAAGATAGAAACTATGACACAGCTCATCAGTGGGTTGTTCAAATACAGGCCGGGTGACGCAGTAAAGCTGTCGGTGCTCAGGGACCAAAGGCCAATGACCGTTACCGTCACCCTAGTATCAATGGATGAAACACCGGAATTGCCGGAGTCAAAGCAAACGCCACAATAAAAACGTCAGATATGTCCCCTTGGAAACCGCCGTTTTCGTATGCAGCGCATAAAAACGGTAATAGGTTTCACGGTTTCTGCGGGGACATATCCTGGCGTAGCCGTTTTTTTGAGGAATGAGGGCTTATGAACATTACAATCATATGCATCGGAAAACTTAAGGAGGTCTATTGGACGGAAGCCATCAAGGAATATAGCAAGCGGCTGAGCAAATATTGTACATTGTCAATAAACGAATTGAAGGAAGAAAAAATGTCTGATAACGCTTCTAACGCCGAGGAAATGGCGGTCAAGGAGGGGGAAGGAAAAAGCATCCTGAAGCTAATAAAAAAGGATGCGTATGTAATTGCCCTTGAAATTCAGGGAAAAGAGCTGAACTCGGAGGCCTTATCGGAGAAAATAGAAGCTCTGGGGATCTTAGGGAAAAGCGATCTGGTATTTGTCATCGGAGGATCCATTGGCCTTTCCAATGAAGTGTTAGCAAGGGCAGATTTGAGACTGTCCTTTTCAAAGATGACCTTCCCCCATCAGATGATGCGCGTGATCCTGCTGGAGCAGATTTACAGAAGCTTTAAGATCATTAAAAATGAGACCTATCATAAATAAGGAGGAGACTCTAACACATTCGTTAGAGTCTTTTGTTTTTTTTCGTTTGATACATTCTGCTGTCAGCAAGCTTGTAAAGCTCATCCAAACTGCCATTGCCTTCTATAAAGGAAGCCTTTCCATAACTGAAGCTGGGAATAAAATCAGGATTGTTAAATCTGCCTTTAAACTCCATCAGATCCGTTCTCGCTTCCTCAAGAATGTGACTAACATGCAAATGATCTCCCTGGATGACGGCAGCAAACTCATCTCCACCGCAGCGCCCGCAAAGATCGTTTCTGTTTAGGTACTTTTGAATGATTTCGGAGAAACCTTTCAGAATTTCGTCCCCGAATTGATGTCCGTATGTATCGTTTGCGGCCTTTAAGCCATCTAGATCCATCAGTATAAAATGAAGGTTTGGCGCATCCTTTGATGGGTCCTTCAATAGCATTTCCACCGCCTGTTCAAAGCTGTCTCTATTCAGCATTTGAGTCATACTGTCGTATCTAGAGAGCTGCAGGATTTTAGAGTATAATTTCTGATTGTTGATTACGATGCTGATTTGGTTGGACATATAGTTCAGCGTGTAAATATCCTGCTCCGTAAAAATGTCATTTTCATCTCCATCGACACATAATACGCCGACGAGCTCACCGTTGATGTACAGGGGCGAAGATATCTCAGATTGTATGGCAAAGCCTTGATCTCCCGACGTCACGATGTTTTCTTTTTTTATGATATTCTCAATCCGGTTAATGATTACTGTCCGATCCATTTTTCCGCCGGTAGCAATATAAAGAAAAACATCCTCAAGCTTCAATCGAAATTTACTGATCTCGTTAAGGTTAAACCCAACAGAGGCTTTTGCAGCAAGCAGCCCATCAGAATTAAACATCAGAATGCTGCCGAATTTCGCTTTTGGTACAAGTTTTAGACAGGATTCCAGAATATATTGATACAAATCAGTAGAGTCCTGGGTGTTCACGACCTTGTTGGCAATCTCCAGAGCCGCATCCCTTGCATGGATCAACTGCTCTTTTTCGTTTATCACTGTTGTAATTTTGCGATAGGAATGCAGCAATAAAGCGATAAGAATAACGATGATTAGTATTAAAATTACATCCATTTCAAGCCTTTCGCGCAAATATTGCTATCTGCTTGCATTTATTCGTTGAGTTTGTGCTTTGACACTATATTACCACTTATATCCTCCTCCGCCAATTCTTTTGACGGAAAAATTTGTAAAAGCTGCAGCTTACCGCCAGCTTTATGCAACTAACCGAAATCGAGTTGAATTTACCAAAAGACCCAAGTATTATGATAGTAGACTGGATTTCGGAAACAATTTAACAAAAGGAGGGGTTGATGATTGAAAATTACGATCGACCAGTCAACTGCATATGAAGAAGTGGAAATCAGCATTAAATGCAAAAGGATTGATGAAAATCTGGAAAAACTAATTTCTGGATTGAGGCTGTACAATTCTACAATCAGCGGAAAAAGGGGTGAAAAAGTATACATAATTAAGCTTGAAGATGTCCTATATTTTGACACAGTGGATGAAAAGGTTTTTATCTACACAGTTGACGGTGTCTATGAGACCGTTCTCAGGCTTTATGAAATTGAGGATCGCTTTGCCGAAACCAGCATGCTGCGGATAAGCAAATCTGCAGTGCTCAATATAAGAAAAATCGAGTATGTTTCGCCGTTGCTGAATGGCAGAATTGAAGCAGTGCTACAAAATGGGGAAAAAATAATTATATCTAGACAATATGTGCCTGTGTTTAAACGCAAACTAGGCTATTAGGAGGTATTCGTATGAAATTGACAATCCAGCATTTCTTTTTGGGGCTCATGATCGCATTTACGATCTCGATCGTCCTACTATCTATAATTATGTCTACGATCTTTGAAACGTTTAGTGTGCCTGTTTCTTTGATCGGCCAGTCCTTCGTTCTTTCTGTGCTTTGTTCCTTGATCAACCTGGTCTACCGCGCGGAGAAGCTGAGGTTTCTATGGCAGTCTCTGATTGGGTATTTGCTCACCGTTGGAACGATCATAGCCTGCGGCCAAATATTTGGATGGTACCGTTTTGGAGGAGAGTCCCAAAACCAGATGAAGTATATTCTTATCTCATTTGCTGTCTATTCCTTGTTCTATCTGGTCACATGGCTTATCATATGGAGAATTTCCATCAGGAAGAAGACGGAGCTAAATGAAAAATTAAATGAATACAAGCAACAGCAATTCAATTAAAAGAATGGTATAATGATAAAAACGAGAAAGCGATTCAGTTTGAAAGGAAATTGGGGACTACGGGATCTGCCAGGAAAGTGGAACAGATCACGAAGGAGTTCATTGAACGGCTGGCTGCGAATAAAACAGAAATAAAACATGAAGGAAAGGAGGATTCTAGTGAAGCGACTGTTGCGACTACAAAGCCAACTATTGCGAGAAATTGAAAAATACGAAGCACTGGTGCCAGATCGAGATCAGTTTATTGATTGGGAAAAGGTGCATATGGCAAGCTGTGCAAGACTGGGATACCTGATGGCGCTAGAAAGGGGGGTCGATGCCGATCTGGCGGCGTGTGCCTGTGCTGTCCATGATTATGGAAGAATCATTACCGGCAGACAGAAGGGCCATGGAGAAGCAGGCTATCTGCCGGGAAAGGAATTTCTCAGAAAAACCGGTCTTTTTTTGGAGGAAGAGGTTGAGCGCCTTTCATTGGCGATTAAAAACCATAGTAATAAATCTGAAATCGGTACACCTATCGAAGAAATCGTTAAAGATGCAGATGTCATCGATTATTATCAATATGGGTTTGGATTTTCCAGAGACGAGCAAAGGGAACGGTATGAGAAGCTGGCTGAGAGATGGGAATGTGTCATCTCAAAAAACCCTTGATAAAACCAAACGGCTTTGTTATTATGATACTGTTAAAGTTTTAGGGTTCCTATCAGAATTGATCCCACTTTTTTTTTGCGAAAGTTTGAGGCAGAGAATGATCATAGGTTTAGCCATATCATTGATAGCAATATTGTTACTACCATTTTTAACAAAAAAGGTCGAACATAATTTAGAAGTATTTCTTTTTGTCATGGGATTGATCACCACTGTTATTGCAGGGGTGATTTCAAAAGATTTATTTACGCATATATTTCACAACGAAATGCTTTATTTTATAACCTTGGCGGTTTTGGTTGCGGGAATTATTTTTAAATATGCGGTAGATAGCATCATTGAAGGTGTGGAAAGAGCAACGCAAAGAATCCCGCTTTCAGTTTTCTTGTTTTTCTTTATTATTTTTATAGGGATTCTTTCAAGTGTGATTACTGCAATCATTGCATCTCTTGTACTGGCGGAAGTAGCCAAGGCTCTTCCTATCGAAAGAAAATATAAAGTCCGGCTTTGTATCATAACCTGCTTTTCTATCGGTTTAGGTGCCGCATTAACGCCAATCGGCGAACCTCTAGCGACCATCGTCGTTTCGCTTTTGAATGAGGATTTCTTTTTCCTGGTGAAGACGATCGGAATTTATATTGTGCCGGGCATCATCGCGCTGGGATTGATCGGGGCAGTCAATATTGGCAGAAATGCTAAAATCATTCATAGAGTTCAAATGGAGAAAGAGGCCTTACAATATAATTGCCCAATCAGTGCAGAAAACTACCCGGTCATATTTATGAGGGCAGTGAAAATATTTCTTTTTGTTATCGCTTTGGAATTGCTCGGGGCTGGCTTCAGACCGATGATTGATATGTATATCATTCATCTTGACAGTGGGTTATTATATTGGATCAACATGGTATCTGCCGTGCTGGATAATGCAACACTAGCTGCTGCAGAAATCAGCCCTAAGATGGGAATCAATCAAATCAAAGCAATTCTCATGGGTCTGCTGATCAGCGGAGGGATGCTCATTCCTGGAAATATTCCGAACATTGTAACCGCCTGTAAGCTAAATATCGGAAGCAAGGATTGGGCAAAGTTTGGTGTTCCCTTAGGCTTAGTTTTTTTAACCATTGATTTTGTTGTTCTGTTTCTAATATAGTCTTCGCAGAGACATTGATCCATGAGAGATCTGAATGGTGTGGCTATTATTCAAACTTCTTCGTCGCATTCAGGTATTTCCCTAAGATGCCGATATTGGCATAGTACATGGAAAACTTATCATCCTTTTTCACCTGTATCAGGTCTGCCTCCACAAGCTTTTTGATATGCTGGGAAATGGTAGCTTGAGAGTAATTAAATTCTGCAACCACATCCTTGTTGCAGACAGGAGTTCTGTTTCTGTTGCTTTGCATGACAAACCTGTATATCTTGATTCTGGCCGGATGGGCGAGGGCATCGGATACTTTCGCAATCAGTAGTATTTCTTCTTCCTGCAGATCATCGGCTTCTTTTCTTAGTCTCATCCTTCGTCTCCTTTTTATTGCTTCGCTGCGTATTTGTCAATGGACCATCGTCTATTCGCAATGCGCTTTTTTATTATACCGAGAATAAACGCATACGTCAATATCAGTCGAAAGGAAGGGAACAAAGTCATTTTAAGGATAAGAGGAAGATCCTCGAGAGTACTTCCATAAATGCAAATATATTTGCACCCATCGATTATCTGTGCTATGCTGTGATTGTAGCAAAAAGTTTTCAATTGATTAGCACAGACGGAAGGGAGTTCCTATGAAAGTCAGAGAATACGAATACATCATGCAAAAGGTATTACAGTTAGTAGATGAAGGAGTACACGTTCTTGACAGGGAAGGGAATACGATAATTTACAACGAAGCGATGGCTCGTCTGGAAAAGATGCAGAGAAAAGGTGTTTTAAGACGTCCCTTTACTGAAGTATTTGGAAATATAAGCGAAGAGGAAAGTACCCTGCTGCAGGCACTTCACCATAAAAAAGTCACACTGAATAAGCAGCAGACTTACTTGAATCGCGACGGAAAGGCAATTAACGCAATCAATAGCACCATACCCGTTATATATGAAGACACCGTCATAGCGGCCATAGAAGTGTCAAAAGATGTGACCGATATCCGGAGAATGTCCAATACCATACTTGATCTTCACAAGGAAAAGCTTGAGCCTGAAAAAACAAAAGCGCAACGCATCAGAAAATATAGCTTTAACAATCTGGTCGGACAAAACAAGAAGTTTCTGGAAATCATTGAAATGGCAAGAAAAGCGACGAGAAGCTCCGCCTCGGTATTACTCTATGGTGAAACCGGAACAGGAAAGGAACTCATCGCACAGAGCATCCATTTTGACGGTGATCGAAGAGAGAAGCCTTTTCTTGCGCAAAACTGCGCTGCGCTGCCGGAAAGTCTACTGGAAGGAATTCTCTTTGGCACGGCGAAAGGTGGATTTACCGGCGCAATCGACCGGGTAGGTCTCTTTGAGCAGGCGGACGGGGGAACTTTGTTGCTGGATGAGATCAGCGCAATGCCATACGAGCTGCAGGGTAAGCTATTAAGGGTGCTGCAGGAGGATTATCTTCGGAGAGTGGGCGGTACAGAGGATATTCCTATCGATGTAAGGATTATTACCACGATCAACGAAAGACCGGAACACCTCATCCAAAGCGGAAAGCTCCGGAAGGATCTGTATTACAGGTTGAACATCATCAGTATTGAGCTTCCGGCTTTGCGAGAAAAGAAGGATGACATCCTCTTGCTGACAAGCAAGTTTATAGAGAAACACAATAAAAGATACGGGAAAAGTGTTCGTTCTCTAACCGATGGGGCGAAGGAAAAGCTGCTTCACTATGATTATCCGGGAAATGTTCGAGAGCTGGAAAATATAATTATGGCTGCAATATCAATGGCGGATGACGAGCAGGTTCTCACGGAAAAGCATATTTTGATTAACAATGAGGATAAGGACATTACCAAAGCAGCGTATGATTTTAGTCAAGTGGGAATGGACTGGTATCTTGAAAAGATGGAAAAGGAAATGATCGCCCTGGCTCTGGCCAGACACAGCGGCAATATATCCAAAGCGGCGGGATACTTAAAAATCAAAAGGCAGACCCTGCAGCATAAAATGAAAAAGTATCAGCTCTAAGGTGCCAAATAATTTGCGCTTCAATGCAAATAATTTGGCGGAGAGCAAGAATGGTAGAGATTAAAAAGACAGGAAGCGAAGGCGTCCTGTCTTTTTTTGCGTGTTTGTATACAAGCGCAGGAAAATTTATTTTAATTCTGCAAAAAATCCGGATTATATAGCGACGAACTCCTTTTGGCATGGGAATTGCTTTTATAGTATTATCATAGCCGTGCTGCTTCATACTAAGAAGAATCGGCACGTAAAAAACAGTGTTAAATTCATCAAACGAAGAATAAAGAAGGAGAACAGAAAATGGAAAATGTAAAAGTAATTATTTGGGGTCTCGGAGCAATGGGAAGTGGTATGGCGGATATGCTTCTCAAGAAGAAAGGTGTCGAAATCGTCGGTGCTGTTGGAAGAGGCGAAAAAATAGGAAAAAGCATGTATGATTTCATTGAAACTCCGAGAGGAAATAGACCGGACGTAGTGATCGGCGCTCCGGAAGATGTAATCAAAGAAAAAGCAGCGGACGTGGTTCTCTGCTGTACAGACTCCTTTACAAAGACTGCTTTTGACAGACTGAAGTTCGTTCTGGAAAAGAAAATCAATGTGGTATCCAGTGCAGAAGAAATGGCCTATCCAATGGCACAGTCCCCTGAACTGGCAAATGAGCTTGACAAAATCGCGAAAGAAAACGGAGTTTCTATTTTGGGAACAGGAATCAACCCTGGGCTGATCATGGATTTACTCGTTGTTACCATGACCGGTTGCTGTGAAGAAGTGGAACATATCGTTTCTAGAAGAGTAAACAGCTTGTCTCCTTTTGGACCTGCTGTTATGGAAGAACAAGGAATTGGAATTACGGAAGAAGAGTTTAGAAAGGGCGTGGAAACAGAAAAACTATCCGGACACGTTGGTTTCCACGAATCCATCCATATGATCGCTGATGCCATCGGGTGGACCGTAGATAAAGTGACGCAGTCCATGGAGCCAATTGTAACGGATGTTGACAGGAAATCGCCTTATGGATTTGCAAAAGCAGGAAATGTGGCCGGCTGTGCAATGAAAGGCTTCGGCTATTGTGACGGCGAATTGAAGATCGAAATGGATCATCCACAGCAGATCGAGCCGGAACAGGTGGGCGTTCAGACCGGTGACTATGTTATCATCAAAGGAACCCCAAACATCAATATGGTCAACTCACCGGAAGTCCCAGGCGGTATCGGAACCATTGCAATGTGTGTCAATATGATTCCCCACGTAATCAATGCAAGACCTGGTCTTCACACCATGATCGACCTGCCGGTTCCAAGAGCCATCATGGGGGATATGAGAAATCTGATCAGCCCGGAAGCTAAAATTGTAAAATAGTGAAAGCGGCGCCTGCCAGGGGTATTCCAATGGAAACCGCCGTTGAGGAAAGTATTTTCACGAAAACCGCCTCCTTTAAGATGCTTCGCATCAAAGTCGGTAAAAGGTTTCACGGTTTCCTTAGAAAACACTTTTCAGCCGGCGTTGAGAATACCTCGCCAGTGCAGCTTAATCTCAATTTTCAATTTTAGCTCGATATGAAAGAAAGTGTGATGAAAATGATTAAAAAAGGTGAATGGGTGCGAATCCATAAAATAATATTGGAGCCTGCAGAGAGGGCGCCCCAGGTACCGGAGGATACGAAAAAGGTGCCACTTGAAATGTGGGATAAGGGGTTTCTGCAGGCAAACGCCAACATCGGTGACGATGTAACCATCGAAACGGTTACCGGAAGGCAAGAAAGTGGAACACTGATTGAAGTGAATCCTTATTACGAGCATGATTACGGCAAGTTCGTACCGGAGCTTCTTGCAATCGACAAACAGGTGATGGAAATTGTATTCGGAGGTGAAAAATAATGATAAAAGCCAATGACTATAATTCCGTAATGTCAAGAAAAGCCGAGATCATGCTGAAATCGGTTGGAATCGACTATTCAAAATTTGAAAGCGGCTCCATCGCTTTTGATTATGAAAAAATGATGCGTGAAACGGGGTATTCTCTGGAGGAAATGCAGAAGATACAGTACAGTGTGGGTGTGGGAAATACACCGGTTCTCGAGCTGAAAAATCTGACTGCACTTGCACGGAAGTGCGCACCGGAAGGAAAAGGTGCCAGAATCTTTATGAAGGATGAAGCGAGTAATCCGTCCGGAAGCTTCAAAGCACGAAGAGCGGCCAACTCCGTGTATCATGCAAAGAGACTGGGCTTCAAAGGTGTTGTAACGGCAACAAGCGGAAACTATGGCGCAGCGGTTGCATCACAAGCTGCAATCAACGGACTACAATGTATTGTTGTTCAGGAATGTTATGACTCCAAAGGAGTCGGACAGCCTGAAATTATAGAAAAGGCAAGAAAATGCGAAGCTTTGGGAGCGGAGGTTGTTCAGCTTTCCGTAGGTCCAGAGTTATTTTATAAATTTCTGCTACTGCTTGAAGAAACAGGATATTTTAACGCATCCCTTTATACGCCTTTCGGTATCGCGGGAGTTGAAACCCTCGGATATGAAATCTCCATGCAGTTTAGGGAAAAATACGGGAAAGATCCGGACGCAGTCGTATGCACCAATGCAGGTGGGGGAAACCTTACCGGAACTGCAAGGGGCCTTGCAAAGGCCGGAGCAAATACCAGGCTGATCGCTGCAAGTGTTAACCTTTCTGGTTTGCACATGGCTTCTGATGGGCAGTTTAATAAAAAATCCTTTACAACTGGTCATACGGGCTTTGGTATGCCGTTTGCTTCCTGGCCCGATCGTTCCGACGTGCCAAGATCAGCAGCAAGACCACTCCGATACATGGAACGGTATGTTACCATCGCCCAGGGTGAAGTATTCTATATCACGGAAGTACTGGCAAGACTGGAAGGGCTGGAGAAGGGTCCGGCAGGAAATACCGCTCTGGCTGCAGCTTTCGCGCTGGCCCAGGAAATGGATCAGGAGCAGACGATCATCGTATCGGAAACGGAATATACTGGCGCTGGAAAACATATCCAGCCTCAGCTTTCCTTTGCAAGGGATAACGGCATTGAGATTTTCTTTGGAGATCCTGCGGAAGAGGTTCCGGGAAAGAACATCATCCTGCCGTCCCATCCGTCACTGATTAAGGCCAGAGACGTGGATCTTGTCCATATGAGAAGGTCTTTGATTAAAACAGCGGTAAATACCTATCAGGTGAAACCGACAGAAGCGGATATCGAATTCCTTGCTGAAGAAACAAATTCCAGCGTGGAATTCGTTATAGAAACTTTAAAATCGATATAATTATGCCTGGCAGTATATTCTCACGAAAACCGCCGTCTTTCAATGCTTCGCATAAAGACGGTAATTGGTTTCACGGGTTTCTTTGAGAATATACGCCACGGCATTCGGGAGATCAATTTTAAAGTTCGTTATCAAGTGAATGAGGAAAGGATAGTAAGTATGAAAAGAGCAGATGATTTTCAGGAGAGAAGAAAACACATTGCAAATTTGACCGACGAAGAACTCTATCAAAGATTCTGGAAGTTAACGGAGCAGGTTGTTGACCCTCTTCTCGCACTGGGAAAAAAGAATACGACGCCTTCCATCGAACGGTCCGTATTACTTAGAATGGGAATCTCTTCCCTGGAAACAAAACCCATCGTTGATGGCTGCATGGACCGAGGTCTCATGGGAAAAGGTGCAGGGCATGTCGTATATAAGTTAGCAAATGCAAAAAATATGACCGTTCGAGAGGCGGGAACACTTCTGGCACAGGGCAAATGCTGGGATGAAGCAGTAGCTTTATTCAAAGGAGGGAAATAAGATGAGCGATATGAAACTACAGCACAATGAAAAATTGGATATCGACAATATCTTAAAAGACCTCGACAAGTATAGACCGAAAAGAAGAGGCTGGACCTGGAGAACACCGGAGCCCAAGCTGCATATGGGTCCCTTTGAATATCACGATGGGACAAAGCCTTTGGAAAACGGAATCGGAGTTCCTTCTTCCAAATATTTTGACGGAATTGATCCACAGCCGACGCCTGTAATCACAACAGAAATTGCTTCCGGTCGTTTTGAAGATGACATCAGACGTATGAGAATGGCGGCTTGGCACGGTGCAGACCATATCATGGTGATCCGAACCGCAGGGCAGTCACATATGGATGGGCTTGTTGAAGGAACTCCACAGGGAATCGGCGGGGTACCGATCACCAGAAAACAAGTTAGGGCGCAGAGAAAAGCTCTTGATCTCATCGAGGAAGAAGTTGGCAGACCAATCAACTACCACTCCTATGTATCCGGAGTTGCCGGACCTGATGTGGCGGTTATGTTTGCAGAAGAGGGAATCAACGGGGCTCACCAGGATCCTCAGTACAATGTGCTTTACAGAAATATTAATATGGTCCGTTCCTTCGTAGATGCCTGCGAATCCAAGAAAATCCTTTCCTGGGCTGACATCGCGCAGATCGACGGAGCCCACAATGCAAATGCAACGGCAAGACAGGCATGGAAAGTAATGCCTGAACTGATTGTTCAGCATGCAATCAACTCCCTGTTTTCAGAAAAGGTCGGCATCAAGCCTTCCAACATCTGTTTGTCCACTGTTCCCCCCACCGCCCCGCCGGCTCCATGTGTGTATATGGATTTGCCTTATGCGGTTGCGCTTCGGGACATCTGCGACAAGTACCGAATGAGAGCACAAATGAACACCAAGTACATGGAAGCCTCCGCAAGAGAAGCAACGGTTACCCATGTTCTGAATATGCTGATTTCCAAGCTGACCCGTGCGGACATCCAGTCCACAATCACACCGGATGAAGGAAGAAATGTTCCTTGGCATATCTATAATATCGAAGCTTGCGACACCGCAAAGCAGACGCTGACAGGCATGGACGGTTTGATGGAAATGATCGAGCTGAAGAGTGACGGGCCCCTTAGAGAAAAAGTAAGAGAGATCAAGGAAAGGGCCTGCCTGTTTATGGAGGAAATCGTAGAGACAGGCGGATATTTTAAAGCCGTTGAAGAGGGATTCTTTGTAGACTCCGGACAGTATCCGGAAAGAAATGGAGATGGAATCGCAAGAAAATCCGAAGGCGGAGTCGGATACGGCTATGTTTATGAACGGGACGAAGACTACTTTGCTCCTGTAACTGCTCACTTTGGATACAACAATGTTACGCAGTACGGCGGGAATCCCGAAAGCCCCTCTGTGCTCATCGGTGGTTGTACCTTCGAGGATCCGGACAAAATCGTTTATATCGACGAGCTGGATGAAATGGACAATGTAAATGTTCGCATGGCAGAAACTGCAAAATACAGAAACAGCAACCTGATCAAGCCGGAAATGGAGTGGCTGGCAGATGGTACGGTAATGATGAACATGTTCCTTCCAACCAACAGAAGAGTTGCTGAGGTCGTTGCGATTGAGATCGCCAAAAGGCTGAACCTTCAGGATCCGGAAGTTATCAACAGAGAGGTTATGCAGGAAGCAGAAGGAACCAGAATCGAATTAAAGGGTAAGGTTGCCTTTGACATCGACCTGAGTACGCTTGTCATTCCACCGGAGCCTATTCTGTTAAGCGAAGATGAAATCAGAGAAGATATAGAAAAGCATCCGATGAAAATCGTCTGCGGAACAGTTGGAGAAGATGAACACTCCGTAGGATTGCGGGAAATCATCGATATTAAGCATGGGGGAATTGAACGGTTTGGCATCGAAGTACACTACCTCGGAACCTCCGTGCCGGTTGAAAAGCTGGTCGATGCGGCGGTGGAGCTGAAGGCCGACGCAATCCTGGCGTCAACCATCATCAGTCACGACAATATCCACTATAAGAACATGAAGAGAATCAATGATCTTGCAGTAGAAAAAGGAATCCGTGATAATGTCATTATTGTAGCCGGCGGAACCCAGGTTATTCCTGAAGAAGCTGCCAAGACTGGTGTCGATGCTGGATTCGGAAGAAACAGCCACGGGATCGATGTGGCAACATTCCTTGTGGAACGACGCAGAGAAATGCGCAAATAGTATTTAGTCGCCGCGCCGTGGGTGTTCTTACAAATTACTACTGACTGAAAAAAGTGGTTTCTTTAGAAAACCGTGAAACCTAATACCGACTTGATGCGAAGCATCTTAAAGGAGGCTGTTTTCGGAAGAATACCCACGGCGCGGCGCAAAACAAAAAGGCCGCTTCGATTTTGAAACGGCCCATTAATTTTTCAATTCTAATTCTGTTTTGCTTCCAGCGCCACAATCAACTCTTCAAAATGAGAACTTACCGCCTGTAATGCTTTGCTTTCATTCCGCTCTGCAAGCGCATCATAGATCGCCTCATGTCGGGTAGCTAAATTTGCAAGACTCCTGTCAGAAAGCTTTTTCGTCGAGATATGCGTCCACTCTCTTACATGGCATTGGTTCCACAGCCGAAGCAGCAGCATGTTCTGAGACACTTCAATGATCTTCTGATGAAACAGTGTATCATACTTTATGTATAAATCGAACTCAAGATTTTCCGCAGCTGTCTCCATATCCTTCATGACGTCATATAGTTCCTTGAGTTGCTCCTCTGTGATACTTTCTATCGCATACTTCATTCCCAAAATTTCTAGACTGATTCGCACTTTATAGGAATCCTTCACATCCTTGATGGTATGCTCTTTCACATAACTTCCCTGAAACGGTATGTTTTCTACAAGTCCTATCAGTTCAAGCTCTCGGATTGCTTCTCTTACAGGTGCCTGCGATACGCCGAGTTCCTTCGCGCAACGTGTTTCTACGATACGGTCTCCCGGTTTGAGCTCCCCCGAAAGGATTAATTCTTTTATGTACTCGCATACTTCATCCCGAAATACTCTGGGCTTTTTCAGTTTCTTTTTCGTTGTTTCCGCTACCATGCGATACTCCCTCATTTACCGTTTGCGTCTGTCACTCACATAGGCAATCAGTAATACGAACAGTACGATACCAAATCCCAGCCATTTTCCTGCATCTCCCCAGCCCAGAGCAACAAGTAGATTCGTCAGTGTCTGAAGGAAGATAGAACCTAGAATCACCCTAAAATAGTTCCCTTCCCCACCTGCAAGGGATACTCCTCCAACGACCACTGCCGCTATGCTAGGCATTACATAGCTTGATCCCATATCTTTAAAGGCTGTACCCATGTTTCCGATCAGCAGGAGTCCGATCAGGCCTGCTACTGCTCCGCTTATGACAAAGGCAACCATTCTTACCGTCTTTACATCTACGCCACTCAGGTATGCATTTGTTTCATTGGTGCCAACCCCAAAGAGCTTTAACCCCCATCTTGTTTTATTCAGAATGATCATAACGACCACAGCCATAAAAATCAATACAAACAGAATGTTGGGAAAGACCCCTGTTGATTGTGCCGCCAGGGTTTGCAGAATCGGTGCCGGCTTACCCGTAATACTCTTTCCTGCCGTATATACGTTGATGATCCCTTGTATGATACTTGCCATGGCCATTGTAACAACCAGCGGTGGAAGCTTTACATAGGAAACCAGCGTTCCGTTTGCGAGGCCAACTGCTGCTCCGATCGCCAAGGCTACTAGTATGGCAAGCAACAGGTTTTCATTCTTACCATCCATGATGACAGCAGTCAAAATCGCGGTCAATGTGGCGGTAAAGCCTACAGACAAGTCAAGCCCCCCACCTCCTGCAGCGATGACGATCATCTGGCATAGTGCAAACAATGCAATAAAAGAAGACAGCTTGATTGTCAAAAGAACTTGCCCTACACTTAAAAAGTCTGATACGATGACCTCTCCAAGAATAAACAAGAATATAATCAGAAGGAAAGCAACAATGGTTTTCTTGTGTTTATCGATCATTACGCTGAGAGAACCCTTCTGCGCAATACTCATGTCATTTAAATTCTTCATGGTATCCATGCTACTTGCTCTCCTTTCCTACAGCTTTTTTATTGATATAAGAATAGGCCACGGAACCTGCGATGGCAACAATGATGATCAGCCCACTGACTAGGGTTTGATATGCATTTGGTATATCTGCAAAAAATATGATCTTATTCACAAAGCTTAAAATTAAAGCGCCGACGATGGCCAGATAAACGCTTCCTCGGCCTCCGGTCAGAGCAATCCCTCCAACAACAACGGCAGCGATGGCTTTTAAGGTCATGGGATCTCCCATTCTTGCATCTCCTGATTGATTCTGCCCAACAAAGAACAATGCTGCCAGAAAAATGAAGACGGAATTAATGATACAGGCCATCATCTGAACCTTAGCTGTGTTGATTCCTGTAGCGTATGCACTGTCATTGCTGCTACCGACGGCGTAAATATATCTTCCGATCTTGGTCTTGCTAATGACATACCAGATCAGGCAGCCAACGAGCACCAGTACCAGCGCAGGCTGAAAAACCGAACCGATGGCCTTGACAAACGCAGGAACTCCCTCTGCTGACTTGGTATCATAGAATACCTTAAACCATTTTACAGTTTCTCCACCCGGAGTCGGTCTGATAAACAGCGCTGCGCCAAGCCATATGTATGAGGTTGCAAAGGTTAGAATCACCGGCGGAATCCTTAGATATCCGATTCCGATTCCATTGATTACACCAATGAGTACGGCAACCGCAAAGGCGATGACTATGGCATAAACACCTGTAATCGGATCATCCTGCTTCATAACATAAGTCAGAACACAAGTAAGAAGCGAAAGCGCCGCACCTGCAGAGAGATCGAGACCTCCGGATATGATTACCACCGCCTGCCCCATTGCAAGCAGAATCAGTGGTGCGAACGCATTGATATTCCTTACAACTGAGTTGGGTTCAAAAAAATTATCCTGAAGGATTGCGGTAATCGTAAACATTACCAATAGGATCATAATACTTGAAACTTCTTGCTTTAAACCAATCTTCTTCATGCTTGAACCAATTGAATCAATTGAAACATTTGTAATTTTACTCATCTAGCCCACCTCCATTGTCCGCTTGACACACATTGAGGCTGAAATAATCTCATCCTCATTGATGTTACATCCTTCAAGGCTATCCACAATCTGTCCTTCATACATGATAAGAACCCTGTCGCAATATTGGATCAGTTCTTCACAATCACTTGCGTATAGTATTACACTTGTATTCTTTTCCTTTACCATATCGACAATATATTGATATAAGTCCCGTTTCGCGCCAATATCTACCCCCTTTGCCGGGTCGGCAAGGAGCAAAACATTGATATCAAAAGAAAGCCACTTCCCAACAACAACCTTCTGCTGGTTCCCCCCCGAAAGGGTTCCCACAGGGGTATCAATCGTATGTGTTTTAATAGAAAGTGTCTTTACGATGTTCTCACATTCCATTCTATATTTTTTGGAAGGGATAAAAAGAGGCTGGCGCTTTAAAGCCAGTTTGGGGAATATTGTATTTTTATAAACAGAGTCCTTTAGGAATAAACCCTCAAGCTGCCTATCCCCTGGTACAAGCAGAATACTGTTTCTTACAGCATTCACCGGCTTTGTAAGCTTTATTTTCCTTCCGTTGATTTCAGCTTCACATTTCATATCCGGATACGCTCCCGCAAGTGCCAGAAGAAGTTCATTCTGACCCTGTCCTGCGAGGCCTCCGATTCCTAACACTTCACCTTTTTTCAGTTCAAATGAAATATCTCTCAGATGCTTCCCGTAATTCATTCCCTTTATACTTAAGACAGCTTCCCCGGAAATCTCCCGGTCCACTATTTCACATTCGCTCTTCTTTGCATCTCCTGTTATGTAGCTGATAATTTTATCAGCGTCCTTCCCTTCTTCAGCAAAATCGATGCTTGCTACGTTTTCTCCATTTCTGAATATAATTACATCGTCGCAGATCTCCATTACTTCCCACATTCTATGAGATGTAAAAATCATAGAAACCCCTTGATTAGCAAGCTCCCTCATGTACTGAAAAAGGTTTTTTACTTGCGCCTGCTCCAAGGCAGCTGTTGGTTCATCAAGGATAAGCAGTCTGGGTTCGGCAGAGATCGCCTTTGCGATTTCCACGATTTGCATTTCCCCCGGATTCAGCTGATTCACCTTCTTGTTGATATCAAGTCCCGGATGTAGCTTGTTTATGATCTTCTCAGAAATCTCCTTTGCAGACTTATTATCCAATCCAATTCCTTTTTTCTGCTCTGCGCCGAGGACAATGTTCTGCCACACTGTTAAATCCGGTATCAGGCTTAAGTTCTGGAATACCATGGCGATACCATCTAGTCTGGCTTCATTGGGATTTTTATACTTTACACACTGCCCGTTATAATTTATTTCACCGCAGTCGGCATTATAAACACCGGTAATTATTTTGGAAATGGTGCTTTTGCCCGAACCATTCGCTCCAAGGAGACCGGTTATTTTCCCTAATCGACAGACCAGATTCCCATCTGAAAGGGCTACCACTCCCCCGAAACACTTTCTTACTCCTTTGACTTCCAAAATCATATGAGTTCCACCCATCTTTCATTCACTAACTTAGTTCAATTAAAACATATACATAAATTGGTACAAATATGCAATTCTTGATTTCTATTATAAATCATGTCATATGGTTCTGTAAACGTGGACCGGATAATATAAATTCAGAAATGACTGCAAATGAATTTCAGCCTTTTCTGAATAGTAAGCTCTAATTTAGGAGGCAGTGTAAGCTGCCTCCTAAATAAATCATTCATTGTTAAGCTGTTGCTATTTGAACAGTTCGTCTACTGCTTCCTGTGACATGATTTCGCTCAAGAGATAATCGTCTGGCTTGTCTTTTAACATTTCCCAAGCTTCGTCGAAGTTCTCATCGGTATAGAAGGAGCTGACCTTATAGAAGTATGTACCGTCTACTAAAACTCCATCATTGAATTCCATACCGTTGAAGAGATTCAAAGCGATTCTGAAGCCGGTTCCGCCGATTCCCGGAGGATTTGGCTGTGCGCATGCCTTGAAGTCTGCACCTGCATCACGGAGTGCTTTCCATTCCTTGAAGAATGCAGTTCCCGGATCACCAAACATAACCTTAGGCAGTTTGCCTGCATCTTTGAATGCAGAAAATACACCAAAGCCCATGCCATCCTGTGTGATCGCACCATCGATCTGTTTTCCGGAACCGATGATCTGCGCGGTTACTTCTTTGGCCTTTGTTTGATCCCAACCACCGGAGGTTCTGGCGATCATCTCTATTTCAGGATAATCTTTCATCACATCATCGGTAGCTTTTACACGTTCATTATTTGCCGGATGTCCGTCAAGTCCGGGGATATCGATTACATTTCCCTTACCGCCAAGTGTCTCAAAGATAAACTCTGCATTTTTCTTATTCCATGCATAGTGGTCGAGGGTTACGTTTACTACATCAGGAGCGGTTACGGTAGCGTCAAAAGAAAGTACCAGTATTCCTGCCTCCTGCGCTTCTGCGATAACTCCGTTCAAAGCATCCGGTGAATTCGGATTTACAAGTATGATGTCAACTTCCTCTGAAATAAAGTCACGAAGGATGTTTGCCTGTTCAGTTGCATCTCCATTGTTAACATTATTAACAATTTTGTAATCAGCAATTGCTCCAGCATCCTTGTACTCAGTTCCTACCTCTTCTAACGCATCAATCATGATATTACGCCATGTGGTACCGGATGAACCTGTGGAAATACCAACTGTTGGAAGTGCTACCTCAGCTGGATCATCTGCTGGTTCTTCTGTCTGCCCGCCGCATCCGGCCAGCAGGGTCATGCTCAAAAGCAATGTTACGAGTACCAATGCGAATAGCTTGGTTCCTTTTCTTTTCATAAAATTTCCTCCTCAAATAATTTGATGTTTATTTTGAAACCTTGATAACATTTGTTGCCAAGGTCACCAAACACGAAAGCTGAGGCTTACGCCGAATAAAATGAGAATAAACGGAAATGTTATATAATCGATTATGCTTTGCATCACTATTTTACCACAATAATATGGTAATTCAAGAAATATTTTATATAATCGATTATATTTTTATCTTATACGATAAACTGATCAATATGCCTCTTGCTGAGAACCACAGAGTCTTTTATGTCATCAAGAGAATCTTCAAAGGATTTATCTTCCACTTCAATACATGCATATCCCTTATACCGGACATCCGTAAGTGCAGAAATGAATTTCCCCCAGTCAACATCGCCCAGCCCCGGCAGTTTTGGTGAATGAAACTCCAGCGGCATCGCCATAATTCCCACCTCGTTGAGCTTATCCTGAAAAACCTTAGCATCCTTAATATGAATATGAAACAATTTGTCCTTAAATTCATAAATCGGCTTGATATAGTCCATCTGCATCCACAGGGGATGAGATGGGTCATAGTTGAGTCCGAAGTGATCGCTGGGGATTTCCTGAAACATCCTTCTCCAGATTGCAGGTGTAGAAGCAAGATTGACCCCACCCGGCCATTCATCCTTTGTGAAGAACATTGCACAATTTTCAATTGCTACCTTTACGTCATGCTCTTCTGCAAACTTGATGATCGGAGGCCATATTTCCCTAAACTTCTCAAAGTTCTCGTCTACTGTTTTGGTCTTATCCCTTCCGATAAAGGTACATACTGTCTTTACCCCCAGCTTTTGCGCCGCAACGATCATCTTCTTAATGTGCGCAACATAAAAGTCGCTTTTTTCCTTATCCGGATCCAGAGGATTTGGATAGTAGCCGAGGGCGGAAATCTCAATACCCTTCTGCCTCATATATTCATTGATGTAGCTGATCTTTTCCTCGCTGATGTCGGATACATCAATATGGGTCACCCCGGCGTATCTTCTTTCCGCTTTCCCTACCGGCCAGCACATCATTTCAAGACAGGAAAAGCCCTTCTCAGCTGCAAAGTCAACAACCTCCTCAAAGCTCAGATTCGCGAGGATTGCACTTACTAAACCTAATTTCATCATTTTCTCCTTTCATTGTCTCCGCTCAAATCATGTTGAACTTATACTATATTAGATTTTTACCCATGCGCCTTTTTTATTGCTTTCAACGATCTTTTCACAAAGCATAATTTCTCTTAACCCCGCTTCAAAGGTGGGATATTCGGCTTTTTCGTTTCCAATGTTTTCGGAAATTGCCTTATAAATCTTGATAAAGTTTTGTTTAAAGGTATCTGGGAAACCTTCGTTGTGGCCTCCGGGATAGTTGACAAGGGCACCTGCCTCAGGATACAGGATGGATGGGTCCTTCAGCAGCGACTCATTCGCCGTATCTCTTCTGCCGATCCATATCTCGTTGGGTTTTTCGGATACCCATGATGCTGATTTTTTTGAACCTGCAAGATCGAAGGACAGGCAATTCTTTTTGCCTGCAAATACCTGGCTTACCGTCATGACTCCTCTTGCACCGTTTCCGAACCGCATCATCACGGTTGCATAATCCTCCGTATTGATCGGCACATCTTTATAATCCTCAGGTGTCAGCATCATTCCGGAATAGGTATCAACCGGTTTCAGGGGTTTTTTTCTTACCTTGTGGAAGGTCGCAAAATCTGCAAAGACTTCCGTTACCTTGAGTCCGGTCACAAATTCAACCAGATCCATCCAATGGGATCCGATATCTGCAATGGCTCTTGAGTCCCCCGATTGTTCTGGCTCCAGCCTCCAGTTGTAGTCCGTTTCATAGAACAGCCAATCCTGAAGATAGGAGCCGTTTACAGAGAAGATTTCGCCCATATCCCCTTTCTCGACCATGGCCTGAAGCTGATGCATCAGGGGATAAAATCGAATATTAAAGTTTGTGGCATTGATCAGCCCTTTTTCTTTTGCAAGAGCTACCAGTTCCTCTGCCTCTTCCTTTGTTGTTGTCAGGGGCTTTTCGCAGATAACGTGCTTGCCCGCAAGCAGGGCATCCTTCGCCATCTGAAAGTGCAGATAGTTTGGTGTGCAAATATGTACGGCGTCAATTTCAGGATCTTCCAGTATTTCGCTGTATCCACTGCAAAATTTTTCTACCCCGAGTTCTTCTGCCTTTGCTTCCGTACATCGCTTGCTTCCGCAAATTGCTGTCACTTCCACGTTATTCAGCCTTTTTAGTGCCTCAACGTGTGCGGTTCCTATGAAGCCCATACCGGCAACAGCGGCCTTTATTTTTTTCATAGTTTGCTTCCCTCCATTCTTAATTTAAGACGATTCTTTAGAATCGGAGTGTTAATACGTATCTTGTCCGACGATTTCCTTGTTTTCATCCAGGACAACAGGTACAGATTTATACCCTACCCCCATCCTGTCGATTCCCATATCAATCAGCTGCAGGAAATGTTCTCTTGTTCGGATGCAGCCGCTGCCTTTCACCTGGCACTTGCCATCAACTTCTTCCACCATCACGTTTATGATTTCAGGTGTCGCGCCGTGTGCTTCAAACCCGCTTAAGAAACCGGTGCTTGTTTTTACAAAGTCTGCTCCCGCTTTGACCGCACATTGGCAGGCTTTTCTCACCTGTTCTTCGTTCAGTGCATCCGTTTCAAATATCACTTTTAGCTTTCTGCCATATTGGTGTGCCATATCTGCACAAGCTTTGATATCCGCCGTAACCTTATCGTACATGCCGCCTCGGATCCATCCAAAGTTTGCTACAATATCAATTTCTTTTACTGTATCATATTTGGCTAATATCTCAATCTGTTTTACTTTTGACTCAGTAGAACTTGTTCCGAATGGGAAATCACATACCGGACAGAGCCCGGTCTCGCTCCCCATAACATATGGTTCGCATAGATCCATATAGACTGGGTTGATGCAAATTGTTGCACAGCCTAATTTTACCCCATCCTTTGTTAAATCAATAATCTCCTGTTCCGTAAACTCCGGCTTTAAAACAGAATAATCAATGTACTTTGCTAATTCGCTCACGGTCATTTCACTGGCTTTTTTACTTGGTCGCATTCGATTGCCTCCCCTTCTAAAAATATCCTCTGGTTCCTATGATATGCTTCTTGTACCTAATGTATGATACATTTAAATCTACCACTACAAAAATACTATGTCAATACATTTTTTCTTGCTATTTCTTCAATACCGCGATATAATCGCATTTATAAAATGTATCATACAATCATAACATTTTTGGAGGTTATTATGTGTGCGGAAAACAATCATTCCTTCGCAGCTTCGTTATCCGGTTTATGTACGGGATTAAATCATCATCCGGTCAAACCGACGAAGGTCTTTGTTGGCTTTGACGGCTTTATTGATGAAATCATTCATGTAGTGGATATCCGGTATTCTTCTGATTCTTATAAAAGAATTCCCACGATTCAAGCTTATGCAGACCGGCTCGCACACGGAAGCGGTATGAGCACGAATATAGAGTTGGTAAGCCAGCAGATAAAAATGGGTGGAAACGGTCCGATTCTAGCCAATGCTCTACTCAATTATTCGGTTGATGTTACCTATATGGGGGCAGTTGGTTTCCCGGATCTTGATCCGGCATTTGATGCTCTGAATCGATGCAACAAGATCTACTGCCTATCACCTCCCGCAGTAACAGATGCTTTAGAATTCAACGACGGAAAGATTATTGCTTCCAAGCTGACCTCACTGAATGCGATCACCTGGGAGAATATAGCGAGGAAATGCACTTTGCCTCAGCTCATCGCTCTGTTTGAGGAATGTGATTATCTTGTATTCTCAAATTGGTCCATGATCGTAGGCATGAATCCGATCTGGGAAGGATTATTAAAAACAGTAGCGCCTGCAATTACCGCATCCAAAAAAACTGTTTTTTTTGATTTGGCTGACCCGGAAAAGCGTACAAAAGAAGACCTTCAAATTGCTCTATCGCATATAATCAGTTTTACGAAAGCAGGATTTCGTGTTACACTGAGTATGAATTTGAAAGAGGCCTGTCAAATCAGTGAGGCCCTCGGCAAAGCAATAACGGATTATAGGGCAGCTGACACACAAGAGATTTTAGATTTTTTATCCGATCGGTTGGGAATTTACTGCACTGTAATTCATCTGGTAGAACGTGCATGCTGCCGGCATGACAGTTCCTATTATGAAGTCTCCGGGCCTTACTGCAAAGAGCCAAAACTTACCACGGGTGCCGGCGACAATTTTAATGCGGGATTTCTATATGGTATGATGCAGAACCTTTCTTTTACAGATTGTCTGTACATGGGCTGTGCAACCTCCGGTTATTATGTCCGCCATGCAGAAAGTCCGGTCATACAGGAATTAATCGGTTTTCTTAATCAGTGGAAAGAAAATCCAGAATCATTATCGTAAGGAGGTTTTTCTTATGGATATCGAGAACTTTAAAAATACATTTCGATTTTCTGAGTCAGTTGATGTTCCCCTTTATATTCAGCTGGCCGCTTATTTTCGTATCCAGATTCATAACGGCGCATTACAGCCAGGGGATATGATGATTGCTGAAAACAGTTTGTGCGATATCCTGAATGTGAGCAGAACAACAGTCCGTCAATCGATGAACCAATTGGTAGAAGAAGGTCTTCTTGTCCGTTATCGCGGTAAGGGTACCTTTATCGCCGATTTCAAAATAAAACGAAATATGAATCATCTTTATAGCTTTACAGACGACATGAAAGCGATTGATGCTAAGCCGGGTTCAAAAGTCATAAAGGCTGAAGTATTGCATCGATGTCCCGATGATATTGCAGCTATTTTAAAGCTTCCGACTTCGCAAACCCCGGTGTTTTATCTAGAGCGTCTGCGTCTTGCCAATCAGGTACCCATCCTATGGGAGCGTACTTATATCCCCTACTTTCTCTGTAATAAAATAGAAACCTTCGATTTCAATAAGAATTCCCTGTACCAGGTCCTAAATGAAACCTATGGTTTAGACATGTACCACGCAAAAGAATCCTTGGATGCAATTATCTTATCAAAAAGTGAGGCCGCTCTGCTGGAATGCCCTTCTAAAAGTGTAGGATATAAAATCACACGAATTTCCTATTTAGACACTGGGTTTCTATTCGAGTATACAACCTCTGTGACCAGGGCAGACAAATGCACGTATCAATTTGATTTGTATAAAAATACCGCTTCTAAAAAAACGCCCTTGGAAATCAAACGTAATATCAGCGTCTAGCGCATTAAAATTGCGCCTGCCAGGAATATTCTCTTGGAAACCGCCGTCTTTGAATGCGTTGCATAAAGACGGTGATTGGTTTCACAGTTTCCCGTGAGAATATCCCGGCGAGGCGCCTTTTATTGATTCTTTGTCAGATAATTATAGCATTTCACAACATTTGTTCTCTGGATATACTCCATCATTTCATCCTGCCCGATGTCCACGCTGAAGCGATCTTCAAAGCTGATGTTCTGAATGCATTCCTCCAGGGACCAGCCCTTTTGGATTCCCTTCGCAACCGCTGCGATCCATTCGTAGATGATCGCGCGTTGCTCGCGGATAAATTCCTTGCCGACCACCGGACCATGACCCGGAACAAACCAATCTACATCCAGTGTTTCGAGAAAATCCAGCGTTTGAAACAGTGGATTGATCTCTGCCGAATGGAGCCATGTTTGACAGTCTGAGAACAGGGTATCTCCGGTGAATGCCACCCTTTCCTCCGGAACATAGACACAAATCTGCGAGGTTGAATGGCCCGGCGTATGGTACAGTTCAAAGGTGTGATCTCCGAGCTTCAGTGTCATATGGTCGCCGAAGGTAATCTGGGGGCGATTGACGATATAGTCTTCCCGGGAAGGCATTAAGTGCAGGCATTCCTTGTCCTGACGCGCAAGCACATCCACGCTATAGTCATAGCAGTCCAAATCTCCGGCGACAGTCCAGAACAATTCATTCAGCTTCTCATGTCCGATGACCGTCGCTTCTCCTGCAAACCAATGATTGCCAAAGATATGGTCAATATGTCCCTCCGTATTGATCAGGTACTTGATTGGCCCCTTCTCTTTCGCAAATTTACGCATTTCCAGTAATGTTGAAATCCATTGGGCCGTATCAATGAATACGGACCCTTCTCTTGTAAAAACGATGCCCGGGTTGCACCCTCTGATTTTAGTTTCTACGTATACATTTGGTGTTAACATTTGCATATTTCTTTTCCCTTCTGCCCTGCTGAATTTTAATTTTCATTTAGCTGCTTTTCGCGCGTAGTTCAGCTTCTTCCACAGCATGACGAGTCCATACACGGATCATTTCTTTTCGGTATTCTGCCGTTGCACGCTGATCCGTGATCGGCGAGCAGCTGTTTGCGGCAGCTTCTCCAACTTGTTCAATCAGTTCCGTGGTCAGCTTCTTCCCGATCAACAGCATCTCTGCCTCGATTGCTCTTATCGGTTTCGGGGCAACTGCAGCCAGTGAAATGCGAGCATCCTCAATGGTTCCATCTATTTGCAATGTCAAACGGCATCCTACTCCTACAATTGAAATATCCGTATCTCCGCGAATGGCAAATTTCTTATAGATCGCTCCCGTACCGGGTTTCGGGGCAGGAACCTTAAATTGCAAAAGGAATTCGCCGGTATTCAGCACCGTGGTTCCGGGTCCGGTAAAGAAATCTGCTATGGCTACTTCTCGGGTTCCTTCCGGGCCGGTGATGACCGCGATTGCATCCATCGTGATCAATCCCTGGATTGCGTCAGCACTCGGGGAAGCATTGCAGGCATTTCCGCCGATCGTCGCAATATTTCTGATCTGCATAGAGGACACATTGCCGGCTGCTTCCATGATTACTTTATAGTCCTTTTCCAGAGACTTCTCAAGAGAGATTTTTCTCAGCCGCGCCCCGGCTCCCAATACCAAGTGATCCTTTTGGACTGCAATGGTATCGATATCAGGTAGCTTGGAGATTCCTACAACTGCTTTCGGCCTCCATATTTTATTCTTCAATCGGGGTACCACATCTGTTCCCCCTGCAAGAATTTTCGCATCGGAACCATATTCTTTCAATATACTGCAGCACTCTTCCACCGTAGTCGGTTCAAAATATTTATCAAAACGCATATCCTACACCTCCCCGCAGCTTTCTTTATATTTGCCATCACGAACAGCTTCTATGGATTCAACAACTTTCTTATAACCGATACAACGGCAGATGTTACCGTGAAGTCCTTCTCTGATATCCTCTTCCGTAGCCGTTGGGTTTTCATCCAAAATGGCCTTCGCTGTTAAAATCATGCCGGGAGTGCAGAAGCCACACTGTACTGCAAAATGATCGATAAACGACTGCTGCAGCGGGTGGAGGCTCTCTTCCTTTTCCAGTCCCTCAATCGTGGTGATGGAATGTCCGTTTGCCTGAGGGATTAAAATCGTACAGCTCTTCACCGCCAATCCATCCATTAGAACAGTGCAAACTCCGCAGTTGGAATCGTCACAGCCTTTTTTTGTGCCGATCAGATTCAATTCTTCCCGAAGAATTTCAAGCAGTGTTCTGTCCGGTCTAACGGATAAGGTATGATTCCTGCCGTTGACAGTAAGTTTTATTTCCATTCTTTCCATTTTATTTCGCCGCCTCCTTTGCCTTTTTTTCATTGATCAGCGCTAAAATACGCTCTGCGGTCATCGGATATCCGGTTACTCTAACGCCAACCGCTTTATAAATCGCATGGGCGATTGCAGGTCCTACAGGGATCGTAATGGATTCTGCCATTCCCTTTGCTCCGTACGGGCCATCCGGCAATGGATCAGGATTGATAAAGGCATGCACGTTTTCATTGGTCGGCATATCTAAAATTGTCGGCAAACGGTAATCGCTCAAATTCGCGTTGGCTATTTTACCGTTTCCATCGAATACATGCTCCTCATTGATGGAGAAGCCGATGGCCATATGGATACCACCTTCAATTTGCCCTTCAACCAATTTGGGATTAATCGGATTTCCGGTATCTGCAGACGAGGCGATTTTCAGAACCTTTACCTGGCCCGTTTCTTCGTTGACCGCTACTTCGACGGCTGCTGCTGAATATTGGAACCAATTCCAGACACGATCGGACAAGCCATTTTCATCCCACTGGTGAATCGGTGCCGGACAGAACAAACCATGACCTATGACAGGAGTTCCTTTTTGCAGCCCCCAGTTCCCTTGGGTAAACATGGAGGTTGGCGCAAACAGGGATGGAATGTCAACTTCCTGTACGTGGGATCCAACTAATATTGCTTTTCTTCCTTTGATTTCAACCTTGGATGGATGTAGTCCATAGACACGGGCCACTTCAATCTTCAGTTTGGAAATCGCTTCCTCGCAGGCAAGTATTACTGCATTTCCGGTGTTATAGGTTGTGCGGCTGGATGCGGAATAGTTGTCATAGGGCGTAATTGCCGTATCACCTTTTGTAACCTTGACCTCCGAAATGGGCACCTGGAATTCATGGGCAGCAATCTGCGCCAATGCCGTCGTCGCCCCCATTCCGTTTTCGTCACAGCTGATAAACAGTTGGATACTTCCGTCGCTGTTATACCATACTTCTGCTTCTGAACGTCCCAGCGGGGTATTCTGCTTTCCGCCCACTGCACAGCCCCGGCCCTTTTTCCATGCACCCGCATCCTGGTCGGGCATTTCTTCAACCTTTATAGCATCCGCAACGCTTTGCAGACATTCCTTTAGCCCAATGCTTGTAATCAACTCTCCGAAAGCATCTCTTTCGCCTTTATCGATGATATTTTTCATGCGGATCTCAACCGGGCTCATCCCTAATTCGTCGGCCAGCTGGTTCACCAGACATTCAATTCCAAATTCTCCCTCAGGACAACCAAGTCCCCGGTATTCAGCAGCCGGAACCGTATTGGTTGCGACAGCACAGGTATCCATTCTCAGATTCGGGAACCGGTAAACCGGAACCGCACCTGATGAGGAAAGCCGTCCGCTGAAGAAGGTGTTATTGACACAGGCCCCGATTTCTTCCGCTAGATAGTAATCATTGACGATAATGGTCCCATCCTTCTTTGCGCCTAGCTTCACCTTAGTGATGCACGGCCAGTTGGAAGGTGCACCGGTGAATACCTCTTCTCTGTTGAACTGAAAGGAGACCGTCTTTTTCGTTCTTAAGCACATCAAAGCAGTAATCACTTCCACATATGGATTCAATCGGGAGCCGAAGCTTCCTCCCATATACGGCTGAATGATCCGTACCATGCTCTCTTTTATTTTTAGGATCCTGCAGATCCCTTGTTTGATCACGCCATGTACACCGGCACCGTTGGACCACATGGTAATCCCGCCGTCGGAATCATAGCGGCAGATTGCATTTGCGCATTCCATAGGACTGGCCGTCTTCTTACCGGTCCAGAATTCTCCTTCCACGATGATCTCCGCCTCCTCCATCGCAGAAGGCACATCTCCGGCATGCATTTTAAATTCTCCCACGACATTGGGAGATACTCTGTTTGAAGCTCTGTCTCCCGGTCTGTCTGAGAATCCCAACGGACGTGTTTCATATTCAGGATCGATGACCGATGCCGCATTTGGATCGATCGCTGCATAGTAGTCCAGAACAGCCGGTAATTTTTCGAATTCGACCTCGATCAATTCCACTGCCCGTTCCGCGATTTCAAGTGTTTCCGCACATACAAGCGCAACGATCTGCCCTGCCCAAAGCGTCTCATCCTTAGCGATAATGGATGCCTTGGGGAACTGATCCCAATCCAGTCCAGGTTCATAGCCCGTCATTATATAGATCACTCCGTCTAATGCGCTTGCTTTGCTGATGTCCAGTTTTTTTATCAATGCATGGGCATATGGACTGCGCAGCGCTTTCATATGTGCCAAATTTGGGAATTGATTGCCATAATCGCTGGCAAATAACCCTTTTCCGGTTACCTTGTCATAAGCATCAATTCTTAATTCGCCTTTGCCAATTAATCCTTCCACAATTTTACCTCCTAGTATTCTCGTGGCATAGCTCGGCGCTATGCTGAATCATTGCATCCTTTTCTTACTTTTCTTTGATATCCATTTCCTCAATCAGCCGTTCGAAATGCTGACTTATCTCCTCTGTTGCCCGGTCAATATCTCTCGCGGCTATTGCCTCATACAGACCTTCGTGGCGAACAGATAATTGCTCCAATGTCCGATGTGAAATCCAGGTCCCGATATAGGTCAAATCATGGATATTGCATTGTTCCCAGGAACGAAGCAATATATCATTTTCAGAGATCGCTATAATCTTTTTATGGAAAAACACATCCTTCTGGATATAGAGGTCGAAGTTTTGCTCTTCGGCGGCCACCTCCATTTCCTTTAAAATGGCATGGAGTTCATTGATTTTATTTTCATCCACATTTTTCACAGCATCCTGAATCCCCAGCAATTCCAAATACATACGTACCTTATAGGAATCTCTCATATCTTTTTTGGTGACTTTACGGACAAAGCATCCTTGATATGGAATATTTTCAACCAGTCCAACCATTTCCAGTTCTCTAATCGCCTCTCTCACCGGCGATTGGGATACGCCCAATTCCTTTGCCCATCGCGTTTCGATAATCCGGTCTCCCGGCTTTAGTTCCCCTGATATGATTGCTTTTTTAATGGATTTTCGTATCTCATCTCGATACAAAGGACGTTTTTCAATGGGCTTTCTCTTCGTTGTATTCATCCTCCACCTCCTCTTGTTTCTATGAATTTATTTTACGGTGATCATGAAATTTCTGATGATGGCGACCAGCTCATCATAACCTTTCAAAAATTGAAGCAACGTTTTGCTGACGGGCCCGAAGGTGTCAAACTCATCAATGGTCATTCCATCCGCCAGATATGCTTTGTTAAAATCCGGGAAGCGCTTCAACTGTTCCAATATCTTCTCCTCAATAGGCGTATCGATGTTATTTTGTACCGGTACGTCACAACTGTTGAATCGCTTGATCCATTTATGAGGAATCGTTAGGGACATATCTGCTCCCATAAGTTGCATCCATTGATGACGATTTCTGTATGCTGCAGCCAGCAGCTGTGTTCGATAACCTCTTTCCTGATAAATCCGATACGCATTTTTCATGGCAGCCACACCTGCCCAGTCAAAGCATTCAGGATCCACAAGGATATTGTCTCTTTCAGCAACTTCCTTCAGCCAGTCGTCCAGCCTTCCCACCATGATGGTACACACAGGATGCATCAGGGAGGTGTCTTTCCCTTCCGCTTCTCTTCTTGCAAGCCCCCGTTCCACTGCTTCCGCAACAGCCAATGCCTGGGGCACGCTGAAGCTTACAGTCGCATTAATGCTGACTCCCTGATAGGTTACTTCTTCATATGCCTTTATCCCTGCTTTTGTTGCCGGCATTTTTACCTGAATGTTGGGAGCCAAGGTTCCGAAACGAGTAGCTTGAGCAATCATAAGTTCCGAGTTTCGATAATACTTCGTGTTGGTCTGAATCGAAATTCTACCCTTCTGGCCCTTTGATTTATCATAGATCGGCTCTAAAAGCTTCGCACCGGCAATTGCCATCTCTTCGTTCAGCTTCCATGCGATGTCGTCTTCCGTCCCATCACTCATTTCATTGATGAGCTCCTTGATTCTGCCTTCATAGGCTCCCATTTCCTTTTTTAACACTTCGCCTACGATAACCGGATTTGTCGTTGCTCCAACTGCGCCATACTCCATGGCATACGCCAATTCCGGGATAGAGCAGGAGTCATTCCAAAAGTCTGTGGGAGTACAATCCGCCATTTGATGTAACGAGCTTTTATATTGTTCTGTCATAGCAAGTATCCTTTCTTTTTGGATGACATATTTACATCCCTTTCTTCGAAATATCAGATTCGATATCCCTCTTGTATCATACTAAGCACGCATTTCGCACAGTCTTCAATGAAGTGTATCTTTCCAAGGTTCAATACCATGATCTTATCCGCGATCTCCAATGCTTTTGCCGCATTCTGCTCGGATATGATGATGCTGACATTCTTTTTCTCATGGATTTCTTTCACCTTGTTAAAGAACATGTCGACATATTTCGGGGAAAGACCTGCTGTAGGTTCATCGAGGAGGAGGAGCTCCGATTCCTGCATCAGTGCTCTTCCGAAGGCGACCATCTGTGCTTCACCGCCACTCAGGCTTCCAGCCTTTTGATTGATCCTCTCATAGATATCCGGAAAGACATCAAACACCTCTTCCAGCTTTTCCTTTTTCGATTTTTTCCCCTGCAGCACACAACCGATGGAGAGATTCTCCATCACGGTCATGGTGGGGAAAACATTCCCCTCCTGTGGTACAAAGGCCAGACCTTTTGCGGCAACCTGATAAGAGGTGAGTCCGGATATATTCTCGCCCTTGAAATGGATCTCTCCGCCATTCAAAGGCAACACCTTGGCGATTGTCTTCATGAGGGTGGTTTTCCCGGCTCCGTTTGCACCAAGTATTGCATAAATCTCATGCTTTACATCAAAGGTGAGATCATGAAGCACTTCAACATCTCCGTATCCGCTTCTGATATTGTTTATTTTAAGCATTGCTTCCTTCCCCCATATACTTATTGATTACTGTCTGATTCTTTCTGACTTCATCGGGAACCCCCTGGATCAGGATTTCTCCTTCTGCCATGAAAAAGACGTTCTCAGATACCTTCCAGATCAAGTCCAGATCATGCTCTACGATCAATATGGACATGCCCTCCTCTGTGGTCTTCCGTCGCATCAATTCGACGACTTTATCTGTCTGATCCTGAGGCAGCCCTGCAGTCGGTTCATCCATTAAAAGAAAATTCGGCTTCAATAGCATGCATCGAATAATGTCAAGAAGCTTCTTTTCTCCTGCCGATAATGCATGCCCATCCGGATTATCAAAGTGAAAATAGTCCAGATATCTTTCGATTTCCTGTTCCGTGGATTTTCTTAATTCCTTGTCACAGAAAATATTGTAAAACTTTTCATACTTCGGCGTTGCTAATGAGAGCAACATGGATTCTCTGATGCTTAGGCTTTCAAAGTCCTGAATGATTTGATTGGATCTCACAAGGCCAAGTCTTGAAATCTCATCGAAGCTTTTATTTGAGATGTCGATCTCTTTCTCATCTTTGTAATACAGGATCTGTCCCTGTGTCATACCAACCTTATGGCTGATCAGATTGATCAAGGTGGTTTTGCCTGCTCCGTTGGGTCCGATCAAGCCTTCGATTCCATGGGTACCAAAGGTAATGTCCGGAACGTTCACCACAGTTCTTCCACCGTATTTTTTTACAACATTTTGTAAGTGAAGTGCTTTTGTTCTCATTTTACCCCCTCCTTTTTCTTATCTCCCAGTATGCCAAGCGGTCTGAACATGAGAATCAGGATCAGCATAAGTCCATAGAGGGCAAATTTAAAGTTCGGAACCATTTCTGCATATTGTGTTGGAATCGGCACTACCGTTTCTATGAAATAGTCAAACAGTCCAACGGTTGCCACAATTCCGATCATACCGCCCAGAAGTCTTGTTCTTCCGCCAAGCATCAAGGCGATCCAAATGGTAAACGTAACGCCGGGGCCAATCATTCTTGGGAAGATATAGTTATACAAGGGAGCAGACAGGGCTCCAAAAAATCCAATTAGGATACACGTAAATGTAAAGAAAATGATCTTATGACGGAAGGTAGGTTTTCCAAGGCTTTGCGCAAGAACTTCGTTGTCCTTGATACTTAAAAGCAGTCTTCCGTATGGCGATGTCTTCAATTTTGCTGTATAAAGGATCAGCAGAACCAGACATAGGAGTATGAGAAGGAAAAACACCTGATCAGTTGACCGTCCGAAATCGAAGGGCATTTTGATGGTCCCTAAGCCCATTACGCCGTTGGTGGCCCATTTTTCCGTAGTTGTCAGATATTCTATGATGGTTGCAAAGGCCAGCGTACCGACCAGAATCGCCTGTCCGTCTAGATTCAGGATCACACGGCCCAAAAGCAACGCGGTCATTCCGACTAGCGCACATGCCAAAATGAGCGCCGGCAGAAACGGCAGTGCAAGCTTCGTCTGCAGCAGTGCAAATAGATACATGCCGAGACCCCAGAAACCGACAAGACCGAAGTTGACGATTCCCGTTATGCTGAACTGCAAATGCAAGATTGTTGCAAGTGCAATATAGATCAAAAGAAAAGAGAGTGAATAGATCACATATCCCGATAAAAGTCCCATACTTACACCCTCACCTTTCTTACTTTAAGAATTCCGATAAAGATTATCAATAATACGATATCTCCGTATAAAGAGTTGGATGACAAAAGATTCACTGCCGATGTCACGATCCCTACAAATGCACTTGCAACCAAAGCGCCACGGATGCTTCCGACTCCGCCTACGACGGATACCATGATTACAATCAGAATCATATTCCATCCCAATGATGAACTTACAAAGGAGAACGAGCCGTAGAATAACCCAGCAAGTCCCGCAGAGCTTCCTGCAATAAACCAGATCAGCAGTGATACCTTTGTCGGATTAATTCCGCTGATCATTGCCAGTTCTTCGTTATCCGCAAGGGCCCTCATTTTTTCACCGTAATTTGTCTTATAGATAAAGAAATAAATACCGATGGATATCACTGCAACCAATCCGATGCAGATCAGCTGGATGTTCGTGACACCAATTCCAAAAACCTTCAGATAAGAGGTGCTGCTGAAATTAAAATTGAATAAATCATTGCCAAAAAGGATTCTCGATCCGTATCGGATGAAATAGGATACGCCGACGGATAATATAATCAGCTCCGTTTTTCCAACCCCTCTTCGAAATGAAGGCCGGAATATGACCAGATATGTAACAACACTTAATAATCCCGAAAGCAGCGCAGCCGGGATGATGGAAGCATAAAAGTTCCAACCCAAAAGGGAATTAAAGATCACTGCGAAATAGGCGCCCAGAGTTATGTTTTCAGCATAGGCCACATTAGTAAATCCATTCAAACGGTATATTAACGTAAACCCAATTGCTGCAAGAACCAATGGTGCCGCCTCAAGCAGTCCTAATACCAAAGTACTCGATAAAAATGTCGATAAGGTCATAGTAACTCCTTTACACTAAATTCCTCAGTTCTGTTTTATTAACACCTGCTTCCGGGAGGAGAATTGAAGTGAATATCCTCTTCGAAAGCAGGTGCTCGATCATTGTTTAAACTGTATTATTATTTACTTGTAACATCCAATATGGTCTGACCTTCGATGAGACTTGTTCTTTCAAGAGTATCGGCATCTGTCCACTGGAATACTCCGAAAAGCCCGCCAACTACGCCCGTAGGAGTATAGTTGAATGCACCGGTTACTCCATCATAATCGATCGCTTCACCGTTTCTCAGGGCTTCAATCCCTTCTGCATAAGTATATACTTTTTTGCCGGGTCCCATGGATACATCATACATAGCATCTACCCAGGCCGCCACATCTGTTCCGCCGGCTTGTTCGATGGCCAGCATAGCAACATTCAAGAGATCATAATACTGTAATGTGTAAGAATTGGATGCATCGTTCAGTTCTGCATACTCGGAAGCGTCCCAAGCTGCTTTATAGAAATCCCATGCAGGTCCTTCCTGATATGTAAATCCAACTGCACCGACATACTTATGCTTGTTCAGCGCATCCATCGTAGCGGTCTTCGGGAATTCAACGAACATCCAGTCTGTTGCACCAACGATAATGGACGACATGCCCATTTCAGCTGCATTCTTGACTACCGTACCGCCGTCTTCCGCAGCGCAGAAGATTAACAGAGCATCAGGGTTCAGAGCCTGTGCCTGACTGACAACACTTCTGTAAGAGGTCTGTTCCGGCTGGAAATCCAGCTCGCCCAATACTTCCATTCCTAACGCTTTGCTCGCTTTTACTGCAGCCTCTTGCTGCATCTGCATTCCGTCGTTTTCAACTGCCATGACAACAACCGTTTTTGCTCCTTGCTTCTGGGCCTCGATTGCTGTAGCTGCGCCTTGGTCAGTATCCATTGGCGCTCCTCTAAAGATCGGCTCTGTTACGACTCCTCCGTAAGCCATATCGATTGATCCCCCATGCACAGATGGAAGAAGCGGTCCACCGATTTCTGCTTCAACTTCCAGCAGCCAGTCTCGATAAGACATGTATTCGCCTGCTACGTTAAGAAGAACATCAACCTTTTCACTATCAACCAGCTTTCTTGCTGCCTGACCTTCACCAATTGTTCCAATATCCTGATGAATAATTGTTACCTCTCTGTCAAGAGGCGGAGCTTCATTAATGAAGTCTAATGCGAAGTTTGCTGCTCCATCAAACATAGGACCTACATGACCGAACGGGCCGGTATGATAAGACAAATGTCCTATCTTTAGTGCTCCCGCAGGCGCTTCCTCATTTCCCGTCTCTGCAGCTGGATCTGATCCACAGCCGGTAAACGCAGAAAAAACAAGAACCATAGCCAATAATAGAATTAGTGATTTTTTCATAGTAACCTCCTCAAAAGATACTTTTTTGTTTGGGATAGCATTGAAATTAAGTCCCATCAATATCGTTTTTATATAATCGATTATATTGATTATTTTATTATATCATTGAATTGACCGATGTCAACATCAGGATTTCGTGAATTTTCAGAGAAATTAAACAATAGCGATTTAACCCTTGAAATTGCAATAAATATCTAAATAAAAAAACAAAATACCTTATTCAAGTATTTTGTTTCATTAGCATAATTTATTTGCTACGCTTTTCGATCCAGTTCTTCAATCAGCTCCTGGAAATGTTGGTAAATTGCTTCTTGTGCACGTTTAACATCTCTCGCCTCAATTGCCTCGTATAAAACTTTGTGGCGAATCGCCAGTGCTTCCAGAGATTGATCCGAGAGCTGTGTTCCGAAAAAAGTAGAATCCTGTATGTGACTCTGCTTCCATAAACGGATCAGGAGCCCATTTTGTGACACTTCTATAATCTTTTCATGAAACTCTTCGTTCTTTTTTGTATAGGCATTAAAAGCATTTTTCTTCGCTTCCGCTTCCATCTCTTTGTTCACTTTATCTATTTCCTTTAATTGGTCTTCCGTTGCACCCTCTACGGCGTCTTGAATTCCCAACATTTCCAAATACATACGGACCCGATAGGCATCCTTCATGTCCTGCTTGGTGGCTTTTCGAACAATACAACCCTGATAGGGGATATTTTCCACTAGGCCCATCATTTCCAGTTCTCTGATCGCCTCACGCACCGGTGACTGGGACACTCCTAAGTCTTTTGCCCATTGTGTCTCAACAATTCGATCTCCGGGCTTCAAATCGCCTGACACAATTGCATCTCGAATGGCATTTCCTATTTCTTCTCTGTATAATGGTCTTTTTTCGATCGGTTTTCTCTTTATCTTTGTCATATTTTACCTCTTACGTATCTTAACAGTCCTATAATACCAAAAAAACCACTGAAAAGTCAATAAAAATATATTTAATCGATTGTTGATCATTGTTGATATATAAGCATGTAAAGCGTTTGCTTAAAATGAGGTAGACGCCCATGTAAAAAAAAGGAAAGAAGTGCCGAATCGGCACTTCTTTCCTATATAGAAAAGGGGGAGAAAGCATGTTAAGTATTGTTCTATTCTTTTGGAATATCCCAGTTGAAATACTTTAGATACGGCGCCGAGGCCTTTCGTCGGAATTCATCCTGTGCTTCTTTTGGCCAATCATAAATTCCTTTCCCGGTCTTCATGCCCAGGTTGTTCTCATTGACCAGTTTGTTGATATAATCCGGTGTCGTGCACGCATTGCTCAATGTAGGCAGCAAATAATCCTCGATGCACTTTACCATATCCAGCCCGGCGGCATCCTGATGTTCAAATAGCCCAACAGAGGTATACCTTGGCGCGAAGCTGTACATCAGGGCCTTATCAATATCTCTTGGTGTGGCAAGGCCTTCTTCCACAATATGTACCGCCTCGCGAAGCAAGGCATGCTGCAGCCGGTTGGCTACAAATCCCGGTGCACATCGCTGCATGATGATAACCTTACGGCCCGTTGATTCCAGCACGTCAAATGCCATTTGTGCCGCTTCCTCCGTTGTATACTTGCTCTTTACGACCTCGACAAAAGGCACAAGATGGGGAGGATTATAAGGATGTGCCACAACCAATTTATCTTTATTTGTCTTTAAGCCTTCTGCCAAATCATCTGCTGACAAGGCAGACGTGGAGGATGCCAATACCTTAAACTGTTTACAGTGCTCTTCTATCATTTCGTATACACAGTATTTGATATCCAGCCTTTCCACCACGCACTCAAAAATAAAATCTGTATGGGCGATCTCTTTATAGTCATAGGTAAAGCTCAGTAAATTTGCACACCGCTTGGCCTGCTCCTCAGTCACAAGCTCTTTCTCTATTAAATCTCGAAAGCACGTGTCATAGAGATCCCGGCCTCTGATTTGCTCCTGCTCGTTCAATGCAAGCATCGTCGTAGGATAACCGTTTCCTGTAAACATCGCCGCCATACTGGCGCCGATCATACCTGTTCCAATGATAGCGATGTGATTGATGTTTTCCATTTTCATCTTGAATCATTGTCCTTTCTATCTCTTATTTCTGCTTCCCAAACTAACTATTGTTATTTTATATAATCGATTATATTATAAATTATATGATTTATGCATAAATGTCAAGTGATATATTTATTGATCTGTGATGGGATCTGATTCCCGCGTAAATATCTCTTTTTTATAGATTGTTACGTCTTCTTACTTTTTTTCATATACTGTTAGAAAAATACTGCTAATTAAGGAGATTGAAACGAGTATGGATGATATATCAAAACTATGCCATTGCAAAGAAAAAGAAAGCCAGAATGATCTGGTTCTTATAGATGATAGGAAAGTTATTATACAAGCAAATCCCGCAGAAGAGTGCTCCTGTTCCCCTTATTCACTGCTTTGCTGCTGCGGACCTCAAAATGGGATATCCGTTATACAGCCTGACTGTCAGAACTTACCTGACGGAAGTGTGGTAATCAATCCGGCCTATGTAACAGTTCTAAACAAATCATTTTGGACCTATAAGTTTATGACCGATTGTAGCAGCGCAGCCAGAGGAATCAGCAGTATCGCAATACCCATCTGTCAGTTTATCATTTCTGAAAATTTAATTGTAAGTGAAAAAATTGACGGTTGCGGCACTTTTACCCCGGTTGCGTATACGTTAACAACCAATGACCCAAATTTCGGCCCTGCGCCGATAGACTTTCAATTTGTTAAAATAGAGACCGATAATCGATATGATAAAGGGGTTACTGTTGAATACCGTTTGGAAATTGTCGGAAATTATGCGACAGCGATTCAGCCGATCAGCGTAAAAGCGGCAACTGCGATTTATGTCTTTGACTGTGATTGCTTTCAAGTTCCACAATGCAATCCAGAAGGCGAGCTTTCCCTAACGAAAGAATGTTCCAGCTCGATCACGAATAATCAGGCAGCCTTGAATTACCGCTTAACAGTGAGTAACATCGGTGATGCTGCCCTAGATAACGTACAGTTCACTGACATCATCTCAATTCCTGCGGTTCTTCAGATTGGAACAATTACGGTTACTCCTGCTTCATTAATCGTTGATACCAGTACTTCTGGGTTGATCAGAATCAGTGGTAATTTGGGAACCATCGAAGCAGGAGGTCAGGTGGTTATTCATTATGCGATTCAAATCGTAGGTGTTACACGCCCGGGAAGTTATACCGTAGTCAATATGGCTATGGCAACAGCAATTGGAACGCAATCAACAGCAACTTGTTCCACAACAATAAATGCCGTCCAATTAAGCACGGATAAATGTTGTACGATTGAGGGAGATACGGCGGTTTACAAGGTGCTTGTATCAAATGCTGATTTATCCCCTGATGTAAGGGTTGATATTGTGGATAGCCTCTTTATACCCGGGGGAGTTACCGTAAGATTTACCAGCTTTAGCGACTGCCGGGCAATTTTCTCCAATACGGAGGAGCATGTTCCTCTGGACGTCGATATTACAGGTCCACGGGGAATTCGGATCTTATGCAATGACGTTTTAGTGCCTGCAAACGGAACCATTCATAAAGATATCCGGTTCCTGCTGGTCAGCAGCTCCATTGTCGGCCTAACATCGATTATTAATCAAGTAGAATCTGTAACTCCAACCATACCTGGTAACCAAGTATTCCTTGGAGCCGGTACTTTCCCTGTAACTGCCAGAATCGATGTCGAATTATCAATGGTCTGCTTAAATCCATGCAGCTAATTTTTGATCATTCAAAATGAAAAGGCACCGCGGCGTGTGTGTCCCACTAAGGTAAATTAAAAAGAGCCGCGCCACAGGTGTTCCTTAAACCGGCTGAAATAAGTGTTTTCTTAGAAAACCGTGAAACCTATTACCGACTTTGATGCGGAGCATCTTAAAGGAGGCGGTTTTCGTGAAAATACTATTTCAGCTGCGGCTGTTTCAAAGAGAACACACCAGGCAGGCTCTTAACTTTTTAATTAACCTTTTCTATACCATCTCCGCGCCCTTTTGCAACGCGATGGTTCCGGTTCTGGCAACCTCAACAATATTATAATGAGATAGCAGATCGATCAATAGATCGATCTTTTCCGGTTTGTCGCTCAATTCCACGGTTAGGGTCGTGTGGGAAATATCGACGATCTCTCCCTGCATGATTTTCACGATGTCGATAATTTCGCCGCGCTGTGCGACCGACATCTTCACTTTAACAAGAACCAGTTCACGACGGGTGATCTCCTCTTGATTCAGCTTTCTCACTTTAATGACGTCGATCTGCTTGTTCAGCTGTTTGGTCACCTGTTCGGCGACGTAATCGTCGCCGTCCACCAGCAGAGTGATTCTGGAAATGTCCTTATCCTCTGTGGTTCCCACAGCCAAGCTGTCAATATTAAAGCCTCTTCTGGCAAACAGTCCAGATATTCTGGATAGGACCCCTGCCTTGTTCTCAACTAAAACTGAAATTGTATGTTTCATAGTACCCTCCTTTATCAAGGTACAACCCGCCTGGACAAAAGGGAGGGTATTACCTCTTCATTGCGACCACGCCGGTTTTAACCAGTTCAATAATTCCATAGGGCTTGAAGATTTCAATCATCTCACTGATTCTTTCTTCCGTATCCAACGCTTCAAAAATCATATAATCCTTACTCATTTCGATTACTTTTGCGTTGCAGGCACTGGCAACGACGATGATACCGACACGATCATTGATGTCTGCCTTGACTTTCATAAAAAGAAGAACTTTGCTGATCATAGCCTCCGGCTTGATATCTTCAATGGCGATGACATCCTCCAGCTTTTCCATTTGGCTCCTAACCTGCGCAATCACCACATCATCTCCTCGGACAACGATGGTCAATCGTGAAAATCGTTCATCCTCCGTCGAACTCCCAATAAAGGAATCAATATTATATCCCCTTCTTCGGAAAAGACCCGAAACTCTGCTCGTTACGCCGGGCGAATTGTTAACCAATGCAGATAACACATGCTTCATAATTCCATCCTCCAATCCTATCACGCAGCCTGTAGAAAATTTCCCATTCGCATTTCAACGTCCCTTTTAGGGACTCCGACTCGCTTCGCTCGCATGCTGTCCATTTTGCCAACCAAGCAAAGCTTGGGGCAAAAGGGCAACGAGAAGGCTGCACCTTGTTACATTGACGATTCGTTCTCATCAACGATACATTCCAGCAAGTAGACACACTGACAGCTGAGCATTTCGGCAATGGCATCCTCAGCCTCATCCATATTGTCTATCCGTCTTCCGGGTATGCCATAGGCCTTGGCGATGGCAACGATATCGGGACTCCCGGAGAGATCTACTGCACATTCATTATTCTTATAGGACTTCTTCTGAATCTCTTTCACCAGCCCTAATTTATTGTTTTTCATAACAACGATTTTGATGCCTACACCATGCTGGCTGATGGTAGCAAGCTCCATCATCTGCATCTGGAAAGAGCCGTCGCCGCATACGGCAACTACAGCCTTGTCAGGATCGGCAATTTTAGCTCCAATGGCGGCCGGTATGGAATAGCCCATGGTACCCATTCCCCCGGATGTCAGAAATCTACCGGTTCTCACTTCGCAGTTTGCAGCGGACCAAATTTGATTCTGTCCTACATCGGCACAGTAAATATGATCCTCCGGCAAGCTTCTAGAAAGCTGATTAACAAACGCCTTGGGATTGATTCCATTTTCTCTTGGCCCATAATCCAAAACCAGCTTTTCCTTTTTTGCCTTCAAAGAATTGGTCCATTCCTCTGATTTTCTGACCGGTTCTGCCTCCAATATTTGAATTAGAATTTCCTTGGCATCACCTACAACCGGAATCAACGTGCTGAGATTCTTCCCGATTTCAGCTGGATCAATGTCGATATGAACGATTTTCGTGTTCTTTCCAACATGTGCAGGGAATAAGACTGCGCGGTCGGAAACTCTCGCTCCAATGATGATCAGTAGATCGGAATCAGTAATCGCCTGATTGGCGATGGTCTTGCCATGCATCCCCAGCATTCCCATGAAGAGCGGATGAGCCGATGGCATTGCACTAATTCCCATCATCGTAGATACAACGGGGATGTTCAGCGTTTCACAAAAACGCTTCAGTTCTGCCTGCCCATCAGCGGCAAAGATCCCACCGCCTACGCAGATCAAAGGCTGTTCCGCACTATTGATGGCCTTGCAGACCCGCTTGATCTGTCCCGTATGTCCCTTGATGGTTGGTTTGTAACCGCGTAGGTTCACCTCGCCGGCGAAGGAAAAATCAATTCTCTGCTGCTGAACATTGACGGGAATATCGATCAATACCGGTCCCGGCCTACCTGTCGACGCGATATGAAATGCTTCCTTGATAATTCGCGGAAGATCCAATGCATCCTTAACCAGGTAACTGTATTTTGTAAACGGCTCCGCAGCACCTGTAATATCGGCTTCCTGAAAAACGTCTCTGCCAAGCAGATCGCTGGATACCTGACCGGTTATGGCAACAAGAGGAACACTATCCATATAGGCCGTAGCCAGTGCAGTAATCAGGTTGGTTGCTCCCGGACCCGAGGTGGTCATACAGACACCCGGTCTTTTTTTGATTCGAGCGTAGCCGCTGGCTTCATGGCCCGCATGCTGCTCATGGCGGACTAAAATATGACGGATACTTGATTTTGAAAGTTTATCATAAAGAGGTGCGATGGTCGCTCCTGGGTATCCGAATATAATGTCTACCCCTTCGTTTTCTAAACACCTTACAATTGCTTCTGCTCCTGTAATCATGGCTTTGCCTCCTATTCCACGACTGATGAATCACTTTATCTCTTTTTCATTATTGCAGTTCCACTTCAACAGTCCATCCAAATTTATCTTCTACTTTACCAAGCTGGATACCTGATAAAACATCGTACAGCTTTTGAGAAAGCGTTCCAATTTTGTTTTCGTTGATAACAATTTTTTCATCCTTCCAGCAAAGCTCTCCCACCGGCGATATGACTGCAGCGGTTCCGGTGGCAAATACCTCACTCAGTCTGCCCTCCTCATTTGCCTTGTAAACATCTTCTATCGTGAGTTTACGTTCCGAGACTTTGATGCCCCAATCCCTTAAGAGATGAATGACGGAATCTCTTGTAATTCCCGGCAGTATGGTCCCCTCCAGAGGCGCTGTAATGACTTCGTCTCCGATGGCAAAGAAGGCATTGGAGGTTCCGATTTCCTCAACATATTTTCTTTCTATTCCGTCCAGCCACAATACCTGGGCAAACCCCTTTTTATGGGCTTTCTCCTGGGATTTCAGACCGGCAGCATAGTTTCCGCCGATTTTGCTGTAGCCGGTTCCGCCGAAGGCGGCACGGACGTACTCGTCCTCCACAAAGATTTTTGTTGGCGAAAGGCCACCTTTGTAATACGGTCCTACTGGGCTGAGAATTACCATAAAGAGGTATTCCTTCGCCGGACGGACTCCAAGGAACGGCTCAGAAGCAAATATAAAGGGTCTGATATACAGGGAAGTCCCCTCTTTTGCGGGGATCCAGTCGGCATCCACACGAACAACCGCTTTGATGGCTTCCACAAAGAGCTCCTCGTCAATTGCAGGAATGCAAATTCTATCGTTGGTTCTTGTCGTTCTCTGCGCGTTCTTATCCGGGCGGAAAAGCAGAACCTTTCCTTCCCTTGACTTGTATGCCTTCAACCCCTCGAACATTTCCTGCGCATAATGCAACACTGCCGCGGCAGGATCCAGAGTTATCGGCGCATAAGGCACAATTCTACCATCATGCCATCCTTTATCTTCCGTATAGTTCATGATAAACATGTGATCCGTGAAAGTTGTTCCGAATTCCAATGTATCCGGATTTGGTTTCTCCTTCGGATTCAATGTTTTTGTAGTTTTAAATTCATACTTCATTACGATCACCCAACCTTTACTATTTACTAACTCGCCAATTTGCTGTGCAAATTGCCGGAGAACTCATTACTCCTGATATTCCTCGATCAATTTTGCTTTCAATTCCCAAAGCTCCTTAGAGAGGTCTACATAAAATTCGTGAGGATTCTCAAATCGCAGAATTTCTTCCCAAAGAGTATCGATCTGCACCTTGCAGTAATCTCTGATTTCATTGATATCAGGCGATTTATAGACACAAGCGCCCTTGTCAAAAATTTGAACCCTCAGGTTCTTAGCATAAAAGTTTGAAATCTTCTTTCTCTTCCAAGTAATCTGGGGGTCGAAAATTTCATATTCACTGCCCTCCGGAATTTTTTCATGATCCAGGGTGATCACATCTGCAACCGCCTTGTTGGTATCCTTATCAAAGAGCCGGTATACCGTCTTGAATCCCGGATTTGTTATTTTTTCAATATTTTCACTGATTTTCATTTTAGGGATGAGAACACCATTCTTTTCCAGGGCTGCCAGCTTGTATACTCCTCCGAATACGGGCTCAGATTTTGACGTGATCAGTCTTTCCCCTACGCCGAAGGTATCGATTTGGGCGCCCTGGCCAATGACATCTCTTATGATATATTCATCCAGTGAGTTTGATACCACAATGGTGCATTCCTTAAAACCAGCTTGATCCAGCATGGCTCTGGCTTTTTTCGTCAGGTACGTCACGTCGCCGCTGTCGATCCGGATGCCCATCTTTTTCGGCTTCATTTCCCTGAACACCTTGATCGCCGCGGGAATTCCCGACTTGAGGACATTGAATGTGTCCACCAGCAGCACACAGTTTTCGGGATAGATTTCCGCATAGGTCTTGAAAGCTTCATATTCACTTGGGAACATCTGCACCCAACTATGTGCCATGGTTCCGAGGGCAGGGATTTTAAAGTCTCTTTCTGCCAATGCACAAGCGGTACCGATACAGCCTCCGATATAGGCGGCTCTGGCACCATGGACTGCACCGGAGCCTCCATGTGCTCTTCTGGTCCCGAACTCCATGACACCACGTCCTTGTGCTGCTCTCACAATGCGATTTGCTTTCGTTGCGATCAAACTCTGATGATTGATTGCAAGCAGCATTATTGTTTCTACAAATTGGGCCTGTATCACAGGCCCTCGCACAGTAACCAGCGGTTCTCCCGGGAAAACGGGAGTTCCTTCCGGAATCGCCCAGACGTCACACTCAAATTTAAAATTCCGGAGGTATTCCAGAAATGCTTCGCTGAACATCCCCTTTCCTCTTAAATAATCGATGTCTCTATCGTCAAATTGTAAATTGCCCAAATACCCGATCATCTGCTCCAAACCGGCCATGATCGCAAAGCCGCCCTCATCGGGTATCTTTCTGAAAAACAGATCAAAATATGCAATATCGTCGGCCATGCCCTTTTCAAAATACCCATTGGCCATCGTCAATTCATAAAAATCCGTAAGTAGCGTTGTATTAATCTGTTCAATCATGAGACAATTCCTCCAGTCGTCCTTTTTCCTTTATAACCAAATATCCTGCAGCGATAACCATGACACCACCAAGCATTTGAATAGGCATTATGGTTTCTTTCAAGATGAGCCATCCAAACAAGGTGGTTGTCACGGGCAGGAAATTAGAAAATATGGCTGTTACAGTAGGGCCTAAAATATGCAGTGACCTTACGAATATAATAAATCCAATTGCTGTGCTTAGCGTTCCCAGATACAGGATTCCGGCTACAACACCCATGCTGACGGATTCGCGATCCGGCATATGGGTCAATGCATAAGGCCAGACCAGCAGGACCGTACAAATCAGTTGATTTAAGGTCAGTGTTACGGTTTTATATCGGTCATGCAAGGATGCGGTTAAGAAATTATATAAATTCCAGGTAATCACCGCACCAAAGGCCAATAAATATCCTATGATTCTTCCTTGGAAAAGAATGCGATAGTCGACTCCGATGATCAACGCTATCCCAAGGATGCTCAGGAGGATTCCAACAGTTATTTTTTTCGTTATTTTCTTTTTAAATATAGCCTTATCAATGAGAACTGATAAGGCAGGGACAAAAGCTAATACGATTGTAATGAGTGACACCGGCAGATATTCCATCGCCGAATATTCAAAGTAAAAATATCCGATTTCCCCGAAGATCGCACAAAAAATGAATAGAGGGATATCTTTTACACGCATCAGGCTCTTTCCTTCTGCTTTTAATTTTATTAGCAGTACGACCACAAGCCCGATCAGATACTTAAAAAATACAAGGGTCAGGGGCTCCATGACAGTCAATGCTTGCTTGGCAAAAATATATTCTAGGCCCCAGGCAAACACTAAAACAATCATCATCAAGTACATATTTCTTTTTTGCGCGTCCATCATTCACCATAGAATCAGCTACTGTACCCAGTTTATGGCTCACCTTCAACTGAATTCCCAGTTTTTACTAAGCTTATAACGCATCTGCAGAAAATTTTCTTACCTCTGTGCGTTTAAACGAGGTGGAGGATATTTCCACTTCGTTATTTAATATTGTATTGTATCACATTTTTGTGTTATCGTAAAACTTTTTTTAAAAATTCTCCGGTATAGGAATTTTCCAGCTTTGCGATCTCTTCCGGCGTGCCTTCCCCGATGATTCTTCCGCCTCTGTCGCCCCCGTCGGGTCCAAGGTCGATAATGAAGTCGGCGGTCTTGATTACATCCAGGTTATGCTCGATGACCACCACAGTATTGCCGGCATCCACAAGCCGGTTCAGAACCTGGATGAGCTTGTCCACGTCGGCAAAATGCAGCCCTGTTGTAGGCTCGTCCAATATATACATGGTTTTGCCCGTGCTTCTCTTGGAAAGCTCCGACGCCAGCTTGATTCGCTGGGCTTCTCCTCCGGAAAGCTGGGTGGAAGGCTGTCCCAGCTTGATATAGCCCAAACCCACCTCCTCCAAGGTTTCCAACTGACGCTGAATCGAAGGGATATTCCGAAAAAACTCTAGTGCTTCCGAAACATTCATATCCAATACATCGTATATGTTTTTTCCTTTATATTTTACTTCCAGTGTCTCTCGGTTGTAACGTTTCCCCTTGCATACTTCGCATGGCACGTAAACGTCTGGCAGGAAGTGCATTTCGATCTTGATGATCCCGTCACCGCTGCATGCTTCGCAGCGACCACCCTTTACATTGAAACTGAATCTTCCCTTCTCATAACCCCGCAGCTTCGCTTCAGGCAGCTGGGAGAACAGATCCCGAATGGGAGTAAATAGCCCGGTGTAGGTGGCCGGGTTGGATCTCGGCGTTCTTCCAATCGGCGATTGGTCTATATCTATGATCTTGTCGATATTTTCAATCCCCTCAATTCCTTTGCATTTGCCTGGCTTGGTTTTTGAACGATTGATTTCCACCGCCAGGCGCTTATAAAGAATTTCGTTAATCAGACTGCTCTTGCCCGAACCGGACACACCGGTTACGCTGACAAACTGACCCAGTGGGATGGTCACATCGATATTCTGAAGATTATTCTCCACTGCGCCCAGAATCCGAATGCTTTTTCCGTTTCCTGCCCTTCTGACCTCCGGCAATTCGATCTTCCTGTCTCCGGTCAGATATTGTCCCGTGACGGATTCCTTGCATGCCTTAATTTCTTCCACAGTTCCCTCAGCGATAATTTCACCCCCGTGGATTCCCGCACCGGGGCCGATATCGATGATATGATCCGCCGCATACATAGTTTCTTCATCATGCTCGACAATGATCAGGGTATTCCCGAGGTCGGTGAGATTTCGCAGGGTTTTTAAAAGCTTCTCATTGTCCTTCTGATGAAGACCGATGCTCGGTTCATCAAGGATATAGAGCACCCCTACCAAGCTTGATCCGATCTGTGTTGCAAGGCGAATTCGCTGGGACTCTCCACCGGATAAGGTGCCGGAGGATCTTGATAAGGTCAAATAATCCAACCCCACATCAACTAAGAAGGTGAGCCTGGCTTTGATTTCCTTTGTGATCTGATGGGCAATCATTTCATCCTTTGGGCTAAGCGTGTGGCTGTTGACAAATTTAAGGGCTTCCCGGATGGAAAGACTCGAAAACTCGGCGATACTTAATCCGGAAACGGTGACCGCAAGAATCTCGGGTTTCAGCCGTTTTCCCTCGCAGACATCGCAGGGGGTCAAGCTCATGTACTGCTCCATCTTTTCCTTGATATAATCGGAATTCGTTTCCTTGTATCGTCTCTCCAAATTGCTGATCACGCCCTCAAAGGGATGATTCCGATAGGACTGGGAACCGTTGTTTCTACTTTCATAATAGTACTGAAGGTTTCTGCCCTTTGTACCATACAGCAGTTCTTCCTTGAATTTGGCGGGCAAGTCCATATACGGCGTTGCTAAATCAACGTCGTGATCCCTTGCCAGTGCTTCAATCATCTGACGGTAAAACGTCCCATACTCCATGGAGGAAAAGATATCCCCCAGCGCTCCGTTATCAATGCTCAGGCTTTTCTCCGTAATGATGAGATCCGGATCGATTTTCTGTAGGAATCCCAGACCGTTGCAGGCCGTACAAGCTCCAAAGGGACTGTTAAAGGAAAACATCCTTGGCTCCAGTTCCTCGATGCTGATCCCGTGATCCGGGCAGGCAAGCTTCGTACTGAACAGCATCTCCTCGCCTTCCGAGTCGGTATCCTTTTGCAAAAGCGCAACGACCAGACCCTCGCCGTGGTTGAGCGCCAGCTCAATGGATTCGGCCAGACGGCTGGCGGATTCGGGTTTTATCACGATCCTGTCCACAACGATTTCGATGGTATGCTTAAAGGTTTTTTCCAGCTTAATGGGTTCTTCGTTCAACTGCAGGATCTCACCATCTATCCTTGCGCGGGTAAACCCTTCTTTTTTAATTCGCTCCAGAATCTTTTCATGCTCTCCCTTTCGTTCTCTTATGACAGGCGCTAGGATCGTCGTTCTCGTCCCTTCCGGGTAAGCCATGAGGCTGTCAACGATCTGGTCAATAGACTGGCTGGTGATTTCCTTTCCACACACCGGACAATGAGGGATTCCGATCCTTGCATACATCAATCGAAGGTAATCGTAAATTTCCGTTACCGTTCCCACTGTGGAGCGGGGATTTTTGCTGGTGGTTTTCTGATCAATGGAGATCGCAGGAGAAAGACCCTCGATGTACTCCACATCGGGCTTTTCCATCTGCCCCAGAAACTGTCTTGCATAAGAGGAGAGGCTCTCCATATATCTTCTCTGCCCCTCGGCGTAAATCGTATCGAAGGCAAGGGACGATTTTCCCGATCCGCTTAAGCCCGTCAATACCACCATTTTATCTCTTGGTATTACAACATCTATATTTTTTAAATTATGCTCATTGGCACCTTTTACGATTAAATCCTTTGTCATCAAATCCTCCAAACCAGTATGAGTTTATAAGCGCAGCTTAAAGTCGAATATTCTGTCTCTTAATTCCGCGGCTCGTTCGAACTGCAGATTTGCTGCTGCATCCTTCATCTCTTTTTCCATTTTCTTTATATAGTCGCCCAATTCCTTCTTGGTCAGCTCCAAAGGGCTTCTTCCCTGATAATATTCATCGCTCTCTTCCGCTACCTTGGTCGCTTCAATGATCGATCGAACTGCCTTTTCTATTGTCTTCGGTGTAATGCCATTTGCTTCATTGTATTCCCGTTGTATCTGCCTTCTGCGGTCCGTCTCAGAGAGGGCCTTGCCCATGGCTTCACTGATCCCATCAGCATACATGATTACCCTGCCATGTACGTTCCGCGCCGCTCTGCCGATGGTCTGAATGAGTGAGGTTTCGGTACGAAGGAAGCCCTGCTTATCCGCATCCAGTATGGCTACCAGAGAAACCTCAGGCAGGTCAAGGCCTTCCCTTAGCAGGTTGATTCCAATTAGAACATCAAAGACTCCCAATCTTAGATCTCTCAGAATTTCCATTCTCTCCAGCGTATCAATCTCAGAGTGTAGATACCTTACTTTGATACCCACATTTTTCAGATAGTCTGTCAGACTTTCTGACATTTTTTTTGTCAGTGTCGTGACAAGAACCTTTTCTCCGCGCTCGGTTGTCTTGTTGATCTCCCCGATGAGGTCATCGATCTGCCCTTCCGTTTTTCTTACCTCGATTTCCGGATCCAGCAAGCCTGTTGGACGAATGACCTGCTGCGCGACGATATTGTCGCTGTGCTCCTTCTCATAGGCAGTCGGCGTAGCACTGACATAGACGACCTGATTCACCAGCTTTTCGAATTCCTGGAACTCGAGAGGCCGATTGTCCAAAGCAGATGGAAGCCTGAATCCAAAATCAACCAAAGACGATTTACGGGATCTGTCTCCGGCATGCATGGCTCTCAGCTGTGGCAGCATCACATGGGATTCGTCGATGATGATCAGGAAATCCTTCGGAAAATAGTCGATGAGGGTATAGGGGCGAGATCCGCCCGGCAGCCCGTTGATATGTCTTGAGTAGTTTTCGATTCCCTTGCAGCTTCCTATCTCTCTCAGCATTTCCAGGTCATAGCGGGTACGCTGCTCGATGCGCTGGGCTTCAATGAGCTTTCCTCTGTCCTTAAACCACTTGATTCGCTCCTCTAGCTCCTCTTCCACCGAAAGGATGGCATGCTCCATATTTTCCTTTGAAGTAACATAGTGGGATGCGGGAAAAATGGATACGTGATTGCGGATTCCGATTATTTCTCCTGTAACGGGATTCAGTTCCCTGATCACTTCTATTTCATCTCCGAAGAGTTCCACTCGAATCGCAGTTTCCGCTCCGGCGGGATAGATATCGATGATATCACCTCTGACCCGGAAGGTGCCTCGGGTAAATCCCATATCATTTCGGGTGTATTGGATATCGATAAGCTTTCTTAGAATATCATGGCGGTTTTTCTCCATACCCGGCCGTAAGGAAAGGACCTGATTCTCATAGTCCACCGGACTGCCCAGGCCATAGATACAGGATACGCTGGCTACAATAATAACATCTCGCCGTTCCGCCAAAGCAGCGGTTGCCGAGTGGCGCAGCTTTTCTATTTCATCGTTGATATCCGAATCTTTCTCGATGTAGGTGTCCGAGGAAGGAACATAGGCTTCCGGTTGGTAGTAGTCATAATAACTCACAAAGTATTCCACCGCATTTTCCGGAAAAAATTCCTTGAACTCACCGCACAGCTGGGCAGCCAATGTTTTATTATGGGAAATGATCAGGGTCGGCCGTTGCACCCGTTCAATCACATGGGCCATGGTAAATGTCTTTCCCGAGCCGGTTACGCCAAGGAGCGTCTGATGCTTCTTTCCTTGCATCAGCCCCTCTGTGAGCTGATCTACAGCCTGGGGCTGATCCCCCATCAGCTTGTATTCTGAAACAAGTTTAAATCGATCCATTTTTTATGACCTTCCTCTTATCTATCTTTCTATCTATTTTAACCTCAAATGCTGTCTTAACACTGTTTGAACAAGTATATCATATACGTAAATCCTTGACAATATAAATAAGAACATTTGTTCCTTTCGCTCTAAAATATTTATTACCTCGTTATAGATTTATCTTGTCTTTTATTTTTTATTGTATTATAATTTGTTAATACAGTTATTCTGCTTAATCCTAATATTGGAACGGGAGAACCATTTTAGGGGTGTATCCGATTTATCGGTAGGGCAACTCTTCAGCCCGAACCCGTCAGCTAATCTCGTAAGCATTGGGGAGTCACAGATCAGCTTCGGCTGTGTTGTTTCTAGTGCTAAAAAATTTGTGTTACTCCTCAGTGATACTGTACCTTATTAACAGTATCACTTTTTATTTAACTGAAAATTCTAACATTAGACATACTATTTGACGGGAGGTGTATCTCTTGAACACGAACAAAAGTACAAAACATAATAATTACAATGAGTCAGCTCTGGTAACCAATCCCGATGAGATTGCAATGAATCAGCAGCTGGAAAAAAACTTTATTCAGAAAATGTCTGCGCAGCTCAATAACAACAATTCCATCGATGGATCTCTATACGGGAAATACGATGTAAAGCGAGGGCTTCGTGACGCAAACGGAGCCGGCGTTGTTGTGGGCTTAACCAAGATCGGTGATGTGCAGGGTTATGAGGTAAATGAGAGAAAAGAAAAGGTTGCAGTCGATGGTAAGCTTTACTACCGCGGAATCGATGTCGAGGATATCGTAAACAACTGCCTGGCGGATAATCGTTTCGGCTATGAAGAAACCAGCTACCTCCTTTTGTTTGGAGAGCTTCCGAGTCAAAAGCAGCTTGAGGACTTCAAAAAAGTTGTTGGTATGAAACGGGAGCTGCCCCTTGGCTTTCCCCGTGATATGATATTAACCGCACCGAGCAAGAATGTAATGAATAAGCTTGCCAGAAGCGTGCTGGCCCTTTATTCCTATGATGAAAATCCCGATGATACTTCCGTAAGCAATGTCCTGCGTCAGTCCATCAATCTGATCGGATATTTCCCATCCTTGATTGCATACGGATATCAGGCGAAGCGATCTTACTATGATAACGAGAGTCTGCACCTGCACTATCCTGATCCGGCACTAAGTACAGCAGAAAACATTTTACGGCTGATGCGTCCAACCGGTGAGTACACCGACCTGGAAGCAAAGCTACTTGATATCTCCATGATTTTGCATGCAGAACACGGCGGAGGTAACAACTCTTCCTTCACGACCCACGTCGTATCTTCCACCGGTACAGATACGTATTCCACCATCGCAGCCGCTGTTGGCTCCCTAAAAGGACCAAAGCATGGCGGTGCCAACGTAGAAGTTCTGGAGATGATGGCCGACATGAAAGAAAATGTGAAGGACATCACCAATTACAAAGAAGTTGAAAAATATCTGGTCAAGATCCTAAAAGGAGAGGCCAATGACGGCTCCGGTTTGATCTACGGCTTGGGACATGCAGTCTATACTATTTCTGACCCAAGGGCGATCCTGTTGAAGAAGATGGCGAAAAAGCTGGCGGAAGAGCAGAATCTGATCGACGATTTCATGCTTTATGATTTCATCGAGAAACGTGCGCCGGCTTTATACATGGAAATCAAGGGAACTGAAAAGCCGATGCCCGCAAATGTAGATTTGTACTCCGGCTTTGTATATAATGCTCTCGATATCCCACTGGATATCGCCACTCCGATCTTTGCCTGCTCAAGGCTTGCAGGATGGTGTGCCCATCGAATTGAGGAGCTTGTTGCCGGCGGTAAAATTATGCGTCCTGCATACAAATGTGTTCAGCCCCATTTGAGGTATACCCCTCTGGCGGAACGATAATAGAACGAATTATAAAAGAAAAACGGGAAGCGTGAAAGCTTTCCGTTTTTTTATACTGAATAAAAATCGTGCTTAGCAAATTCTGGGCAAACCTTCTCCGTAGAGAACATCCACCACCCGGCTTCCGCCCAGTCTTGTCTTCATGGCCACACCCTTGCCGGAAATTACTTCTGCGATGATTGCCGCATCCTTTCCGTATTCGGTTTCCTTCATGAAAGCCAAGGCCTTTTCCGCGTCTTCGGGCGCAACGACAGCAATCATCTTCCCCTCGTTTGCCATATAGAGCGGATCCAGACCCAAAATATCACAAAAGCCTCTCACCTCAGGGTGAACCGGCAACGCTCCCTCTTTGATCTCGATTCCGCATTTGGAAGCTTCCGCGATTTCGTTCAATACGGTACCAAGACCTCCTCTTGTCACATCCCTCATGGTCTTAACCTTGATCTTGTTTTCCAGCAGGCTGTTTACCACAGTGTTGAGGCAGGCACTATCGCTTTTAATTTGGTTTTCAATTTCCATTCTTGCACTTAGGATACAGGCGTGATGGTCCCCCAGATTGCCGGAAAGCAGGACCACATCTCCCGCAGAACAGTTTCCGGCGCTGATATTCCGCCTTTCCGGAATGGTTCCGATCCCGGAGGTATTGATATATAGGCCGCCTTTTCCCTCCACAACCTTTGTATCTCCGGCAACGATCTGAACACCGGCTTCTGCTGCAGCTTTCGCCATGGATGCGACAATCTGTTCCAGTAGTACGAGCTCCAGCCCCTCCTCGAGAATAAAACCAGCCGTTATATATTTGGGTTCAGACCCCATCATCAACAGGTCGTTAACGGTACCGCAAACAGCCAGTTTTCCTATGTCGCCGCCTTTGAACACCACAGGGGTGACCACAAAGGAATCTGTGCTGAATGCGATCCTGCCATGTAGTTCCAGAACTGCAGCATCCTCCATTTTGTTCAATATATCATTGGAAAAGTATTTTCCGAAAATATCCTTCATCAACTCTGCAGAGGCTTTTCCACCGCTGCCGTGAGACATGTTTATTCTCATTTTTCACTCCTTAACATTCCGCCCGGCTCTTCAGAGCCGTTGGCAGAATTTATACGTTCCGATACCAAATCCCGCAGGCACCCTCCGAGGAAACCATGCATGGTCCGTATGGATTCATTGGATTGCACGCCTCGCCGAACATCGGACATTCGTTGGGGTTGATCCTACCGATGATGACTTCTCCGCAGCGGCAGGATTCGGGCAATTGAATATCCTGATCCAGGCCTTTGCTGCCGGCATCATACGCTTCGTACTCCGATCGGAGATATAGACCAGAGTCCGGGATCATTCCAAGCCCTCTCCACATGGCGCTGCCGGGCTCGAAATATCGGTGGATCACTTCTTGGGCTTTCTTATTTCCTTCGGCTTTCACCGCATTTTTATATATATTATGAACTGTTGCCTCGGTTTTTGCTTTTGGCTCCAGCTGTTTTACAATATCATAAATACCTGCCAGAATGTGCTCCGGCTCAAAGCCTGCAACGGCAAAAGGCCTTTCATAGCGGTCTGCCAACTCTCTGTATATTTCACTCCCGATGATCACGCTCACATGGCCGGGACACAGATAACCGTCAATTCCGGCTTCATTTTCACAGATCCATCTCAATGCAGGCATAACGGTCTTTAAGGCGGTCAGCAGTCGGATATTTTGAACGCCCTGACGGGCGGCTTCTTCAATGGTCAGCGCGTACGCCGGCACTGTAGTTTCGAAGCCCACCCCAGCAATTACGTAAATAATGTCTGGATTTTGTTTCGCTTTCTCCACAATTTCCATAGGGGAATACATCAGTTCGACTCTGGCGCCGTCTCCCTTTGCCTGTGACAGGCTGCCGTTCTGCCCCGGCACCTTCATCATATCACCGAAGGTGACAAGTACATGGTTTTCCTTCAGAGCATATTCGATACACCGGTCGATGTAGGCAGCCGGGGTTACACATACTGGACATCCGGGTCCGGAAATCAATTTGATCTTCCCAGAGATCAAACTTCTGACTCCGCTTTTGAAGATGCTCGCAGTATGGGTTCCGCAAACCTCCATGATTTTAATGACAGGCCCGTCATATTCTTTTAGCTCTTTGATTATCAGCTCGACGTTCTTCATTTTCTATGCCAGCTCCTCCAAATCATGAAACAGCTCAATCAATTCCAAGGCACTATCCTTTGACATAACCTCAATGGCACAGCCTGCATGAACGAGGACATAATCACCCACCTTAGCATCGATCAATCCCACATTAACGGCTACTATATTTCCATTGAAGTCTACCTTCGCCATTCTAGAATCTATGGAAACGATTTTACCGGGTATTGCAATACACATTTGTCTTTTTCTCCTTACTCTTTCTTCCAATGGATTGGCTTTTAAATGAATTTTCTTTTCACGATGATGGCTTGTTCAGGACACATTTCCTGACAGCAGTAGCATCGAATGCATTTATTGTAATTATAAACCGGAACTTCTTTTTTCGCACCTATTTGAGTGGTTTCCGATACAGGGAAAAGCAGCGCCTTTTCCTCCAGCGGGCAGACATCAACACAGGCACCGCAGCGGATACATTTATCTTTCAGGATAACCGGCTTTCTCGCCAAAAACTTCAGCTTGTCAAGGTATGCCCATTTTCCTCCAAATCCTTTTTCTCTCAATACATCAAAATGCGGATTGCAATAGTCGTCCAAACGATCTACGCCAAGGATTTCGATGTCTCCCTCTTTCCAGTGACCCAACCCAAAAACCGATCCATAATACACGGTAGGAATCGTAGATGGGTCCAGATTCACCAGCCTGCAGAAGGTTGCATCCAATGCAACAGGATCTGCAGAAATTAGGATTACATTCATCTTGACCGGAGTTCCTGATGCAGGCCCGTTCCCCTCCATTGCTACGATACCATCCATGATATGGAGCCTTGCTTTCAGCAGATGATTCAAGTCGATCAGCATCTGGGCAAAGCTTTCCGCATCAGGGTATTTTGCATGGAAGGCCCCCTTATTCATTCCGTACACACAGCCAAACATATTTTTGACACCGCCGGTGATTCTCTCCAGTTGGTGCGTTTTCATTTTGCAGATGTTGACAATCCCATCGGAGTCCAGGACCCCCTGGCTGATTTCAAATTTTCTTGAAGTCCTTCCTCGCACGAATTCAACCGTCCGGCTTCTTGTGAAATCGGCAAGTGGAATTCCCAGACGATCCGCAACACCTTTCATACCACAGATCTCAGCTGTCTTCTCAACGTTGCCGGGATGCCCCGGAGAATCTCCATAGGATAAACGGCTGATTCCCTTGTCTCTAAGATTTTGTGCAACTGCCTCAAATACGACAGGGTGGGTCGTCACAGCTCTGTCCGGATTCGCCCTGTTCAGAAGATTCGGTTTCAAAAGAATCGTTTCATCCGGTTTTACGAAGCTTTCCCAGCCGCCTAATAGGGTAACGCCTTTTTCAATGGCTTCATAAACCTTATTATCCTCATATCCCTCGCAGGGAATGACCGCCACTTTACTTTTCATCCTTGAACCCCTTTTCCCTTGATTTAATACTCTCTTCTGATATTAACATTATGCTATTTTGCAGTCAAATATTTCATGCCGATGAGATTTTGTCCCAGGCAAATCCCGCCGTCGTTGGGCCCCACCGAGATATTATAACATGGGCGAAAATTTTCACTTCGCAGCATGGCAAGGGTGCGCTCCATCAGGATCTTATTCTGAAAGACCCCTCCGGTCAATGCAACCGTATTCAGTTCATCCTTTTGACGGATCATCTTGCATACCTGTAAAACCATATCTGCCACTGCAAAATGGAAGCCCAATGCGATTCTCCGCTTATCGATCCCGGCAAGCAGACCATCCTCTGTACATCGGAAAATCGGAGCTGCGGAAATCAATATCCTCCGGAACGCTTCCTTCGCTATAGTATCACGCTCTGTGATATCACTCTGCATGATATCAAAGGCCATCTCCCACGGTTCCAATCCCTCTGCCATCGCCTCCGCCGCAGCATTTTCCAGCATAATGGCACATTCACCCTCATACCTGTTCCTGTCGTGAATTCCAGCAAACGCGGCCATACCATCAAACAGTCTTCCCATACTGGAGCTATTGATGGTATTGACATTATGCTCCAGTCCCGCTTTTACAATGGCCCATCTGGAGTCCTCAGGCTCCTTCAGCTTTCGGTAATGGTACAGATAACTGAACGCTGATTTCCAGCCCTCTCGCATAGAGGCATCACCGCCAATCATTTTGACATATTCCAGATGTCCCGCCCGCCGAAAATCCGTTCCCTGACAAACCAGAAATTCTCCACCCCAGATCGCGCCGTCTGTTCCGTATCCCGTTCCATCAAAGCTAACACCAATCACCGGCTCCTGAAGATCATGCTCCGCTATCACCGAAGCCACATGGGCATGATGATGCTGTACCTTCAAGTGCTTGACTCCATGGTTCTGTGCGTACTGGGCAGCATATTGGGTGGTGAAATAGAGAGGATGGAGATCGCTGACGATCAGCTTTGGCTGGATACGGAACAGTGTTTCCATCCGTTCAACGTTTTCTTCATAGAGTTGCTCTGCCTCCCGGCTGTCCAGGTCGCCAAGATATTGTCCAATGTATGCAAAAGGCCCTTTACTCAAAGAAAAAGAAGACTTCAACTGTCCACCGGTTGCCAGAATCATATCCTGCTTCGTAAGTTTATTGTTAATATACAATGGAACCGGGGCATAGCCCTTGGCTCTTCTGATCATCTGAGGCTGGCCATCTATAACTCTCGATACAGAATCATCCAGTGGGATGCGTATCTTTCTTTCATGATAGAATACTGCCGAGAGCAGCTTTTCTCCATCCGGTTCCCAATTCATCTTATCCTGGAGATCAAACATTTCTTCGTCATCCTTAATAATAGGCATGTCGGAAAGGTTGGCGCTGGTCATAATCAACGGTCCGCAAAGGTCGATCAACATATATTGGATGCCCATACTGGGAAGAAATGCGCCGATAAAGCGGCTCGTCTTATATACTTCCTGACAAATGTCCGAGGGCTTGCGCTCCAACAGAACGATGGGTTTGGCGTTGGAGAGAAGTAGTTCTTCCTCCTCTGTGCCAACGTGGCAGTATTCTCTGATCTGCTCCATATCCCGGAACATGACGGCAAAAGGTTTTTCTTCTCTGATTTTCAAACGGCGAAGCTTCTTCACAGTCTCCTCTTTGAAGGGACTGCAGACAAAGTTGTATCCACCGATACTCTTTAGGGCGATGATCTTTCCTTTTAAAAGAAGCATTCCAGCCCATGCGTAGGGTTGAACGGCTCTTTCCATTATTTTCTCATCTGCATGGATTCCAATAATCCCGACGGAAGCCGCTTCCTGCCGCTCTTCTTTCTCTCTCGTCATCCGGAATTCAAGGATGGGCCCGCAGTCATGGCAGGACACGGTCTGGGCATGGTAGCGCCGATCCATGCGATCTGTATATTCTTCACAACAGAAATCGCACATTGGGAAGTCTGTCATTGCAGTATTTTCTCTATCATAAGGGATCTTATCTATTATCGTATATCGCGGTCCGCATACCATGCAGCTGATAAACGGATGCAGATACCTTGGGTTTTTTTCATCCTGCAGCTCGGCAAGGCAGTCGGGACAGATGGATAAATCCGCCGGGATCATGGCTGCTTCGTCATCCCCTTCGTCGCTGTCCTGTATGGTAAAGGTACTGAATTCACGAGGCTCCAGCGCTTCAATTTTAAGATGGACGATTTCTGCCGGCAATGGTTTCTCCTGTTTCAATGCTTCGAGAAAGCATTCTATCTTATCCGGGGTATCCGTCAGAATAATATCAACAAGACCGCCGATGTTGAGCACTTCTCCTTGCATCTGAAAGCGGTCTGCCAGTTTCGCAACAAAGGGCCGAAAGCCGACCCCTTGCACGATGCCCCATATTTTAATTTTTACGGTTTTTTTGTTGGACATTTTTCTAACCTCTCGGTTTCGGCTCAATCATGGTTATGGGCGGTATCATGATCATGATGATGGTGATGATCGTTTTCAACACCATGATGGTGATGGTGAGCAGTTTTTTCTTCCTGCGCTCTTTCTTGAATCCAGGCAGCGACCTCTGCAAAGCCCTCTCCGGTTTTGCCGGATACTTTGAACACAGGTACTTCTTTGTTCAGTGCTCTAACACCCTTCATATAGAAGTCTTCATCAAAATCCAGATACGGCAGCAAATCCACCTTGTTTAATAGGATCGCATCGGCCTTTTCGAAGGCCAGAGGATATTTGTAGGGTTTGTCACTTCCTTCGGTAACGGTGGAAATCAGCATTTTGCAATGTTCTCCAATACTGAATTCTGCAGGACAGACCAGATTTCCAATGTTCTCGATGAAGAGAACTCCTTTTTCATCAAATTTGATGTTTTGAACCTGATTATGGATCATCGGTGCATCCAGATGGCAGGCACCGAAGGTATTGATCTGGAATGTATCAATTCCAAGACTGCGCAGATCTCTGGTGTCGATATCGGATTCGATATCGCCTTCTATGACATAAGGCTTCAAGCCTTGTAAATTCTTAATGATATTTTTCAACGTGGTGGTCTTGCCAACTCCCGGCGCCCCCATAACATTGATCACGTAAATATGCTGATCGGTCAAATCCTCATTGGTGTGAGACGCGATATGGTCATTCTCATCATGAATGTTTGCCATCATGTTGACCTTAAGAACATCATGCATAATTTTCCTCCTGCTCGGATGTTTACTCATCCGCAAGTATACTTACTATCAGTTGATTGCCGACGGGGAAAAGTGTTTTCTAAGAAAAACCGTGAAACCGATCACCGACTTCGATGCGTAGCATCACAAAGTCGGCGGTTTTCGGGAAAATACTTTTCACCGTTCGATTTCTATAGACTCAATATAAAATTCCTTGCCGATCTCCGTCGGTTCACCGTCTGCTCCGCATTTCGGGCACGCAAAGGAGAGGAATTCTCTCTCAAACAGCGTTCCGCATCCGGTACATTTCATTTTTGGTTTTACGTGTTCGATCTCTATGGTGGCTCCCTCGCAAAGGGTCCCTTCCGAGATGACATCAAAATACATCTGAATGGAATCACCGACAAAGCCGCAGTAATCCCCTACTACCAGCTTTATGGATTTTATTCGAGAAGCACACAACTCCGTTGCGTGCTTCTCGGCTAGTTTTATAATTTGTTGTGTAATCGGAAATTCATGCATTATTCAGCTTTTTCCTCAACCACTTCCGGCTCAGCTTTTGGCTCAATCTTCGGTTCAACTTTTGGTACAGGCTTTGGTTCCGGTGCCGCTCCCACATAGGTATCCACAACTTTCTCCGTGCTTGGCGTCGTATATGTATTCTCGTTCGTCAAGCATTTCTTTGGGCATACCTCTACACAGCAGCTACACTGGATACATTGCATGCGTTCAATGGTCCATGATCTTTTTGCCTTATCCACAACCAGTGCGTTGGTCGGGCATTTCTTCTGACAAATCCCGCAGAAGATGCAATCATTGATCTCATTCTCGATGTGGCCTCTGGTTCTTTCCTGCCATACTCTCGGTACAACGGGATACATGAGAGTGGCTGGCTTTTTGAACAAGCTTCTGAGGATCATTTTTCCTAATTTAAATGCTGCCATTCCTCTCACCTACCTTTCTGTACAACTGATACATGGGTCAATTGTTAAAATTAACATGGGAACGTCTGCCAAATCACAGCCCTGCAACGTCTTAACCATAGCAGGTATATTCATATTGGTAGGGGTCCTGACGCGGATTCTTTCCAGGAACTTGGAATCGGCACCCTTGGAATAATAGAATGCTTCTCCTCTTGGCTGTTCCAATCTGGCCATAAATTCACCCTTCGGTACATTTCCTTTTACCGGAACTGAGATTTCTCCGTCAGGAATGAGTTCAACCGCCTTCGCGATCATGTCGATGGACTGATATACCTCACGCATTCTGACCAAAGTTCTGGCATAGCAGTCTCCTGCTGTTTCTACGCAAGGCTCAAATTCAAGCTTATCATATACGCCGTTTCCGGTCAGCCTGATATCCTGTCTGATTCCGGACGCTCTGGCCATAGGACCTACTGCACAAAGCTCAATGGCATCCTCTTTGGAAAGATAGCCAACGCCGACGAGTCTGTTCTTTACGGAATAATCATTGATAAAGGTCTCGGTAAGCTCTTTGAGCTCTTTTTCCATTCCTCGCAGAACAGAAACCATTTCATCAAGGGTTTCCTTATCGATATCTTTTCTTACTCCACCAACTTTACATACAGAGAAGATAACTCTGCCGCCTGTTGTCTTTTCGAATAAGTCAAGCACTCTCTCTCTAAGTCTCCAGCAGTGCATGAACAAACTTTCAAATCCAAAGCCGTCTGCCAGAAGCCCCAGCCACAGCAGATGGCTGTGTACTCTGGAAAGCTCATGCCAGATGGTTCTCAGGTATTCCGCTCTCTCAGGAATTTCAATACCCATGAGACCTTCAACTGTATGGCAATATCCCCAGCCATGTCCAAAGCTGCAAATACCGCAAATTCTTTCGATTACGTATACTAATTCAGTATACTCCTTTTTTTCCACTAGCTTTTCCAGGCCTCTGTGTATGAATCCAATAGAAGGAATCGCTTCCACTACCTTTTCATCTTCGATTACCAGATCAAGATGTACCGGCTCAGGGAGAACAGGATGCTGCGGTCCGAAAGGAATAATAGTTCTTTTACCCATTTTTAATCTACCTTCCTTTCTCAGTCTTTTGGGTTCCACGGTGTAGGCTGTGAAACCTTGTAGAAGTGGCCGCCATAATTGAGCGCCATATGCTTGAACTTAACGCCGAACAGATCCTGCATCTCATTTTCATAGATAAATGCAGCCCAGTAAATGCCGGTGATGCTCATGATTTCTTCTTCTTCAGGAAGAATAATTCTAAAATTCGTCAGGACGTGATCCTTGTCTAAGGAATAGGTCAGTTCAAATCCTTCGGAAACTTTTGTACAATGGACTTGCGCCAAACGGTAGCCCTCTGCCTTATAATCCTGAAGCGTATCTACTAATTGGGTAGGCTCAATGGAAATGAAATTTTGAATCTTCCACTGTTCACTCATGCTAAGCCTCCTCCTTTTCTTTTACTTCTGCTGCGACTGCAGGCTTCTGATCCATCGCGGCACGTTTCTCAGCCAATACACCAAGACCCTTTACAACACCATCGATGATCGCTTCCGGTCTAGCCGCACATCCGGGAACATATACATCAACCGGGATCACGGTGTCAATACCCCCCATGATGTTATAGCATTCCTTAAAAATGCCGCCAGAGGTCGCACAAATTCCGATGGCTACGACAACCTTCGGTTCCGGCATCTGCTCATAAATTAGCTTTACTACTGTGATGTTCTGCTCGTTAACAGAACCTGTCACCAGAAAAATATCTGCATGCTTTGGATTTCCGGTATTGATGATACCGAATCTCTCTACATCGTACATCGGTGTAAGGCATGCCAATACTTCTATGTCACATCCGTTACAGCTTGAACCGTCATAATGGATGATCCACGGTGATTTTGTTACATATGACATTAATTACACCTCCTTAACTGATGAAGTACAGAACCAACAGATTAACAAATCCAAAGGTGATCGCAACGATCCAGGATGCGTTAATCGCGAACTGCCACTTCATTCTTGCATAGCTATTATCAATCAGAATTTCCAGGAAATACGTTGCAAGACAGACGACAACCGCCAATACCGGGCTCCATGCAAGTGAATTTGCAAAGAACAGATAAACAAATCCCAGAAGGAATATGTTTTCATACCAGTGAGCGATTTCGATAACTGCCATCGTCTTTCCGGAAAACTCAGTCGTCAGTCCTTTTACCAGCTCCTGATGCCCATGGTGAGACATACTCAAATCAAAAGGTGATTTTCGAAGCTTGATAGTTAGAATATACACAAATCCGATAAATATACCCGGCAGGTACTGTATTCCCATCACCTGAGATGACACAATATCTGAAATATTAAAGCTTCCGTTTAGAATATAGAAGCCGACTGCGGTGATCAGAACCATTGGTTCGTATGCCATCATCTGCAGCAGTTCTCGTTCCGCTCCGATCTGAGCGTAGGGAGAATTGGATGAAAATGCTGCGATTACTAGGAAGATGCTTGCCAGTGTCAATGAAAAGATGATCAGCAGCAAATCTCCTCCTGCAAAGAAGAGGCATCCTGTAATGACGATGAATATGAAAAAGCACATAACGTAGAAATCCTGAACCCTATTTACTGTGATAGGCTCCTTTTCCAACAGCTTGAAGAAATCATAAAACGGCTGGAGAATCGGTGGTCCGAATCGACCCTGCATTCTTGCAGAAATCTTTCTGTCTATTCCGGCCAGTAGGCCTCCGGCGATCGGTGCAAGGATAAGATATGCTGCGATGCCGATGATACTCGTTGTTAAATTCATTTACAGCACCCCCCCTAGTAAGATTGAAAATACAGTGACAAGAACGACGACTGTAGCGATTACACCGATCAAATTCATTCTCTTTTCAGCAAAATAGTCATCCATATACCAATTTTTCAGTGATACGGATACTTCCTTGTCCATAGATCCTCTGAAGGTCAAATCGTCTCCCAGGTTTGCACCTGCCAAATAGATCGGAACGATTCTCTTGCTTGTCTTTCCATAGAACAGCAATGGCAGTAAAACAACCAAAGCCAGCATGGCAGACATGATATACATGTTGCCGGAGGACAAAGCCAGTGTTGCAACAGAAGAATAGATTGTCTCCAGATATGGAACGACCAGGAAGGAAGACATGACCGGGAAAACCAGACAGATCACAACAGTCAATACAGTCAAAGAAGTAAGCACAAGCCATTCTTCCTTGTGTACGTTTTGCTGGATATTTTCTTGCTTCGCCATGATCGCGACCATCTTGCCCAGCCATTTCGTCCAGTAGAACAGGGTGGCTGCACTGCCGAATATGATCATCATAACAAGCAGTACGTTGCCGGAATCAATAAACGCTTTCATAGCTGCCCATTTTGAGATGAGCATACCAAAGGGAGCAAGGAACATTCCGGCGATACCGACGATCATGAAGGTCGCCAGCTTTGGCATTCTTCCGAACAAACCGTCCATATCCTCGATATCTCTGCTTCCGATATTATGTTCTGCAGTACCTACACAAAGGAATAACAGTGATTTGGTAACTGCGTGGAATATAATCAGCATAATTGCCGCCCAGACGGCAGCATAGGTTCCGATCCCGCCGCAGGCAACGATCAGTCCCAGGTTGGCAACGGTCGAGTATGCGAGCACTCGCTTGGCATTGCTCTGGGAAATAGCCGCAAAGGACGCCATAAGGAAGGTAATCCCTCCTACCAGCATGACCATGACCCCGGCGAGATTCCATCCAAGCACCGGTGAAAGCTTGACGATCAGGAATACACCGGCCTTAACCATTGTGGAAGAGTGGAGCAAAGCGGAAGTCGGAGTTGGAGCAACCATGGCTCCCAGAAGCCAGCTGTTGAACGGCATCTGGGCTGCCTTCGTGATTCCTGCAAATGCAAGCAGTGCAACAGGAAGCACAACGCTGACTCCCATCGCTCCCATAGCAAGCAGCTGATTCAATTCCATGATTCCATAGTACTTGCCCAGAATAACAATAGCCAGTGTAAATCCCAATGCGCCGAGCATGTTAAATACCAGGGCTCTGAATGAATTTTTGATCGCCTCCGGAGTCTTTGTAAATCCGATCAGGAAGAAGGAACATACCGTGGTGATCTCCCAGAAAAAATACAGCCATAGCAGATTGTTGGATACTACGATACCAAACATTGCTGAAAGGAACAGGAAAAGCAGGAAAAAGAACCTGGGTCTTCTGTCCGGTTCCTCATGGTGGTGGTGGTGGAAATCCTTCATATATCCAATGGAGTACCAGCAAATCAATGTGCCGATGATACCGATGATCAGAACCATCACAATGGACAGTCTGTCGACATAAAGGTTATTCGCAGCATGGATGCTATGGCCGATGCCAAGCTCAAAGAATAACATGACAGGCGTCTGTATCGCCGCAAGAATTGACGCAACATACTTCTTATATTTGATGCCCAGATAGAATATCATGACTCCGAGTAACGTTTCGATTCCAATCATTAAATAAGTGATGGTTTCGCTCTCGAAATCAAAGTATTCTCCGCCCGAGCCGAAGTATTGTACTGCAAGATAAACAGAAGCAGCTGCGATCACGATGGATGCAACCTTAACGATCATATCTCTTGCCGCGTCAGTCTTGAGAACCAAAAGAGCCAGGGCAACTGCAAACGGAAATAAGATCAGAAAAATAATAGTGCTCAATTTAATCCTCCTCTTTCTAGTATCGTAAAAATCCATTATGAATCCACCAGCCTTATCTACTTATAAAGCATAGCAAATCAAACCTGTTATCTACTTCCTAGATTTAAAACTCATACGTATACATTATACCGATGGCTTGCTGAAATAACAAGCATTTTGTCAATAATCCTTCTTAGAAATTGTGCATGATTTGTGCAAGAATTATCAAAAAATTGTGTCTATTTGAGCATGATTTTTTTGACACCTTACCAATTTTTCCCATCCTCCAGGCAGTAAAGAAAAGCCGGACAGTTTTGATATCAAGTGATACCATACCGTCCGGCTTAAGACTATTACATACTATTTTTCAACTAGTGTATTATACTTACGCAGCTTTTGCAATCCTGTTCTTTTTCGGTTCCACCTTCATCGCTACAAGAGCGCAGATAACACCGATCACAACAAATACGATGGAGGCTGTTTGAATCACATTAATCATTGCATCAAAATTGCTGAACAGTCCCGTTTCGTATTCTTCCAGATAATACTCAGGACCCCAGTCTCCTTCAAACCATGGAAGCCAAGCCAATGCGAGTCCGCCTACAAATGCGAGGCCGAAGAAAATGGAAGAGATTCTCTTAAGGTCGCCGACAGCAAGCCCGGTTTTTGGATTGATCGGATACTTGACAGGGTCTTTCTTCGCAAGTCCGCCGTACATCCTTTTCCAGATGATGTATAGGATTGGTCCGGTTATAATACCAAACATACCGCCTAAGAAGAATTCGGTTCCATTGATAAAGAAGGAACAAAATGCGATGATGCAAGGCACGGAACAGATCACAGTAAGGAAGCCATAGCCTCCGGGGATCTTGAACTTACGGTCCTCTTCCGGAATCCTTTTTCGCAGAATCATAGCGGATATGAAGATCATCACATAGGATGACACCAGCAGGAATACATCTACTACGACTACGGTGGTGAACGCAAACTGGCACAAAATGATATTCACGACGGCAACGGAAAGAACCGCAACGTAAGGAACACCATGCTTTTTGTCACATTTTACGAGGATCGGAGGAGCCAGATGGTCATCCGCAAGGGCGAAGAAGCCTCTGGAGCCGGATGCAATATAAGTATTATAGATCGAACATTGGGCCAAAACCGCCACGATCACAAAGAAAAGTCCAAATGCAGGCCCCCAGAAAGTAGTAACAACATCTGCATATCCTACCGATCCCGCTTCGGTACCCCAGTTTTCCCAGTCTCCCATGGATCCAAGACCAGCCATGGTCGGGAAAATATAAACGCACATGATCAAAGGAACGGTGATCATAGTTGCTTTTGGAATAACCTGAGGGTTCTTAACCTCTCCGGCAATGGTGGACATGGATTCATATCCGGAATACATCCACATGCCAATGGCGATGCCCATGCCGATATAATAAATCCAGTCAGCTCCTGCAATTCCTGACAAGCCCATGATCTCTCCATCTGCCGTAAACGGCACAAACGGATTCGAAGTCCAGTTCATGAAGCCGCAGATTGCCACCATTCCAAATGCGATGATAACCAGTACGGATAAGACGGTACTGACGATACCTACATCCTTGACCCCGCGGATATTGATATATGTAAAGATAAGAATCATGCCAATTTTAAATGCCATTTCCGCACCCCAAGATAAATCCCAGGTGTTTGCTATGTAACCTCCGGCCAGGATAACATAAAGGGTGTTATCGATATAAATGGAGATCGTTCTCCACCAGCCTGCCTGGAAGCCCCAGAATTCTCCACATGCTTCCTGGACCCACTTATAGTAGCCGCCTTCTTGCGGTCTTGCTGATCCAAGCTCTGCCGCAACTAATCCAAGGGGAGTACTCCAGACAAATGGGAGCACAATCAGCATAATCAGTGTTAATCCAGGACCGGACTCCGGTATCATTTCTTCGATACCATAAGCACCTGCGGCGCATAGGCAGAAGATCATGAAAACCACTGTAGAAACTTTGATGTCATGTTTTTTCAAGCCATGGGCGTCGCCGTCCATCGCAATGGATGGTTGCTTTTCAATATCGCTCATTTACGTTCCTCCTTCACAGATAATAAATTGCTTATAAAATAACTTAAATAAAGACATATATTTAATTGTATGCAATTTTCAGATAATAGGCAATGACAAATTTGCTTAATTCACTTTACCTGTTTGCTGTAATACCTATGGTTTTAAAAACCTTTAGAAATCCTTTTTTAAATAAACCATATCAACCAGTTGAATATCATTGTCATAAATTGGGTGGTCATAATTGTCTATGAAGAAATCTTTTACTCTATGAGATAATATAAATCCACAATGCTCATAAAAAGCAACGATTAACGGACTGTCTCCAGTACCAACAAACATTGTTTTACATTTGTCCTTATAGTACTCAAATATATATTTTATTAGTTTGCTTCCGTAACCTTGTCCTTGATATTTTTCATATGTTGCTAAATTTTTTAGTTCAAATACATCTGCTCCTTCTTGCGTTACTACACAGATGCTTTTTAAATCACCATCATAGAGAGCGAACATTTCCCCTCGTTCTAAATATCTATCAATCATGCTTTCTTGCTCGTCTGCTAAAAGCAACAAATCCAAGAACCTTTTTTTGTTCTCTTTTACTATTTCAAATTCCATGAAGTATCTCCTTCATCTATAAATATGTTAGTAATTTTCTTATTATACGAAAATTGGCCCTCACCCTTGATCGTGCTTGATTATCGCTCCGACAGTAATAAAATACCAGGATTACGAATCCTGGTACTTTTATTTGAACTGTATTATTTCTTTACCGGATATTTTTCATCGAATGTTACTTCGTCGGAACTGAGGGTAATAACTGATCGAATCTTGCCTCGCTTCCTTTGGGTTACATATGCCAAGATTGGAACAAAGATTGCAATCAATGAAATGATAAATACCGGCATGCCGCCATCTTCAAAGACCAACAATATCATTGCAGCGATCTGAAGTACGATGGCAAAGTAAGCAAGTCCCGGATACCATTTCGCTTTAACTGTGAGAATTTCATCCGGAATATAGCCTCTCTCTTTCAGCTTCTTTCTGAAGATTACCTGCGAAAGACAGATACCAACCCAGCAAAGCGTACCTGTGAATCCGGAGATACCAAGCAGATTTGCATATAAAGGAAGACCGTCTTCACCCCATAGTCCAAGCTCATCAGATGCAAATCCCATAAGGAATACTAACCAAATAGGAATAATCGTAAACAGGGTTGCATTTTGAGGCGTATTAAATTTGTTTAGATTTGACAGGAATTTAGGAGCCATACCTTCAACGGATAATCCATAGAGTGCACGGACAGTACCGTATAAACCTGAGTTTGCACAGCTGAATGCCGCTACCAGCGTTACAATCGTAAACAATCCAGCTGCCCATCTGAGGCCGTACGCACCAAGGGTATATGCAAAGATGGATTCATCCAGCCCTGCTTCCGCATAAGGAACGATCAATGTCAATACAAATACAGGGATCAAATAGATTAAGATGATACGGAACGCAACTCTTCTACATGCAAGAGGTACATTTGTCGCAGGATCTTGTGTTTCAGCAGCGGAAAGTCCTACAATCTCTGAACCCTGGAAATTAACTAAGGTCCAGATCATATATGTAACGATGATAAATCCGCCGGCCGGGAACAGCTTCTCTAGAACAGAACCTTCTCCGCCTAATAAAATTTGATCTCCAATAAAACCGGCTACGTCTGTAAATGGATGTAGATTTCCGCCGACGATACCGAACCAGATACCAACACCGCACATAACGAAGACAGCAATCGCAATGATTTTGATAATTGCCATGACTGATTCAATATGACCAAACCACTTCACGTGATACAAATTAACTAAAGTTAAGAGTGCCAACGCAACAATACCCCATACAAAGGTACTCCACGCAGGGTTTTCGAAAGGCAGTGTAATAAAGTAGTTCATAAAGACAGCGGTAGCCAATGCTTCTGATGGAATGTAAGCAACCCAGTTGCACCAAAATGCCCAGCCAATACCTGCCGCTGCTGTATCTCCCATGAATTCTCTTGTGTAGGAAACGAAGGAACCCCTTCTCGGAATATTAACCAGTAATTCTGCAAAGGACTGCATTACACCATAAATTGTTAATCCCGCAATTGCATACGCAATCAGTACTGCTCCGGGACCCATCTCTGAGAATGTCAATCCAAGACCTAAGAAATAGCAGGAACCAATGATTCCTCCTAGTGCGATTAAGGATACATGCCATGGCATGATACCACGGGAAAGGGTTCGTTCACTCTTTTCACCATAATGTCCTTGTTCTGTCATAAATCTTTCCTCCTTTTTTCTCACATAAAACTATGATTAGATTTCTTGCTTTTCATATCTGTTAAAAAAAAGTGATAATAGCAGTCTTTCTTAGAGATACAGATATTTCAGTGCAATATTAAGTATTACTTCAAGTTCTGTGCCAAATCTGCAAAAAATGCCCGTTAATATTAAATTTTCAGAATCCTGCTGATTTAAACGCGATAGCTTGTCCCTTAACTTTTTCATTATCGCATATTTTCTGAATTGTAAAACCAAAAATCTTATTTTTGGTAATGTCGCTGATACTTAGTCTCATTTTTGATATTCAACAATGAAACGATGCCAGGGGTTACCTCCTACTACAGTCCGATGTAGTGATACACTGCAAGAAGTATGGCTCCCGGCACCCCCAGTATGCCAACGATGACCGCAGAGAGGACATTCAGCGAGATATGGATGTCCCAGTTGGCGCCGATCCAGTTTATCAGCAGGATGGAAATTGCACCGGCCACACTATTTATCACCAGCCGGAGCAAGATTTTAATTGGCACCAAAAACATATACCCTACCACGTAAAGGGCAAAAATACCAAGGGCATACGCAAGCAATATGCCGATTTCCGTACTCATTTCCATTTTAATTACACCCCCATTGTATAATTTATGTTTTTTATGAATAAAATAGAATTGAGAACTTGACGAAAGGATGTGAGGTCAATGAGCACACCGCTGAATGGTATTGCCAGTACGGCAAGTAAGTTATACCATCAGGTTCTGAATGTTCCATATCCAGAGACTGAGGAAGAAAAGCTGATCACCGCGATCAAGGCGGCCCATTCTGATTGGCAGAGAGCGGAATCAATGTTTCATGAGGTTACAGATCCTGACTTAGTCGATCACGCCATCTATGATGTGATGGCGGCAAGGACCAAATATATTTACTTACTAAAAACAGCAAAAAACAAAGACCTGCATTGGTAGGTCTTTGTTTCATGATATCCTGAGATTAATTTTCCTTGCTTTTACCTTGAACGTCTGCACTTTGCGTTAGAGCTCTCTTCTACCTTCCATTGCCTTGGACAAGGTAATCTCATCGGCATATTCTAGATCGCCTCCCACCGGTACTCCATGGGCAATCCTTGTTACCTTGATACCTGCAGGCTTGATGAGTCTCGCCGTGTACATGGCGGTTGCCTCGCCCTCTATGTTTGGGTTGGTTGCGAGGATCACCTCTTTGACGTCATTCTTCTGCAGTCTGATGATAAGCTGCTTTAGATTAATATCTTCCGGCCCAATTCCGTCCATGGGTGAGATCGCTCCGTGCAGTACATGATATAGCCCCTGAAACTCTCTGATTCTTTCCATGGCACTGACATCTCTAGGGCTTTCCACCACACAGATGATGCTTTGATCTCTGGCCGGGTCGGTGCAGATACTGCATGGGTCCACATCGGTCAGATTGCCGCAGATGGAGCAATATTTCATATTTTTCTTGGCGTCCAGTATCGCTTCCGCCAAAGCAAGCACATCCTTCTCATCCTGAGACAGGATGTGGAAGGCCAAACGTTGCGCAGTCTTTCCACCAATACCGGGCAGCTTTGACAGCTCTCCGATTAAATTGCTTAAGGGCCTTGCATAATGTTTCATGCTTTCCCCTTACATGATTCCGGGGATGGATAATCCGCCGGTCAGCTTGCCCATTTCATTCTGGCTCATTTCCTCTATCTGTCTCATTGCTTCATTTGTTGCTACCATAATGAGATCCTGAAGCATTTCCACATCGTCGGGATCGACGACCTCAGGCTTCAGTATTACTTTTACAATTTCCTTTTTTCCGTTGACTGTGATGCTTACGGCACCTCCGCCTGCGGTAGCTTCCACTTCCTTTGCATCAAGCTCCGCCTGCATTTCTTCCATCTTTCTCTGCATCACCTGCATCTGCTGCATCTGCTTTTGCATATTTCCTGCGCCGCCGCCCGCACTTGGTTTCTTACCTGCTCTCATTCCTTTTCCCATTTTAATTCCTCCTATTGTATATCGATATGAATTCCAAACTTATTTCCAATTTCACTGGCAAGGTCTTCGGCAGTCTTTTCCTTCTCCTGCCGGCCACACCCATCCGAAAGGCTGCACTCCATACGGAGTCGTTTTCCGATATGCTTCTCCATGAGCGTTTCCAAATCCGATGCATTTTCCATCGCATAAGTCAACGTCATTTCATTTGAAGCCTCAACAACAAAGCAGCTGTCATTCACTTCCTTTAATTTTGTCCCGACACGAAGCAGATTGAAGCTTCCCTTTAAGGTTTCCCCATCTTCGAAAACCACATGCCAGAGCCTGTCGGTATCCTCAATATGGATTTCTTTCGTCTTTGGATTCGCCTTATCAGCTGTAGGTTTTAGCTCTTCAGGTTTTGACTCTGCAAGGTTTGACTCCGCGGTCCTCGCAGGTTTCGTTGTCTGCTGAGGTTCCGGTGTTTTCGTATATCCCTGCACCGGAATGGTGGAAAACCCGTTCTGATCAATCGCCAGCTTTACGATACAAAGCTCCAGCAATATCCGAGGCTGGGTTGACCATTTGGCATCCGACAAGGTCTGAGAAAGCTTGACAATGCTCTCATTGATATAGGACAAATCCGTCTCTTCACTTTGCGTTCGGATTCGTTCCACATTTTCAGAGGACATGTTGAGGATATCCTCTGGGTTTTTTATAAACTTTGTCATGAGCAGGCTCCGAAAATGGGATACCCAGTCCTTCATGAACTGACGTACATCTTTTCCGTCTGCCATTACTCTATCCAGCAGCAGCAGCGCATCTGCCACCTGATGACGGATCACCAGATCAGTCATCTCGACAAATATTTCCTCTCCGGCGGTTCCAAGAATGTCAATCACATGATCCCTCGTCACCGTCTTTTCTCCCGAGGAAATGCACTGATCCAGCAAGCTTAGGGCGTCACGCACAGAACCGTCTGCATTAGAGGCAACCAGACCCAATGCGGCTTCGGAGATTTTCACCTCCATTTGTCCGCAGATCTCTCTCATCCCCTGCCGAAGCGTTCTTTCCGGTACTCTCTTAAAATCCAGTCTCAGACATCTTGAGAGAATGGTTGCAGGAAGCTTTTGCACCTCTGTTGTGGCCAGAATGAACATGACATTTTGCGGAGGTTCCTCCAGTGTTTTCAGAAGGGCGTTGAAGGCTCCAGTGGAAAGCATATGTACCTCATCGATAATGTACACCTTGCAGCGACCTGCAGCGGGGGGATATTTTACGCTTTCCCGCAGCTCTCTGATGTTATCGACTCCATTATTGGATGCTGCATCGATCTCAATGACATCCATGAAATTCCCGTCCTTGATGCTGATGCAGTTGTTACAGACTCCGCAAGGAAGTTCTCCATCCTCAGCCAGACAATTCATCGCCTTTGCCAGAATTCTCGCCGTGGAGGTCTTACCCGTACCTCTGGTTCCACAGAACAGATAGGCATGGCCTGTCGTCTTCGTCTTTATTTGGTTTTGCAAGATTTTTACGATATGTTCCTGGCCCAGGATCCCATCAAAGGTCTCCGGCCGAAAAGAGCGATATAGGGCAGTGTACATGTTACATCTCCTGTATTTTGAATTTTTATTTTAAATTAAGCCATCCGTCTACTGAGAGGGTGTTTTCTAAGGTAACCGTGAAACCTATTACCGACTTTGATGCGAAGCTTCTTAAAGGAGGCGGTTTTCGTGAAAACACCTTTCAGGAGAGCCCTTGGCAGGCGTTCAATTTATAAATGTTAAATAGGACATGAAATGTGAAGTGCCCTTTAGTAGCTTCGCAGGGCATTGGAGAAGGCTTGTCTGCGGCACATAAGAGATTCCACTTATCGCTGCTTCCTTCCGGACCTGACGAGGTTCATAGATTCTTATTGCGCAGGACCCTAACCAAGCCAGGCGAAGCTACTAAAAGGCACCCTATTATTATAATAGACGGCAACCCATAAAGTCAATGCCATTTCTATGGTTTTTCCAGTCATTCGAACCAACAAAATCCAGCTACTTTAGGAAATAACTTTATACAGTTCATCGCTTGCAGGCGGAGCAATGACAATTTTCTCCTCACCAACAACCATGCGAATTCCGTTTTCCCGTTCACAGATTCTGCCAATGCAGGCCACGGGAATCCCCGCATTTTTCAATTCTTTTTCCATTAGCTCCTTCCCTTCGGGGTGTACCATGATCATCATGCTCCCGCTGGAGATAAGCCGTAAATAATCAATGTCAAATCGATCGCAGATCTTTTTAGTGACCTCGGATACAGGGACCTGATCGATCCATACCTCTGCACCGGTGTTTGCGATGTCGCACATCTCCCAAACTGCTCCAAGTACCCCGCCCTCAGTGATGTCATGCATTCCTGCAGTTCCAACCTTACCGGCAATGATTCCTTCCTTTACGACGCTGACCTTCCGTAGCATTTCCGTCGCCTCCTGCAATTCCTCCGCGGTAAGAAATCCAGAAAGCTCGTCCTGAAAATCGCCGGCAATGATACCCGTCCCTTCCAGACCAGCCTGCTTTGTCATTAAAATATAGTCACCGGGTTTCATGTTTTCCGCCTGCTGGGACGACCATTTTTCTCCCCTTCCGATGGCGGTGGAAACGATGACCGGTTTCGTGACAGCGGGGGTTATCTCCGTATGCCCGCCGATGATTTCAACGCCCAATTCTTCCGAAGTCTGTCCTGCCTGCTTCATGATCTCTTCCACCTGCTCCTCGGTGGTCCCCACCGGCAGCAGCACGGTCAGCATGATGCCCAGGGGCTCAATTCCGTTTGAAGCGATATCGTTGCAGGAGATATGCACGGCAAGTCTTCCGATTTCTCCTACCGCAGCCGTGATGGGATCCGTGGACATGACGCATTCATATGCTCCGAAATCCACTACGGCGCAGTCCTCTCCGATGCCCGGCCGGGTGATGACCTCCGGTCTTTTATATTTGATATTTTTGAATACGATTTCTTCGAGCAGTCTGCTGTCCAGCTTTCCGGTCTTTAGCATTTTTTCTCTCCTCTTTATAGCAATCTTCCGTTTCTTCTTTTACGCTTCCTTTATTATATCTTTTTCCCCGATAAATTACTACCATCAAAACGATGCACCCTGATACGGTATTTCATGTTGCCATACCGACAGGGTGCATTCAATTGATTCCTAATTATGCTGCTGAACTGACCAGCATTCCCATTACCGCTCCATACATGACCGTGTTTAAAGGTTTTGATGTAATTGGGCAGGTGCCCGAAGAACAGCCGACAAGCTTGTAGTATAAAAATCCCAATACCCCGCCGATTGCAGCTCCGATTATCATACTTCCCATGATTTCCCTCCTATATTCCTACTTTTCTATTTGTAGTCAACCTTCCACAATCCATGGAGATTGCAATAAGAAAACACCGCAATTACCCTGTCGTCTTCGCAGATTTTGAAGCTGGCTTCCGGTTTATCCTTCGTATCAACACAGCAAAGCTGCTCTCCATTTTCTGTCTGCAGATAGATCCAAACGATTCTGTGCTCCTCCGTCATTGGATGGGATACGCTTCCCACCTGTACGAAAATTTTGTCTCCCTCAGTTGTGATGACAGGAACATGCTTTTCCTGGGATGCCTCAACTGTATTTGCCACGAGTTCCGTCATGGGTTCTCCGCAGCAGATCATCGGCACTCCCGTGTCCCGAAACAGATTAACCATATTTCCGCAATGCGAACACTGATAGAATTTTGGTTCTTTACACATAAATCAATACCTCCTATTTGATTATTATACGCCAGCGAATCCATTTAAGTATTTCTCCGCCATAATCGCAGCGATCGCGCCGTCAGAGGTAGCCGTTGCCACTTGACGAATGGTCTTGGTCCTGACATCGCCGGCAGCGTAAACACCGGCAAGGACTGTCTTTGTATCCTCATCCGCAGCAATGTAGCCCTTTTCATCCAGTTCAACCTGGCCTTCAAACATCTTCGTCTGAGGATCATTTCCCACATAGACGAAAGCACCGGAAACAGGAATTGTTTGCTCCTCACCGTTCCTTACATCCTTTAAAACCGCCTCTTTCAGAACGTGCTCTCCACCTCTTATCTCCTTGACCACTTGATTGGTCAATATGGATATCTTTGCATTGTCACGGGCTTCTTCCAATTCGGTCTGTGCCGCACGGAACCCGTCCCTTCTGTGAACGATCGTCACATGATCCGCAAATCTTGTCAGAAAAATTGCCTCTTCAATGGCTGCACTTCCGCCTCCAACGACAATGACGTCGGTGCCCTCATACATGGCACCGTCACAGGTTGCACAATAGTGCACCCCTCTGCCCTTTCGATCCTCAGCACCGATCGCATCCAGTGCTCTGGGTCTTGCTCCCGTTGCAAGAATGATCGCCCTTGCATAATATTCGGTATCTTCGGTAAGCACATATTTTTCAGGTCCATCCAGTTTCACCTCGAAGACTTCCTTTAAATCATCGATTCGAACCCCAAAGGATACTGCTTGATCCTTCATATTATTTGTCAGCACTCTTCCGTTTATCGCCCCGTCCGTGCCGGGATAATTGGCAATATGGCTCGTTGTCGCCGCTTGACCTCCGCAGACACCCTCCTCCACGATTACCGTATTCAGTTTTGCCCTTCCTGCATAGATTCCTGCAGATAATCCGGCCGGACCCCCTCCGAGAATTAAAAGATCGCAGTCTACCCTTTCCATGATCGGAGGGGGCAGAACCTCTCCCAGAATTTCCTCAATTGCTTTTCTGACCTGGGGCTTCGTCAAAAATCCACTGAGGCGGTTGCCTGTTTCTTTTCCATTTTGAAAAAACAGAACCGTCGGACTCCCTGTTACTCCCAATTTAAGAGCCAGCTCACGATTGTCTTGACGCATGATTTTAACAAATTTGATGTAATCTCCGTACTTCTCCGCCATTTTTTCAAAAATCGGTGCCAATACCTCACATGGCGGGCAATCATCGGAAAAGAAATCTAAAATGACAGGCGTATCACTCGTTTTCAACAGATCCTCAAATTGTTCCGTATTCATGTATTGAATTTTATCACTCATGGTTATCACTCCTTTTCAACAAATATTACTTTCCCCATTTTACTTCTTTATCTATCCAATCCTCGCTGTTGGAAAATATGGACAGCCCTTAGTCAAGCATCCCTTGTTATATTTATAGTAGGAACAGACAAAAGTAGCTTCCTCCACGCCATCAAATCGGTCGCTCATGTTCATGTATACCTCGATGGATGTTATGCTGTCTCGTTTGCAGCACAGAGGTCCTCCAAATTCACTGACCGCCATTAAGGCTGACGCCGTAGCCTTCATCGCCTTGCCGCGTTCCTCCTTTGAGCCGGGTAACGCTCCGAGATATACCGACTCAGCGATTCCCGTTCCGACACAGGCTCCGCATGCTCCATGAAAGCCGCAGCTTCCACCTTTGATCTCTTTGCCTCTATCCAGAGTTTCCCTAATCTTACCCCCATCCCTGATTCCGAGCATATTCTGATGCGCCGTTTCAAGTACTGCAGGCACCATGCTGTGATGCTCCGGCCCATGTAGCTTCATTGTGGGCATGTCAAATACCATTTTCGCAAGACGGATCGGATTTTTTTCTGTGGACTTCAGCAGCAGCGTCTCCATATGGTCCAATACATCGCCATTATGGCAGGCATCACAAATGGAATGCCCCTTGCTACATTCTATTTTAGACGGGAAACTTCTGCCACAAATGCTGCAGCTTTGGGTTTCCGACGTTTCTCTGTAAATCAGAGGGCTTCCGCAGATGAGGCAGCCGTGCTGCACTTCAGCCTGATCCGGAACACCTTCGGCGCACTCTTCTTCACAAGCTTCCGTCAATTTTCTGATCTCATCCCGATAAAAGTGCAGGCCGATTTCATAAAGTTCCTGGATCGGCCTGCAATCAGGCGACAGTAGCTCTCCATTATTTTTATTGGCAGCAACAACACCACAGCCACCGCCGCAGATCACATCATATTTGCAGCTTTTGCATTTTTCGATATTGGTCACATTGCGGGCCTGCCAAGTCCGTATCTTCTCTACATCCTTCTGGACGGCAGGCCAATAGGTGCCCAGCCTAAACTCTTCTCTTCCGCAGCTTGCCGTACAGCCGTAAATATCACCGTACAAGTCAAAAATCCATTCTGTCTTGGCTGCCGGGCAGGTATCAAAGCTAGCCAGGTACATTTCACCGGTTTCAACCAGATAGCGTATTCCAAAAAAATCAGGGCGGTGAAATTTTTTCATGACAGGATATACTTCCGCCAATTTCGCAACATAGCCCCAGAGTTCAACTTGAGAAAGCAAATGATCCGGCTTTTCATAGCATTCGAAGAGTTCGTAATTTCTTCCAATCTGTGTTTTAAAGCGTTCCGGTGGCAAATCCAGCCAACCCTTATGGTCAAGCAGCTCGGCCAGAAGCACCAGATTTTCCACGTTTTGTTTATCTGTAACTGTTCTCAGATTGACCGGCATACCATAGGCAATCGCCTGTTCAATCCCTGCAAGCACCCGGTCAAAGGTGCCTTTTCGGTTTGCGGTCATTCTTCTCTGATCGTGAACCTGCTGTGTTCCATCCAGAGTAAACTGTATTTCTTTTATTTTGGCTTTTTTTAATAAATCAGCAAATTCCACAAAATCATATCCGTTGGTTACAGCGGAAAGCTCGTAACCTTCTTTTATGCTTTTATCAACAATATATGAAACCACTTCTCGTTGTGCCTTCGAATTCATAAGAGGCTCTCCGCCGAATAGTGTGATAAACGGTTTAATCTTCGCGTCGGCAAACTCTTGACGAGCATAGTCAAAAAATCCATCTACCGTTTCTTTGGAAATCAGTTTTGGCTTACCGTCAATCCCATGTTGAAAACAGTATATGCAAGCCAGATTGCAGGAATAGGTCGGAATCAGCATCAATTGGATCTGTTCATCCTTCACTTCCTGCTGAAATTCTCTGTAAGCATCCCTGAGCGACTTTTCGTAATCCTTCCGATTTCGGAACAGATATCCTCTTTCGATGAGATATTCGGTCATTTCAGAAGCAACCTCTTCCCCCTGTTCCAAATTCAGGTACATTTCATGTTCTTCCTTGCTCATGATATCAAAGCTGCCAGAGATGGGATTCAGAATTGCATACTCCGCCGGATCATTTTGTTCCATTTTTACAATAATATTGTTTTTGGCGACGATCATTTTGTCCTCCATTGTTTATGAAATTCGAGGCAGCCCAAAGGCTGCCTCATGTCATTAATTGTGACAGCCCGCAACCACCTTTGATGCTTTCGAGCAGCACTGTGCTGTTGTAAAATTCGAGCAACAAGCAGCTTTTGCGGTCTTTGTTGTAACTCTCTTCATTCACTTCACCTCCTTGCTTGCATTTATTTCACAGCTTTGATTGTTAAACTGATGAAATCATATCCGTTTTTTTCATATTCCCGCCTGTTCAAGATCTCCACCCTCTTAAATCCCGCCGTTCCTATACTCTCAAGATATTCTTCTTCGGTAATCGCCCCTCCAAAGCATTGGGCCCAGGCTTCCGGATCGTTTTTCACTTCAGCCGGAAGAGGATCTTTCGTTACTGCATCTGCAACCACAAGGCGTCCCTCGGGTTTTAACACTCTATGTATTTCACGGTATACCTTGTTCTTGTCTCTAGCGTGGTTGATGACACAATTGCTCATTACTCCATCAAACAAATTCTCCTCAAAAGGTAAGTTTTCAATGTCACCCTTCGTAAAAATCACATTTGATATCCCTGCGCTCACTGCATGGTCCGCAGCCTGTCTGATCATTGCCTCCGTAAGGTCCAGCCCCGCTGCGATTCCGCCTGCTCCAGTCAATCTTGCAGCTTCTAACGTTTCTTCACCTCTTCCGCATCCGAGGTCAAGAATCCGTTCTCCTTTGACCACTTTTAATTCATCCAGCGTGCTTCCACAGCTTAATAAACTGCATTGGGTGCTTTCTTTTTCGTATCTGTTTCTAATTTCCTCATGCAATTGGCTTTCCTTCATCTTATTGATACTCCATTATTTTTATTCTGCTTTCAGACCGGAACAATATTTAATATAGCCTCTTTCTTCCTTTTTCTCTGTAACATTGTCACCGAACCGCAGATTTTCAGTCCTTTTTTCTCAGTTTAAATTCACTTAGCAAATGTAATTGATCCTCCATAAAGGCATCAATATTTTGCTGAACTGATCCCGGTATGGCTTCATAAACCAATACCTCAGCATTACGAAAAAACCTTTGTGCATTTTCTCCGCATTGCCGCGTAATGACGACCCTCACACCATTGTCCGCTAATACTTGGGCCGCTCTGATTCCCGAACCCCCTTGAGCAACTACCGCTCTATGATCCAAAAAATTAGTTTCTTTCGTATTGGTACTGCAGAGCAAGAAATATGGAGCACGGCCAAAAGCATCATAAATGCTAGCCTCCATCGATTTATCCTGAATTGGTATTGCTATTTTCATTTTATCCCCTCCTATTTTAAAGTTCTCTTTGATCTAAGTATATCCAATTATGGGCATATGTCAATTACTATTTATTATATGCAGTAAGGGGCGATGCTATTACCAAGAGTAGTCCAACTTAGCTGGACATAAAAAAAGAAGCAAAACATCTTGCTTCTTTCCTTTCTACAGGCAGGTAAGGGCTGAAAATCTAGTATTTCTAGTTAATCTCTGCATCTTTATACACTTTAACCAGATCGATTACCAGTTCTTTAATCGTATCTCTTAAAGCTCTAATCTGAACAAGTTTTTCCTCTTCTGTTCCCTTAAATGTTTCCGGATCCGGGAGGCTCCAATCAAGATATTCTCTTGTTAGAGGAAAAATTGGGCATTTTTGTCCACTTTTCATATCACATACCTTGATGATCAAATTATAGTGTCTACCTTCTCTAAAAAAGCTAAAAACCGAGTCAACTGAATTCCCCGATATATCGTATCCAATTTCATTCATCGCTTGAACCACGAATGGATTTAATGGAGCAGGCTCTAAACCCGCACTATCCGCACAAAAATAATCTTTTCCAAAATCGTTTAAAAACGCTTCGGCCATTTGGCTCCTAGCTGAGTTATGAACACATAAAAATAATACTTTGATCATCTTAAACCTCCTTGAAATCCTTTCCCGTTCTTAAGATCTGAGCAAAAGAGTTAAGCAGCTCCGACTGTTCAATCTCTGTTGCTACCTTCTCTACATCATACGGGACTCTAACAAAATGTACGTTGATGATATCAGTAAATTCGAGAATACCGTAACTCGCTCTGTTATCCCCATCTTTTGGTCTTCCTACACTGCCGGGGTTTATGAAGAGCTTGTCCTTGACGTATTTAAAATAAGGGTAATGCGTATGCCCGAACAGAATGATATCTTCATCTAAGTTCTCTGCGATCTCTTCCTGCTTTTCTAATTCACTTTCATAAACATAATCATTTATTGAGAAAGGACTTCCGTGCGTCAATAACAAACGGAATTCCTCCACCTCCAATACCAGCTGCTCCTCCAAATCTCTTAAGAAACTTTTATTGATGTCCGTAGTGTTTTCTACAGTCCAATGAAGGGAATTTTGAGTTTTTATCCTGTCATTTTCAGACTCTATGGTGCAGCCGCAGGTCGGTAAGAAAAATCCAACTGCTTCATCATAATTTCCAAGAATGGTCTGAATACCATTCTTCCGGATTGTATCAATCACTTCATTTGGTCTAGGACCATATCCGACCAGATCACCAAGGCAATAAATATGACGGCTTTCTATCAGTCTATCCGAGAGATCCTTCAATACACTGTTCAAAGCCTCTATATTGCCATGGATATCAGAAATAATAGCAATCTTTTTACCCATATCGTTTACACGCTCCTCAGCATTTCATAGAATCATACGAATTCTTAATATACACCATTAATATTTCAGGCAGTTATACTTTTCTTCTGAAGTATCCTTCAGGAGTTCCTTTGAAATTGATAAAATCGTCTTAATTTTCTCATCTTTAATGCTGTAGTAAATAAATTTTCCTTCTTGTTTTGCATCAACAAGATCGCTGTCTCTCAGGCACTTGAGGTGGTTGGATATTTTTGATTGATGAAATCCCGTCTCCTCTATTATATCCGAAACGGTTTTTTCACCCTCCAAAAGGCTCTCAAAAATACAAAGCCGGTTATAATCTGCAAACCCTTTAAAAAACTTACTCAGAAGCTTAAGCCTCATGATATCTTCATTACTGTTTATCATAATATTGATCACATCCTCCGTAGAAATAATACTTTGACTCTCCATATTAACCTATCAACATATTATGTTATGTCATAATTTTATACTAACAAATATGCTTTTACAACTCTTTCTAACGGAGCTCGTATTTCTTATCCAAACCTGCCTGTTATATACTCTTCCGTTAAGGAATTTACAGGCTTCATATATAATGAAGTCGTCTTTCCAAATTCAATCAATTCACCATTAAGAAAAAATGCTGTATTATCTGAAATTCTTGCCGCCTGTTGCATTGAGTGAGTAACAATAATAATTGTATAGTTTTTTTTCAATTCATCGAAAAGTTCCTCGATTTTTAATGTGGAGAGAGGGTCAAGTGCAGATGTAGGCTCATCCATCAGCAACACTTCCGGTTGTGCGGCCAGGCATCTGGCAATACAGAGTCGTTGCTGTTGGCCACCCGAAAGCATAAGGGCTGACTGATGAAGCTTGTCTTTCACTTCATCCCATAGCGCTGCTCCTCTCAGACTCTTTTCAACGACCTCATCCAGCTCAACTTTTCTTTTCCCCCCATAGCGTTTCGGTCCATAAATAACATTATCATAAATTGATTTTGGAAAAGGATTTGGCTTTTGAAATAGCATCCCAACCTGTTTTCTTAGTTCAATCACATCTACTTCACTATTGTGAATGTCCTCTCCATCAAGCGTAATTTTTCCTTCCACTTTTGTGCCTTCAATCAGATCGCTCATTCTGTTTAAAGATGTAATGAACGTCGATTTCCCGCAACCGGATGGTCCAATTAAGGCGGTTATTTTTTTACTCTCAATTTCAATGTTAATATCTTTTAATGCTTGTAGTTCTCCGTAGAAGAAGTTCAAGTTTTCAATTTTCATTTTTATATCCATAGTATCTACCTCATATACTTCTAATCCATCCTGTTTTGGTATTTATTTCTTAATATGATGGCTACGGCATTTGCGGATAACAGCAAAATCATCAAAACAATAATTCCTGCTGAAGCAATATTTTGAAATTCTGCCTGAGGTCTTGATGTCCAGTTAAAGATCTGTATGGGCAGTACCGTAAAGGAATCCATCGGACCACTCGGAAGAAAAGCTACGTAACCGGCAGCTCCCACCATGATCAGCGGCGCCGCTTCACCCATCGCTCTGGATATTGCTAATATGGATCCGGTTAATATACCCGGCAAGGCATAAGGTAAGACGACTCCTGTAATTGTCTGCCATTTAGTGACGCCCAAGGCAAGGGAACCCTGTCTTAATGTATTAGGTACACTTTTAATTGCTTCCTGGGATGCTACGATAATCACCGGCATGATCAATAATGTCAGAGTTAAAGCTCCCGACAAAATACTACGTTCAAAATTTAAAAACCTTACAAATAGAGCCAAACCCAACATGCCATATACAATAGACGGCACTCCTGCTAAATTTGATATATTCAGCTGAAGTAATTTATTATACCAGGATTTCTTGTTCGAATATTCTTCAAGATAAATGGCGGTGCCGATGCCCAACGGAAGTGAAAATAAGATGGTTAACCCAATTGTCCATATACTTCCTGCGAGGGCGGATAAAATCCCTGCTTTCTCTGGAAATCTAGAAGGCATACTTAAGATAAAATCCCAGTCCAGCCACATGAGCCCTGTTCTGAATACCTGCATTAGCAGTAAGATTAATGCCACGATACCGAAGCCAGTTGCTCCAAGGACGATTCCGTGAAAAACTGCATTTTTTAATTTTCTAGATGAAATATTGTTATCTCTCATTTCCGTTCCCTCAGTCTCTATCAATACTCTTCTTTATATCTATTAACAATTGCTTTCGCCGTCATATTCATCACAAATGTAATTGCAAACAGCAACGCTGCTACTGCAAATACGGTTTTATATTCTATGGTCCCCTGCTGAATATCCCCCAAACTGATATTCACCATGAAACCGGTCATTGTCTGGATGCTGTCAAGGGGATTTAATGTGAATACAGGGCTTTGCCCTGCCGCAATGGCAACAATCATCGTTTCACCTATTGCACGCGAAAAAGCGAGTACGAAGGCCGCGCCTATGCTTGACAATGTGGCCGGGACAACAATTTTTAGTGCAACTTCTTGTCTTGTCGAACCTAGCGCATATGCTGCTTGTCTGATCGAATCTGGAACGGCCATCATCGCATCTTCACTTAATGATGCTACCATGGGTATAATCATAATCCCCATAGCGATACTTGCACTAGCCGCATTAAAAACTTGGGTTTCCGGCAAGATCGTCTTTAAGAGAGGCGTAATAAATGTCAATGCGAAAAAACCATATACGATAGATGGTATCCCCGCTAATATCTCCAGTATGGGTTTCACGGTTTTACGTACGTTTTTAGGTGCATATTCACTCAGGTAAATTGCACTTCCCAACCCCATAGGCAAGGCTACAATACAGGATCCTACGGCTATCATCATAGTACCCGTAAGCAGTGGCAAAACACCAAAATTCTGTGGCCGCAACGTCGGTGTCCATTTCGTACTTGTAAAGAATTCTATGATAGAAACCTCTCGAAAGAACACAATCGTTTCTTCCAGTAAAGTAACTACGATTGCAATCGTAGTTAAAATTGATATGCTGGCAAACACATATAATATCTTAACGATGATTGACTCTTTTAAGTTATACTTATTCTTTGATTTATGCAAGGTTCTCATCGCTGACCTGACCTCCTCTGGTATTGCAATAGTATAGGCCGTTTAAGTCGGAAGGTATCAATTCATTGCCTACCATTTAGCCTATGATTTGTATAGAGGCGTTTAAGAAAGGGAAGAAAACGCCTCTATACTGTAAAAAGAAACTATTTAATTAAGTTTAATCCATTTTCATATTCTTCATCTGGAAGTGTGACAAAACCAACTTCTTGCGCAATGTCTTTCGCGATTTCCAAATAGTATTCAACAAATCGTCTCACTTCAGGCTTCTCAAGGGATGCCTTATTTACATAAATGAATAATGGTCTTGACAGAGGGGAGTAGCTCCCATCTTTGATTGTCTCAAATGAAGGTGTAACGGGACCACTTCCGCTGTCAATCGGTACGATCTTGAGCTTGTCTTGATTTTCTTCATAGTATGCATATCCAAAGAATCCCAGTGCATTTTTGTCTCCCGCAATTCCTTGTACCAGTACATTGTCATCTTCGCTGCCAGTGAAATCATTTCTGATTGCACCTGTTTCTCCATTAATTTCCTCTGTGAAGTAATCAAACGTACCGGAATCTGTGCCCGGAGCATATAATTTGATCTCCTCTGTCGGCCATTCTGATCTTACATCGTTCCACGTTTTAACGGCACTGCCTGGCGCCCAGATTTTGTTTAATTCTTCAACGGTTAAATAATCAACCCATGTATTCTCCGGATTCACCAGTACCGACAATCCATCGAAAGCGACACTTAATTCTACGTATTCGACTCCTGCAACTTTTGCAGCTTCCGCTTCTTCGCTTTTGATTGGCCTGGAGGCATCATTGATGTCCGTCTCTTGTGCGATAAATTTTTGGAATCCACCACCCGTACCGGATACACCAACCGGCACCTTTACATCAGGGTTTTCTGTCATAAATTCCTCTGCTACCGCTTCTGTGATCGGGAACACGGTTGACGAACCGTCAATTCTGATTTCACCGGATAAACCTGTTTCACTGTCTCCGGTCTGGCTGCTTCCGCAACCTACAAAAGCAAGCATTGATATAACGAGAACAATAACTAAAACCATTTTGTTTTTTATCAATTTCATTTCTTTTTCCTCCTAATGGGATTAATCGATTTCTTATGTGCTTATTATATCATGATATTCTGATATGTAAATGTTTATATCGTTAACTTTTTGTTAATTCTTTGTTAAGCCGACTGTTCCAGGTAAAATTGAATATCAAAAGTAAATTTGCTCAAAAAAACGAGGTGGCGAAAACCACCTCGTCGTCTAATTGGCTCTATAATATTATGGACATCTCGCAAAACCTTCCTTCCATACGCAGCCCCCGCACGTCGGAAAAGTATTCCCAAAACAATCTTCCTTGTTTTCTTCTACATAGTTGCAATGCCCACAAATGGTACAATGAGAATATGCAAATTCTCTCACTCTATTCCTAAAATTAATATATTCATCACCATTCCAAATATCAATCAGTCTCATTTCTTTCACGTTGCCAAAAGAGCAGTGGGTAATTCGCCTCTCTGTCGTTGACAAGTATGTAACGTTATTGTGAAGAAGGGCCATACAGGGGCTCACTTCTCCATCCCAACGTATAAACAGGCTGTTATCATCAATGAATTTACAGTGATCGGTTTTTCTGATGATATTGTTTTCACCGATTCTCAGCAAATTGGAATACTGAAAAATATCGCCAAGCAAACTTTTTACTTCTGGATTTGAAAAATCCATGATTGGTATATTAATGATAGGACTATTTATTATCGATAAATCGTTATTTCTGATATTGAATGATCGTTCTGACGAGCTTTCACTGGTGATTCCTCTTGAATACAGAACTTCATCAATCATTTGTTTATCGTAAGGGATTAGATTCGAAACCTTAAGTTCGCATGCTCTAAGGGTATTAGCAAGCCATATCAAGCTTGGTAACTGATGAATGTTGCTTTTCATTGCCACAAAGGTCAACCCTAGTTTGCTTTTCATTCCTAATTTAATCTTGCGGGCATTAAAGCATTTTAAGTTTTCGATCACTTTTGAATAACTGGCGCCAAGCCTTATCTCTTCATAGCTTTTCTCATCTGCGCCATCAATGGAAACCCATAGAGTATCAATCTTTAACAATAGAAGATTTGTAATTATTTCTTCATCAAGTAACATTCCATTGGTTATGATCTCAACCTTTTTCCCTGTCAGCGCTGCCCTGTTCAGCATCGGCATAATATTCTTGTTTGCAAATGGTTCTGCAATTCCGCCAAAAAATATGGTTTCAATCGAATCTGTTATTTCTATTTCGTCCATGATTTTATAAAAAAGTTCCATATCCATATCTCCAACCTTTTCATCAAACCATGCGTTTCTGGAGCACATTTTGCAAGAAAGATTGCAATTTGAAGTCGGTTCTATATATATTTTCTTCATGAAATCTTTCTCCTGTTTTTGTTCGCCTGCAAAATCGTCAAATCGATTACTCTGTATCATACTTTTCCAACTTTCCTTCCTTCCAATCATTCAAGAATACTTGTTTTTATTCCGTTTCAAATCCAACGATTTGAATGCCCAGTAGCCTCCCTGTTTCTTCTTGCTTTTGCGGCTGCTGAAGTTCCAGCAGCAACTGCACCAATAATAACGATTTTCATCTTAACCTCCATTTCGCTGCTGCCGCTGACGGCACAAATAGGATCGCTTTCAGCAGAGCCTATAACTGGCAAAGCAATGCAACATGCGCTCCCCCTAACCTAGTTGTATTATACCATAAAGCAAAAACTATGCTATTCCTAACAAGCACAAAGATGATAGGATAATCCTATCATCTTCGCCTTGAAGCACCCTTGCCCAGGGATGTCTACTTATTATTTCTTTCTGCAATGTTTAAAGTAATGATTCAATATTTTCCAATGTAATGCCTGATACCAGCGTATTCTCGATTTTACCATTCTTTATGTATACAATTGCTGGAGTTTCGTCTACTCCCAATCTGTCGGCCAATCCCTTTGACTTATAGACATCGACTTTTGTAACCTTAACTTTATCCTTATACAGTTCCTCAAAAGCTTCAATCACAGGAAGCAGGGCTCTGCATTCCGGAGATACGGCATTCCAAAGGAGCACGATTCCCGGAAGGTCTCCACCCATGATCTGGTCCTTGAACACTTCGCTTTCTGCAATATACTTTTCAGCTCCATATCCGGCAATGGCTCCATCGCCTACTGCTGTGGCGACCTGCTTGAGAAATTTATCTCTCACATCTCCTGCTGCAAAAACGCCCGGGAGATTGGTTTCCATCTTCTCATTGGTGATCACATAACCGGGTCTGTTCAGTTCGATCTGCTCCCGGAAGATTTCCGTATTCGGAAGATAGCCGATGAATAAGAAGCAGGAATCAACATCAACCTTGATCTTTTCATTTGTCTTCGTATTCTTCAGCACGACGGAATTCAGTCTCTCTTCACCGACGAATTCTTCCGGCAGGGTGTTCCAGATGAACTCCATCTTTGGATTATCCAAAGCCTGGCCTTTTGCAATTTCGTTGCAGTCCATGATACCCTCATCATGCATCACCGATACGATTACTTTGTCTGCAAATTTTGTAAGGAACATACCCTCTTCGATTGCGGCATCTCCGCTGCCGATTACCATGATGGTCTTGCCCGTATTTGCCGCAGCATCACAGGTTGCACAGAAGGAGATTCCCTTATCATACAGGAATAAATCTTCATTTTTAGCACCGGTTAATCGTGGCTTTCCACCGGAAGCGATAATCACAACCTTTGCTTCATAATCCGTTCGAAATGTTTCCACAATTTTTGTATCGCCCTTCAATGTGACTCCCTTGACATCCGTCAGCTTGAATTTTACGCCGAATTTCTTTGCCTGCTTTTGAAATAGATCCATCAAACCAAGCCCAGTGGAACCATCGGGGAACCCGGGGTAATTCTCAATTTCATTGGTATAGGTGGCCAGTCCGCCGACCAAAGATTTTTCTATTAATAATGTATTTAATCTGGCTCTGCCGCAATAGATCCCTGCAGTCAAGCCTGCGGCTCCGCCGCCGATGATAACTACATCGTACTTCTCGACTTTCTTTTCCATGTTGTTTCCTTCCATATTTTTTGTTCTATAAGAAGATAAGGGGTATGCCGAATAGCTTCCCCTTTTGATATATTTGCTGATTCAATTTACATAAAAAACTTCGCCAACAATTTGCTTCCGATAAAAGCACCTACCAGTAAGGCCAGTGCAAAGACCCAACCGGATAAGGATAGAGAAGCAATCCCACTGAATAATGCTCCGATATTACAGCCAAAGGCTAATCTCGCGCCGTAACCCATCAGCAATCCACCTAAAACCGCAGCAATCACTTGCTTAACCGATTTGATTTTCTTGAGTTTAAACTGAGATGCCAGCAACGTAGCCGCCAGAGCTCCTATAATAATTCCTGCGTTTTGGATGGAACCCGTATCGTTTAAAAATCCGCCTTTCAAGGTGTTTTGTGCCCCCTCAGAGGAGAAGTAAAACCATTTATCAACGCTTCCGCCTACCGCTTCAAATATCCATGCACCCCAGTTGGCAAAAGCTCCCGAAACACCCCATGGGTTTCCCGAGGAAGCAAGAAGCGCGATTTGCAGCACAGAGAGCAATATCGCACCCGTTACATATGTAAATGGATTTTTAAAGATGGCTGTGTAATATTGATTTTTCTCAAGCTTTTCCCAAATTATTTTCAACTTGCGTCACCGCCTTTCTGGAAGTTAAATCGCTTCTGAAATTGTTATTTTGTCTTTTCAATTACGACTTCCCATTCGCCATCGGCAACTTCGTCGATTTCAACATTGTATCCCTGGGTTCTGGCCCATTCAGGCACATTCTTCATTGCGCAGCTGTGATCGATCTGAACGATCAGCACATCTCCGACTTCAATTGAATTGATTTTCTTTTCTGTTTTCATAAGAGGAACAGGACAAGCCTCACCCAAGCAATCTATTGTATATTCTTTCATTTTAATAATCCTTTCCGCGTTATGCGCCCATCTTCTTTTTCTGCCATAAGTCTGCCGCAACATAGATGCAGCCTATGATTAAAAATTGTATTACAACAGCACCAAACCAGCCGAAATAGTCCGGCATGAATACTTTAGGACCATTTGAGATAAAATTGATTTTCCAAAAGCCAAAATGATATGCTCCCAGAAGTGACCCGACTATAAAGAACACCAGGGCCAGCATCTGCATCATAAAGCCTTCCCCGACTCTCATCAGAGTACCGGATGCACAGCCTCCGGCAATTACCATCCCCGTTCCAAACAGAATGCCTCCTACAACAGTTGCAAAACTGATCGGAACGACATAATTCATCCCCGGAATCGGCAGCCCATTGACAAAGGCACCATATTTTATCGCAGTGAAACCGATGGTAGTTATGGCAAAAGCGATCAAAACAGCCTTTGTGATCGATGTGCTCCCAGTAATCCAAGGATCTCGAAAAGATGCGGTAAAACAAAATCTCGATTTTTGGAGAACAAAGCCAAACCCGATGCCAAATATCCAAAACATGGCAAGATTGCCAGACTTATAACTAAGAGCAACCCCGATCAAAATAATAACGATCACAAGGGCAATTCCGTATGGTATTTGACTTTTCTTTGGTTTTCTAGGAGCTCGAGTACCAGATCGTTGAATACTTTTAATTTCTTCTGACATAGGTACCTCCTTTTACGTGTAATGTTTGTTAAGTTTTTGACAGTTTACATATGGATTATAGCATATAAAATACTTGATTATATATACCATCTGGTTATACAATATAACAAGTATTTATGACAAAAACGCTTATGTAATTTTTGGAGGATCGGATATGCAAATTGATCATCTCATACTTTTCCATAAAATAGCATCGGAAAAAAGCATTTCAAAAGTTGCAGAAGAATGCCACCTATCTCAGCCAGCCTTAAGTCAGCAAATGCGGAAGCTGGAGGAAGAAATAGGCGTTCGTCTTTTGGATCGTAGTAACCGCGGTATCGAAGTGACCAACGGTGGTAAGGTTGTTTATAAATATTTCCAACAAATCATCGAGGTCTATGAAAACATGCTGGAGGAAATAAAGTCCCTAAATCATTACAGCGGCACAGTTAGAATCTTTGCTTCTTATGTGGTCGGACAGTATGCCCTGCCTTGTAGCATCCATAAGATGAATGAAAAATTCCCGAAGTTCAATTTTACGCTTTCAACGATGTCTTCCAACGAAGTGGTTCGAAAAATTTCGGAAGAGAAAGGAAGTGTCGGATTTATCGTAAGCTCGGTCAATAATCCGGATTTGGTCTGTAAGCATATCTATACCGACAAGGGATATTTGGTATGCTCGGAAAAGTTCTATAAAGAGAATACCATTACACTGGACAAGCTGAAAACATATCCCATGATCACTATGACAGATCACTTCAGTTCTCAAAGAATAATAAACCAAACATTAAAAAAAGCAGGTCACGATATCGGTGATTTTAATGTTTTAATGAATCTCGACTCGACAGAATCATTGAAAGCATCCGTAATCGCAAATCTTGGATTCGCAATCCTTCCCTACATGTCCATCAAGAAGGAAATCTATTTAAAACAGTTGAAACTCGTAGAAATTCCTGGCTTTCAGGTTAACTATGATCTTCATATGATCTTTAAGAAAAAAGAAGATTCACTGGATACCCCTGCAGACGTCCTCGACTATTTCGAAAGTATCGTTGATGAAACGTTCTGTTAATTTCATAAATTGATATAAAATTCCCATATCCCATTCACCGGTTCCAGAATCTCGACCTTGAAATAATGAGACTTGCAATAATTATTAACGGATTGCGAGACACAGCTGTGATCGGTGATCAGCAGAATTTGCTTCCCCTTGGTGAGCTCGCTTTCTAGCTTCATCAATTTCATGATCGGGATGGGACACATATCTCCCAGGCAGTCTATTCTTATCAATTCCAAATTATTCATCACACAGCACTCCTACCATATCCCTCCACCAGTCCTGATTGTTCCGGTACCAGCGAATCGTATCAACGATACCGTCTTCAAATCGGATCGACGGCTCCCAGGAAAGGGTATTCTTCATTTTTGTGGAATCGATGGCATATCGCAAGTCGTGGCCCGGTCTATCCTCCACATATTCGATCAACGCTTCCGGCTTTCCCAATTCTTTCAGAATCCTCTTTACAACATGTAGATTTGTTCTTTCATTATTTCTGCCTATGTTATACACTTCTCCGACCTCACCTTGATGCAAGATCAGATCAAGTGCGGTGCAATGATCATAAACATGGAGCCAATCCCGAACATTAACACCTTCCCCGTATATGGGCATTTTGTAATTGTTTAAGGCCCTTATGATCATAGAGGGAATCAGCTTCTCCGGATGCTGATATGGACCGTAATTGTTGGAACATCTAGATATGGTCACCGGAAAACGGTAGGTCCTGAAATAGGATTGTGCCAGCAAGTCGGCGGCGGCTTTTGATGCCGCATAAGGATTAGAGGCCTGAATTACGCTGGCCTCCGTAAATAATAAATCCGGCCTGTCTAAGGGAAGATCTCCGTAAACCTCATCCGTTGAAACCTGATGGTAGCGCTTAACCTGAAATTTTCTGGATGCATCCATCAATACCTGCGTTCCTATAAGGTTGCTCTTTAAGAAAACAGCCGAATCTTCAATGGACTTATCGACATGACTTTCCCCGGCAAAATTGATGATAACATCAAAATTTTCATCGCGAAACACATCAAATATAGAATCCTTATCTGCAATGTCCCCCTTTAAGAATTTAAATCTTGAGTTTTGGAGCGCTTGATCCAGCGTATGCATGTTCGCTGCATAGGTTAATTTATCAAGGCATACAACTTCCCATTCTTTATGCTTTTCAAGAAAATAATATAAGAAATTACTGCCGATAAAGCCTGCCCCTCCGGCAATCAGTATCTTCATGTTATCCTCCCAGATTGTCTTGTATTCATTTAATCATGCACTATGGCTTTGTAGCATGATGCAATGATTCCTTCCTTACGGCGAAGCCGCATAAATCAATGGAATCATTATATCACCATCATGTCCGTAAGGGTGATGCAATGAACGCTTCCCTACAGTGAAACTGAATCTCAATAATTGCGTTCATTATAACATGGGATCTGTGTCGAATCCACCCCTCAAAGATTGCCTTCCCTATAACACAGGTTGACAATCCAAATACAGATATATTATGATTAGGTTTACCAATTACCGCCTTGTAAAATTGAGTGTGAATGCTATGATTGTCAATTTTTATGAAAGATATCAACCCAAAGAGCAATTGGGTTTTATGGAGGATGCATTACTTGCGGACTTCCTTTCCACCGACGGCAAATATACAAATTTACTGAAGAAACACTGGAAGCAGAGCCTCGGTATTGAAGAACTATTATTTACGCCTTCAGCTACCGCAGCGTTGGAACTGGCAGTTCAGCTCCTCGCTTTAGCCCCCGGAGATGAAGTGATCATTCCTTCCTATACCTTCCCATCTGCTGCCAATGCGGTGATGAAATGTGGAGGCACCCCGGTTCTCTGCGATGTCGATCTGATGACGAAAAATATTTCTCTTGAAGCTGCTGCCTCTAAAATAACCAAACGAACAAAAGCGATCATTCCGACCCATTATGCAGGGATTTCCTGCAATATGGATCAGCTGATGACCCTCGCAGGGGATCATCAGCTTGGCGTCATTGAAGATGCAGCCCAGGCCGTTCATAGTTTGTATGCGGATAAACCTTTGGGCACAATCGGCGATTTTGGAGCATATAGTTTTCATCACACAAAGAACTTTTCCTGCGGTGAGGGGGGTGCTTTTCTCTGCAAAGATCCATCCTATATGGATCAAGGGGAAATCATAAGAGATAACGGAACAAATAAAGCACAGTTTTACAAGCAAAAATTGTCCGATTATTCCTGGCAATGTGCAGGTTCCAACTATATGATGAGCGGAGCTTGTGCCGCTCTGCTGTACGCCCAGTTACTTGATTATGAAGTAATTACTGAAAAACGGAAAGCAGTCTTCGACGCATATCATGAGATTTTAACCGCATCAGCCCAACAGTTGGAGGGTAAGGTCAGCCTTATGAATGTACCCGGATATTCCACCCCTAATTATCATATCTATTACATCAATTGTAACGATTCCGAGACGAGAGATGCTTTAAGGAACGGTCTGCTTGCCGACGGCATTGATGTCAGGACACATTTTATTCCCTTGCACCTTTCCGATTTCGGAAGGGCGATGGGGTATTCGGCGATGGATCTCCCGAATTGCTTTTCCGTATATGCGACCCTCCTGAGACTGCCAATCCATACTGAAATGACAAGAACCGATTGCGAAATTGTCACCGATTTTCTAATGAAGCGCGTGAGAGAAATAGAATGAGTAACTTAATCAGTATTATCATTCCGACTTATAATGCAGCCGGATCGATCCGTCTACTGGTGGAACAGCTCGAAAAGGAACTCGTCGGTTATCAGGTTCGTATTATTTTGATCGATGATGCCAGCTTGGACAATACCAGAGATATCATCTTAGCTCTGGCAAAGGATTTTCCGAATATCGATTCCTGTTTTGTACCAAAAAACAAAGGGCAGCAGGCAGCCTTGCTTACCGGTCTGAAAAGGATATCCGAACCATGTGATTACGTCATCACCATGGACGACGATCTTCAAAATCCGGTAGACGTAATTCCGAAGCTGATTGAAAAAATAGAATCGGGCTATGATCTGGTCTATGCCGTTCCGGCTGTGGAGGCCAATTCCCGCAAACCCGCACCGTCCGCTTTCAGGCGTCTGGGAAGCCGCTTCCGGGATCTGTTGTTTGATAGCTTTACCAATAAGCCGCCCGGAATAAAAGTAAGTGCATTTCGCATCATGACTTACGCCCTTGCCATGAAAATCGCTAAGTCCGAAAAAAAGTATTTCTATTTATCGGCAGAAGCGTTCCGGTATCCTATACGGGCTGCCAATGTACCCTATGGGTATGTTGCCAGACTCTGCGGACGTTCCAGCTATCATATCGGCAAACTGCTGCTGGTATATTGGAAGCTTTTCATCACCTATAAGCTGAATTTGGTTTAATCTGGAGAGACTATGAAAAAGATATTGGTTCTTGGCGGATCCAACTGCCAGAAGAATGCTGTTCTATATGGTAAATCACTGGGATATGAGGTAATCGTAGCCGATTATTCGGAAACACCCGCCGCCGGCCGCTACGCGGATCGCCTCATACAGGTCAGTACCTTCGATGCAGAGGGCTGCATCCGTGCAGCAAAAGAAATCGGGATTGACGGAGTCATGACCATGGGCACCGACCAGCCCGTGTTGACTGCAGCCCTCGTAGCTGACGCTCTGGATCTGCCTTCCCCAATCAGCCCCAAGAAAGCAAAAGCAGTAACGAATAAAAAAATCATGAAGGCCATATTTCAAGCCAATGAGATACCCGCTGCAAACTATGCGGTAATCCACGAAGGGTCCACTCTTGACGATTTCAGTGCGCTCTCATCTCCGATTGTTCTGAAGCCTTTGGATTCTCAGGGTCAGCGCGGTGTTTATCGCCTGGAGGATAAAGCCCTCGTCTTTCAGTACCTTGATCAGACTCTTTCGTTTTCGAGGGAAAAAGAAGCACTGCTGGAGGAATACTATCCATCGGATGAAATTACTGTAAGCGGCTGGATCCATGAATCCCAACTGACCATACTGACGATAACAGACCGTATCTTACTGCAGGATCCCATCCATATCGGCATTTGTACATCCCACAGATTCCCAAGCCGCCATATGGGTAACTATAAGGAAATCAAAGAAATCTCCGAAAAAATCGTGACAGCCTTTGATCTTAGTAGTGGTCCCCTTTATATCCAGATGCTCATCGGAGATAAGGGAATCATGGTAAATGAGGTTGCTGCCAGAATCGGAGGTGCTTTTGAGGATGTGATAATCCCCTGCATCAGCGGCTTCCACATATTGAATGCTGTTTTCCGAACCGCTCTGGGCATGGAAGTCGATATGACTCCTTTACAGGATTTTGACTGCTCTAGGTCAAGTGTTGAGGCCTCTGTCCAGCTTATGTTCGCAGATGAAGGAGTTATTTCGACAATCACGCCCCTCGAGGAACTGCTTGGCCTTGATCATGTGATTGATGCGGGCTATAATTATCAGCCGGGAGAAGAAATAAAATCAATTGAAAATGCAACTGCTCGATTTGGACATTGTGTCCTTGTGTCCGACTCCGGCCGCGGTTCCATAGGTGCATCCATTGATCAGTTTCAGAGGAAACTGCAGATATTGGATGAGAAAGGGCATAATTTATATAAGGTTTTATAATGATTTACGATTTAAAAAAATATAAAATAACTGGCACATTGATTCGCAGTCTAACCGCCTGCATCCTATTCTCCATGTTTTTTCTGTCGCTGGCCGGCTGTGCCACAAAAGATAATACAAAAGAAATTAACATTGCCGAGCAATTCGGTATCGCTTATGCGCCGCTGCAGATTATGAGAGAGCAGAAGCTGCTGGAAAAGGCTTTGCCGGGAGTTAAAATCAACTGGAAGCAATACGGCGGCCCAACTCCCATCAGAGAAGGTATGCTGGCAGGCGAAGTTGATTTCGGATTTATGGGACCTGCACCGGCTTTGATCGGTATCGATAACGGTATGAAGTGGAAATACGCAACCGGTATCTCTTTTAATCAGGTTGCTCTCGTTACGGATCGTCCGGAAATCC